>NZ_AP025144.1:3445503-4134604 GCF_019977755.1 Vibrio penaeicida | reverse complement strand
GTTGCCCTCACTCTTGTAATCGTTATTTGGAAAAGGTTGGTAATTCTAGCGCTCTGTTGCCCAGATCGCTAGTAAATGATCGCAGATCCAGTGAATAAGATCTAAGTTATTCACAATTTTTCATCCTCAATTCGAGTGATCCGCACACTTTTCCCCAATATTACCCACATGATCACCCACAATTTGTGGATCAATAGCGGTTTATCCCCAAGATCAAATGTTAACAAGTCGTTTCTTTTAAGATAGTTGGTTATTTGTAATAACAACTCGTTATTTTCACTAATAATACAATTAACAGTAATATTCCCCTCCATAATAATGAGGATATAACGAATGAAATACTGGATTAAGTCCGCACTTGCTGCTCTCGCTCTAACTGCTTCTTTTGCACAAACTGTTCACGCTGCGACAGACGTGAAAGTTGGAATGTCTGGCCGCTACTTCCCATTCACGTTTGTGGAAAAAGATGTGCTTCAAGGTTTTGAAGTCGATCTTTGGGACGAAATCGGCAAACGTAACGATTACAACGTTGAATACGTAACGGCAAATTTCTCGGGTTTGTTTGGTCTTTTAGAAACGGGGCGTATTGACACCATTTCTAACCAAATCACCATGACGGATGTGCGTAAAGCAAAATACCTTTTCGCTGACCCATACGTCGTTGACGGTGCACAAATTACGGTTCGTAAAGGCAACGATGAGATTAAAGGCATCGCTGATCTTGCAGGTAAAACGGTTGCAGTAAACCTAGGCTCGAACTTCGAGCAACTGCTACGCGATTACGATAAAGACAACAAAATCAACATCAAGACCTACGACACAGGTATCGAGCACGATGTTGCACTTGGTCGCGCTGACGCGTTCATCATGGACCGTTTATCTGCACTAGAGCTTATCAAGAAGACAGGTCTTCCTCTTGAGCTTGCAGGTCAGCCATTCGAAACCATTCAAAATGCATGGCCGTTCGTTGATAACGAAGCGGGTCGTAAGCTTCAAAAAGAAGTGAATGCGGCACTGAAATCGATGCGTGAAGATGGCACATTGAAAGAAATTTCAACTAAGTGGTTCGGCGGCGACATCACTCAATAATCAAAAAGCACAATACACAAGGATAAAGGTGGAATCATGGTTCCGCCTTTTCTTGTCTCTGCTACATCCGAATTTTAAGTACAGGTAATCATATGGGTTTCGACTTTAACTACATGATGGAATTGATGCCGATACTGCTGAAGTATCTCGGTACCACCATGTCTATGGCCACCTGGGGACTGCTGTTTTCTTTGATACTGTCGGTTATTCTCGCCAATATCCGTGTGTTTAAAGTGCCAGTGCTGGATCAGCTTAGCCAGCTATACATCAGCTTTTTCCGAGGAACACCGCTACTCGTTCAACTTTTCTTATTGTATTACGGATTGCCTCAGATCTTTCCGTTTATGGTGGGGTTGGACGCGTTTAGTGCGGCTGTTATCGGCTTAACCCTGCACTTTGCCGCTTATATGGCGGAAAGCATTCGCGCAGCGATTATTGGCATCGACAGAAGCCAAATGGAAGCCAGTTTGTCTGTAGGTATGACTACCAGCCAAGCCATGAGACGCATTATTTTGCCTCAGGCAACCCGCGTAGCTCTTCCGTCTTTGATGAATTATTTCATCGATATGATCAAATCGACGTCGCTGGCCTTTACGTTAGGTGTCGCTGAAATCATGGCGAAAGCGCAAATGGAAGCGTCATCCAGTTTCCGATTCTTTGAAGCGTTTTTAGCGGTTGCATTGATTTACTGGGGTGTGGTCTTAATTCTGACCCGTGTTCAAATTTGGGCAGAAGCGAAGCTCAATAAGGCATACGTACGATGATAAAACTCGACAACATTCATAAAAGCTTCGGCGATACTGAAGTATTGAAAGGCATTGATATCGAGATCCAGCAAGGCGAAATCATCGTTATCATTGGCTCAAGTGGTACCGGAAAATCCACACTGCTGCGTTGCGTGAATTTTCTAGAGCAAGCCAACAAGGGTGTGATCTCCATTGATGACATTACTGTCGATGCAGAAAAGCACACCAAATCGGACGTTCTGGCGCTGCGTCGCAAAACCGGTTTTGTTTTTCAAAGCTATGCACTCTTTGCTCATATGACAGCACGACAAAATATTGCTGAAGGCTTGATCACCGTCCGTGGTTGGAAGAAAGATCAGGCATTAGAGCGCGCTCAAGCGATTCTAGACGACATTGGCTTGGGTGATAAAGGGGATAGCTACCCTGCCGCGCTTTCAGGCGGTCAGCAGCAACGAGTGGGTATTGGTCGCGCAATGGCATTTCAGCCCGAACTTCTGTTGTTTGATGAGCCAACTTCGGCACTGGATCCGGAATGGGTGGGTGAAGTGCTCAGCTTAATGAAATCGCTCGCTGCGAAAAAACAGACCATGCTTGTCGTGACACACGAGATGCAATTTGCCAGAGAAGTTGCAGACCGAGTGATCTTCATGGCAGATGGACACATAGTGGAGCAAGGTTCTCCACAAGATATTTTTGGTAATCCACAGGATCCAAAACTGCAAAAATTTCTTCGCCAGGTGGGGATCGAATAAGGATCCTTGAGATTTAACTGACAATCCGTATAATTCGTCGACCGGAATTTTCGTTAGACCAATGATTGACTCTTAATGAGTCAGTGATTACAATTCCGCCTCTTTGTTGAGAGGCGTCGGATTTCGCTCAGACTTTCTAATAAAGAGCCAGAGTGAAGTTAAGTCCCACGCCGGGTTTAACATAAACCTATAAACTACTGATCAGTAAAGGTAATAACAATGTCTAAACGCACTTTTCAACCTTCAGTTCTGAAGCGCAAGCGTTCTCACGGTTTCCGTGCTCGCATGGCAACTAAGAACGGTCGTAAAGTAATTAATGCACGTCGTGCAAAAGGCCGTGCGCGCCTTTCAAAATAATATTTAATTATTTTGAGCAAGTACGCGTTTAATCGGGAGTTACGTTTGTTAACTCCCGAGCATTATCAAAATGTCTTCCAGCAAGCTCATCGAGCAGGCTCACCTCATTTCACCATCATTGCCCGAAAGAATTCTCTTTCACATCCTCGCTTAGGCTTAGCTGTCCCTAAAAAGCAGATTAAAACTGCCGTCGGTCGTAATCGTTTCAAACGTCTGGCTAGAGAAAGCTTCCGCCTGTCACAACATCAGCTACCAAGCAAAGATTTTGTTGTGATTGCGAAGAAAAGCGCTCAAGATTTAAGCAATGAGGAAATATTTAAGCTCTTCGATAAGTTATGGCATCGCCTTTCTCGCCCCTCTCGTGGTTAGCCATTGGTCTGATAAAAATCTACCAGTGGGTGATTAGTCCGTTAATCGGACCACGTTGTCGTTTTACACCAACCTGTTCTCAATATGCGATTGAAGCGTTGAAAGCTCACGGTTTTGTAAAAGGGTGTTGGTTATCAGGCAAACGTCTATTAAAATGCCATCCTTTGAGCGATGGGGGATATGACCCCGTTCCACCACACCAAAAACAAGACAGAGATAAATAACGATGGATTCTCAACGTAATATCCTACTGCTCGCTTTGGCACTGGTTTCTTTCTTGCTGTACCAACAGTGGCAAGTAGAAAAGAATCCCGCGCCACAACAACAGGTTGAGCAGGTACAAAACAGCGGTACTCTTCCGGCCCCAGACTTTGCGGACCCACTAGCCGACCCTGCACCTCAAGCAGCAGCGCCTTCAGCGCAAATCGTAACCGTAAAAACAGATGTCTTGACGCTCTCTATCGATACATTCGGTGGTGACGTGGTTGAAGCAGATCTAAATCAGTACGCGAAAGAATTCGACTCAGCAGACCCATTTGAACTGCTGAAAAACAGCCAAGGTCAAACATTTATCGCTCAAAGTGGCCTTGTGGGTCCTCAGGGTGTCGACCTAAGCAGCAAGAGCCGCCCTGTTTATCATGTGGCATCAAACAGCTTCGAGCTGGCTGATGGTAAAGATGAACTGAGCATTCCTATGACGTTTGAAGCGAACGGTTTGCAGTACGTGAAAACGTTTGTGCTTAAGCGCGGTCACTACGACCTTAAAGTGAAATACGATGTTGTAAACAACTCTGGTACTAACGCAACTTTCGGTATGTACGCGCACCTTCGCCAAGACCTAATGGACGACGGTGGCAGCATTACCATGCCAACGTACCGTGGTGGTGCTTACTCATCACAAGACGTTAACTACAAAAAATACAGCTTCGATGATATGCAAGACCGCAGCTTGGCCATTGAGCTGACAACAGGTCAAGGTTGGGCGGGTATGATCCAGCATTACTTCGCAGCTGCGTGGATCCCAGAGCAACAGCCTGGTACTCGACTGTATACGCGTGTTATCGGCAACAAAGGTGACATCGGTGTTCGTATTCCAGACATCACGATTGCTAATGGCGCAACGGGCTCAGTTGAATCAACTCTTTGGGTTGGTCCAAAACTTCAAGACGACATGGCAGCTGTAGCACCACACCTAGATTTGGTAGTGGATTACGGGTGGCTATGGTTCATCGCGAAGCCTCTTCACTGGTTGCTCTCTGCCATTCAAGGCATTGTGATTAACTGGGGTGTGGCTATCATGGTTCTGACGTTTATTGTTCGTGGTGCGATGTACCCACTAACAAAAGCGCAATACACCTCCATGGCAAAAATGCGCATGCTACAGCCTAAGCTGCAAGCGATGCGTGAGCGTATTGGCGACGACCGCCAACGCATGAGCCAAGAAATGATGGAACTGTACAAGAAAGAAAAAGTAAACCCGTTAGGCGGTTGTTTACCTATCCTTCTTCAGATGCCTATCTTCATCGCACTATACTGGGCGCTGATGGAATCGGTAGAACTTCGTCACTCGCCGTTCTTTGGTTGGATTACTGACTTGTCTGCACAAGACCCGTACTACATCCTTCCTGTTCTGATGGGTGCAAGTATGTTCCTAATCCAGAGAATGAGCCCATCAACCATTACGGATCCGATGCAGCAGAAAATCATGAACTTCATGCCATTGATGTTCACGTTCTTCTTCCTGTGGTTCCCGTCCGGTTTGGTTCTATACTGGTTGGTTTCCAACGTCGTGACAGTAATTCAGCAAACTCTGATTTACCGAGCGCTGGAAAAGAAAGGCTTACATACTAAGACAGCCAAATAAAGACTAAGACAGCCAAAATAATAGAAAGAAAGGCGACCAAATGGTCGCCTTTTTTAATAGTGCTGATTACAATTGCGCACAAAGAACTCAACACAGTAATGGGCAAAATGCCCCTTCAGGTAAAAATGCTATGACAACTGACACTATAGTCGCTCAGGCTACCGCTCCGGGACGAGGCGGTGTAGGTATAATTCGGGTATCAGGTCCACTCGCAGCGCAAGTTGCTTTAGAAGTGACAGGCAAAGTATTGAAGCCTCGATATGCTGAATACCTCCCGTTCAAAAACCAAGACGGCTTAGAACTGGATCAGGGCATAGCGCTTTACTTCCCTAACCCACATTCATTCACGGGTGAGGATGTGTTAGAGCTTCAAGGGCACGGTGGTCCTGTTGTCATGGATATGTTGATAAAACGTATTTTGAGCATCTCTGGCGTGCGCCCTGCACGCCCAGGCGAGTTTTCGGAGCGTGCATTCCTAAACGACAAAATGGATTTAACTCAAGCAGAAGCTATTGCTGACTTAATCGATGCAAGCTCAGAAGAGGCGGCGAAATCCGCCCTGCAATCTCTGCAAGGTGAATTTTCCAAACGCATTCATACGCTGGTGGAGTCTTTAATTCACTTGCGCATTTATGTTGAAGCCGCCATTGATTTCCCAGAAGAAGAAATCGACTTTCTTGCCGATGGCAAAGTCGCCACCGATCTGCAAACCATCATCGATAATCTCGCCGCGGTCCGCCAAGAAGCCAATCAAGGTGCCATTATGCGAGAAGGCATGAAGGTGGTCATTGCTGGTCGGCCAAATGCAGGGAAGTCCAGCTTACTTAATGCACTTTCTGGCAAAGAGTCTGCCATTGTTACCGATATAGCGGGTACGACGCGAGATGTGCTGCGTGAACACATTCATATTGATGGTATGCCGCTGCATATTATTGATACCGCGGGTTTACGTGAAGCATCCGATGAAGTAGAAAAAATCGGTATTGAGCGCGCTTGGGAAGAAATAGAGCAAGCCGACCGAGTCTTATTTATGGTGGATGGCACTACAACCAATGCCACCGACCCACGTGAAATTTGGCCCGATTTTGTGGATCGATTGCCTGAAAAAATCGGCATCACAGTGATCCGCAACAAAGCCGATCAAACCAGCGAAGATCTTGGGATCTGCCACGTCAACACACCAACACTTATCCGCCTATCGGCAAAAACAGGGGAAGGTGTGGATGCATTGCGTAATCATCTGAAAGAAATCATGGGGTTTTCTGGCAATCAAGAAGGCGGATTTATGGCGCGTCGCCGTCATTTGGATGCACTGGAACGTGCGGCTGAGCACTTGGATATAGGTCAACAGCAACTCGAAGGTTACATGGCAGGCGAAATTTTGGCGGAAGAACTTCGAATTTCTCAGCAACACCTCAATGAAATTACAGGTGAATTCAGTTCTGACGACTTACTCGGTCGAATTTTTTCTTCATTTTGTATCGGAAAATAGTACTTTCCATATTCAACCACCCTCATTTAATTTGGACGAAATGAGGGTAAATACCCTTCAAAATACCGTATAGTGGTGCGAAAAGTTGTTAAGTTACGAAGCCTTTCGTTTTCAATTAGAAAGATTCGACTTTTCATTGCCACATATCTCATTTACACAATTTATTTCTTTTCTCAGTATTTATTGATCTAGATCTACCGCCAAATTCTGCTATATTTCGTTGCCTGTTATCAATATAAATGATAACCATTATCATTTAAGTAAGCCAAATCTAGGCGATAGGAGTAACAAGCGATGGTGGCAATTGACCCAGCTAATATGCAACGCATTGATAATATGTATCAAGAGCACCGCAGCTGGCTCTCGGTATTCGTTCAACGACGCCTTGGTTGCCCTGAAGTTACTGCTGATTTGGTTCAGGACACGTACCTAAGGTTGTTAACCAAAGGCAAGCTTCCCGAACAAAAAGATTCGCGCCGCTATCTGACAACCATTGCCAAGGGTTTGGTTATCGATCTCTATCGAAGACGTCGGATTGAAACCGCTTATCTTGAGCTATTAGAAAGTGAGCCGGCTGATGTGTCCTCCTCACCCGAATCCCATACTTTGGTGGTGGAAGCACTGGTCGAAATTGACACCCTATTGAATAAACTTCCACACAAAGCGAGACAAGCCTTGCTGATGCGCCAACTTGAAGGCAAAAGCTACAAACAAATCGCCCAAGAGTTGGATGTATCGGTCTCCTCAGTTGAAAAGTACGTCGCCAAAGCCTTGCAAGGCTGCATGATGGCAATGCTCGAGGTCTGATTTGTCGATGGATAGAATTTCTCGAGAATCCATAGAGCAAGCATCTCTATGGATGGCTCGCTTATGGGCAGATGACGTCACAGAGCAAGATAAAAAAGCATTCAACACCTGGCGTACCGCTCACCCAGACAATGAATTTGCTTGGCAGCAATTGGAAAATCTGCAAAAAAAGTTTGCCTCTGTTCCAAATCCTCAGCTCAGTGGAAAGGTACTCGGTCGCAATCGTCGTGGAACCACTCGTAGGCAAGTTCTCCTTTGGGGAGGTGTCTCTGTTAGTACGTTAGCCCTGATGATGTCTACACAGGTTACCCAACCAACTGGCGCAGAATACGCTACAGCAACGGGCGAAGTGCGCTCGCTATCACTTTCTGATGGCACAGAATTAATCATGAATACCGCCACTCGTGTTTTTGTCGATTTCAATCAATCAGAAAGAATCTTGCACCTCGTTCAAGGGGAAATAATGATCACCAGCGGTCATCACTTAACCCCGTTTAAAGTGATAACAGGTCAAGGGAGAATCGTTCCAATTGGCACTCGTTATACTGTCCACCAGCAAGCGGAGCAAACTCAAGTCAGTGTGTACGAAGGAGAAGTGGCGGTTTATCCTGAGCAAAGCTTTGAGTCTACTCACATTCTTTCTGGTGAGAGCATTGTATTTAATGCTAATCGCACCGATACAAAATACGCCAATCGAGCGACTGACGCATTGTGGCTAAAGCAAAAAATCCTAGCTCAAGCAACACCACTGCCGGACTTCATTAACGATCTCGCCCGATATCGTCGTGGAGTGATCAAAGTCGACCCTAGTCTCCATCATTTAAAACTTACTGGTGTTTTCTCCACCAGAGACACAGACAAAACCTTGTACAACGTCAGCCAAGTCCTCCCGATCGAGATCCGCTACCGCACCCCTCTTTGGGTGAGTATCACCCCCAAACAAAATCATTGAGGAATGTTTACGGATTTTGACGTCTCACTCGGTGTAATTACCAGTGAGTAAAATAACGAAAAGGATAGCAAGGTGTCGTTCCTGCCAAGGCTTACACGTCAAGCCGTATTAATACGTGTCAAACTGGGTCTTACCGCTCTTCTTGTTCCAGCAATAGCTTGGTCTGCACAAAGTTTTCAAATCCCTGCAGGCAGGCTGGATCAGGTTTTGAATCAATTCGCTTTGGAAGCAGATATCGAGTTTTATCTGAATGCATCGCTTTCTGAAGACATATACAGCCAAGGGATACAAGGTGATTTCGATCCAGCGCAAGCGTTGACTTTATTGTTAGAAAATACAGGGCTTGTCGCGGAACCACAGGAAGATGGCAGTTTTATTCTTACGCCACTCAACAGTGCAATGACGTTGGATGCCATTCAGGTTCGTACCCATTTCGATGATGAAATTGCTCGGGATGAAACTGGTGAATTGGATGTTTACGACGCTGACACATCCACCGCCTATATCAGCAAAGAAGAGATAGAGCGCTTCAAAGGTGCCAGTGGTGCCGACTTGTTCACAGGCATGGCCAATACGTTCAGTGGTGAAGCACGAAACGGTGGCAGCAGCATCGACGCTAATATCCGAGGTGTCCAAGGTCCAGGACGAGTTCCGGTTGTGATTGACGGTACCGAACAGGGAATTTCGGTTTACAACGGCTATCGCGGTGCGTCGAACCGTAACTACATCGACCCCAATTTGATTGGTGGCATGAAGGTCCACAAAGGGGCGCAGCTCAATTCTGACATCAATACGTCAGTGGGGGGAGCAGTAGAAGTTACCACATTGTCACCGCAAGATATCATCGAAGAAGGGGAAACCTTTGGCATGGAGTTTGTGGTAGAGGGCAGCAGCAACTCTGTCGCTCCCAATGTCGCACGCCTTCATACAGGTAAACATTGGCAAGATGTTCCTGTCTACAATGAACTTGGTGGCGTTCCTTTGTATCAAGACCCCGAAGTTCGCTTTCAAACGCGAGACAACAGGAACGACAACCCGCTAGCCGGTAAAGATGTGGCATTTCGATTAGCGATGTCTGGTATAGCACAAAATTTTGAATGGTTAGGTGCTTACGCCTATCGCAAGCGCGGAAATTACCACTCTGGTACTCAAAAAGCGGAATTCTATCAACAACCTTATTCCGAAGAAGATTCAGGCACTAACTTTGGACGGATACCTTACCTGCAACCGGAGCACGTCGCTTTAAATCACCTTCCAAGGCATGAAGTTTCCAATACTTCATCAGAAATGCAGTCATACTTGCTAAAAACCACTTACAAGTTTTCAGACTTCGAGAAAATTCAGTTTAATGCGCGCTACACCGAAAGCATTCACGGGGAGATTCTAGCGAGTCGTTCAGACTATCGTACCTCAGACGGTATGCCGCAATGGCCATTGGCAAAGGTGAAAATTCAAGCTTACAGCTTTAAATATCGGACCAATCCAGACAATCCATATATCGACTTAAGCACCAACTTGTGGACAACGTTTTCAGATTCAAAAACCAATACGGGATATGGGTTCCCAAATTTTGCACATTTTCAGCCCGTTAACCCAGATATCATCATCAATACCGCCACCGTATTCAATAAAGAACGGCGTATAGGGTTTAACTTCAAAAACAAAATGCGGCTGGCAGATAACTGGGATCTCACGCTATCAGGGCACTATCAAGATCATAAATTGGTGCCAAAAGAAGGGCTACAGCACATGATCGACTTCTATGGCGGTGCTGTTCGCTCTGGTGAACGAGAAGAATACAACGGCGCTGCCAAGTTGGAATGGCGAGCCAACGACTCGTGGATCTTCAATGCGGGTTTACGGTACGGAAAATATAAATCAGTCGATCACTACATTAAAAATCGAGTAGATGCCGGAGACAAAGAATCTCTGCGCGAGTACAAAACTGAAGGCTATAGGCTAACCTACCAAACAAAAGAGACCTACGATCCCGCAGAAATGGCACAAAAAGTTGCTAATGCAGAACATGAAGTGCGCACAACATTTACTCGTCAGAATTTGAGAAAGGAAATTTCTCGCTTACAAAATCTGATCAAGTTATTCCCTGATCAAGCTTCTAAATACCAAAGTCGTCTAACCAATACCCAGTTAGAACTCACCAACTTTGACGTACTCCTAGAGAAAAAGGTCAGAGAGAGTATCACGGTGGCCCAAAATGATAAGACCTATATTCAAGAACACACTCACGATTGGGTAACGGACGGCAACAATGACTTGAGCCTTTCTAAAAATGCTTGCGCGCAAGCTATGACAAAACCAACCTACATTCAAGGCAGTTGTAAGATAGCTCGACTTGCTGATGTACCAGCCTACAATACGAACTACGAAACTAATGGTAGCGGTTGGATGCCTTCACTTACTGCTACCTGGCTTATCAGCGATGATAAACGTGCATACGCACGCTACGCAGAAACGCTTCGCTTCCCTAGCCTTTTTGAGAGCACAAGCGGTTTTTCAGCTACGCCAACAGCATCCGCGCCCCTTCAACCTGAACGAGCTCAACTGTTTGAATTGGGCTACATAAAATACTTCGATACCGCCAACATCAAGATCGCTTATTTTGATCAACAAATAGATGATGTTATGGACAGAGATCGCCGTGACATGGCGTTTTCAAACCTCAACTACCAACGCACAAGCGGCATCGAATTACAGGCTGCCTATGACAATGAACGCTATTTCGGCGAGTTGTCTGCCGCATACAACTTCCGAAATCAGGTCTGCGATGAGAACTCTGCGGCACAAGAGTTTGTTGTTGATCTCATTGATGGTGAAAAACCACAAACAAATCAATGTATGAGAGGCGGATTCTCGCAAGTCAGTTATCTCTCAGCTCACGCTGCACCCGAATATTCCACCAGTCTGTTGTTAGGCTCTCGTTTCTTCAATCAAGCATTGGAAACGGGCGTACGCGGTAACTACCAATCTGGCAGCCACGAAGACGAAGTCGTCAATCGAAATAAAACTCTAACCTTCGATGCTTACATAAAGTACGAAATCTACAAAGGGCTCGACGCAGAACTAGTGGGCACAAACATTCTAGATTTGTACTACCTAGAACCTGGCTCAATCTCTGGAATGCCAGCTCCAGGACGCACGATAAGCCTAAAACTGAAAGGTAAATTCTAACCTTGAATAGAAGATCGAATAGCGTTCTGCCATTTCCAACCTATCAAGGTAGAAAATTTTTACGGATTTCACGCATTGGCTCGGTGTATGGGGTGAGACATTAATTCCAACTTGTTAGCAGATCCCCACATAACGTCTGCACCAAGAAAAATACTCAGGACGATACAATGAATTCAAAAATTAAATGGACACTTCTGTCATTGACGATTCCAGCCCTAATAGCCTGCGGTGGTTCAGAGTCATCGGATTCACCAAAAGATAACACCAAGCCTTCAGTTATAGAGCCAAAACCAACGCTATTTGCCGTTACAAACCAAGGTGAGAATGCGAAGGTAAATTCCAGAGTTCGTCTTGATGGCTCTAGCAGTTACAGCTTGGAAGGTCGTGTACTGACCTACAACTGGGTTATCTCGACTAAACCAGATAGCAGCAACGCGGCACTGAGTAAAGCCGATGCGATTTCTCCAACGTTCGATCCTGACGTTGCAGGGACTTACATTATTGACTTAAGGGTGAGTAATGGTTCAAAGACCAGTAAAGCGACCTCGGTAACGTTTAACGCATCTACCGATGCGGTGAATGCCGCTCCAAACGTCTTCCCTGTTACAAATGTCAATGCGGTTACCGACACCGCCATCAACCTAAGTGCAAATGCGAAGGATGCCGATGCGCGAGACCAACTCACCTACGCTTGGTCGGTTTTAAAACAACCTGAAGGCGCTACACCAACTTTAACGAACGAGACAAGCGAGAGTGCTGCTTTCACGGGTAACGTTATTGGTGAATACCAAGTTCAAGTTGCAGTATCTGACGGCACTGACACTGTCAGTAAAACCATTACTGTAAATGTTAATGATGGCAACGTTGCCCCTATTGCTAAGGCATTTGCTTTTACAACACCAGCAGAGAATACCTCTGAGCCCGTCAATAAATCCAACGCGGCAACATTTGAGTTAGGGGGTGAAGCAACGCTCGACGCCTCTCATAGCTACGATGCCAATACCACAGACATAAATACTTATCAGTGGTCTGTTGTATCCAAACCAAGTGATAGCAAAACAGCACTTAGCGACAACACTGCAGAAAAACCCACTTTTACTCCGGATGTAATCGGCGAATATACCTTCTCATTAACCGTTAACGATGGGCAGGAGAGCAGCGAAAGAGCCTTTGTACGTGTTTCGGCAACTGAAACTGACTCCAGCCAAATCAAATTGTTTGATAAAGATGGAAATGAGCTAACCTGGCCACAAAAGCCAACCGATATGATTACGAAATCTCTTAATGGAAGTACCCCTGATTTTGTTGAGGTCAGTTCGTATCGACTCGAAGCGATTAACGCAGACTTCAAAATTATTGAATCAAGTACTATGGAGTTAGACGCTCAAGATCCATCAGCGATAGCTTTCACACCAAGAATTGAAGGGCTGGAAACAGGAACAGTGGTTCGAGCAGGCGATGTTATAGAAGTCAGCTTGCAAGCAAAACCAACAAATGGCGCGATGAAAATGCTTGTTTTCAGTTTTGCATTCAGTCTGAACCCTGAAATCCTAGTATCAACAGGTCATACATTTATCACAAACTAAGCTCAAAGAGGTGCGGAATCCGCACCTTTTCCTTTAGTTCGATTATGGAATAAAAAGAATGAAAAACATCTACCTAGGCTTTGTTTCTACTCTGGCTATTTTGATGACCGGATGCAACGGTGGAGAGGCAGAGTCGATAGACAGTGCCAGTGGAAACCGTACCCCCATCGCTATTGCTGGAATAAATCAACAAGTGAAGGTAGGTGATTTAGTCGCATTGGATGGAACAAATAGTGTAGACAGAGACAACGACGCACTGTCTTTTCAATGGACACTGGTAGAAAAACCGGAAAACAGCACCGCTCAGTTAAATTCACCTAACTCAACCAGACCCGATTTCAATGCAGATCTTGCAGGTACTTACTTGATCGACCTTGTGGTTAATGACGGCAAAACAAACAGTCGTACTAATCAGGTAAAAGTTGTTGCTGTTACCGTCGGTGAAAACTCAGCGCCTACTTTGAGTATTACTCAAGGAAAACGTAATAATTTAAGGTACTACTTACATATCGATAGTG
Organism: Vibrio penaeicida; assembly: GCF_019977755.1. Classification (NCBI taxonomy): domain Bacteria; kingdom Pseudomonadati; phylum Pseudomonadota; class Gammaproteobacteria; order Vibrionales; family Vibrionaceae; genus Vibrio; species Vibrio penaeicida. The sequence goes on along the minus strand of NZ_AP025144.1, from coordinate 4,120,883 downwards.
GTGCAAACGATATTGATGATGATGAGCTGTATTTTTCTTGGGAAATAATAGATAAGCCACAACACAGTCATCCCATACTTTCAGACAATGGAAGTACTTCTTCATTAAAAGCAGATGTAGAAGGTGACTATACGGTAAAAGTGACCGTCTCCGATGGAGTAGAAGTTATTTCTTCTACATCAACTTTCTATTTTTTCTATGAAAACGTTGCACCTCTTGCCTACTTTGAACCTCCTTTCTACACATACGTCGGTCATCAAGTCCAAATAGACGGATCGGTCAGCAGCGATGGGAATGGTGAACCATTAACCTACCAATGGACGCTATTATCTAAACCGGAAGGAAGCCAAGCGACTTTTGACGACGCGACAGCCGTAAAGCCTTCATTTGTGGCAGATCTAGCTGGAACATATAGATATTCTTTAACGGTTAATGATGGTCAACTCGACAGCGATCCACCCTATTCTGAATACTCAATCGCCCTCACCCCTTCCGATCCACAACTTCGCATTTATGAGCACCCTCATTCAATGCCAGAAAATATGCCTTACAAAAAGACATTTACGGTAGACAAACGCGGTAGCCAAGGTTCTCTCCATGTTCTTGGGCGCTATACCCTGACGGCGATTGGTGCCGACGTCAGCATCCAAGACATTCACACTCAGGACAACAATGGCGTTGTTACCCCATACTTTAAGGGGCTAGACGAAATAAAATTGATCACCCTAGCTAAAGGCGAAAGTCTATCTTTTGAATTGATAGCACCTTCGACCAACGGTCAGCAAGCCGACCTTAAGTTTGAGTTTCACTGGGGAATAAAGGGACCTGGGAAATTCACGAAAGCCGAGCTTTTCAGAGCCCGATATCATTTCACCAGCGACTAGCCTAACTACTATTTACTCCTACTGAAGCCAGCTAATCCAAGCTGGCTTTTTTTATTTTTTTAACTCGCAGGGTTACGGGTTTTGCCTTTTCATCCGGTAGAAATAGTAAGACAACGCAGGAGATCTGTCGTGCGCACCAGAAACTCTTTGGTTGTTTCCTTAATCATATTTCAACCCATATAAAAGGAAGAGAAAATGAAACCAGTTCAACTTTCATGGATTACAGCGGCTATGCTTGGTCTTAGCACAATGGCACACGCAGGTTTTGATGGTGCAAGCAGCGACAATACGGTTCGTCAGGTTGGTGTATCTGAAGTTTATGTCCCATTTTTCCACCAAAAAGGCAAAGCGGGTATTGGTAAAGCTGGCGGTAAACGTGTGGATTTCCAAAGCCTAGCAAATCGCGCTTCAGGTATTTTTGGAACGACTCGCAACGGTATTCATACTTCAGGTAACTACCACTTTAGCAACACACACTACAACTTTGCTAAAGCCGCGAATCAAGATGTATGGTTCGGTGAGTGGTATGAAGGCGATCAAGATACAGGCTTCAACAACCGCGTTGTTTACTACGTAGGTGATGACACTGGTACTACTGTTCCAACGAGTGGCGTAGCGACGTACTCAGTAGCTGGCATCAACAAGTTCTCTGGTTCTAACAAGTTGAATGGTACGTTTACAGCAAACTTTGGTACGCAAACACTGACAGGCAACATCGCCAACTCCTCATTGTCTGTCGGTGTAAACGCATCAATTAATGCCTCTACCGCAGCATTTACTGGTTCTGCAACAGCTTCTGTAAATGGCGGTGCCGCGACAAACGGTGCGTCTCAAGGTCACTTCTTTGGTGCAAACGCATCTGCTCTTGCAGGTATTGCGACCTTCACTAACAGTGATCTAGACACAGCATTTGGTGGCAGCAAAAACTAATTGTTGAATCTCCCTCATACAGAAGCAGCCTACGCTGCTTCTGTTTTTCTTTCTTTACCATTTGGTTATTCCCTTGCTTAAATCCCTTTTAACTGTTTCTCCTATAGCGCTCACGTTTCTGTTTAGTGCACATACGTTAGCCGATCAAGACAAAAACCAGCGTCTGCAACAACGAGATGCCCTTTCTGCGCTGGAAAAAGAACAGGAACTTTTGAGAGAAGAACGGGAAAGAGAGCAATCGTTAATCGTGGATGGCGACACCTATGAAGTGAGCGACACATTAGATGACCTCGGCCCTGCTCTGCATATCGCAGTGAAAACAAGGCAATGGGAACAAGCTCAGGGTTTTCTGACCCGCTATAAAGCACAGGAAGGATACGATCCTTTGCTGGTGCACTACGCTCAGGGTGCGCTTTTCAGAGTAGAAGGAAAGCTTGCAGAATCAGAAGCGGAATATCAGTCTCTTCTTACCCTAGCTCCGGAATTCATGCCAGCCAAGCTAGAGCAGGCTCGGGTGCAGTTCAAAAATCAAAAAAACCGAGACTCTCTGGATCTGTTCAAAGAAATCAAACGCAGTATTCCACAAGACAATCCACGAGCATCGGGGGTTATCCGAACGATTGATACGTTCAGCGAAGCACTCGAAGTTCGTGACAGCTGGCAAGGGGCTTTTAGCTTTGGTCCTTCATACAATGACAATCTGAACAGCTCATCCGAAAGCACGGTCTGCCTAGCGACACTGCCTAATGGGCAATGCTGGATAAGTCAGACGACACCAGACAAAGAATCTGGCTTTGGGATGGATTACGACGCCAGCCTGAACAAACGGTTCTCGCTGTCCGGTCACCATGGAATGAAATTCAATACGTTAGCGTATGGGCTGCTGAATGACAGTAAAAAAAAGTACAACAAACATACCCTCATTACGGGTCTTAGCTACAGCTATCAAAGTGCCAAAGTTCAATTTTCTATTGGTCCGCAAGCTGAATACAACAACTCTGGCGATCGCACGCTTTACATCGCTCCTGGACTAAAGCTGGATGGCTTTTACAGCATCAACAATAAAAGCGCCGCAAAAGTAGAACTGAAAGCCGAATATCAGGATTACAAAGATCCGGATCTAGACCACAACAGCGACTGGTTATGGACGGCTTCTGGTACTTACTGGTATCAGTTACCCGAAAGGTGGCTCGTGTTTGGCGGTATCGACTGGAACAAGAAGCAAAGTGAAATAGAACTCTTTGCTTATGAGTCCCTAGGTGGGCGATTGGGCGTAAACCGTGCCTTTTTTGACGGCTGGGACATCAGCCTGTTTTCGTCGGTTAAAAAACGAAGGCACGACGGGTTCAACAAAATTCTCAACGGAAAAAGAGAAGATAAAGAGCAAAACCACACCTTGCTGATCACCGCAAAATCATTAGAGTTTTGGAGTCTCACCCCCACATTTACTTGGCAATACCAAAAAGTCGACAGCACATTGGATGCGATATACAGCTACAGCCAAGATGAATACAGTATCAAGTTGGAAAAAAGATTTTAGAAAAATAAAATCACAAGATACTGATTATTATAAATAAAAATATAAATCCAGTTTTTTATTCAGTTTTTATTACGGGTTTTTCTCTCTCATTCGGTATTCATATAAGGAATTAAGAAAAAACACTCGACAATAAAAGCGCGCAAGAACGCCCAACTAAGAGCAATCGAATGAGTAAATCACTTTATCTGAGCATGATCATCACCCTTTTTCTGTTCATACCTTCCCTCGCCTTTGCTGAAAAAGCGCCAGCTCAAGATCTGGCAAGCCCTCTAGTATCAGAGACTCAGTTAACCCCACCGACGAACCCACTCAATGCCCACGATCTCTCACCTATGGGTATGTATCATGCTGCTGATTGGGTTGTAAAAGCGGTGATGATCAGTTTAGTCATCGCCTCTGTATTAACTTGGGGCGTATTGTTTGCAAAGCAGTGGCAACTTTCATTGGCTTCCAAAAAAGCCCATCGCCAACTTCATGCCTTAACCCAATCCGATAGCCTAATTGAGGCAGAAACATTATGTGAAGACTTACAAGGTCCGGCTCAATTACTACTTTCTGCCACCCAGCATGAGCTGAAATTATCAGCCCAAGGATCGGCCAGCGAAGACGGAATAAAAGAACGAGTTCAACTTCGCCTAGAAAGAATTGGGGTCTCAATGAGTTCGAACATGACAAAAGGCACAGGAATTCTCGCCACGGTTGGATCAGTCGGTCCCTTTGTTGGATTGTTTGGAACCGTATGGGGAATAATGAATGCTTTCATTGGTATTGCCAAATCACAAAGTACCACGCTAGCCGTGGTTGCACCGGGTATTGCAGAAGCGTTAATGGCAACAGCGATCGGCTTAGTTGCCGCCATTCCTGCGGTGATATTCTACAATCACTTCGCGCGGCAGATAGGATGCTACAAGAATCAATTGGCTGATCTTTCCGTCGCCATAATGATATTAGTCAGCCGCGACCTTGACCGGCGGACAATACAAACTGAACAACCCGATGCAAAAATACCGCTCAAAGAGGCGGTGTAAGTCATGGCATTTAAAACCAGTCAATCCGGCGAGGACATGGCAGAAAACCACGAAATTAATGTCACGCCTTTTGTTGATGTGATGTTGGTGCTTCTCATCATTGTGATGGTTGCCGCGCCGCTGGCAACCGTGAATGTTCCCGTAGACTTACCCACTTCATCTGCTAGCCCAACCCCAATGAAGGACGATCCTGTCTACCTGACGATTCAAAAAAATTTAACGATCGTGATCGGTGAAAGTAATACCGTGGATTTAGCGAACCTAACCACGGCCTTAAAAACAAGCCTGCCAGACAACGAGCAGAGGATTTATCTCAGAGCAGATAAAGCGCTGGTGTATCAAGATCTTCTTAAGGTAATGAACAAACTGGCAGCGGCTGGCTATACGCAAATTGCTTTAGTGGGGCTAGAGCAACCGAAACGGGACGACCCGTGAACCTACTGGCCGGCGACAAAACGACAAACAGCCACAGTTCTTCTTGGTTAGTATGTGGCGTGATAGCAAGTATCGCACTTCATCTTGGTGCCGCTACAGCCTATTTATGGACACCGAGTTTTGACTTCACTCCACCACCTGCTGCCTCCCCTATTTCAGTCTCTCTGGTTGCGCCCCTCGCCGCCCCTACAGAACAAAATAATGACGCGCAGCAAGCCAGTGCCCAGCAATCGGAGCAATCTTTAAAATCGACAACGAATCAGCACGATCCAAAACTCGTAGTACCGAAACCACCTCTAATTGCTGAAAAAGCACCTGATCCTTCAGATTTACCAGAATACAAAGAAACCAAAGCTCCCAAGAAAATACCAGAAACACAAAAATCAGCGTTGCCTGACAAAACAGTGCCTTTAGAACAAGTGCGACTAAAAGCTGAGCAACCAAAACCGGTGCCAAAAAAAGAGAAAGAAGAAGAAAGTGAGAAGCCACAGGCTTCGTCTCCTTCGCAAATGGCGTCAACACCAAGCATCGAAGCGCCAATAAAAGCGGCAAATGCTTCCGCCCCAAAACAAGGCAAAACCAGCCAGCATGAGAAAGCCGCAAAGCTTCAGTGGCAACAGTTGCTTCACGCTCACTTAGAAAGAGAAAAGCGATACCCAAGGAAAGCCAAGCGTTTACGCAAACAAGGTATGCCAGTGATCCGATTCACAATGGATCGAGAAGGAAACGTGTTAGATGTCATCCTAATAAGAAGCTCAGGAACCCAATCACTGGATCAAGAAGCCATCGATCTTGTATTTCGAGCCCAACCGCTGATCAAACCACCCAGTTCGGTTTCAGGCCTTAAACTCTCTTTAACGGTCCCGATCAATTTTTCTTTCTAGTCGGATCCTACTATCAATACGATCCATACACATGTAATGAACAAAACAATAAAAACGTAATAAAGGGGGTGGATCCAGGGTTTAAAAGGTCTAGGCACCGCTCAATTTCGTTTAACCACACATTATGTCATCTGTTTATCCACAATCGAATCCGATACCATACCTCTGTTTATTAGCAGAAATTACACGTTAGCTTCTTTCAAATAACCAATAAGAGGCAAAGAGTGCCTCACAAGAAAAAGGATGCGTCCATGATCCACATTATGACCGGCAGTACTCTCGGTGGAGCTGAATATGTTGGTGACCACCTTAGTGATCTACTTAGAGAGAAAGGTCACGAAACGACCATTTATAATGAACCTAAGCTCGAAGAGATCCCCGCTAACGGGACTTGGCTTCTGATTACATCCACTCACGGTGCTGGTGAATACCCAGATAACATTCAACCGTTCATCGAAGCTCTTCAAAACACCCCTCCTAAAATGGCAGAGGTTAAGTTTGCGGTGGTTGCGATTGGAGACTCTAGCTACGATACCTTCTGTGCAGCAGGGAAACATGCCTATGCACTTCTCGAAGACATCGGGGGCACTCCGATAACGGATTGCTTTACGATCAATATTCTAGAAAACCCTGTTCCCGAAGACGCAGCCGAAGAATGGCTGCAAGAACACATCACAAAGTTCTAGTCAAAAGGCGGGAATCCCGCCTTTTTCCCTTCTTCTCCGTAAAAATTTACGCCCTGTGAATAACATTTAGACCTTTTATTTGATTCAAGTGATGCTTTTTTAAACAAACCATCTGTGGATAAATAGTGATCTATCCCGTTATTAACCTATAGTTATCCAAATAATAAGATCATACCATTTATACCCCTGTGTATAACCATCGATTTTGATCCCAGCTAATCCTCGATCAGATCAAAGGTAGATCACAAGATACGATCGTATAAAAAAGCATGATCTTGTTGATCATTTTTGACTTATCCACAAGATCGAGCTTCCTTAATAGTAGATCTAATAAAAGATCTATATAAAGATCTTATATATATTAAAGCCTCCGCTTCGATCCAAAATCGTTTCTCTCCTTGCCCTAAAGAGGGTAGAATATCGCTCCTTTTTACTAAGCTCTCTAAACTCATTGAATACCTGAGGTCGGTTCATGCTTTATCACGAAACTTTTGACGTCATTGTTGTTGGTGGCGGACATGCAGGAACGGAAGCCGCACTCGCATCAGCTCGTACGGGTCAGCGTACCCTGTTACTCACTCACAACATTGATACCCTAGGGCAAATGTCTTGCAACCCCGCTATTGGTGGAATAGGCAAAGGGCATTTGGTCAAAGAAGTGGATGCTCTGGGTGGATTAATGGCACAAGCCATTGATCATGCAGGTATTCAATTTCGTACTCTAAACGCGTCAAAAGGTCCTGCTGTTCGGGCAACTCGAGCGCAAGCGGATCGTGCTCTGTACAAAGCATTTGTTCGTCACGCACTTGAAAATCAACCCGATCTAACGCTCTTTCAACAATCGGTGGATGACATTATTGTTGAAAATGATCGAGTGACTGGTGTAGTGACTCAAATGGGGCTGAAATTCAAAGCTGATGCTGTTGTATTGACCGTAGGAACGTTTTTAGGGGGCAAGATACATATTGGGATGGAAAACTTCTCTGGAGGTCGTGCAGGCGATCCTCCTTCGATAGCATTGGCTGATCGTTTGAGAGAAATGCCTTTCCGGGTTGATCGCTTAAAAACGGGAACACCTCCTCGTATCGATGCTCGCACGGTCGATTTTAGTGAGCTTGATGTTCAGCATGGAGATGATCCAACCCCCGTATTTTCATTCATGGGTAATCGATCGCAGCATCCAACACAGATTCCATGCTTTATCACTCATACCAATGAGAAAACGCATGACGTGATCCGACAGAACCTCGATCGCAGCCCAATGTATGCAGGTGTTATTGAGGGGATCGGTCCTCGATACTGTCCATCGATCGAAGATAAAGTGATGCGGTTTGCTGACAAAAATAGCCACCAGATCTTTATCGAGCCAGAAGGTCTTACCACGCACGAGTTATACCCTAATGGGATCTCTACAAGTTTGCCATTTGACGTTCAGGTTGAGATTGTTCATTCAATGAAAGGGTTTGAGAACGCACATATTGTCCGCCCTGGCTATGCCATTGAGTACGATTTCTTTGACCCAAGGGACTTAAAACCAAACTACGAAACCAAATTTATTAATGGCTTGTTCTTTGCCGGACAAATTAACGGCACAACAGGCTACGAAGAGGCGGCAGCTCAAGGGCTAATGGCCGGATTGAATGCCAGCTTACAAACCCAAGGAAAAGAGGGTTGGAACCCTCGTCGTGATCAGGCGTATGTTGGCGTGTTGATCGACGATCTTTCTACAATGGGCACTAAAGAACCTTACCGCATGTTTACCTCTCGCGCGGAATATCGACTGTTACTTCGTGAAGACAATGCTGATCTTCGATTAACCGAAAAAGGTCGTGAGTTAGGGTTGGTTTGCGATGCTCGTTGGGCGCGTTTCAACGAGAAAGTGGATAACATGGAGCGTGAGCGTCAACGTTTAAAAGATACGTGGATGAATCCTAAGTCCACAGGAATTGATGCTCTTAATGCTCTGCTAAAAACACCTATGTCGCGTGAAGCCAGCGGTGAAGATTTGCTTCGCCGTCCGGAATTGAATTACGAGCAATTAACGCAGTTGGATGCGTTTTCTCCTGCGTTAGAAGATTCTCAAGCCGCGGAACAAGTTGAAATTCAGGTCAAATACGAAGGCTATATTCAACGTCAGAAAGACGAGATTGAAAAGTCACTTCGTCATGAAAATACGGAGATCCCTTCTGATTTTGATTACTCAACGGTGAAAGGCCTCTCTAACGAAGTGGTCGCAAAACTGTCTGATGCTAAACCATTGACCATTGGGATCGCGTCTCGTATTTCAGGGATCACCCCTGCTGCTATTTCTATCTTACTGGTTTACCTAAAGAAAAGTGGGCAACTGAAGAAAGGAGCAGCCTAGTGGAAGCGTTAAGAATCAAACTGGATGCGTTGTTAGAAGAAACCTCATTGGTCGTTTCAGATACACAAAAAGCACAGTTGGTTGGTTATGTCACACTGCTCGACAAATGGAATAAAGCGTACAATTTGACGTCCGTTCGAGATCCACTAGAAATGATCGTGAAACACATCATGGATAGTATCGTTGTCAGCGCTCATCTTGAAGGTGAGCGTTTTATCGATGTTGGCACGGGACCGGGTTTACCAGGCATTCCATTGGCCATCATGAATCCTGAAAAATCTTTTACGCTGCTTGATAGCCTAGGTAAGCGCATTAGGTTTATAAAACAGGTTCTTCATGAGCTGAAAATCGAAAATGTCACCCCTGTGCAAAGTCGAGTGGAAGAATTCCAGCCTGAAATTGGCTTCGATGGGGTACTAAGTCGTGCGTTTGCTTCGGTTTTAGACATGGTAGAGTGGTGTCAACATTTACCAAAACCAGAATCCGGCGTATTTTTAGCACTGAAAGGGGTAAAACCTGAATCAGAGCTTGCTCAGCTTCCGGACTGGTGTTCTGTGATCGACATCAAAGCTTTGAATGTTCCAGAGCTTGAAGGTGAGCGACATCTTGTAATCTTATCGCGCAAGGGATAATAGCGAGGTCATCCGTGGGAAGAATCATTTCAATTGCCAACCAGAAAGGTGGTGTGGGCAAAACCACAACGTGTGTCAATTTGGCTGCTTCTATGGCAGCGACAAAACGAAAAGTACTGGTAATTGATCTTGATCCACAAGGCAATGCGACCATGGCGAGCGGCGTAGATAAATACTCTGTTGACGCCTCCGCGTATGATTTGTTGGTCGAAGATACGCATTTTGACGATGTGGTGGTTAGCAAAACGTCTGGTGGCTTTGATCTCATTGCTGCGAACGGTGATGTTACCGCGGCGGAAATTAAACTGATGGAAGTGTTTGCTCGTGAAATGCGTTTAAAGAATGCGTTGGCCACGGTCTGTGACAACTATGATTTCATCTTTATCGATTGCCCACCTTCATTAAACCTCCTTACAATCAATGCGATGGCGGCTTCTGATTCTGTCTTAGTACCGATGCAATGTGAGTATTTTGCGTTGGAAGGCTTAACAGCATTGATGGATACCATTAGCAAGCTAGCAGCTGTCGTTAACGAAGATTTGAAAATAGAAGGTTTGCTCCGAACGATGTATGACCCACGCAATCGTTTGTCAAATGAAGTATCAGATCAACTGAAAAAGCATTTTGGTGACAAAGTATATAGAACCGTCATCCCTAGAAATGTTCGATTGGCAGAAGCCCCAAGCCATGGTAAACCTGCAATGTATTACGACAAATATTCCGCTGGAGCTAAAGCTTATCTTGCTTTGGCTGGCGAAATGCTTCGTCGTGAAGAAATGCCTGCATAATCCAATTTAGAAGGAAAGTGTCATGTCCAAACGCGGCTTAGGAAAAGGCCTCGATGCGTTGCTTGCGACCAGTTCAATGGCGAGAGAAAAGCAACAGACAATCAACCACAGTCAGTCTTTGTCCTCAGAAGGGGAATTGAAAGATTTGTCAGTGGCACAATTGCAGGCAGGCGTATATCAGCCACGTAAAGAGATGGAACCAGAAGCATTGAGCGAACTGGCGGCATCCATCCAATCTCAAGGCATCATCCAACCAATAGTTGTCAGACAAGTGGGTGAGCAACAATACGAAATTATCGCGGGTGAGCGTCGCTGGCGAGCAGCGAAACAGGCCGGTCTGAAACAAGTACCTTGCCTAGTGAAAAAGGTACAAGATCGCGCAGCTGTCGCCATGGCACTGATTGAAAATATCCAACGTGAAGATTTAAATGCGATTGAAGAAGCTCAAGCTCTAGAGCGATTACAAGACGAATTTGAACTCACACACCAGCAGGTCGCAGAGGTTATTGGTAAATCTCGCACCACCGTTTCTAACCTATTAAGGCTGAACCAGTTAAATGGGGATGTGAAGCGATTTGTTCAAACTGGAAAGCTTGAAATGGGACATGCACGTGCTCTGCTTTCGGTTGAACAAGACGACCAATTTGATATCGCTGAAACGGTTATTGCGAAGAAACTTAATGTTCGCCAAACCGAGCAGTTAGTGAAAAAACACCTTTCACCACAAGTTGACAGCAAAAAAGCTAAAAATGACCCTGAAGCGCAAGCTTTATCGGAAAGATTGAGTGAAAAATTAGGCTCTCAAGTGTCAATTGTTCGTTCTTCGAATGGCAAGGCAAAACTGACCATAAGTCTTGATGAACCTCACAAATTGGAGCAACTCGTTGCAATATTGGAAGGTTAAGTGAGATAATTGATTTAGGTCAATTATAAAAAAATGTTTTTTTGAGCGAAAGTTGTCGGTTTGTAAACAAAAATGTAAGTTTTTGCTGCGTTTTAATTGCATTAACAGCGTCTCACCGTATAATTTTCGGCAATTTCTCTTCGCTCGCAGTATAGAGTGATGCGAGCGTTTATTTAGAGGTACGAATACATGATAGCGGCGTTAGCTAGACCAGGACGAGAGCTTGCCAAGCAATTGTTATTGATCCAGGTTGGCGCGGTTATGTTTGTCGCAGCAGGAACAACGATTGCTGTAGATGTTGAATGGGGAATATCAGCGCTGATAGGTGGTAGCATCTTTGTTGTTGCCAATGCCGTTTTCGCAATGTGTGCATTCTTGTTTGTTGGAGCGCGAGCAGCTAAATTTGTCGCCGCTTCCTTCTACACGGGTGAAGCTCTGAAAATCCTCATTACAGTCGTGTTGTTCTCTGTTGCTTACATGTATATGCAGGTGGAACTCGTTCCCCTGAAACTAACCTATTTGCTGGTATTAGGGATTAACATCTTTGCGCCAGCGCTATTCATTAACAACAAAAAATAGGATGAGTTATGGCTGCGCCAGGTGAAGCGCTAACAGCTTCCGGTTACATCACTCACCACCTTACTCACCTTTCAACTTACAAGTTGGGGTTAGTGGCGGAAGAGACGAGTTTCTGGAACATACACATCGATAGCCTGTTGTTTTCTTGGATCACTGGTTTGATATTCTTAGGAGTATTTTACAAAGTAGCTAAGAAGTCGACAGTAGGTGTGCCGGGTAAGCTTCAATGTTTTGTTGAAATGATCGTAGAATTTGTCGCGGAAAACGTCAAAGATACGTTCCATGGACGCAACCCGTTGATAGCCCCTCTCGCACTGACTATCTTTTGTTGGGTATTTTTAATGAACTTGATGGACTTAGTTCCAATCGATTTCTTACCATATCCAGCAGAGCATTGGCTAGGTATTCCTTACCTTAAGATAGTACCGTCTGCTGATGCGAACATCACCATGGGGATGGCTATAGGCGTATTTGCTTTGATGATTTTTTACAGCATCAAAGTGAAAGGTCTAGGTGGGTTTGCTAAAGAATTGGCATTACATCCATTTAATCACTGGAGCATGATTCCATTTAACCTACTGATTGAAGTGGTATCGCTATTGGCGAAACCTCTATCTCTTGGTATGCGTTTGTTTGGTAACATGTTTGCAGGTGAGGTTGTATTCATTCTTTGTGCAGCAATGCTACCATGGTTCCTTCAATGGATGGGTTCACTGCCGTGGGCAATTTTCCATATTCTGGTAATCACGATTCAAGCATTCGTGTTCATGATGTTGACTATCGTCTACATGTCCATGGCACACGAAGACAATGATCATTAAAATTTTTTATTCTAAGTAGTTTTAGTTAATCGCTATATATTGGAGATAGTAATGGAAACTGTATTAAGCTTCTCAGCAATCGCAGTAGCAATCATCGTAGGTCTATGTGCAGTTGGTACTGCAATTGGCTTCGCAATTCTGGGTGGTAAATTCCTTGAAGGTGCAGCACGTCAACCTGAAATGGCGCCAATGCTTCAAGTTAAGATGTTCATCATCGCTGGTCTATTGGATGCGGTTCCAATGATCGGTATCGTAATCGCGCTGCTATTCACTTTCGCAAACCCATTCGTTGGTCAATTAGCTGGTTAATCATTGGTTTTGAGCGACAAGCACTAGCTTGTCACTGATTAACACTAAGTCTAATTAAGAGGGGTAGCTGTTGTGAATATGAACGCAACTCTGCTAGGTCAAGCAATCTCGTTCGCACTATTTGTGTGGTTCTGCATGAAGTATGTATGGCCGCCAATTATGCAAGCGATTGAAGAGCGTCAGAAGAAAATTGCTGACGGTCTACAAGCGGCTGAACGTGCTGCTAAAGACTTGGATCTAGCACAAGCCAATGCTTCTGATCAACTTAAAGAAGCTAAGCGCACAGCAACTGAGATCATCGACCAAGCGAACAAGCGTAAGTCTCAAATTCTGGATGAAGCTCGTGAAGATGCTTTGGCTGAACGCCATAAAATCTTGACTCAAGCAGAAGCAGAAGTTGAAGCAGAACGCAACCGCGCGCGCGATGACCTGCGCAAACAAGTTGCTACTCTGGCTGTAGCTGGTGCTGAGAAAATCCTAGAGCGCTCTATCGATGATGCAGCGCACAAAGATATTCTTGACAACATTACTGCAAAACTTTAATGCAAGGGGCAGCATATGTCTGATTTGACTACAATCGCACGCCCCTATGCTAAAGCAGCTTTTGACTTTGCTGTTGAGAAAGACGCTCTGGACCAATGGGGACAGATGCTGACTTTCGCAGCAGAAGTCGCAAAAAATGATGATGTTGCTGACTTGCTAGACGGGTCAATGACAGCTGAAAAGCTTTCTGAGCTTTTTATCGCGATTTGCGGCGAGCAGTTTGATGAATATGGTCAAAACCTAATTAAGGTATTGGCTCAGAATGGTCGCTTAAAGGCCCTTCCTGAAGTCTGTAGTGGTTACTTCGCTCTTAAACGAGAGCATGAGAAAGAAATCGAAGTTGATGTTATTTCAGCAACCGATCTTTCTGAAGAACAACAAGCAGATATCAGCAGCAAACTTGAAAAACGCCTAGAGCGCAAAGTAAAGCTGAATTGCAGCATAGATGAGACCCTACTTGGTGGGGTTATAATTCGAGCCGGAGACCTAGTCATTGATAACTCAGCGCGTGGACGTTTGAACCGCCTGAGCGATGCATTGCAGTCTTGATGGGGATTGGAGCATGCAACTTAATTCCACGGAAATAAGCGAACTGATCAAACAGCGTATTGAATCTTTCAACGTTGTAAGTGAAGCTCGTAATGAAGGTACTATCGTATCGGTAAGCGACGGTATCATTCGCATTCACGGCCTAGCGGACGTGATGCAAGGTGAAATGATTGAATTACCGGGTGGTCGTTATGCACTCGCACTTAACCTTGAGCGTGACTCGGTTGGTGCAGTTGTAATGGGCCCATATGCCGACCTTAAGGAAGGCATGAAAGTAACAGGTACTGGTCGTATTCTTGAAGTACCAGTTGGTCCTGAACTACTAGGTCGTGTTGTAAACACACTTGGTGAGCCAATTGATGGCAAAGGTCCAATTGAAGCGAAACTGTCTTCTCCTGTAGAAGTTATCGCACCAGGCGTAATCGACCGTAAATCGGTTGATCAACCTGTACAAACTGGTTACAAATCTGTTGACTCAATGATCCCAATCGGTCGTGGTCAGCGTGAGCTTGTTATCGGCGACCGTCAGACTGGTAAAACAGCGATGGCGATTGACTCGATCATTAACCAGAAAGATTCAGGTATTTTCTCTATCTACGTAGCTATCGGTCAGAAAGCATCGACTATCGCTAACGTAGTTCGCAAACTAGAAGAGCACGGCGCGCTAGCTAACACTATCGTTGTTGTTGCATCAGCTTCTGAATCAGCGGCGCTACAATACCTAGCACCATACGCTGGTTGTGCGATGGGCGAATACTTCCGCGATCGCGGTGAAGACGCACTGATTGTTTATGATGATCTATCTAAGCAAGCTGTCGCTTACCGTCAAATCTCTCTATTGCTTAAGCGTCCACCTGGTCGTGAAGCGTTCCCTGGTGATGTTTTCTACCTTCACTCACGTCTACTAGAGCGTGCAGCTCGTGTAAGCGAAGAGTATGTAGAGAAGTTCACTAACGGTGAAGTGAAAGGCAAGACTGGTTCTTTGACTGCTCTACCTATCATCGAAACGCAAGCAGGTGACGTATCTGCCTTCGTACCGACGAACGTAATCTCGATTACTGATGGTCAGATCTTCCTACAAACTGAACTGTTCAACGCAGGCGTACGTCCAGCTGTTGACCCAGGTATTTCAGTATCTCGTGTAGGTGGTTCAGCGCAGACTAAAATCATCAAGAAGCTGTCTGGTGGTATTCGTACCGCTCTTGCACAGTACCGTGAACTTGCAGCGTTTGCTCAGTTCTCATCTGACCTTGATGATGCGACTAAGAAGCAGCTAGACCACGGTCAAAAAGTTACAGAACTGATGAAGCAGAAGCAATACGCTCCTATGTCTGTATTTGACCAAGCACTAGTTATCTTCGCGGCAGAGCGCGGTTATCTTGAAGATATCGCTCTTGATAAGCTGGCTGATTTCGAATCAGCTCTACTGTCGTATGCTCGCAGTCAATACGCTGATCTTGTAAAAGAGATCGATGCAACGGGTGCTTACAACAATGACATCGAAGCGCAGCTTAAGAAGCTAGCGGATGATTTCAAGGCAACCCAGACTTGGTAATTGGTCGGTGGCCGTAAGGTCACCTATTACCATAAACGGAGAGTAATACGATGGCCGGCGCAAAAGAGATACGTAATAAAATCGGTAGTGTTAAAAGCACGCAGAAAATTACGAAAGCGATGGAAATGGTAGCGGCTTCTAAGATGCGACGTTCACAAGACGCGCGTCAAGCTTCTCGTCCATATGCTGAAACAATGCGTAAAGTGATCGGTCATGTGGCGAACGGTAGCCTTGAGTATAAGCATCCTTATCTTGAGGAACGTGAAGCCAAACGTGTTGGTTACATCATCGTTTCTACCGACCGTGGTCTGTGTGGTGGTTTGAACATTAACTTGTTCAAGAAAGCGACATTAGACATGAAAGAATGGTCGGATAAAGGCGCAGACGTTGAACTGGCGATTGTTGGTTCGAAAGCGACAGCGTTCTTTAACAACAGTGGCGCAAAAGTAGCGGCTCAAGTTTCTGGTCTGGGCGATAGCCCAAGTCTTGAAGACTTGATCGGATCAGTAAGCGTGATGTTGAAGAAGTATGATGAAGGCGAGTTGGATCGTCTGTATGTAGTGTACAACCACTTTGTAAACACTATGGTACAAGAACCAACGATCGATCAATTACTGCCTCTGCCAAAATCGGACAGCGAAGAGATGCAGCGCGAACATGCTTGGGACTACATTTATGAGCCTGAGCCAAAACCACTTCTAGATACTCTATTGATTCGCTACGTTGAATCACAAGTGTACCAGGGTGTGGTCGAGAACCTTGCTTGTGAGCAAGCGGCTCGAATGATCGCAATGAAAGCTGCAACTGACAACGCAACCAACCTGATTGAAGACCTAGAGCTTGTGTACAACAAGGCGCGTCAAGCGGCTATCACACAAGAACTGTCGGAAATCGTTGGTGGTGCTGCCGCGGTTTAAGCATAGGTAAAACTAATAAGTTAGAGGATTAACGATGGCTACAGGTAAGATCGTACAGATCATCGGTGCGGTAGTCGACGTAGAGTTCCCACAGAGCGAAGTACCAAGTGTATATGATGCTCTGAACGTTGTTGAAGCAAAAGAGCGTCTCGTTCTTGAAGTTCAACAGCAGCTAGGCGGTGGCGTAATTCGCGCAATCGTTATGGGTAGCTCTGATGGTTTACGTCGTGGACTGACAGTGGAAAACACTGGCGCTCCAATCTCAGTACCAGTAGGTACTAAGACTCTTGGTCGTATCATGAACGTTCTAGGTGACGCGATTGATGAGTGTGGTGAAATCGGTGCAGAAGAGCACTATGCAATTCACCGCCAAGCACCAAGTTACGAAGAGCAATCTAACGAAACTGCTCTACTAGAGACAGGTGTTAAAGTAATCGACTTGGTTTGTCCATTCGCTAAGGGTGGTAAAATCGGTCTGTTTGGTGGTGCAGGTGTAGGTAAGACCGTTAACATGATGGAACTTATCAACAACATCGCACTTCAACACTCTGGTCTATCAGTATTTGCTGGTGTAGGTGAGCGTACTCGTGAAGGTAACGACTTCTACCACGAGATGCAGGAAGCGGGCGTTGTAAACGTTGAGAATCCTGAAGAATCTAAGGTAGCAATGGTTTACGGTCAGATGAACGAGCCACCAGGTAACCGTCTACGTGTTGCACTGACTGGTCTAACAATGGCAGAGCGTTTCCGTGACGAAGGTCGTGACGTACTGTTGTTCGTTGATAACATCTACCGTTATACACTAGCAGGTACTGAAGTATCAGCACTTCTAGGTCGTATGCCATCTGCGGTAGGTTACCAGCCAACACTTGCAGAAGAAATGGGTGTTCTACAGGAGCGTATCACGTCAACGAAAGCAGGTTCTATCACCTCTGTTCAGGCGGTATACGTACCAGCGGATGACTTGACTGACCCATCTCCAGCAACTACGTTTGCTCACTTGGATGCAACGGTTGTACTTAACCGTAACATCGCAGCTATGGGTCTATACCCTGCGATTGACCCATTGGATTCGACATCACGTCAGCTTGATCCATTGGTTGTTGGTCAAGAGCACTACGACATTGCTCGTGGCGTTCAGTCGACACTTCAGCGCTATAAAGAGCTGAAAGACATCATCGCTATCCTAGGTATGGATGAGCTTTCTGAAGAAGATAAGCAAATCGTATCTCGTGCGCGTAAGATTGAGCGTTTCCTAACTCAGCCTTACCACGTAGCTGAAGTATTTACAGGCGACCCAGGTGTATACGTACCTCTGAAAGAAACCCTACGTGGTTTCAAAGGTCTGCTATCTGGTGAATACGATGACATTCCAGAGCAATCGTTCATGTACTGCGGTACTATCGATGATGCTATCGAGAATGCGAAGAAGCTATAAGGCTATTTAGGAGGCGATATGGCAGCAATGACCTTTCACTTGGATGTTGTAAGTGCAGAGAAAAGACTTTTCTCAGGACTTGTTGAAACATTTCAAGTGACCGGTAGCGAAGGTGAGCTAGGAATTTATCCTGGGCATACACCGCTGCTGACCGCTATTACGCCTGGAATGGTGCGTATTGTGAAGCAACACGGTCACGAAGAGGTGATTTACATCTCTGGTGGCATGATGGAAGTTCAGCCTGGTACAGCGACTGTATTGGCTGACACAGCTATCCGTGGTGAAGATCTAGACGCAGCTAAGGCAGAAGAAGCCAAGCGCAAGGCTGAGGAGAATATCCATAATCAGCATGGCGACATGGACTTTGCACAAGCGGCCAGTGAGCTGGCTAAAGCCATTGCTCAGCTTCGAGTAATCGAACTGACCAAAAAAGTACGCTAATCATTAGCGCAGCGATTAAGGCGACCTTAGGGTCGCCTTTGTTTTTTCCGTCTTTAATTCCTAATTAGTCCAACCTATTTCAATACGACCTTAAGCCTGTTGTCCTACTTTTGTTAAACCAAGTCATCATTTGGCACGAAAACTACTCTCAATCTTTAACTCTTCGGCTAATTCACGCTAAAATCTATCACTTAAACGACAACGTCTTTTAGGAACCACTATTTATGAAATTCAGCGCGGTTATCCTCGCTGCGGGTAAAGGCACCCGCATGTATTCTAATAAGCCTAAAGTGCTTCATACACTTGCAGGCAAGCCAATGGCAAAACACGTTATTGATACCTGCAATGGACTGGGTGCTCAAAATATTCACCTTGTTTATGGGCATGGTGGCGATCAAATGAAAGCGTCGTTGTCGCAAGAGCCAGTCAATTGGGTTCTGCAAGCCGAGCAGCTAGGTACAGGGCATGCGGTCAATCAAGCGTCATCTGAGTTTGCCGATGATGAGAAAATACTGGTGCTGTACGGAGACGTTCCACTTATTTCTTCTCAAACGGTTGAAAACCTATTAGAAGCGCAGCCTCATGGTGGTATTGCCTTGCTAACCGTGGTGCTAGACAACCCTATGGGCTACGGGCGTATTGTTCGTAAAAATGGTCCGGTAGTGGCGATTGTGGAGCAAAAGGACGCGACAGAAGAACAAAAGCTGATCAAAGAAATCAATACTGGCGTTATGGTGGCGACGGGCGGTGATCTGAAACGTTGGTTAGCGAATCTTAAGAACGAAAATGCGCAAGGCGAGTATTACCTGACGGACGTTATTGCCGCAGCTCACGATGAAGGTCGTGCAGTAGAAGCGGTTCATCCAGCGAATCCAATCGAAGTAGAAGGTGTGAATGATCGCGCTCAATTAGCCAAGCTTGAACGAGCATACCAGCGTATGAATGCGCAAACTTTGCTTGAGCAAGGCGTGATGTTGCGTGACCCGGAGCGATTTGATCTTCGCGGAACGCTACAGTGTGGAATGGATGTGGAGATTGATACCAACGTTATCATCGAAGGTAATGTTAGCTTAGGTGACAATGTGGTCATCGGTACAGGTTGTGTGCTGAAAGACTGTGAGATCGATGACAACACCATCGTTCGCCCTTACAGCGTCATTGAAGGTGCGACTGTTGGTGAGGAGTGTACCGTCGGACCATTTACTCGCTTACGACCTGGTGCTGAGCTTCGTAACGACGCTCATGTTGGCAACTTTGTTGAAGTGAAAAATGCACGCTTGGGTGAAGGCTCTAAAGCAAATCACCTTACGTATTTGGGTGACGCTGAAATCGGTCAACGCACCAATATTGGTGCTGGTGCGATTACGTGTAACTATGACGGTGCAAATAAATTCAAAACCATCATTGGCGATGACGTATTTGTAGGGTCAGACAGTCAGCTCATCGCACCTGTAACAGTGGCGAATGGTGCAACGATTGGCGCAGGAACAACATTAACAAAAGATGTCGACGAGGGTGAGTTAGTCATCACTCGCGCAAAAGAGCGTAAGATCGCTGACTGGCAGCGACCAGTTAAAATTAAATAAGCTTTAATTCGATAAGCATTAAGAAGGCTGACGGTGATGTCAGCCTTTTTTGTACCTGCATTCAGCCCTAAAAGAGCTAGTTACTTGGAATAGCAATACGTTTTTCTAGCCACCTAACACATTGGGAAACAAATAGGATCAGTATTAAGTATTCGAGTACCAAAAAGGTATAAATCTCGAGTGGTAAGTATTCGTTGACGACCAATTCGTTGGCTCTTCGAGTTAAGTCACTCAAACCAATAACACTGACCAAGGACGACATTTTTAAAATATAGACAAATTGGTTACCCAACGGAGGAAGTATTTGTCTCAAGGCTTGTGGCAATATGACCAATCTCATTTTCTGCCAGTAATTTAGCCCCAGCGATTCTGCTGCTTCATGCTGACCACGCGCAATGGCTTGAATACCACCACGAAATACCTCTGCCATAAAGGCACTCTCAGCGAGAGTAAGTGCTATCACCCCTGCTGCAAAATAGTCGAGCGATACATCCATAAGTGTCGGCAAACCGTAATAAACCCACAGCAACAGTACTAACACGGGGATGGAACGGATACTTTCAACGTATATTCGATTCACTGCTCGAAGCGATTTACGTTCACTCAAAGCAGGTAACGCTACGATTAAGCCCAATAACATCGCGAGCAGCATGCTGATTAAAGATATGTATATCGTATCTTCAAAGCCCGCTATTAAGAATTGTAGATTGATAAGACCCTGTTCGGTCGTGGGATCTAATACGTACCAACCCCATTGATAATCGCTGCACCCTGATAGGAGGAATACAGACAAAGCAACAAAAAGCGAAGACAAACGCACAATATTTATAACCAAACGCTAAAATTTGTTTAAAGATATTGCTATGTTATCAGTGTTGTCGTGAGAAAACGTTGTTTTTTCGAACATTAAAAAGGAATTAAAATGAAAAAGTGGTTAATTGGTTTTAGTGTATTGCTGTTGGGATTAGCGCAAGCTCATGCGGCTAGTCGCTTGCATGAAATATTGGATGCGGGTGTACTTCGTGTGGGCACGACTGGAGATTGGAATCCCATGACGATGAAAAATCCAGCAGATAACAGTTACAGAGGCTTTGATATTGATGTAACGACAGAACTGGCGAAAGATCTGGGCGTGAAAGTGGAATACGTCGCAACCGATTGGAAAACATTGGTTAATGGTGTAACTGCGAATAAATACGATATTACAGGCAGTGCGTCACTTAATATGTCGCGTGCTAAAGTGGCAGGGTACAGCCAACCGTACTTTTATCTAGCTTTTGTCCCTGTGGTTCAGAAAAAAGATTTAGCTAAATTTTCTGATTGGAGCGATTTCAATCAATCAAATATCCGAGTTGCTGCGACGCTAGGTACCGTTCAGGAAAAAATGGTGAAAGATTTCTTCCCTGATGCAAAGCATGTTGTCATCGAAGCGCCCGCACGTGATTTCCAAGAACTATTGGCTCGCCGTGCTGATGTATCTGTTACGTCAAATGTAGAAGCGGCGACCCTGGTTGAGAAGTTTAAGCAACTCGCGATAGTGCCCGTTGAAAAACCTCGCCGTCCAACCCCGATTTCTATGTTGCTACCGCAAGATGACCAAGTATGGATCAACTACGTGAACCACTGGGTAGAATTAAAGAAAACTCAGGGCTTCTTTAAGCAAACAGCTGAAAAGTGGGGGCTGAAAAGCCTTTGATCGACGAACTCGATAATTAAAATGGAATGAAAGGAGCGCTATGCTCCTTTCTTTTTACTTTAATCTTCTCTCGCAACTCGCGAGTTGTCAGGCAGTGTGAAATGCCTAGCAGCTTTTTCATGCGAGACAAAATAGCCCAACCAAAGTCCTGTCAAACAAATGATGATGGCTATTCCCGTAACCTTTAACGCATCGCTTGCCAGCCATGCAACCAAGGCACTGGCTAATCCACTGATGCAAATTTGTAAGCTATTTTGTAACCCCGCAGCTGTTGCTGGGCTTTGTTTCGCACTTGATAACGCTCGGTTTACAACGATTGGGTAAAGAGCGCCATTCGCTACGGCGATAAAACAAAAGGGAATCAGTAGCGGGTAGATGGTCGTCAGAGCCCATTGTGTTGCGACAAACACCAGCATGGAGGATACGCTGAACAAAGCCAGTAGCTGTTTTAACACTCGCTCATCACCATATAGACCCACAAAACGTTTCCCTAAGTATCCACCCAACATAAATGCGATGGTTTGAGGGATGAAACTCATGCCAATATCTTTCGCATCGTAGCCAAGTTTTGCCATTATTTCGGGCATACCCGTTAGGTAGGCAAAAAAAGCCGCTGAAGCCGTAGCAAACATCATCACATTACCTAGGTAAACCCGAGAGTGCATGAGAGCAGAAATGTCGGCTTTGACGCTGGTGGATTTATGGAGGGCGTTAGACTCTTTTTGTGCGAGTGTCATGAATACTAATACGACACCCATTAGCGTTAGTGCAATAAAGATACTGCGCCATCCTATGTTATTCAGTAGCAAGACACCAAGCTGTGGTGCTAAAGCTGGTGATAGCGCGACCAAGGGCATAATGGTTGAAAAAATCTGCTGGCTTACTTTCTTTGAATTTTGACTAATGACCATGGCTTGCCAAATGACTGCTGGCGCACAAACTCCAATCGCTTGAATAAATCTAAGGCTTAGCAATTGCCAAATTTCTTTAGTAAAAACGAGCCCCATCGACGCGGCAGAAAAAATCAGTAGTCCGATAATCAGTGTTTTCTTGTGGCCAAATTTATCGCTGGCTAATCCCCAAACTAGCTGACCGACAGCCAAGCCACCTAGGAATATTGATAAAGAAAGAGCGATGGATTCGGGACCTGTCGTTAGGTCTTGCTCCATTGCCTTGAATGCGGGTAGGTACATATCGGTAGCAATAAAACCGAGCATCGATAAGCACGCAAGATAAAAGAGTTGGTATTTAGATATATTCATCAATTTTCCGTTTAAAATTTTTGATGGTTTAAAAGCGATCTACTGGTCGCTTTCTTTGATGAAATCATTCTATTTTTGGATATAGGAAACGATAAGA
Source organism: Vibrio penaeicida (assembly GCF_019977755.1). Taxonomy (NCBI): domain Bacteria; kingdom Pseudomonadati; phylum Pseudomonadota; class Gammaproteobacteria; order Vibrionales; family Vibrionaceae; genus Vibrio; species Vibrio penaeicida. The sequence goes on along the minus strand of NZ_AP025144.1, from coordinate 4,098,014 downwards.
GCTATATTTTGTGGTTATCAATCAAAAATTTTGAAAGCAAATGTTCTCGAAACAATCTTTAGAAATGTTGGATACGATTGCAAGAATGGGCAGCTTTACCGCCGCCGCAGCGCGTCTACATAAAGTGCCGTCTGCGGTGAGTTATGGTGTCAGGCAAATCGAGCAAGATTTGGGCGTGCTGTTGTTTCGTCGATTGCCCAGAAAAGTAGAACTGACCCCAGCAGGGGAAACGTTTATTCAGCATGCAAGGCAGATGCTGAGAGATATGGAAGAGGTCCGAGCCCAAACGCGTCGTGCGGCATTGGGGTGGCATCAAACATTGAAAGTTACCCTCGATAACGTGGTCAAACTCGACAAATTAAAGCCGATGATTGAAGACTTTTATCAGACATTCGACTTTGCTGAATTACAAATCAACATGGAAGTGTTTAACGGATCTTGGGAAGCGATTTCGCAAGAGCGGACAGATATCGTACTTGGTGCTACGGCTGCGGTGCCTGTTGGAGGCGATTTTGGTATTCGTTCTATGGGGGATTTAGAGTGGGTCTTCGTTATGTCGCCAGCGCACCCCTGCGTTTTAGAGCCCGTTCTAAATGAAGAAACCGTAAGTCCATACCCAGCAATTTGTCTCGATGATACGTCGATAACATTGCCTAAGCGGCACAACTGGCATTACAAAGAGCAACGGCGCATATTACTGCCTAATTGGTTCAGTGCCATAGAGTGTTTAAAAAATGGTGTTGGGGTAGGGTATATGCCTAAACACATCGCACAAGGGTACTTGGAGCGCGGGGAGCTTTACTCAAGAGAACTACTGACGGTAGAACACAGACCAATGAGTGCTTGCTGTATGGTTTGGCGTCAGAGTGAAGAGCACCGATTGCGTGACTGGATGATTAATTACCTAGGTGGTTCAGAAAAACTGCACCAAGACTGGATTGCAAGCGGATAGAGAAACGGGGCTTTCGCCCCGTTTAAATTACGATAAAAAGAATTTATACGATGGATTATCTGACTCATCCTTGCACTGGTAGCCCAATTCTCGAAGGTGAGCAGAGAAACGTGTCAGATCCGATTCCTCCAATTCAAACCCACAAAGCACGCGACCGTAATCCGCGCCTTGGTTTCGGTAATTGAATAGGCTGATGTTCCAGTGAGTGCCTAGCGTACTTAAGAATTTCACGAGTGCACCTGGATATTCTGGGAATTCAAAACTGTACAATCGCTCTTTCAATGGCTTTGACGGCTTGCCACCAATCATATAGCGGACGTGCAATTTCGCCATTTCATCATCAGATAAATCGACAACAGGGTATCCGCCGTCGCGTAAATCTTGTATGACGCTATCCAACTCTTGCTGACCATCTTGTAAGCGCAAACCGACAAAGATATTGGCAAGCTGATCATCGTTGTAACGGTAATTAAATTCGGTCACGGCTCTGCCGCCAATCAAGTTACAAAACTCGAAGAAAGCACCTTGGCGCTCAGGTATTGTCACCGCGAGTAAACCCTCGCGCTTTTCACCAAGTTCGCAACGCTCAGAGACATAACGCAAACCATGAAAGTTGGTGTTTGCGCCAGATAGCACTGTACCTAGTTGTTTGTCTTTCAACTCATGTTGTTCGGCAAACTTTTTCAAACCCGCCAGAGCTAAAGCACCTGAGGGTTCGGCGATAGCACGAGTATCTTCAAAAATGTCTTTTACGGCAGAACAGATTTCGTCACTGGAGACACTGATGTGACCGTCGATGTATTGTTGGCAAAGCCGGAAAGTTTCCTCGCCGATGCGCTTCACCGCAACACCATCCGCAAACATACTCACTTGATCCAGAACCACTGGCTCACCCGCATCCAATGCTGCTTTTAGGCACGCTGATTCTTCAGGCTCGACAGCGATGACTTTGATTTCTGGCATCAATTGTTTGACCAATACCGCTACGCCAGCAGCCAAACCGCCTCCGCCAACAGGCACAAAGATGTAATCTAGGTGACCATTTTGCTGCAGCATTTCCATACCAATCGTGCCTTGCCCTGCAATCACCATGGGGTGATCAAAGGGTGGCACAAAAGTATACCCATGTTCAGCAGACAACCTTTCCGCTTCGGCTTTGGCTTCATCAAAGTTATTGCCGTGAAGTACCACATTTCCACCAAACCCTCGAACCGCATCGACTTTGATATCTGGTGTGGTTTTGGGCATAACAATGGTAGTTTGAATGCCTAGTTTGGAACCCGACAGCGCCATGCCTTGAGCGTGATTGCCGGCAGAAGCCGCAATGACGCCTGATGCTTTTTGCTGATCAGTCAGGCTTGCGACCATGTTGTAAGCGCCACGTAGCTTAAATGAATGAACAGGCTGGCGATCTTCTCGCTTTATTTGAATTTGATTACCGATGCGCGCAGAGAGCCGAGGCATCTCTTGAAAGGGAGACACCATTGCCACTTCATAAACAGGAGCGCGCAAGATTTGGCGCAGATACTCTGCGCCGGTTTGAGTGGTCAGTGTCATCGGCTAGTCCTCTAACAACGATTTGTCACGGACTGCACCTTTGTCTGCACTGGTCGCCATGCTGCCGTATGCTTTAAGAGCGAAAGATACTTCACGTTGGCGGTTCGCTGGTTTCCAACCCAGTTCATCTTGTTTTGCACGGCGAGTAGCCAATTCGTCTTCAGATACGTCTAGGGTGATAGAGCGGCTTGGGATATCAATAGTAATGATGTCGCCATTTTGAACCAAACCAATGGTGCCGCCACTGGCTGCTTCTGGTGATGTGTGACCGATGGATAAACCAGACGTACCACCAGAGAAGCGACCGTCCGTTAGAAGTGCACAAGATTTGCCTAAGCCCATCGACTTCAAGTAGGTCGTTGGGTAAAGCATTTCCTGCATACCTGGTCCGCCTTTTGGTCCTTCATAACGAATAACCACGACTTCACCTGCTTTTACTTTTCCACCCAAAATACCTTCTACAGCGGTGTCCTGGCTTTCAAATACGATAGCTGGGCCTTGGAATTTCAGGTTATCTTCGTCAACGCCCGCTGTTTTGACTATACAGCCATCTTCAGCGATATTGCCCGAAAGTACCGCTAAACCACCTTCTTGGCTAAAGGCATTTTCTTTGGTGCGGATACAGCCGTTTTCACGGTCATCATCCAAGCGATCCCAACGACAATCTTGAGAAAAAGCTTTTGTAGTACGAATACCAGCAGGTCCGGCACGGAAGAATTTTAGAACATCTTCATTTTCTGTTTGGATGATGTCGTATTCTGCAAGCTGTTCTTGCATAGATAAACCCAAAACGGTACGAGTATCGCTGTTTAGTAATCCTGCGCGATCGAGTTCACCAAGAATGGCCATCACACCACCAGCGCGGTGAACATCTTCCATGTGATATTTTGGCGTGGATGGTGCCACTTTACATAGGTGTGGGACACGTCGAGACATTTCATCGATGTCTTTCATGTCAAAATCAATTTCGCCTTCTTGAGCCGCAGCCAATAGGTGCAAGACAGTATTACTTGAACCACCCATCGCAATATCCAGTGCCATGGCATTTTCAAACGCGGCGCGGTTTGCGATGTTTCTTGGAAGCGCCGTCTCGTCGTCTTTTTCGTAGTAGCGACGAGTAAGCTCAACCACTCGCTTTCCGGCGTTGATGAACAGTTCTTCACGATCAGCGTGAGTGGCTAGCATGGAACCATTACCTGGTTGAGAAAGACCTAGTGCTTCTGTTAGACAGTTCATCGAGTTCGCGGTGAACATACCGGAACATGAACCGCAAGTTGGGCACGCAGAACGCTCTACTTGCTGGCTTTGTTCATCGGATACCGTTGGATCGGCACCTTGGATCATCGCATCAACTAGGTCGAGTTTGATCAACTGATCTGAAAGCTTGGTTTTACCTGCTTCCATTGGTCCACCAGAAACAAAGATCACTGGAATGTTTAAACGCATGGACGCCATTAACATTCCCGGTGTGATTTTGTCACAGTTCGAGATACATACCATCGCATCTGCACAGTGCGCGTTTACCATGTACTCAACAGAATCGGCGATCAGTTCACGTGAAGGCAGTGAATACAGCATGCCGCCGTGACCCATTGCGATACCATCATCAACAGCGATGGTGTTAAATTCTTTGGCGATTCCGCCCGCTTTTTCGATTTCTCCAGCCACCAATTGACCCATGTCTTTTAGGTGAACATGTCCAGGTACAAACTGTGTGAATGAGTTCACTACAGCAATGATTGGCTTACCAAAATCTTCTTCTTTTACGCCTGTTGCACGCCATAAAGCGCGAGCACCAGCCATGTTTCTACCGTGTGTTGTTGTTGCTGATCTATATATTGGCATTGTTTTATTCCTTACTTCGCTGGTGCACTTTGTGTTGATTCGGCATCTTGAGGATACACGTAATCTAACCAGCCCCACTTGTCCTCTGTGGTGCCATTAAACAAGCCAAAATAGGCGTCTTGCAGTACTTTTGTGATAGGGCCGCGTTTGCCGTTACCCACTTCAATTTTATCGATGGTGGCAACAGGAACGATTTCTGCTGCAGTGCCTGTCATGAAAACTTCATCGGCTAGATACAAGGCTTCACGGGCAATATTGGTTTCGCGTACTTCGTAGCCTCTGTCTCTGGCTAGAGTCATGATAGAGTCGCGAGTGATACCCGGTAGAATGGCGCTAGTCGCTGGTGGTGTCATCAGAACACCGTCTTTAATTACAAAGATATTTTCACCAGCACCTTCCGACAGATACCCATCTACGCTTAGAGCAATGCCTTCGTCGTAACCGTGGCGACGCGCTTCTCCACCAACGAGGAGAGAAGATAGATAGTTGCCCCCCGCTTTCGCTGCAGTTGGAATTGTGTTCGGTGCCGCGCGATTCCAGCTTGAAATCATCGCGTCAACCCCGTTTTCCAACGCTTCTTCACCTAAGTAAGATCCCCAAGGGAATGCCGCAATGATCACTTCCATTTCCGTTCCTTCAGGAGGGCAAACCCCTAAACCGACATTTCCAACAAAACCCAATGGACGGATATACGCATTATCCAATTTGTTTTGACGTAATGTCTCACGGGTCGCTTCCATGATTTCTTCGACAGAATAGGGGATTGGGAAGCGATAGATTTTAGCGGAATCTTTTAAGCGTTTAGCGTGCTCTAAGTGACGGAATACGATCGGACCATTTGGCGTGTTGTAGCAACGCACCCCTTCAAATACCGAGGTGCCGTAATGCATAGCGTGGGTCAAAACGTGAACGTTCGCTTCGCCCCATGGAACCATTTCACCGTTAAACCAGATGTAGTCGGCTGTTCTTGCTGTCATGTTCGCGTTCCTTCCTTATGCACACACTTTTTGTTGTAAGTTATTATTGGGGAGTTCGTTGGTTTCGATCTCAGTGACATCGACAGAGCGAATGTCCCACAATTTTTCGATCTGGCTGACCAACATAGAAATGGGGCGATCACTGTCAACGATGATCTCAACGCTGGCCACTTTACTTTCATGGTTTTGAGTGGCGGCGACTTGGCGAATAATGAAACCGCGATGGCGTACAACGCGAAGAACACGTTCCAGCAACACGGGTTTATCGTCGGCTTTGATATCTAATAAATAGCGTTGCATTAGGTGTTCTCCAGCATGTCATTGTTCGAAGCACCTGGTGGTACTAATGGCCACACGTTTTGCTCTTCATCAATCAATACATGAAGCAGATACGACGTTTTGCTCTCTAGCATTTCTTTCAGCGCAGGCTCAACCTCTTCCTTACGCGTGATTTGTTTACCCGGAATACCAAACGCTTGTGCCAGCATAATGAAATCTGGGTTGTCATCTAAAATGGTTTCACTGTGCCTGCCGTCAAAGAACAAAGACTGCCATTGACGAACCATGCCCAAACGCTGGTTGTCGAGCAGAACCATTTTAACTGGAATCTGGCGGCGCTTTAGTGTCCCCAGTTCCTGTACATTCATCATGAACGAACCATCTCCTGATATAAGGATAGATTGGTCGTTAGGACGTGCAACTGCTGCGCCCATTGCCGCAGGTAAACCAAAGCCCATGGTGCCCAGACCAGCAGAACTGATGAAGTTCTGAGGTTCACGAGGTTGAATATGCTGTGCCGCCCACATTTGGTGCTGACCAACATCCGTAGAAACAATCGATGAATCCGGCATCATGTCAGACAGTTGCTTTAGCAATAGCGGCGCAAAAATAGGGTCACCCGGATGGTCGTAACGCCACTTGAAGCCACTTCTTAGGCTTTCGCTGTGATGAACCCAAGGGGAAATATCCTGTGAAAGTTCTAACTGAGGAAGTATCACGTTGATGTCGCCGCGTATTGGGGCGTTTGCCGTTCTCAGCTTATTGAACTCAGCGGCATCAATATCAATGTGAATCACTTTGGCGTGCGGGGCAAAAGTATCGAGTTTTCCTGTCACGCGGTCATCAAAACGAGCACCCACAACGATCAGTAGGTCAGATTCTTGAACCACTAAATTCGCCGCTTTCGTACCGTGCATCCCTAACATACCTAGGTAATGAGGGTCATGACGTTCAATGGTACCCAAACCTTTCAGTGTGCTTACAGAAGGCATTGGGTTAATTCTTAAAAACTCACGTACCGACTCGGTCGCATTGGCAAGTTGAACACCGCCACCTACATACAAAACTGGGCGCGTAGCTTGTGAAAGCAATGCTTGAGCTTGTGATATGGCTTCTGAGCTGGCAACTGGAATGGCTGGTGGTTCAAAATGAGGCAGTATTTCAGTTGGTGCTTGAGCTAACTGAACATCTTTAGCTATGTCCACAATGACTGGACCCGGACGACCACTTTTCGCAACTTCAAAAGCTTCAGCAAGAGTGGGAGCGAGATCGTTGATGTCAGTAACGAGGTAGCTGTGCTTAGTACACGCTAAAGACATACCAATGACGTCCATTTCTTGGAAGGCATCAGTCCCGATGTGAGAGCTGGCAACCTGACCTGTGATGGCAACCAATGGAACTGAATCGAGAAATGCATCTGCGAGTCCAGTGACTAGGTTGGTTGCACCTGGTCCTGATGTGGCCATACAGACAGCGACATCTTGAGTTGAACGAGCCATACCAATGGCTGCCATAGCTGCACCTTGTTCATGGCGGCATAGGATGTGCTCCACACCACCATCATACAACGCATCATATATTGGCATAATTGCCCCACCAGGGTAGCCAAATATTGTCTTAATACCTTCTTGCTGCAAAGCCGCAACAACTAATTCAGCACCTGTCATAGTTGTTCTCCTGCGATTTGCGAGGGATGAAACGGCTTCATCCCTTTATTGCCATTGCACATCGTGTGCTCCCATTTCTTCCTGTATTAACCTAATTGTATTCGGTTAATCATGTCTTAAGTTATAAAAAAACCCCCGAGCTTCTCAGCGCGGGGGTTTTTGCTATTCTGTGGTTATTTCCTACCCACAATCCCCCGCGCGGTCCTAATAATGACCACGATAATCAGGGCAACGAGTGCGTTAATGCGAGTAGTTAAATTCATTAATTCTAATTATTCAAAAGTTGTGAAATTGTTTGCGTTTCTAGTGGTAACACACTCTTTGGTTACATGACAAGGGAAAAGTAAGACTTTTTTCACATTTATCGCGTACGGAAAAAAGCTATAAAGTGAATAATTATTTAAAAATTAGATAGTTATAAATTTATCACTGTGTATAAATAATAGGCAAGGATGTAACATGGCTTTAGCAATTATTCACAGCCGCGCGTGTGTAGGAGTGGAAGCTCCAGAGGTGACGGTTGAAGTGCACATCAGCAATGGTATGCCTGGTTTTACTTTGGTGGGCTTGCCTGAAACAACGGTGAAAGAGTCGCGTGATAGAGTGCGCAGCGCCATTATCAATTCTGGCTTCGAATTTCCAGCCAAGCGTATAACGGTGAACTTAGCCCCAGCGGATTTGCCAAAAGAAGGCGGCCGCTTTGATTTGCCTATTGCGCTCGGGATATTGGCGGCATCAGAACAAATCGCCATCACTAAGCTGGGGCAAATAGAGTTTATTGGCGAACTTGCTCTGTCTGGTGAATTGAGAGCAGTCAAAGGCGTGTTACCAGCTGCGCTAGCGGCTAATAAGAGTAACCGTTGTTTAGTCGTACCCGATACCAATGGTGATCAAGCCGCATTGGTTGGGGCAAATACACATAAATCGGCAGCCAACTTGCTGGACGTATGCGCCGATTTATGTGGTCAAAAATCCCTTTCTTTATTTCAGACTCCCGAACTCACTGTTACCCAAGAATCATCTCGTTGTTTACAAGACATTATTGGTCAGCAGCAAGGTAAACGTGCGCTAGAGATAGCTGCTGCAGGTAACCATAACCTTTTGTTCCTCGGTCCTCCGGGAACAGGAAAAACCATGCTGGCATCTCGATTGCGTGATTTGTTGCCCGATATGGATGAACAAGAAGCGATGGAAACGGCGTCGGTTGCCTCGCTTACTCAGCAGGAAATCAATCAATATAACTGGAGGAAACGACCTTTTCGTTCTCCTCACCATTCCAGTTCCATGGCGGCTCTGGTTGGCGGAGGCTCGATTCCCAGACCAGGTGAGATCTCATTAGCGCACAATGGGCTTCTCTTTCTTGATGAAATGCCAGAATTTGAGCGAAAGGTGCTGGATTCATTACGCGAACCTCTAGAGTCAGGAGAAATCATCATCTCGCGTGCAGCGGGTAAAACGCGTTTTCCAGCTCGCTTCCAGCTAGTTGGAGCGCTGAATCCAAGCCCGACAGGGTATTACAAAGGGAATCAAGCGAGAGCGAATCCTCAGGCCATACTCCGGTATTTAGGGCGTCTATCTGGTCCACTGCTCGATAGGTTCGATATGTCTTTAGAAATCCCTGCGCTGCCAAAAGGTACGCTTTCTGAAGGTGGTGATCGTGGTGAACCTACTCAGGTAGTAAAACAAAGAGTGAATTTTGCGCGTGAGAGGATGCAATCGCGCAATGGGAAAGTAAACGCATTGCTAGGGACGCGTGAGATCGACAAATATTGCCCATTGCAAAAACAAGATGCGGAGTTTCTTGAAAACGCGCTGCACCAGCTTGGTTTATCTATTCGAGCGTACCACCGGATTATCAAAGTGGCTCGTACCATTGCCGATTTGTCGGGGAGCCGGAATATAGAGCGCCCGCATATTGCCGAAGCCTTGGGATATCGAGCCATGGATAGGCTCATGAAGCAGCTTACCGCGCAAGCGGCATAAAAAATGCCAGCGAAGAGCTGGCATTGATGAGCGATACGTTATTGGGTTGCTTACGCTGTTTAAAAACTGTAGTTCAAGCCAGTAGCAACAATCCAGTTACTGCTGTCGTAGAAATCAATATTTGAAGTGACGGAGTCGTAACCACCAAAAGCAACCAAAGACGTGTTTTCCCAACCCATGAAGTTCACGTATTCATAAGCTAAGAAAAGCTTGAGCTGATTATCATCTCGAGTTTTATCGAAGACAGGGTTTGTGTCGTCAAAGTTGCGGTTGAGATAAGAAACAGTGGTGACGAATTGATGCTGACCGCGAACCATGATCGCGGTTAAGTCTGCACCGATTCCAGTATTTTGCATGGCTGAACCATCGGCATCACGTTGGATGTATTTGAGCGAAGGCAGTAAAAAGGTGGTGCGACTTAATGGTACAAACTTCTCGACTTTGGAATACAGTACTTTACCATTTCGATCCAGTTTGTCGGCACCCGACGCCAATTCCGATCCCGATGTTTCTTTATCAATATTAATTTGCCCATAGGCGAGATCAAAATTGAGACCGAACAACGGCGTCTTTTCCAATTGAAGGCGGTAAGCCGTACCAAACTCTTTGGTTTCTGCGCGGTTACCGTTGAGCTGATAAGGGTCTTGCCATATTTCGGATTGAAGGACACTCGGCAGTGCCGCGAGGCTCCATGTCATTCCAGAAGACAATTCATTTTTGTAGCCTAACTCAAGCGCTAAGGTACCTATGGCAATATCGGCGCGAGACGTACCGAAAAATACCTGATGCTGCTTATTTGAGCCGAACGTGTATTGCAGGTTACCTAACGGCGCAATTAAGACGTTACTCTCGGTTGGGGTTTCGCCCTTTGTACGCTGCGCGCTGGCTTCGGTATTCATGTTTGATGTTTGACTGGTATAGCCAACATTGATAGCGACTTCGCCACTGAATCCATTCTTATCGCTGAGCTCTGCCTGAGCACCACAGGAAGCAACCAAAGCAGACAGTAAAACACTTAACGATTTTCGTTCCATGATAATTCCTTTATCCGAATACTGATTTTGAGCGAGAGTACAGAATGTCATATTAAGTGGTACTTCATCCATTAATCTATAACGTTATACGAAAAACTCGACAAATCAGACCATTAAATAAATGGATTACATTAAGATGACAGCGCAGTACAATAATGCACCATTTTTAACGTGGGCTTATTTTCGATACTTATAACGCTATGTTTGGTTATTTTCTTCTTATTCTCAACGTCACACTCGTCATCCTGACTTCTGCTTTGTGCTCCATTCCAATCGTCTTACTCGCATTGGTTAAGTTTCTCGTTCCGGGACAAAAACTAAAAACGCATGTTACTCGTGGTGCCAACTTTTTTATGTGGCTTTGGGCCACCCTTAATGGGCTCATTTTGATTATCTCTAACCGAATAGAGTGGCGTATTGAAGGGGGAGAAGGACTAAAAAAAGAGGGCTGGTACTTGATGATTAGCAATCATCTCAGCTGGACAGATATCGTTGTTCTTTGTTCTGTTTTTAAAGACCGCATACCCATGCCTAAATTTTTTCTAAAACAGCAACTTTTATACGTCCCTTTCGTTGGTATGGCTTGTTGGGCGCTGGATATGCCATTTATGCGTCGTTATTCAAGGGAGTACTTAATTAGGCACCCTGAAAAGCGTGGACAGGACTTGGCGACTACGCGTCGCTCATGCGAAAAATTCAGACACCTGCCCACCACAGTTGTCAATTATGTCGAAGGCACGCGTTATACTTCTGAAAAGCAGAAAAAATCCAGCGCGCCTTATCAGCATTTATTGTCCCCAAAATCGGGTGGGATAGCTTATACCCTAGCGGCGATGGGCGAACAATTTGATCATATTATTGATGTTACGTTGGCGTACCCAGACAATATAGATACCCCGTTTAAAGACATGCTAATGGGAAAAATGAAGAGAATTGAGGTGCGTATTCGTTTGATACCGATGACAGAAGAGGTGAAGGGCGACTACTTTAACGACAAGCCTTATAAGAGGCAGTTTCAGCAATGGCTTGGGAATATTTGGCGAGATAAAGATGAAGTACTGAGGAATATTTATCAAGGTAAATAGACCTAGCTCTAACTAACTGATTAAGAATAAAAAAGGAGCCAAAGGCTCCTTTTTTAATGACTATTCAATGTGATTTACTTGAGCTTCAATAGGAAATTAACCAGCTCGAAGTACTCATCCATTGATTTAATTGATGGTGCTTGTACGAGGTATTTGTTGTTCACAACAATGGCAGGAACACCGCGTAGACCGCTGTTTTGGAATTGCTTATCGAATCGACGAACCATAGAGTCCACAGCAAAACCTTTGTATGCAGAATCGAATGCCTTGGCATCAATACCTTCATCTAGGAAGATTTGACGCAATTCTTCTTCGTTCTTTGGTGCCTTTTGCAGGTTGTGGATGCGATTGAACATAACCGGAACCATTTTATCTTCTGCTTTCAGTGCCACCATTGCCGCATAGGCTTTACTCATTGGCACGCCCATGTTGCCGCCCATGAAAGAAACGTGCACTTTAACCAGTTTCGCGTTGTCTGGCAGTTGCTTTTTAAGTTGCTGAACAACGGGTTCGAATGAATTACAGTGCGGACAGTAGAACGAGAAAAACTCTGTTACTGTTGGGGAAGAAGACGCAGGAAGATCCAGAACTTTGTAGTGTTCACCTTCACTGAATTTTGCTGCATGGGCTGAAACGCTGATAAGCACAGTTGCAATCAGTGCAAAAAGTTTTTTCATGTAGTTATTCTCCGTGTAAAACCGTGTTGGACACAGCACAACTTACCATTGAGGCGTGAGTGTCAGCGGGGCTTCTTCTAAAGCCGCCAATTGTTCCTTGAATGCAAGCACTTGACCTTCCCAGTACTTTGCGTCGCTAAACCAAGGGAATGCAACGGGAAAGGCGGGATCTTGCCATCGCTTAGCTAACCAAGCCATGTAATGTACCATTCGTAGACCGCGCAATGGCTCAATTAGTTTCAATTCATTGTGATTAAAGTTACAGAATTCTTCATAACCCTCAAGAATGATATCCAATTGAGCCAATTTATCGTGGCGTTCACCATTGAGTAGCATCCATAAGTCCTGAACGGCAGGACCATTTCGCGCATCATCTAAGTCGACAAACATCGGTCCATCTCGCCAAAGAATGTTCCCTGGATGGCAATCTCCATGCAATCGCTGTATGGCTGCACCAGAAACCCAATGCGACTCGATTCGCTCAATAAGCATGTCTAAGTCGTTGAAAAAGCTTTTTTCCAAATGCATGGGTATCAGGTTCGATTGCTGTAATAGTGCACGAGGTTGATAAAGGTATTCTTCAAAACCTAAAGTAGGACGATGTTGAAATGTCTTACTTTGAGCAACTTTGTGAATTCGACCCATAAAACGACCCACCCACTCCAACTGTTCATCGTTATCGACTTCGAATTGACGCCCGCCTACGCTATCAAAAAGCGTGAATAGATAGCCATTATACTCATGCAATGTTTGACCATTGATCACCAAAGGAGGGGCAAGAGGTATGTCTTGTTCCAGTAATTCTAAAGCAAAATCATGTTCTTCTTGGATTTGAGCCTTGCTCCAGCGCGATGGTCTGTAGAACTTAACCACATAGCGTCGCTTGTCTTCGTCTGCGAATTGATAGACTCGGTTTTCATAGCTGTTTAGGGCAAGTAACCCCGATTCCGCGCGGACTCCGATGCTTTCCAGCGCGTACCACATGAAGTCGGGAGTCAGAGCTTCAAAGTTAAAGGCATTATCAGACATACATTAAAAAAGGCGCATTACTGCGCCTTATTCCATCTTGAGAAGAGTCTATAGCTTCTTAATAAATCGGCTTTCGACTTCGACAGTAAATTGGTCACTGTCGGTGAGTATAAACTGAATCTTTGAGATGGGAGAGCGAAGTTTGTCAGGATCAGCACCAAGGCTTAAAGGAAAGTTAAGCACTTCACCCGGGCTAACCTGCACGGTTTGAGAACCATACCAAGTAACATCGCTAATCCCGCTCACGTTGAGATGGTATTCCTGCCGTTCTTGAGTTTTGTTGATGATTTTAAGGGTGTACGTGTTTTCTACGAGCCCTTCATTATTCATTCTGAACAGCTGGTTTCTATCGCGTAAGACCGATAACCCCATGGGTTCAACACTCACTACTTGGAATAGAAAAAGCCCCGTCATGAGTAACATTACCACGCCATAGCCGAGTAATTTCGGTCGCATGATGTTGGTGTGCTTGCCTGATAGTCGATGTTCGGTGGTGTAACTGATGAGCCCTTTTTCATACCCCATGCGGTCCATGGTTTTGTCACAGGCGTCAATACAAGCGCCACAGTTGATGCATTCGTATTGCAAGCCATCACGGATATCGATACCAGTCGGGCAAACCTGAACACATAGGTCGCAATCAATGCAATCCCCCAACCCTAGCTGTTTCGGGTCGGCTTTTCGAGAGCGACCGCCACGTGTTTCTCCTCGTTCTACGTCGTAACCAACGATGTAGGTATCTTTATCGAACATCGCAGATTGGAAGCGAGAGTAAGGGCACATATGAATACACATAATTGAGCGCATCCACCCTGCATTACCATAGGTACAAGCGGCAAAAAACACGACCCAAAACACAGGCCAAAAGCTGGCGTTAAACGTAAAAAAGTCGATAACCAAATCTTTGACAGGCACAAAATACCCTACAAAGGTAAAGCCGGTAACGAGGGCTATAAACCACCATGCTATGTGCTTAAGGGCTTTGCGAAGCAGAAGGTTCGAGTTCATTTTTCCGCTGTCTTGCTTTCGCCGTTTATTGGCGGCGCCTTCTAACTTCTCTTCAAACCATATGTACATAAATGTCCAAACGGTTTGAGGGCAAAGGTAACCGCACCAAACTCGCCCTAAAAATGTGGTGAGGAAGAACAGCCCAAAGGCGGCGATCATAAACAACAAGGCAAGGAGCGTAAGATCTTGAGGGAACAAGGTTGTGCCGAAGAAATTAAACTGCTGATTCCCTAAATCCAGCAATATCGCCTGACGATCGCCGTAGGGTATCCAAGGCGTTAGACCAAACATCAGCAATAGAAACCAACCACCATATCGACGGAGTTTTTGGTAGGTTCCTTTACTTTCTCGCACATAGATTTGATTGTTCGGGTTAAAACGGTCTCTTTTACCCTTATGTGTTTTAGGGTTATAGGTTTTCGGAGTCACATCTTTAACTTCGATTTTGTCCTGACTCATACAGGTGTCCTTCTTGGGCGTTTGAGGTGAAGGTTCTTTTGCCTTCACTCTTCGACATTGCTTTTTTTATTCTAGTTGTCTTGCCAGATCTCACACGAGGAAGTCGATCGTAAGAAGGTTTGTGTGTGAAGAGAGCACGACACTCTGTTTAACTACACATACAAAGAGCAAGACACAGCTCGAATTGCCTAAGGATTATACTGTTTATAAAACATTTATTTTTTTATGGGTATCAAGGTTTAATAACTTTCTTAGTAACAGTTGAGCAAAAAAATAGGCATACACAAAAGCGGCAGAAACGCCGCTTTAAGGAAAGAGAGTTGAAATACGGTTGGAATTAAAGAATACCGCGAGCTTTTAGAAGTGCTGTCTTGAAATCGTCTTCTTGATCTTTAGCTAACCCTGGAATCATGTCGTCTTTTTGACTGTTTCGCATTTTTAAATGGTAGATCAGCACATCATCGGTCAAATCTTCAAGTTTGCCTTCATATCCTGCTTCTTGAGATAACTTTTGGATGAATGCCATTAAGTTGAGATCTGACTCTTTTTGCCATTCTGGATGCATGAGCTCGATTAACTCATTGATGCGATGACATTTCATATCTTTCTCCACAAATTTCATAGTGATATTTTTTGTACGTTAACAAAATCTGTTGAAATAAAAAAGCGCAGTCTGAGACCGCGCTTTTTATTAAGCCGCTTGGGTTACTTTCTTGTCTTTTTGGCTCTCAAGAGCTGTTTTAACAACTAAGTTTACCTGTGGAGCTGGTTTGCTGCAGACTGGAGCTGAAGCAAAACCTGAACGACGTCGAGACGCACTACGGTGTGTGTGCGAAAACCTGACAGGTGTTGGGCGCATTCGTTTACCTAACAGTCAGGCACATCCTTTGCCAATCATATGGCCTGATTCACTATGAGAAAAATCTCTTCTGGCGAGCGCCAATCCTATAGAAAATCAGGAGTATAGATATGAAGTCATATCCGGCTCAAAGATTAGCATTTATTCAAAATATGTGCGAACAAAATGCTGGTTTTTTGCTCATTTTTTAGTGAGTCTCTCGTATGAATGTTGCACAAGTCCGCCGTACAGGATATGTATAGAAAATAATCGGAACTTTCTTCTGCTAATCATCACCTTATATACTCAAGTGACATCAAGGTGCTAGGTTCAGCGAGAATTAACTGGCTTTTAGACAAGGCACCGATTTGAAGATCTAGTGGTTCTAAATCGATAATCGGTAACGCAGGATGAAAGCCAGTTAAACTCGCCCTTGGGAGCTCATATACTGTCTCATTTCTTTGTCAAAGAATTTGGAAAGGACTCGTCATTCCACTGCATTCTTTTCCTTGAACTGAAACAGTATATGAAGCTCTGAATCCTACATCTTGAGGTCACTTGAGTATAAAGCAAAGGAAGAACCTAACCAGAGGAGTTGTTCATGTCTTTTTTAAAGAAAACCTTAGCCAGCTTTGGTATTGGTAGCGCCAAAGTAGATTCTATTCTTCAGCAGGAAGTGCTGATTCCGGGGCAGAATGTCAGCATTAAAATCCACGTGTATGGTGGTTCTTCTGCGCAAGAGATCGATAACATCGATTTGAAGCTTTGTTGTCGATACGTACGTGAAGTACCCGCAGACAACGACAAAAGCCACGTGCAAGAAGGGATGCAAACCAAGAAGCAAAACGTGAAATACGCGTTGGCTTCATGGCAGTTGCCTTACGCTTTTACCATTGAACCCGGTGAAGAACGTACGTTTGATGTAGAGCTGCCTATTCCATGGAATACGCCTGTAACCATCGGTGATGCCAAAGTGTGGTTGGAAACAGGGTTGGACATATCTATGGCGATTGATCCAACAGACAAAGATGTATTGACCGTCCGTCCAGATCCGTTAATGGATGGCATATTTACGGCATTAGAAGAACAGGGCTTGCGTATTCGTCAGGTTGAGTGTGAAGAAGCCAAAGGGTTTGAACTTCCATTTGTGCAAGAGTTTGAATTTGTTCCGACCACGGGACCTTACCATGGACGCTGGCGAGAGCTGGAAATTGTGGCGTATCGTGACGAAGGTGAATTAAAGCTGTGGTTTGAAGTGGATCGCCGCAAGAAAGGCATTGGTGGCATGTTGGCTGGGTTACTTGGCGGCAACGAATTAAAACGTCATTTGGTTCTGCCATCCAGTACGTCCGGTGAAGATGCAGGGCAGCAAGTATTGGCGTTTCTGGAAAGTTCGACTTAGTCAGCCCAGTAAACCTAGTCAGTCCAGAAAACATAGTCATTTGACTCTAAACAGATCTGTTGATCTGAATCGGTCTGTCTAGCCAAAATTTAAGCTTACAAGTGTACGCTGAGTGTGTCATACTTCTCTTCTGTTGAGTATTCGCTCTAAATTGAAGGAGGGGCGTATGACACGTCCTACAACAACTGAGTACAGCGTAAGTGAAGAGATAGCCAATAGCATCACACATGCGCTAGGGATGATTTGTGGCATCGTTGGGTTAGTGTTCTTGCTGATCAAAGCGGTAGATAATCATGCCGATGTGCTAACCATCACCAGTATGAGCGTATACGGCGGTAGCCTTATTCTGCTGTTTCTGGCTTCGACGGTTTATCACGCTGTGCCTTACCGCAAAGCGAAACGCTGGCTAAAAACGCTGGATCATTGCGCGATTTATCTGCTCATTGCGGGCAGCTACACACCTTTCTTATTAGTCAGCTTGCGAACCCCATTGGCCATTGGTTTGATGATCATTATTTGGTCGATCGCACTGATTGGCATCATTGCCAAAATAGCCTTCGTGTACCGATTTAAAAAACTGTCGCTGTATACGTATCTTGGCATGGGATGGTTGTCACTTGTTGTGATCTACCAATTAGCGATCACGCTCGATGTGGGTGGTCTGGTTTTACTCGCTATTGGTGGCGTAGTGTATTCCTTGGGGGTTATTTTTTACGTGAGTAAACGTATTCCCTTTAACCACGCCATCTGGCACGGGTTTGTTCTAGGTGGGGCCGCGTGCCATTTCTTTGCTATTTACTTCTTTGTTGACCCGATTTAATCGGGTTAATCACTACCTTCTCCAGAATGCGGGGAAGAAAAGCACCAGTAGTGTCAGGATTTCCAGCCTACCCATTAACATACCAATACTCAGTAACCATTTCGCAGCATCAGGAAGCGGGGCAAAATTCCCCGTCGGACCGATAACATGCCCCATGCCCGGACCAACATTCGCCACTGCGGTGACTGCTCCCGATATGGCGGTCACTGGGTCTAAACCCATAGCCCCTAATGCAGCAGCAATCACGATAATGGTGATAAAGAACATCAGCCCAAATGCGACCAACGAGCGAACGATGTCGTCGTTGACGGGGCGATGGTTGTACTTTTGGACAAAAACACCTGACGGGTGAATTAAGCGCATCATTTGTTTGTGCAGAAGGGTAAGCGCTATTTGGAATCGAAAGACTTTAATACCGCCTGATGTGGATCCAGAGCAAGCCCCTGCCATCATCATGAATGCAAAAATAACGGCAGGCAATGCGCCCCAAGCTGTGAAGTCTTCCAAACCAAACCCTGTTGTTGTTGTTACCGAGATGATGTTAAACAAGGAAACACGAATGGCGTCGGATATGGGATAGTGCTGATGGAGCCATAACCAACCAGCGACAACCAAAGAGGTGAACGAGACCAAGTAGACGAACCCTCTTACTTGCGCATCTTGCCAGAAGGAATTAAGTTCGCGCTTTTTCAGTGCAGTAACAAACAGTAAGAAGGGAAGCCCGCCAAGAAACATAAAAAGAATGCCCACCCAATGTGCTCCGTTGGAAAAGTGGTTCATGGAGCTGTCTGATGTGGAGTACCCTCCAGTGGATAGCGTGGTGAATGCATGATTTATCGCATCAAAGCCTGACATCCCAGTGAGCAAATAGCCAATCACGCACATCGCCGTCAATGTGAGGTACACGTACACGATATGAATCGCGACAATTTTTGTTCGCGGTGCACTTTTGTCAGACCAGTCAGAGCTTTCGGT
This sequence comes from Vibrio penaeicida, assembly GCF_019977755.1. NCBI lineage: Bacteria > Pseudomonadati > Pseudomonadota > Gammaproteobacteria > Vibrionales > Vibrionaceae > Vibrio > Vibrio penaeicida. The sequence continues at coordinate 4,079,427 of NZ_AP025144.1, read as the reverse complement.
TTGGAACAACCGCATGCCGCCAACATTCAGCATGGGCAAGATGGCCACCCCCATTACAATAAAGCCGATTCCTCCTAACCATTGCAAGATAGAGCGCCAAAGCAGAATGCTCGGTGCCATATCATCGAGTCCGCTGAGGACTGTTGAACCCGTGGTGGTAATCCCCGACATGGTTTCAAAATACGCGTCGGTAAAGCTGATGTGGTTAATGAATACGAAGGGCAGGGCGGCGAATGCGCTGGCGATAGTCCAAACAAGTGACGTTATCAAAAAGAGGTCTCGAACCCCAAGACGGAATTCTGCGGTTCGCCCAATGGTTAAACAAACGAATGCCACGCCGTGCAAAATCAGTACGGACTGACCAAATTCGATAAACCCAGGTGTGCCAGTGAAAAAGGCAACGGCAGTGGGGGCGTACATAAATAGGGCTAGCTTAGAGAGCACCAGTCCAATGACAAATAAGATCGGGCGTAGATGGACCATATCGACTTATTACCACGGTTTGAGCGACGCCCCAAACACAGAGCGCCAACACTGACTCTATAGGAAAAATGGGCTTGGTTGGAACAAGCGCTCCACGTCGGGCACGTATTTTTTATCGACCAAGAACATCACCACATGGTCATCTTGTTCAATCACCGTTCGGTCGTGGGCGATCAACACTTCTTCGCCACGAACAATGGCACCAATGGTGGTACCTGGTGGAAGTTTGATATCACCTACCGCACGACCTACGACTTTAGAGGTGGTTTCATCCCCATGTGCAATGGCTTCGATGGCTTCAGCCGCCCCGCGGCGTAAGGATGATACGTTGACGATATCTGCGCGTCGAACGTGTGTCAGGAGTGCAGAAATTGTGGCTTGCTGTGGTGATATTGCCACGTCAATGGTACCGCCTTGCACCAAGTCGACGTAAGCACCGCGTTGAATCAGCACCATGACCTTTTTTGCGCCCATACGTTTTGCCAGCATGGCGGACATGATATTGGTTTCGTCTTCATTGGTTAGAGCGATGAAGACATCCACTTGGTCGATGTTTTCTTCTGCGAGCAGTTCCTGATCGGCCGCGTCGCCACAGAATACAATCGTATTTTCAAGCTGTTCAGACAGCCTTTCTGCTCGCTGATAACCGCGTTCAATCAGTTTTACGCTGTACTCTTTTTCCAAGCGTTTGGCGAGGCTGGCACCAATGTTTCCTCCCCCGACTATCATGATGCGGCGGTAAGGTTTCTCAAGACGTTGGAGCTCACTCATGATAGAGCGAATGTGGTTACTCGCTGCGACGAAGAACACTTCATCATCCGCTTCAATGACGGTGGTACCTTGCGGGCGAATGGGCCTGCCTTGACGAAATATGGCCGCTACACGAGTGTCAATGTGAGGCATGTGATCACGCAGTGCAGAAAGCGCGTTCCCAACTAGTGGACCGCCATAGTAGGCCTTAACCGCAACCAAGCTGACTTTACGTTCAGCGAAACTGACCACTTGGAGTGCTCCAGGGTATTGGATCAAGCGTTCGATATAGCTCGTAACCAATTCTTCTGGTGCGATAAGGTGGTCGACGGGAATCGCACCAGATTGGAACAATGCGTCTTTTTCTGTCAAATACTCTGGCGAGCGAATACGGGCAATTCGGTTAGGGGTATTGAACAACGTAAAGGCAACCTGACATGCCGCCATATTGGTTTCATCGGTATTGGTCACCGCAACCAGCATGTCGGCATCTTGAGCACCTGCTTCACGTAAGGTGCCCGGGTGGCTGGCAAACCCATTGACCACCCGCAAGTCATACTTATCCTGCAATTCACGCAGTCGGTCTCCATTCCGGTCTACTACCGTGATGTCGTTGTTCTCACCCACTAAGTTTTCTGCAAGGGTGCCGCCTACTTGTCCGGCACCGAGTATGATGATTTTCATCGCCTACCTATTCTGCTTATCTATCCGCTTACTACTGCTGCGCCTTTTGGCGACACGTATTGAGCATGGTTGTTTTATTGCTTACGCCTGCTTTCTCAATACAGCGTAATAGAAGCCATCCATATCGTCTTCTCCCGGAAGAATTTGTCTACCCGGGCTTTCGATGTCTGACCCATCTAACGTTGCATCCGATGTGCGATTCAGAAATCTAACCACTTGATCGCGATTTTCCTGCGGGGTGATCGAACATGTCGCGTAGACAAGCGTGCCACCCGGTTTGAGCTGTTGCCACATCGCATCGAGAATCTCACCTTGCAGTTCGGCTAAGGCTTCGATGTCATCGGCTCGGCGCAGCCATTTAATGTCTGGATGACGACGGATAACCCCTGTCGCAGAACATGGCGCATCAAGCAAAATGCGGTCAAATTGTTCCCCTTGCCACCATTCTTGAGGATTCCTAGCATCACCGCAAATAACTTTCGCCTGAAGGTTGAGGCGCTTCAGGTTTTCATGAACTCGCTTGAGGCGGTTTTCGTCGCAATCTATCGCAACAACGTCGCTGTTTTGGGTGCGCTCAAGTATATGTGCTGTTTTACCACCCGGTGCTGCGCAGCAATCCAAAATCAATTCGCCATCTTGAGGTGTCAGGTAATTCAGTGACAGCTGAGCGGCGGCATCTTGTACCGATACCCAACCTTTTTCAAAACCAGGCAAGGCATGCACATCGCTCGGCGCATCCAATTTTATGGCGTCTAGTGCTTCACTGTGTGCGCTGCTATCAATGTTTGCATTTTTGAGTAACTCAAGGTACTCGTCGCGGCTGTAATGCTGGTGGTTCACGCGAAGCCACATCGGTGCTTTTTGGTTGTTTGCTTCAACAATGGTTTCCCATTGTTCTGGGTAAGCCGTTTGCAACAATTTTAGTAGCCAGCTTGGGTGGCCATATTTGCCCGCGTTGTGGCTAACCGCAACTTGATCCAATTCTTCTTGGTTTCTTTGGTAGTTACGAAGTACCGCATTGATCAAACCGCGAAGCCGAGGACCTTTGAGTGTTTTGGTGCCTTCAACCGTTTCCCCAACCGCTGCGTGTGCAGGAATTCGCATGAAACTCAGTTGGTAAATGCCCACCAGAATAAGATGATGAAACACGCGTTGCTTGCCCTTTAATGGTTTATCCATTAAATGATTGGCAATGGTTTCTAGGCGAGGGAGGTAGCGTAGTGCGCCGTAGCAAATTTCTTGCAATAGAGCGTGGTCTCGCGGGCGGATATTTTGTTGTGCGGCAGGAAGGGCGGTAGAAAGTGATTGCCCTTTATCGACAACGAGATACAAAACGTTGGCAGCTTCAGCGCGAACATTCATGATGAATACCTTAAAGCAAAGGAGGGCATCTCTGCCCTCAAAAAGTACGTATTGAAGTGAGTCTTCACTTCGTCGATATACCAATTCAATCAATCATTGATATTGGCTATTTATCCTGAAATCAGGTTGTTTCTGATTTAAACGAGCTGCGTGCCCACTTCAAACCAAGAGGCTCTTGAGTTCAATATGTCTTGAACTGGCATCGCTTTTTTACCCGGAACCTGCAGCTTTTGGAGTACAAGTACACCGTCACCTGTTGCAACGTAAATACCGGTTTTGTCCGCTTGAAGAATGGTGCCAGCCGCTTTATCGGTGGTTTGGCTCTCTAAGCGACTCTGCCAAACTTTGATGGTGTTATCTGCAGCTTCAAAATGGCTAATGGGCCATGGATTGAAGGCACGAACACAGCGCTCTAAGTGAGCGGCATCGTCATTCCAATCGATACGGGCTTCTTCTTTGCTGAGCTTCTTCGCGTAAGTGGCTTGCTCGTCATCTTGCTTGACGGGTTGCGCGTTGCCATTCGAAATATCCGCTAGGCAGTCGACAAGTGCTTCTGGACCAAGAACGGCCAGTTTGTCGTACATCGACGCACTGGTGTCGGTTGCTTCAATTGGAAGAGAGGCAATTTTCAACATATCACCCGTATCCAAGCCAATATCCATCTGCATTATGGTAACGCCAGCTTCAGCATCCCCCGCCCATACCGAACGTTGAATCGGTGCAGCACCACGCCAGCGCGGTAAAATCGAACCATGAACGTTGACGCACCCTAAACGAGGGGTATCCAATACGGCTTGTGGTAGTAACATGCCATACGCGACAACAATCATGATATCGGCATTTAGATCCACCAACGTTTGCTTCGCTTCATCAGATTTGAAGTTTTCGGGTTGGTAAACAGGAATATCGTGTTCCAGCGCCAAGCTTTTAACTGGGGTAGGGGTAAGTTTTTTACCTCGACCTGCTGGGCGGTCTGGATTGGTGTAAACCGCAATAACTTCGTGCTCCGAAGACAATAACGCCGCCAAGTGAAGGGCGGCGAAATCCGGAGTACCTGCAAAGACAATTCTTAAAGACTGACTCAAGGTAAGGTTCCTTTATGGATGAAGGTGGTTTGGATTAGGCGTTTTTCGCTTGCTTCTCATTGAAACGCTTAAGCTTCAACATCTTGTCCTGAATGCGCTTACGCTTCAGTGGCGAAAGGTAATCAACAAACAACTTGCCTTCGAGGTGATCCAATTCATGTTGAACGCAAATGGCCAAAAGCTCATCGGCTTCAAATGAGTATTCCTCACCTTCGCGATTCTTCGCTGTAACAGAAACTTCTGCCGCACGAGGCACCAAAGCACGAGCACCTGGGATAGACAGACAACCTTCTTCGATGCCATCTTCACCGCGTTTTTCGGTGATCTCAGGGTTAATCAGTACCATTGGCTGATCGCGAGTATCAGAAACATCGATAACAACGATGCGCTGATGAATATCGACTTGCGTTGCAGCAAGGCCGATGCCTTCTTCGTCGTACATGGTTTCTAACATATCGTCGACGATTTTTTGAATCTCTGGTGTCACTGCTTCGACGGGCTTAGCCACTGTGCGAAGGCGATCATCAGGGAAAGTTAATACTTGTAATACAGACATATACACTCTAAATATTGAACTGTGCCGAAACAGCTAAAACCTAGCTGGCTCAATTCTAGACATTTTATAACCTAAATGACAGCATCCTAGCCAATATTGGATAGGGAAATTGAGGTTATGAAAGGAATAATAGCCAAGTTAGGTCGTACCTCTTTAGCTATAATAACATGTGTTGTCACACATAGTGTCCTTGCAAAAAGTGATGTTTTATCGGTTAAAGAAAACGCACCGAAAACGTACGAAGTGAAAAAAGGGGATACCCTATGGGATATTTCGGCGCTTTACCTCGACAGCCCATGGCTTTGGCCACGACTCTGGCAGATTAACCCAGACATCAATGATCCTCACCTTATCTACCCTGGCGACAAGCTGACTTTGGTATGGCGAAATGGGCAACCCATGTTGAGCCGAAAGCCTCTTCTTACGCTTTCCCCCAAAGCCCGAATTCTGGATAAAGATGCGGTACCTACCTTGCCTGAAGGGCTGGTTTTGCCATACATCAACTCGGATCGGCTAGTCACTAAGGAGGTGTTAGACAGTGCAATGCGAGTGATCGGGACACAAGATGGAAGACGTTTCTTGAGCCAGCATGACCAATTGTTCATTGATGGCAAAACCACAGAGAAACATTGGGGTATCTACCGCTCTGTGGCCGAATATCAGCGCAGTGACACTGGTGAAGAAGTCTTTTCTTTGAAAATGGTTGCGACGGCAACGTTAGTAAAATCAGAAGAAAAGCTGAGTTCTTTGAAGGTTGAATCCCAGAATCAAGAAATCCTATCCAATGATTTTGCGTTACCGCATCAGCATCGCGAAGACTTGTCATTCTCCAATACATTTTATCCAGAACCAGCGCCTAAGCATGTCTCTGCGTCTATTCTTGGGTCTTTGGAAGGAAGTAAGTTTATTGGGCGTAATCAGGTTGTCATCATTGATCGCGGGCTTAACGACAAAGTGGAACAAGGCACCATGTTTGACCTTTGGGAAGAAGGGTTAGGTGTCTCTGGAAGTCGAGGCAACTATATTGTGGATGATGGGTGGCTTAGCGAAAATCTTCCGGATGTTTCTGTCGGGGAAATGATCGTTATTCGTCCGTATGCGTCTTTCAGTATTGCATTAATTACCCGTAGTAAAGCACCGATTCACACCCAAACCATGGGGCTTTCTCCGTTATTGAAAGAGCCACAAAATGACCCATTGGAAGCGAAGGACGAAGACAGTTAAATGACAGAAAATGAGTTGAGAGCTTGGCTGACATTGAGTTTTACGCCCCAATTGGGTGGTCAGTCTCTGACTCGATTACTCACTATTGATTCTCCCGTCAATTTACTTTCGTCCAGTGAAGAGCGATGGCAAGCCATAGGGCTTAAGCCGAAACAAATTCAATTCCTTAAAGCCAGTTCACATCCAGAGGTCGATGAATGCTTGGAGTGGCAGCTGGCGTCAAACCACCATATTGTTACTCTACTCGATTGTGCGTTCCCGCCATTACTCAAAGAAGTCTCTTCTCCACCAACTACATTGTTTGTTAAAGGGGACGCTCGATCTTTGAGCACCCCACAGATAGCCATGGTAGGCAGTCGAAACGCCAGCATTGAAGGGCTACAAACAGCGAGGGCGTTTGCCAAAGATTTATCCGCAAATGGGTTAGTGGTCACCAGTGGTTTGGCGCTCGGTGTGGATGGGCACGCTCACGATGGTGCGTTGGAGGGAGGTGGTCAAACTGTTGCTGTGTTGGGCTCGGGACTCGACTGCATTTACCCGGCTCGGCACAGAAAGCTAGCACAAAGGATTATTGAGCAAGGCGCGCTCGTTTCTGAATTTCGACCCAACACAAAACCCAGACCAGAGCACTTCCCGCGCCGCAATCGTATTATTAGTGGATTGTCGGTTGGCGTTTTTGTTGTCGAAGCTGCCGAACGCAGCGGGTCGTTGATAACAGCGCGATACGCAGCAGAGCAAGGTCGCGATGTTTTTGCACTGCCCGGCTCAATTCACAACCCCAATTCTAGAGGGGGGAATGCACTCATTAAGTCTGGTGCCTGCTTAGTCCAATCGTCCGAAGATATTCTCCAAGAAGTAGAAAATTTAGTTTCTTGGTCGTTTTCCCAACAAACATCTATATTTAGTGAAGAAGCCTCGCAAGAAGAATTGCCATTTCCTGAACTAATGGCTAACGTAGGGTTAGAAGCAACACCCGTTGATATTCTTGCAGAGCGGACCCATATACCTGTGCATGAAGTCATGATGCAACTACTGGAGCTTGAGCTTTCAGGGTATGTTGTTGCAGTACCTGGTGGCTATATTCGAAAGGGGAGGGGCTAACTATGATGGACATACTGATGTATTTGTTCGAGACCTATATCCACAGTGATGCGGAATTGATGGTCGATCAAGATGAGTTGGAAGATGAGCTTCTCAGAGCTGGATTCCACCAAAAAGAAATTTACAAAGCCCTGAATTGGTTAGAGGACTTGGCAGCGCTACAACAAAGCGATGCACAATCCGCCATGAGAACCAGTGCAGCTACGTCGGTACGTATATACACGCGCACTGAAATGACACGTTTAGATATAGAATGTCGTGGATTCTTGCTGTTTTTGGAGCAAGTTGAAGTGTTGACCGCCGAAACTCGTGAAATGATCATTGATCGAGTAATGGGCTTGGAAACCAGTGACTTTCAGCTGGACGATCTAAAGTGGATTGTATTGATGGTACTGTTTAATGTACCGGGTAATGAAAACGCCTACACCCAAATGGAGGAGCTCTTGTATACTACCGAGAGTGGTATTCTTCATTAATGGTTTTGGGTGAATGAGCGGTAAAATCGATTCGCAATTATTCTCTGCCCATGAGCACGCACTGGAAAAAGAACCGTGCCCTCAATGCGGTGGAGAATTGTCTTTACGTCATGGTAAACATGGTCCTTTCCTAGGGTGCAATCAGTACCCATCTTGTGACTACATTCGTACGATTGGTCAAAATGATGGTCATATTGTTAAAGAGTTAGGTGTCCCTTGTCCAGAGTGTGCTAATGAATTGGTGCTGAGGCAGGGGCGCTATGGCATGTTTATCGGTTGCAGTGCATACCCAGATTGCCATCATATTGAGTCCTTGGATGCCCCTAAAGAGGAGCAGAAAAAGGAAGAAGAGATTACCTGCCCTGAATGCAAAACGGGTTATTTGGTCGAAAGAAAGTCGCGCTATGGCAAAACGTTTTACGCCTGCAATAGCTACCCTAAATGCAAGTTTGCGGTGAATCATAAACCTATCGTCGGTTCGTGCACTGAGTGTGATTACTCACTACTGATTGAGAAGAAACTGGCATCTGGCGTTAAAGTATTGTGCGCTAATCGGAAGTGCCAGAAAGAACAAATCCAATAAAAAACGGCACTCACTAGAGTGCCGTTTTTACAGGTAATGCTGCTTTTTATTGGTAACTGCTTTTTACAGATAGGTGCGTCTTACAGAGCTTGGGCGCTTTCCTTTAATGCAGGAAAAGCATCTGCATCCAAAATATCTGCAAGCTTAACCAAAGCGGCTTTTAACGCCTCATCGTTGCTTGCACACACATTAATGTGACCCATTTTACGACCTGCACGCTTTTCCTTGCCATACCAATGCACATGGCACTCTGGCATTGCCAAAACGCTCTCTGGCACTTGGTCTTCACCCAAGATATTTACCATAGAGGTTGGGCGTACCAGCTCAGTGCTGCCTAATGGTAACCCACACACAGCGCGTAAGTGGTTCTCGAATTGGCAAGTCTCAGCACCTTGTTGAGTCCAATGACCAGAATTATGGACGCGAGGCGCGATTTCGTTTACCAGTAACTCGCCATTCACATCAAAGAACTCGAGCGCCAAAACACCCACATAATTCAAAGATTCCGCTACTGCCGTAAACGCGATATTGGCTTGTGCCTGAAGTGTTTCATCTGCAATGGCTGTCGATAGTGTTAAAACCCCATCAGTATGAACGTTCTCTGCTAGTGGGTAGATGGCGATTTCACCCGCTGCATTTCGAGCACCAACCAAAGACACTTCACGCTGAAACGGTACAAACTCTTCTGCGACAATCGCTTGGTTTGGTGTTTCAGCGATGCACTCAGACATTTCCTGCCAAATCGCATTGGCTTGTGCTTTGTCTTTTAAACGCCACTGCCCTTTTCCATCGTAACCACCAAGAGTGCTTTTCAGCACCATCGGAATGCCAACATGCTGGATGGCATTCTCAAAATCTTCTTGTGTATTGATCACGAAGTACTTGGCATTTCTCACCTTGGCATTATCGAGTAGCGATTTCTCTATACGGCGATCACCGCCAGCTTTGATGGCGTCGGTAGTCGGAAAAAACTTACCGCTTTTTTCACACTCATCAAGCACATCGTGTGGAATGTGTTCGAACTCGGCCGTTATGACATCCGCTTGCTCAATAGCCGTGGCTAAGCCATTTCCAATCATTTGTTGGGTGAGTGGGTGAACAATGTTTTCTGTGCCTACATCGAAGGCAGAAATGTGAATGTTCAATGGCGCACCAGCCAAAGACATCATTCGAGCCAGTTGACCTGCGCCTAAGACAAGAACGTGCATGGGGATCAATCCTCTGCTGGGTTCGGGTTAGCTAAAACCGTCTCAGTTTGTTCTTGGCGGAAAGCTTCAACTTTTGCCATTACTTCTTCATTGTGAGTACCAATGATCTGAGCGGCCAAAATACCGGAATTGGCTGCACCAGCCTCTCCAATAGCCAAAGTGCCCACTGCAATACCTTTAGGCATTTGTACAATTGAAAGTAGGGAGTCCATGCCTTTTAATGCACGAGATTGAACAGGAACACCTAGAACCGGCAAGCTTGTAAAGGCCGCCGCCATACCAGGTAAGTGTGCGGCACCACCTGCGCCAGCAATGATTACCTTGATGCCGCGGTCTTTAGCGCTATTGGCGTAGTCTGCCAATAATTGTGGCGTACGGTGGGCAGAAACCACTTTCGTTTCATAGGACACACCAAAGCGATCCAGCATTTCTGCTGCTAGTTTCATGGTTGGCCAATCTGATTTAGAACCCATAATAATACCGACTTGCATCTCAAAACTCCTTCAGCGCTTTCATTGGGTGAGCGGATATTTTGCGCGCATTATACGTAGAATTTTCGGTAAGGAAAACGTTTGCGCGAAATCGTTTTAAGGTTTGATACAGTTTACTGATAAATTACTTTTGGGCTGAGGGGTAAACTCTTTGTACACTACTGCCCAAATGTTAAAGATAAGGGGTTCAAATTGACCAATTTTGAAAACACAGTTCAGGCGCTCCATGATGGGGAAGTCATTGCTTACCCAACGGAAGGTGTATTTGGAGTCGGCTGTGACCCTGATAACGCAGACGCTATTCAAAAGCTACTTGAACTTAAGAAAAGACCAGTAGAAAAAGGGTTAATTCTCATCGCTGCCAATTTTGAGCAACTTAAGCCATACGTCGATGAATCTCAATTAACGGATGAAGCTCGCCAAGCGGTATTTGACACTTGGCCTGGACCAGTTACTTGGGTAATGCCTGCAAAACCTGGGTTATCAAACCTACTTTCAGGTCAATTTGATTCCATTGCCGTAAGGGTGACGGATCATCCATTGGTACAAAAACTTTGCGAGTCGTTTGGTAAACCGCTAACCTCGACCAGCGCCAACCTTACGGGTGAGCCACCGTGTATGACTTTCCAGGAGGTATACGCACAGCTGGGTGAGTACTTGGTCGCAATTTTAGAAGGTGAAACCGGTGGTCGCGATAAACCGAGTGAAATACGCGACGCTTTAACGTCTACCATATTAAGACAGGGATAACCTGCGAATATAGGAATAAGCAATGTCAGATATCGATAAAGATGCAGTAAAGTACTTTTTGTTAGAACTTCAGGACAGCATATGCCAGCAGCTTGAAGAGGTGGACGGTAAGGCTGTATTTGAAGAAGATATTTGGCATCGTGAATCGACTGAGCGCCTGGGTGGCGGAGGTCGAACTCGAGTCATGAGTGGTGGCAACGTCTTTGAACAAGGTGGCGTGAACTTTTCACATGTCTCCGGTCGAGAGATGCCTGCCTCAGCTACCGCTCACCGCCCAGAGCTTGCTGGTCGAAAATTTGAGGCGATGGGCGTGTCGCTAGTGATGCACCCGCACAACCCTTATGTACCAACCTCTCATGCCAATGTGCGTTTCTTTATTGCCGAGAAGGAAGGTCATGATCCCATCTGGTGGTTTGGTGGTGGCTTCGATTTAACCCCGTTTTATCCTTTCGAAGAAGATTGCTTATATTGGCACAACACGGCGAAAGAAATCTGCGCACCCTTTGGTGATAATGTGTATTCGGAGCATAAAAAGTGGTGCGATGAATATTTCTTCCTTCCACACCGTAACGAAACTCGTGGTGTCGGTGGTTTATTTTTTGATGACCTCAACGAATGGGGTTTTGATAAAAGCTTCGAATACATTCAAGCCGTTGGGAAGGGCTATACCGATGCGCTTGTACCCATCATTGATCGAAGAAAAGAGACCGAATATGGTGAAAAAGAGCGCCAATTTCAGTTATACCGCCGTGGTCGCTACGTCGAATTCAACTTAGTCTACGACAGAGGCACTTTATTTGGGCTACAAAGTGGTGGGCGTACTGAATCGATCTTAATGTCGATGCCTCCTTTAGCTCGATGGGAATACGACTATCAGGTTGAGCCTGGGACACCGGAAGATGATTTGTACCAAAATTACCTAAAACCTAGAGAATGGTGATTTCCAGCTATAACGCTCAGAATCCAGTCGCTTGAGGCAATTTAGGTATGATGATAGGGTCTGTACAAACGACCCTATTTAATTTTGCAGGCAAGGAAATGGCGCAACCTATCGATCAGTACGTCGTGTTTGGTAACCCTATCGGACACAGTAAATCCCCTTTTATACACACCCTTTTTGCTCGGCAAACCAATCAGTCTTTATCCTATGTAACGCGCCAAGCGCCCGTGGGTGGTTTCGTAGAATCGGCAACAGAGTTTTTTTCGCAAGGTGGGAAAGGCTGTAATGTTACCGTGCCATTTAAGGAAGATGCTTTTCAATTTGCTGATCGCCTGACCGAAAGAGCGCAATTGGCTGGGGCGGTGAATACACTAAAAAAACTCGATGATGGAGAAATCATTGGTGATAACACTGATGGTGAAGGCTTGGTTCAAGACTTATTGCAATACCAAGTACCGTTAGAAGGTGCCCGTATTTTGGTTATTGGTGCAGGTGGCGCTGCTCGCGGCGTGATAAAGCCACTTTTGGACCAATCCCCAAAAAGCATAGTGGTCACCAACCGTACATTTGCTAAAGCGAAAAAGCTTGAGGAAATGTTTAAAGAATTTGGTGATATTCGTTCTGTTCCTATGGAAGACATCAAGACTTCCTTTGATGTGGTGATCAATTCTACGTCTGCTAGTTTGAGTGGTGACCTACCCACGATTAGCTCTTCGATATTCACTTCAACAACCGTTAGCTATGACATGATGTATGGGCAGGGGCTGACAGCATTTAACCAGTGGGCTAAAGATAACCAAGTTGTCAATACTTACGATGGTCTTGGTATGTTGGTCGGGCAGGCTGCAGAAAGCTTCCTTGTATGGCGTGGGTTAAGACCTGGCGCAAAGCAAGTTCTCAGAGAACTAAGAAAAAATTTGGAAGGATAGCCTGCCATGAATCAATCAATACTCTTTCCTGATATCCAAACTTGGGATGAAGGGCATAACGCGGTACGTTTTCCTGCACAGCAATCAGGTATGTTGATCGAATGTCTCGCTTTAGTGGCTGCCATTGAACGAGTGAGTGGAGAGACAATAGAGGAAGAGCAGCAAGCTCTCACTCTATTCTCACAATACCGCTTTGATATGGAAGAGCTTGCTGAATCTTTGATAGAAGAGGAAGACTACGACGACAGCGGGCAAGTTGTTATTAGAAAGTGACTGGCTCTACTACTGTTCTGTACTCATTTTTAGTATTGACGTAGTTATCTGCGGACTTGCGCAAAAAAGCGATTTCTTTTTCACTTAATGGGCGAGCCTGTTTTACTGGGCTCCCTACATAGAGATAACCACTTTCCAATACTTTATTGGGAGGGACCAAACTGCCCGCACCAATCATGACTTCATCTTTTATGTGCACGCCGTCTAAGACGATGGCACCCATACCTACTAATACACGATCGCCTAACGTACACCCATGAAGCATGACCTTATGACCGATAGTCACTTCATTACCAATGATAAGTGGGTAGCCTTCAGGGTTTTCCGCATTTTTATGAGTTACGTGCAAAACGGAACCGTCTTGAATGTTTGTACGCTCGCCAATATGAATATGATTAACATCACCCCTGGCAGCAACAAGTGGCCAAACGCTAGAATCCTTACCTATTTTAATGTCACCCACTAAGATAGAGCTGCTATCTATATAGACACCTTCACCAATTTCAGGGCAACTACCTTTATAACTTCGAATTGAGCTCATGATTTCTCCTTAATTTAGGGCGATTAAAGGGTAAAAAGTGAAAGAAGAATAGTGAAAATACCACCTTTTGAATAAAAAACACGCAAACAACCTAGAAATTGAAAAAAACGTCAAAAAGGGCTTGCCAATGTGATGCCGATCTCTATAATGCCCCCTCGCTGACACGGGAACGCTTCGAAAGAAACGAATCGAGTCAGAGGTTAGATTAGGTAGCTGAAAAGCTAACGAAATAAACTGAAAAAAGTGTTTGACACTAACGTTTATCTCGCTAAAATAGCCGTCCGATTTGAGTGAGACTCAAATCACGCTCTTTAACAATATAGACCTATCAATCTGTGTGGGCACTCGTTGATGATAATCCAAATAGTTTCTTTGGAAACAATTTAGGTTTCAATGAACTGAGTGACCAATACGATGATAACTTTCTTAGAAAGCAATCATTGGCACAGTCAATTCATTATCGTTCTGTTGGAACGATAATAGCTTTAAATTACATACGTAGTTTGAAGTCAGTATTCATTGAGCCGAACAAAATCTTAAATTGAAGAGTTTGATCATGGCTCAGATTGAACGCTGGCGGCAGGCCTAACACATGCAAGTCGAGCGGAAACGAGAATAGCTTGCTATTCGGCGTCGAGCGGCGGACGGGTGAGTAATGCCTGGGAAATTGCCCTGATGTGGGGGATAACCATTGGAAACGATGGCTAATACCGCATAACGCCTTCGGGCCAAAGAGGGGGACCTTCGGGCCTCTCGCGTCAGGATATGCCCAGGTGGGATTAGCTAGTTGGTGAGGTAAAGGCTCACCAAGGCGACGATCCCTAGCTGGTCTGAGAGGATGATCAGCCACACTGGAACTGAGACACGGTCCAGACTCCTACGGGAGGCAGCAGTGGGGAATATTGCACAATGGGCGCAAGCCTGATGCAGCCATGCCGCGTGTATGAAGAAGGCCTTCGGGTTGTAAAGTACTTTCAGCAGTGAGGAAGGGTGTGAAGTTAATAGCTTCATATCTTGACGTTAGCTGCAGAAGAAGCACCGGCTAACTCCGTGCCAGCAGCCGCGGTAATACGGAGGGTGCGAGCGTTAATCGGAATTACTGGGCGTAAAGCGCATGCAGGTGGTTTGTTAAGTCAGATGTGAAAGCCGGGCTCAACCTCGGAACCGCATTTGAAACTGGCAGGCTAGAGTACTGTAGAGGGGGTAGAATTTCAGGTGTAGCGGTGAAATGCGTAGAGATCTGAAGGAATACCAGTGGCGAAGGCGTACCTGGACAGATACTGACACTCAGATGCGAAAGCGTGGGGAGCAAACAGGATTAGATACCCTGGTAGTCCACGCCGTAAACGATGTCTACTTGGAGGTTGTGGCCTTGAGCCGTGGCTTTCGGAGCTAACGCGTTAAGTAGACCGCCTGGGGAGTACGGTCGCAAGATTAAAACTCAAATGAATTGACGGGGGCCCGCACAAGCGGTGGAGCATGTGGTTTAATTCGATGCAACGCGAAGAACCTTACCTACTCTTGACATCCAGAGAACTTAGCAGAGATGTTTTGGTGCCTTCGGGAACTCTGAGACAGGTGCTGCATGGCTGTCGTCAGCTCGTGTTGTGAAATGTTGGGTTAAGTCCCGCAACGAGCGCAACCCTTATCCTTGTTTGCCAGCACGTAATGGTGGGAACTCCAGGGAGACTGCCGGTGATAAACCGGAGGAAGGTGGGGACGACGTCAAGTCATCATGGCCCTTACGAGTAGGGCTACACACGTGCTACAATGGCGCATACAGAGGGCGGCCAACCAGCGATGGTGAGCGAATCCCAAAAAGTGCGTCGTAGTCCGGATTGGAGTCTGCAACTCGACTCCATGAAGTCGGAATCGCTAGTAATCGTGGATCAGAATGCCACGGTGAATACGTTCCTTGTACACACCGCCCGTCACACCATGGGAGTGGGCTGCAAAAGAAGTAGGTAGTTTAACCTTCGGGGGGACGCTTACCACTTTGTGGTTCATGACTGGGGTGAAGTCGTAACAAGGTAGCCCTAGGGGAACCTGGGGCTGGATCACCTCCTTATACGATGATTGTCGCGATGAGTACCCACACAGATTGATACGGTTTATAACAGTTAAGAGTAATGTTGGGTCTGTAGCTCAGCTGGTTAGAGCGCTCGCCTGATAAGCGGGAGGTCGGTGGTTCAAGTCCACTCAGACCCACCAATCTTGCCAAAAGCAAGATTCCAGCAACATTATTGATGGGGCTATAGCTCAGCTGGGAGAGCGCCTGCCTTGCACGCAGGAGGTACAGCAGTTCGATCCTGCTTAGCTCCACCATCTTTAAGTATTTTCTTAATACAGAATATTTAGAAATGGTTCTTAACGAATCACGCTCTTTAACAATTTGGAAAGCTGACGAATAACAACAATCCCCTTATCTTCGGATAAGCGTTGTTATTCAAATTAAAAGTTCTCAAATCCTAGATGACTTGTTCATTTAGGTACCAACACACATTCAAGTGTTCTTGGGTTTTCACGAAAGTGAAAACATATTTGAGTCCGGCAAAATCGAAGTGTTGTCTCGCTCATAATAAAGAGACAACGATAAACCTTGGTTGTTTGCCATACAGAAACCTTTTGGGGTTGTATGGTTAAGTGACTAAGCGTACACGGTGGATGCCTTGGCAGTCAGAGGCGACGAAGGACGTATTAACTTGCGATAAGCGTAGATTAGGCAGTAAAAGCCACTTGAGTCTACGATTTCCGAATGGGGAAACCCACTTACATAAGTAAGTATCCTGTTGTGAATACATAGCAGCAGGAGGCAAACCAGGGGAACTGAAACATCTAAGTACCCCGAGGAAGAGAAATCAACCGAGATCCCGAAAGTAGCGGCGAGCGAAATTGGGTTAGCCCTTAAGCTTTTTGTGCGTCAGGTGAAGTCTCTGGAAAGGGACGCGATACAGGGTGATAGCCCCGTAACCGACAACGCACATTGAGTGAAATCGAGTAAGGCGGGACACGTGATATCCTGTCTGAATATGGGGGGACCATCCTCCAAGGCTAAATACTACTGACTGACCGATAGTGAACCAGTACCGTGAGGGAAAGGCGAAAAGAACCCCTGTGAGGGGAGTGAAATAGAACCTGAAACCGTGTACGTACAAGCAGTAGGAGCACCTTTGTGGTGTGACTGCGTACCTTTTGTATAATGGGTCAGCGACTTATATTCAGTGGCAAGGTTAACCGTTTAGGGGAGCCGTAGGGAAACCGAGTCTTAACTGGGCGTTCAGTCTCTGGATATAGACCCGAAACCAGGTGATCTAGCCATGGGCAGGTTGAAGGTTGAGTAACATCAACTGGAGGACCGAACCGACTAATGTTGAAAAATTAGCGGATGACTTGTGGCTAGGGGTGAAAGGCCAATCAAACCTGGAGATAGCTGGTTCTCCCCGAAAGCTATTTAGGTAGCGCCTCGGACGAATACTACTGGGGGTAGAGCACTGTTAAGGCTAGGGGGTCATCCCGACTTACCAACCCTTTGCAAACTCCGAATACCAGTAAGTACTATCCGGGAGACACACGGCGGGTGCTAACGTCCGTCGTGGAGAGGGAAACAACCCAGACCGCCAGCTAAGGTCCCAAATTACTACTAAGTGGGAAACGATGTGGGAAGGCTCAGACAGCCAGGATGTTGGCTTAGAAGCAGCCATCATTTAAAGAAAGCGTAATAGCTCACTGGTCGAGTCGGCCTGCGCGGAAGATGTAACGGGGCTAAGTAGTAAACCGAAGCTGCGGCTGCAATCTTTTGATTGCGGGGTAGGGGAGCGTTCTGTAAGCCGTTGAAGGTGGTCTGTAAGGGCTGCTGGAGGTATCAGAAGTGCGAATGCTGACATGAGTAACGATAAAGGGAGTGAAAAACTCCCTCGCCGGAAGACCAAGGGTTCCTGTCCAACGTTAATCGGGGCAGGGTAAGTCGACCCCTAAGGCGAGGCTGAAAAGCGTAGTCGATGGGAAACGGGTTAATATTCCCGTACTTCTTACAATTGCGATGGGGGGACGGAGAAGGCTAAGTGGGCCTGGCGATGGTTGTCCAGGTTCAAGTGCGTAGGCTGATGGTTTAGGTAAATCCGGACCGTCATTAAGGCTGAGACACGACGTCGAGCTGCTACGGCAGTGAAGTCATTGATGCCATGCTTCCAGGAAAAGCCTCTAAGCTTCAGATTGTAAGGAATCGTACCCCAAACCGACACAGGTGGTCGGGTAGAGAATACCAAGGCGCTTGAGAGAACTCGGGTGAAGGAACTAGGCAAAATGGTACCGTAACTTCGGGAGAAGGTACGCTCTTGACGGTGAAGTCCCTCGCGGATGGAGCTATTAGGAGTCGCAGATACCAGGTGGCTGCAACTGTTTATTAAAAACACAGCACTGTGCAAAATCGTAAGATGACGTATACGGTGTGACGCCTGCCCGGTGCCGGAAGGTTAATTGATGGGGTTAGTCTTCGGACGAAGCTCTTGATCGAAGCCCTGGTAAACGGCGGTACGTAACTATAACGGTCCTAAGGTAGCGAAATTCCTTGTCGGGTAAGTTCCGACCTGCACGAATGGCGTAATGATGGTACGCTGTCTCCACCCGAGACTCAGTGAAATTGAAATCGCTGTGAAGATGCAGTGTACCCGCGGCTAGACGGAAAGACCCCGTGAACCTTTACTACAGCTTGGCACTGAACATTGAACCTACATGTGTAGGATAGGTGGGAGGCTTTGAAACCATGTCGCTAGATATGGTGGAGCCGTCCTTGAAATACCACCCTTGTAGCTTTGATGTTCTAACTTACCCATTATCTGGGGTGAGGACAGTGCCTGGTGGGTAGTTTGACTGGGGCGGTCTCCTCCCAAAGAGTAACGGAGGAGCACGAAGGTGGGCTAAACACGGTTGGACATCGTGTGGTTAGTGCAATGGCATAAGCCCGCTTGACTGCGAGAATGACAATTCGAGCAGGTGCGAAAGCAGGTCATAGTGATCCGGTGGTTCTGAATGGAAGGTATCGCTCAACGGATAAAAGGTACTCCGGGATAACAGGCTGATACCGCCCAAGAGTTCATATCGACGGCGGTGTTTGGCACCTCGATGTCGGCTCATCACATCCTGGGGCTGAAGTCGGTCCCAAGGGTATGGCTGTTCGCCATTTAAAGTGGTACGCGAGCTGGGTTTAGAACGTCGTGAGACAGTTCGGTCCCTATCTGCCGTGGGCGTTGGAAGATTGAAGGGGCTGCTCCTAGTACGAGAGGACCGGAGTGGACGAACCTCTGGTGTTCGGGTTGTCATGCCAATGGCATTGCCCGGTAGCTAAGTTCGGAATCGATAACCGCTGAAAGCATCTAAGCGGGAAGCGAGCCCTGAGATGAGTCTTCCCTGACACTTTAAGTGTCCTAAAGGGTTGTTCGAGACCAGAACGTTGATAGGCAGGGTGTGTAAGCGTTGTGAGGCGTTGAGCTAACCTGTACTAATTGCCCGTGAGGCTTAACCATACAACACCCAAGGGGTTTTGTGGGCTCAGATAAGAACAGATTGAATGTGTAAGAATCAGAACTAAAAAAACAGCTTTCCAGATTAAGAATTTGCTTGGCGACCATAGCGTTGTGGACCCACCTGACTCCATGCCGAACTCAGAAGTGAAACGCAATAGCGCCGATGGTAGTGTGGGGTTTCCCCATGTGAGAGTAGGACATCGCCAGGCTTTAAATTTATTGAAAGAGCCCGTTTGAAAAAACGGGCTTTTTTATTCCAACGCATATAAGAATTTAATGTGCTGGTATAGCTCAGTTGGTAGAGCGCACCCTTGGTAAGGGTGAGGTCCCCAGTTCAAATCTGGGTACTAGCACCACTATTTATTGCTTTTAGATTTTAAGAAATTCTAAGAGCAAAAACCAAATTTACTTGGCGACCATAGCATTGTGGACCCACCTGACTTCCATGCCGAACTCAGAAGTGAAACGCAATAGCGCCGATGGTAGTGTGGGGTTTCCCCATGTGAGAGTAGGACATCGCCAGGTTCAAATTGATAAGCCCTGATCTCTGATCAGGGCTTTTTTGTTTTCAGCCCTAAACCACCTACTTCAGTAGGTGGTTATCATTCAGTTAGGCTTTGCCTGTAGTTCTACCCATGTTAAATGCCCCCTTGATTTTTAGCGAAGTCAAAGAGGACAAATAACATGAGTAGATACAATCAAGCTTCCCACGTATTTTGGAGATGTCAATATCACATAGTGTGGACACCAAAATATCGATTTAGGATCTTGAAGAACAATGTAGGCAAAGAAGTTTATCGGTGTATAAATGTTTACTGTAATCAACTTGGATGTGAAGTTGTCGAGCTGAACGTCCAGATTGACCACGTGCACTTAGTAGTAAAAGTTCCACCCAAGCTATCCATATCCAAGTTGATGGGTGTATTGAAAGGCAAAATAGCCTTAAAACTCTTCAGTAAGTTTCCATATTTGAGGAAAAATAAGCTTTGGGGTAACCACTTTTGGCAAAGGGGCTATTTTGTCGATAGCGTAGGAATTAATGAAGAAATTATTCGACGTTATGTAAGACATCAGGAGAAGAAAGAGCGCGTGGAACAGCAACAATTAGCACTGGACTAAACAAAGGCCCCTTTTAGGGGGCTCACACAAAGCCACCTTCTTTAGAAGGTGGTAATTTACTTGCCTGTTAAGAAATATGCTTTACATCACCTAAAGTGACTCCTGTAACTTTTTATATTTATCCTTCTTTATGGCGAGTATTACCCGAAATTAAAAACGAATTTTAGCGTATATAGAGATAGAATGGTTTCAATATTTGATTAGGGTTGGTAGAGATGGGACAGTTATCCATTCTTGGTTTCATAGCATTAGGCGGTGCATTTGGCGCATGTTCTCGCTTTTTGGTGTCGGAGTTATGCGCGAGTTTATTTGGTAGAGGGTTTCCATATGGCACGCTCACAGTGAACGTAGTGGGTTCATTAGCGATGGGAATGCTGATAGCTTCATTTGAGAATGGAAGCCTTGCTACAGAGCCTTGGAGGCAGATAATCGGTCTTGGCTTCCTAGGGGCACTAACTACTTTTTCTACCTTCTCTATGGACAACGTTTTACTCATGCAGCAAGGTGCTTTTTTTAAAATGGGTTTAAATGTGTTATTGAATGTCGTTCTTAGTATCTCTGCCGCATGGATTGGCTTTCAATTGTTGATTAAAAGTTAATCTTTTTAAACTTTGGTCTTGGTTTTGACCTAACCTTTCCCTTATACTGGCTTCACTTGTCGGAGTGCTCCGCCCGATTTATTAATGGGCGAGCTGAGACCGCGTTAGCGGGATCCGTTGAACCTGATCAGACTAATATCTGCGAAGGGAACAAGAGAAGATACCTCACCTGATATTAGTCGGGATCTATCTACTTTCAGATGGCGTTATTCACGCACATTTGCCCTCTTGTAACAACAATCCGCCAAGCATTTTCTTCCTAGGGACTTTGTCCTAAAAATAATGATTGCAAGGAAAAATGCTATGTCGAATCGCAAGCAAGCGAGACTGGAAGCCAAACAGTTTATTGATAACCTGTCGACTCAACCGTATCCAAATTCTCATAAAGTGTATGTAGAAGGCTCTAGAAGCGATATTCGAGTGCCAATGAGAGAGATCTCTCTCGCAGACAGTTTGGTTGGCGGGAGTAAAAAAGACCCAATATTTGAGCCAAATGAGCCAATACGTGTCTACGATACGTCTGGGGTCTATACCGATCCAGAACATGAGATCGACCTTTATAATGGTCTGCCGAAGTTACGTGAAGACTGGATTAAAGAGCGAAATGACACTGAAGTCTTGTCGGATGTGAGTTCGGTTTACACCAAAGAGCGCTTAGAAGACGATACGTTAGACGATTTACGCTATGGCAATCTTCCAAAAATCCGACGTGCTAAAGAAGGTCAGTGCGTTACTCAGCTGCACTATGCACGCCAAGGTATTATTACCCCTGAAATGGAATACATTGCCATACGCGAAAACTTGCAGCGTCATAAGTTTGCGGATGACCAGTTGAACATTGAGCACCCAGGCGAAAGCTTTGGTGCAAATCTTCCTAAAGAAATTACCCCTGAATTTGTGCGAAAAGAAGTTGCTGAGGGACGCGCCATTATTCCTTCCAATATTAACCACCCTGAATCAGAACCTATGATTATTGGGCGTAATTTCCTTGTTAAGGTAAATGCGAATATTGGTAACTCTGCTGTGTCATCTTCAATCGAGGAAGAAGTTGAAAAGCTTGTTTGGTCGACTCGTTGGGGCGGCGATACAGTAATGGACTTGTCTACAGGTCGAAACATTCATGAAACTCGTGAATGGATCATGCGTAATAGTCCTGTTCCTATTGGTACTGTTCCTATGTATCAAGCACTAGAAAAAGTAAATGGTGTCGCTGAAGACCTCAATTGGGAAGTCATGCGAGATACGCTAATTGAGCAGGCAGAGCAGGGGGTAGACTACTTCACCATTCACGCTGGTTTGCTATTACGTTACGTGCCAATGACGGCAAAACGTGTCACCGGTATCGTATCTCGTGGTGGTTCTATCATCGCGAAATGGTGTTTAGCTCATCATCAGGAAAGCTTCCTATATACCCACTTCCGTGAAATCTGTGAAATATGTGCGAAGTATGATGTTGCTCTTTCACTTGGTGATGGCTTACGCCCAGGTTCAATTGCAGACGCGAACGATGAAGCACAATTTTCCGAGCTGAGAACCTTAGGTGAGTTGACTAAAGTTGCGTGGGAATATGATGTTCAGGTAATCATAGAAGGTCCTGGTCATATCCCAATGCACATGATCAAAGAAAACATGGACGAGCAGCTTAAGCACTGTCATGAAGCTCCATTTTATACTCTTGGTCCACTAACAACAGATATTGCCCCTGGATACGATCATATTACTTCAGGTATCGGTGCAGCCATGATTGGTTGGTATGGCTGTGCCATGCTTTGCTATGTGACACCGAAAGAGCACCTAGGCTTACCCAACAAAGAAGATGTTAAAACGGGTTTGATTACCTATAAGTTAGCGGCGCACGCAGCAGATTTAGCGAAAGGGCATCCTGGTGCTAAAATTCGCGATAACGCACTTTCAAAAGCTCGATTTGAATTCCGCTGGGAAGACCAATTTAACTTGGGTCTGGATCCTGAAACCGCACGTAAGTTTCATGATGAAACGCTTCCACAAGAGTCCGGGAAAGTCGCTCACTTCTGTTCAATGTGTGGTCCAAAGTTCTGTTCAATGAAGATTTCTCAAGAAGTAAGAGAGTACGCAAAGGACACTAAGCAAGTCGCGCAGGATCAGGCTATTGAGATCAAGATGCTAGATGACCCATTGGAAGGTATGCGTAGGAAGTCCGAAGAGTTTAAAGCGACGGGCTCAGAGTTGTACCACCCTGCCAAGCAGAGTGTTTTGGAGGATTAAATGGCTCAGCTATTACTGCCAAAGGCTCAAGTCGAGTTAACAGATCTCGTTCAGTCTAGACTGTTATTGGCTCAGGAGCAGGGCTTTGATATTGCTGATATCGAGTTGGGTGTAAGCCCAACTCATTTGACGCAATGCTACGTTGATGACAGGTGTATGTCTCTTTCATTTGATGAATCCGATAGTGAAGCTACTCATGTTTGCCGTTTTTCTAATGGTCAGGCTTCACCTTTGGCTTTATCTCAACTTTCAAAAGAGCCTAACTTACTCTTGATTGACGTTTATCATGATTTTCAGCTTGTTGATCTATGGTGCCATGGCGAATCCAATAGAGCGTTGAGTTTTAAGGGCGCTCCATTATCGGAGATAGAACAACAATCCTATCTGGCTTGGTTACTGACATCTCTTGTACTTGATTTCCCGATTGAAGATGCACTCGTGATAGCAAGAGGTGCAGTACGTTCTGATGTTTCACGTGAAACATGGCCTCAGAATCTATCTGAATTTCCAACACCGATACTCTCTGACGAGCTATTAGATATCCATGTAGGATGGGATATAGAAAACGCTTTGCCTTTCCCTGATACAAATGCTGAATATCTTAGTTTATATCCGGTTGTAGATACGGTGGAGTGGGTAGAGCGACTTCTGAAACTTGGAGTAAAGACAGCACAGCTTCGGATAAAAAATGCCGATGACCCAGAGCTAGAAACGAAGATTACAAAAGTAATCGAATTAGGACGTCAGCATAACGCTCAAGTCTATATTAATGACTATTGGCAGTTAGCGGTAAGACATGGTGCTTATGGCGTGCATTTAGGACAAGAAGATCTCGAGTTTGCAGACTTAGACCAAATTGCAAAAGCTGGCGTAAGGATAGGGTTATCCACTCACGGTTACTACGAAATACTTAGAATCAAACAGGTCAATCCTAGCTATATAGCGCTCGGTCATATATTTCCAACAACCACTAAAGTTATGCCTTCACGCCCTCAAGGGTTAGTGAGGCTTAAGCTTTACCAAGAACTGTCAGGACGTTTTCTTACCGTTGCGATTGGTGGAATTGACCTAGAACGAGCACCAAAGGTGTGGGAGTGTGGGGTTTCAAGTCTAGCCGTTGTTCGGGCTATTACACTAAGTTCTGACCCAAAGAAAGCTATTAGCGATTTTCGTGAAATTCTAAGTAGTAGGTAGTTCCGTGACGATTACAGATTCTGAGTTTCTGAGATATCAGCGTCAGGTAGCGTTACCTGAGATTGGAGAGCTCGGACAAGCAAAGCTTAGAAATTCGAGCATTCTAGTTGTTGGGTGTGGTGGGTTAGGGTGTTCTGCCATTCAGCATCTTGCTGCTTCGGGTATAGGTCATCTTATTATTGCTGATGATGATGTTGTTGAAGTGAGTAACCTCCCGAGGCAAATACTCTACTCAAGTGACGAGATAGGACTAGCCAAGGTAGATGCAACAAAAAAAGCTATTGCCAAAATCAATTCTGATGTGCGCGTTCGTGCTATCAACAAGAAACTTCTGGGTAGTCGGCTTGAACTTGAATGTATGCAAGCGGATATCGTTTTAGACTGCAGCGATAACTTTGAAACGCGACAAGAAATTAATCGAGCGTGTCATAAATCAAAAACACCTTTGGTATCTGGTGCAGCAATCGGCTGGGAAGGTCAATTAGCTACTTTCACGTATCAAGACTCAGATCCTTGCTATCACTGTTTATATCCAATCAATGAGTCACAACCCAATACGCGCTGCTCAGAATCCGGTGTGGTGGGACCTGTCGTAGGAATTATTGGAACTCATCAAGCTCTCGTCGCCATTCGTTTAGTCACATTAGAACGAGACTTAGCGAACCGTCTTACATTATTTGATGGCTTATCTATGCAGTTCCATCAATTTGCTATTCCAAAAGACAACGCGTGCAGTGTGTGCAACTCAACTTTTGATACTCAAGGAAAATAATGAGTACGTTAAAAATTACTTTTAATGGCGAGCCTATTTCGATTTCAGATGAAATGACGCTTGTCGATTTGCTGGAAAACAAAAAAATTGAACTCGTGGGCATTGCAATCGCAGTTAACCAAGAAGTTCAAACCAAAACAATGTGGTCTGATACTCGCTTAAAAGCGGGTGACGATGTTGTGGTATTTAGAGCGATTGCCGGAGGTTAAAGGTGTTAACGATAGCAGGAAAAACATTTGAGTCTCGCTTATTCACAGGGACAGGGAAGTTTTCAAATAGCCGTGTAATGAGCGATGCCATTATTGCCTCTGGCTCCCAGCTTGCGACGATGGCGTTAAAGAGGGTGGATCTCGATACAAAGGATGACGACATACTTTCTCCACTCATCGACAATAGAATAGCTTTACTGCCAAATACATCGGGCGCAAAGAATGCGAAAGAAGCGGTATTTGCTGCTCAGTTAGCGCGTGAAGCTTTGGGTACAAAGTGGCTTAAATTGGAAATTCATCCAGACCCTAAGTATCTAATGCCCGATCCTATTGAGACGCTAAAAGCAGCGGAAAAGTTGGTTGAACAGGGATTCATCGTATTACCTTATTGCCACGCTGATCCGGTACTTTGTAAACATCTTGAGGAAGTGGGTTGTGCTGCGGTAATGCCTTTAGGAGCACCTATTGGTTCAAACAAGGGTATCGCGACACAGGACTTTCTGGAAATCATTATCGACCAAGCGAATGTTCCGGTTGTTGTAGATGCAGGCATAGGTGCACCTTCTCACGCAGCAAAAGCCATGGAGCTTGGAGCGGACGCGGTATTGGTAAACACGGCAATTGCCGCCGCGGCTAATCCCGTTCAAATGGCTAGAGCCTTCAAGCTTGCCGTTGAAAGTGGGCGCCTAGGCTACGAAGCTGGCTTGGCGGGGCAAGTGAATCACGCTGTTGCATCTAGCCCACTCACATCATTCCTGGAGTGATCAATATGAGTTTTTCAGACCAGTTTGAAAAGATGAATTGGGATGAGATCCGCATGTCTATCTACAGTAAAACGTCTGAAGATGTACAAAGAGCAATATCGAAATCAAAGCGTGATTTAGAAGATTTCAAAGCGCTTATTTCGCCTGCAGCGGAACCCTTCCTAGAACAAATGGCGCAACAATCTTACGCGCTTACACGAAAACGTTTTGGCAATACTATTGGGTTTTATATTCCATTGTACCTGTCAAATCTTTGCGCAAATTCTTGCACCTATTGTGGATTCACTATGGAGAATAGAATTAAGCGCAGAACATTGAATGTTGATGACATTCAGTTGGAAATCGATGCGATCAAGAAAATGAGTTTCGATTCGGTTTTACTCGTCACGGGGGAGCATGAAACGAAAGTAGGCATGAAGTACTTTCGCGAAGTAGTTCCATCTATAAAAAAACGATTTAGCTATCTGGCTATGGAGGTTCAACCTCTGGACCAAGAGTGTTATGCAGAGTTAAAAACACTCGGCTTAGATGCGGTTATGGTTTACCAAGAAACGTATCATCCGTCGACCTACGGTCAGCATCACCTTCGCGGCAACAAAACAGATTTTAACTATCGTTTAAATACTCCGGATAGATTGGCTTCCGCTGGCATCGATAAAATTGGTATGGGTGCATTGATCGGATTGGAAGAGTGGAGGACGGATTGCTTTTTTGTTGCTGCTCACCTTAGCTATATGGAACGGACTTATTGGAAGTCCCGCTATTCGATTTCTTTCCCTCGATTAAGACCTTGTGAAGGGTCTTTGCAGCCAAAGTCAGTGATGTCCGATAAACAACTGGTTCAATTGATATGTGCTTACAGAATGCTAAATCCGGAAGTTGAGCTTTCCCTTTCAACGCGAGAGTCACCAGAATTTAGAGACAATGTATTGCCTCTTGGGGTGACGAGTATTTCAGCTGCTTCAAAGACTCAGCCAGGAGGCTATGCTAATGACGAAGAAGAACTCGAGCAGTTTGCGATAAGCGACGAGCGTTCTTCTGTTCAAGTAGCAAACGCCGTTAGAAGTAAGGGATTTGAACCTGTTTGGAAAGATTGGCACCATGCTTATTCTGGATAAGTTGTTTTTCTGGAGGATGATTAGAATGCGATTTTTGGTGAGATGTTTCACGTGAAACACAACGACCCAACTTAGTATCTTTTTGACTTTCATTACTCATATAAAAACCCCGCTAAACTTAGCGGGGTTTTGTTTTTGAAATCTAGAAAAATCTTATCGAGTTAGTGGTTCAGTGGCGAGTCTTAACCAATCTAAAGATGAACCAGATACTAACGGGCTGATCTCATCCCACACTTTTGCATGGTAGCTGTTTAACCAAGTTAATTCTGAGTCGGTCAGAAGAGCGACATCAATATTGCGCTTATCGATAGGGCATCGTGTTAGTGATTCAAACGCTAGCATGTCCATATCGCCTTGCGTTTCAACTTCGACAACTAACTCCAAGTTTTCTATCCGAATACCGAACTCATCAGCACGGTAATAACCTGGTTCATTAGAAAGTACCATGCCTTCCAGTAGAGCGACGTTATTAACAACAGGCGCGATTCTTTGAGGACCTTCATGAACACTTAGGAAATGCCCAACACCATGACCAGTACCATGATCGAAATTATAGCCATTTGCCCAGAGATGCTGACGCGCAAGAATGTCGAGCTGGTGACCTGTTGTGCCATGAGGGAATATTGCATTAGCAAGCCCGATATGACCTTTCAAAACCAACGTAAATTGCTGGATCATGTCGTGGCTAGGTTTACCTATCGCAATAGTACGTGTGATGTCTGTTGTACCATCTGGGTACTGACCACCTGAATCTACAAGGTAAAGTGAATTTGGTTCTAACTTACCGGGTTCTGGTTGGTTCATGTGATTGTAGTGACACATTGCGCCATTACCAGCTGAAGCAGAAATAGTGTCAAAGCTTAAATCCGCCAACGTTGGATCGGCCTTACGGAATTCATGAAGCTTATCTGCAAGAAGACCTTCATCATGATAATTTCCAGCTTCTACCTCAGCATCAAGCCACGATAAGAAGTTAACCATTGCCGCACCATCACGAAGGTGCGATGCGCGCATCCCTTCAATTTCTGCTGAGTTTTTTGCTGCCTTCGGAAGTAAACATGGGTCGTTACCATTAATAACTTCGGCACCAGCATTTTGTAGAGTCAGTGTAAACCAAGCGTTGCTTGTTGCTGGGTCCACTAAAACATTCTTGCCTAAAAGCGCTTGAAGTTGTGTCTCAAGTTGCTCCGGAGAATAAACCGTTACACCTTGACCTACATGCTCAGAAAATTCGCTAGGTAAGCGTGCTGGGTCAATAAAGAACTCTACATTAGCGTCAGCATGAACAATGGCGTGTGATAGCAGCACCGGTAAGCAAGAGACATCTAAGCCACGGACATTCAACAGCCAACAAATGGAATCAAGTTGAGTTAGCAATGCAGCGTCGGCACGGTTTTCTTTTACTATTTCAGCAATTTCTTGGCGCTTACTTTCACTTGTTTGTCCTACGAGCTTTTGCTCCATTAAGCGAGCATCTGTATAGACTGGAGCAGGTCTGTCCGACCAGATTAGATCGACCGGGTTATCGTTGACCAGCACTAACTCAAGCTTATCAGTAACCTTGTCTTGCGCTTTTAGAAGCCAAGAGTGTGAGTGCATTTTAGGATCGACGGCCAACTTAGCATTTGTCGGTAAGTTGTCGAGTGCCCAATCCAAAGGAGGCTGTTGGATGAGATGACAGTATTCAAAAACATCAGCAGGTGATTGCTTTGTTACTTGAACAGTGTATCTACCGTCGACAAAAATAGCGGCTTTGTCAGCCGTGATTACAGCTGCACCAGCAGATCCAGTAAATCCGGTCGCCCAAAGTAAACGTTCATGGTGAGCGGGAACGTATTCTCCTAAAAACTCATCTTCGTGGGGAATGATAACCGCATCAACGTTGTTCTCGCTTAACCAGCGACGAAGGGCTTCTACTCTTTCTTTAATCATGACATCCATCCGTATGATTCCTTTTCGACTGTTCTATTATCCGTACTTGCGACGAAATTGCGTACAAACTATCGTTTTTTAATCAGACAAGCAATGTATTCTGCTGTGAGATGAAGCCTAGCTTGTAAGCAATTTTGAACGTACCAATATATAGCCAAAATGATTCAATCTCTGAGTCTCAAACGACACTATTTAAGTGGTGAGTATGCGAGGTAATGATATTCCTAAACCAGCTAAGCGCTGCGTCTTGTGTTCTGTCTTTATGCCAGAAAAGCGTATAAGCCATTGGAGGTAATTCTGTCGGTAAAGGTAACAGTACCAAGTCGAGGTAGCCCGAAATGTACTGAGCGAAATGTCTTGGTGCTGTGAACACGAAATCGGTGTAAGTACACAAGCTGGCTGCGCTGTTAAAATCGGGAACATACAATGCGATGTCTCGTTCCAAGCCTTTATCAGCAAGTTTATAATCAAGTAACCAGCGATCGTTACCATCACACCTTACTTGGACGTGTCGCTCGGCAAGGTAGGCATCAAGGTCCCAGTGACGGCTCAGAACTGGATGGTATTTTCGAACCAAGCAAATCTGTTCGTCCTGAAATATTTCCTGCATTTCTATATCGCTTGGAGGCAGCATCGTTAGAGTGGCGTCATTAATATCGATGTCTTTTCCAGTAATACCGAAATCCATATCACCGGATTGGAGAAGCTTAAAGGTTTCTTTATTCCAGGGGTGGGTCGTGAGTTTGATACCTGGCGATTCTTGGAAAAGTTTCGGAAGAAAATGGGGCAGAATTAGTGGGTACACACTTTCAACTAAAGATATATGGAATCTACGATCAGATGTTTTCGGGTCAAAACTATCTGGCTGTGTAATAGATTCCAAATGATAGATTAGAGCTTCTAATTTGGGTTTAAGGAATAGTGCCCGTGGTGTTGGGTTTAGTCCGTGTGCGCTCCTATAAAACAGTGGATCATCAAATTGTGTACGCAGTTTGGCTAATGATTTGCTGACAGCAGATTGTGTTAAGCAGAGCCTAGATGCGGCTCGGGTTACGTTTCTTTCTTCAAGTAGCACGTTAAGGCAAACCAGAAGGTTGAGATCGATTCGACCGAGTTGTTCAATATTCATTAAGAAATTCCCCCATGGAATATCTGAGATGAAAATAGTCCATTTCCATTCATATCTTGATAATAATAAACTCCGCCTTAAGAAAACAGAAGTGACGGTTACTATGTCGACAATAAATCCAGAGAAAGTCTCAAAGCTACAATTCACCATGTTGGTAATGCTTGTGCTTTTTAGCCCAATGGCAATAGATATTTATCTTCCTGCGCTACCAACTATGGCGAAAGCATTTCAAGTAGACGCCACACTTGCACAAGATACGGTGACCTGGTTTTTATTTGCGATGGGAATCGGGCAGTTATTTGCAGGACCCATTGCCGACAGATACGGACGTCGAACTGTTGCATTAGGAGGCATAGTTATTTACGGGTTGAGCGCTTATTTGGCGTGGGTTGCTCAATCCATTGAGTGGATGCTAATGGCTCGGCTGCTACAAGGCTTCGGTGCTTGTGCGACATCGGTGGCAGCTTTTGCAACAGTTCGCGATATGTTTGGTCCCCAAAAAAGCGGCAGAATGATCAGTTACCTAAACGGGGCAATATGTTTTATTCCTGCTCTGGCACCAATCTTAGGCAGCTGGCTAACCCAACAGTTTGGCTGGCGGAGTAACTTTAGCTTTATGGCTGGTTTTGCTGTGATTGGCGGTATCATGATGCTGATGAATCTAAAAGAAACCAACCCTTCACGCTCGGAAGAGCCCTTGTTTAGACCTTCGAGATACTTGAGCGTATTGAAGCATCCGAGTTTTATATTTCATTCGTCGCTTTGCATGTTGGGCATGGCCGTCATTCTTGCCTACGTAACGTCAGCCCCCGTAGTATTAATGACGAATATGGGGATTACGATGAACGCGTTTACGTTCTGGTTCGGAATCAATGCCATATTCAACATCGTATTTTGCATGGTTGCACCTAAACTAATGGATCGCTGGGGCACTCATGGGACTTTGGTATTTGGTGTCGTTGTTTTATTGATTGGCGGTACCATGATGCTTGGCATGAAATCGTGGCAAACGCCTTTGGGCTTTATGTTGCCTATTTTTATGTCATCCATTGGATTTGCATGCATCATGGGTGCGGGGGCAGGGAAAGCTTTGGCTCCATTTGGTGATAAAGCAGGCACTGCTGCGGCTCTATTGGGGCTATTTCAAATGAGTGGTTCTGGTCTTATGGTTGGTATTATGCAAAGACTGTCGTTTGAGCCAGAGACGCTAATTGCATTGCATATGTGGCTTTTGGCACCGGCTTTAATCATTCTGTATAGCCGAGTGGGTAGGAATTGGCATGCAGAAGCAGTCAGCTAACCACATTTTGTAAGGTGCCGAGTATATAAATGACCAATAATTGAAATTGATTGTTTTCCCAACAGCGAAAGGGGTGTATATTTAGCGTCACATATATAATTATTTCCCCGATCTATTTGGAAGATACATATTCAATGTCGATGACAACATATGAGATGGCTCGTATTTTAGAGCAATTAGAAGAGTCTCCAGAAAAAGTAATGTTCGGAAAACTGCTTAGTGAACTCGGGAATCAGAGTGAAGAGCGTATTCGAAGCGCCGCCAAACAAGTTCCTTTGCATATGCTAAGAGATATTGTTTACCAATTTCAGCAAGTGATTGAATCCCGTAAGAGTGAAAGTGTTCAGCAACTCGCTGCTGAATTGGCTCAGCAGGGTATTTCACCAGATGAACTGAAAGAATTCCTTTCTAAGAAATAATCGGATTCTAAAATTAAAAGCCAGCCTTTGTGCTGGCTTTTAATTTATCTATGGATTTCATAGCAATATTTAACAAATACGAAAGGCTTTTGACTGTTAATATATTTCTCAAATTTATCCAAATAAATAATCTAGGCTTTCATCCAACCCTGCCTAATTATATTTTCCCTATCTGCATTAAATATCCTGAAACTTATCCATTCACTTTCCTATTGATAGCTGTAAGTCTAGAGCACTAAAAACCTAGTTTGCTAAAAAACTAAGATACTGGGTATAGAGTGATAAAAAAGGCGGCTCTATTACAGCCGCCTTGGTCATCCACGGTTGAGGGGGGAGGTGTGGTGACGAAATACATCAATGTTTTAACTTCATTTCAGCAATATTGGTGTTTGCTACATAGATGATGGTAGTGATATAGATGTTAATAGAGTATTTATTGAGCTTAAGATAAGCGCTTAAGGCTGAGAGGCGCATGCAAAAAAATGCCCCAGAAACTGGGGCGAATTGGTAGGTAGCTTACAGGTTGCTACTTAACTAAAGGGAGATTTGTTATTGGGTTAGCTTTTTCTTTAAGATATGGTCGACTGAAATCAGACCGGCTCCCCAAACAACATTTATAAGAATCATCAAACCCCATAGCTGATGATCGTAGAAGCCTTTTTCCCACAGAAGTGGGTAAGAGATAACGGCAATAATATTGAATACAAACAATATGGCTGCCATTGGGCGTGTAAAAAGCCCGAGCGCAAGAAAGACAGGTAAAATCAGCTCTGCTGCTGTTCCTGAATACGCAGCAAACTCCCAAGGTAGCAATGGGACGACATATTCAAACTCAAAGAGGTACAGGGTACTGTCCCATGAAGCAATTTTGGTCAGCCCTGAATTGAAAAAGACCCAAGCTACCCATAAGCGGCAAAAAACAAGTAACAACGGAATAAATCCAGCTTGAAGTTTGTCTACGATTCCATCGTAGGTGTCGATAATATTTCGAATGGCTGAACTCATAATTCTTCCTCTATTTGTTGTTCTTTTATACTGAACCCATCTAAGTAGCCTGAGGCCATTAAAGTGTTCAAATGCGTCAATAAATCGGGTTCGATTTCTGCTAGTGATAACCCCATCGAACAAGATTGAATAAGTTGATGTACTTCATCTGATATCGGATCGATATGAAGATGGCGAGCAGAATCAAGCCATACCACACCTTGCTCGGCGTTATTCAGCTCTAATCCGTCAAACTTCTCTTTCTCTAAGGCTTCCCACAAAGAGAAAACGGCAAATTGGCTGGATATAAGCTGAATATTTGAAGCAAGATGAAGGACAAGCGATGGCTGTTGTTCCTCAGCCACGGAGGCGAGTTTGTCCAAAGATAAGTATGGCTTTTCTCTTGCTAAAGATAATGCCATTTCACTTAGATCCAGTTTCCATTCCATGTCAGCGATATCCGAGAGGTAAGGCACAGCAGCAATGACTTGATCAAACTGTCTTATTGTGTCGGCAAAACCTTCACCATATCCAGAGACATCGCCTTCGGTTAAAGGGCGTGTCAAAACGTGTTGACGAGCAAGCTGTTGAAAACACTCCTCACCGACTAGCGCTAAAACCTTGGGATAGGTTGCTTCAATTACCTCGCACAAACTCATCACAAAATTGTTGCGATAAATCTGCATGCGTTCGTCAGCAGAGAACTCATCAGACACTAAATCACAGGATTCACCAGTAGCTTGGTAATGCAGCGCTTTGGCAAACTGGTTTTGCAGCTCAGCGAGGGAAAGTGCCATAAGACTCTCCTTGGATCTGCATTAAGTAATGACTGGCTTTGCTGGCTTCTTGAATCAAAACTTGAGGTTCAGGAATATCCAAATCCCACTCTATAAGTGTGTGTCGCTCACCATGCTCTTTTATCCAAGCATCAAATAACGCCCAAACTTCATCACAAACAGGGCGGCTATGGGTATCAATCCAAATTTCACCTTTCTCATGTTGCTTAATGGTGAAGCCGGCAAGGTGTATCTCGTCCACCTTTGTAGCATCGATGCCTGCTAAGTATTCATCACAATCGAAGCCGTGGTTGAATGCGCTGACATAAATGTTGTTGAAGTCGAGCAATAGTTGGCAATCGGTACGCTTTTGCACTTCGGACAGAAAAACCCACTCATCTATCGTAGAGTGAGAAAACTTCACGTAACTCGATGGATTTTCAATGAGTAGCGGTCTCTTTATCGCATCTTGAACTTGCAGCACATTCCGACAAAATACATCCAACGCTTCTTCCGTATAGGGAAGCGGCAACAGGTCGTTAAAGTAATGACCGCCGTTTTCGCTCCAACTTAAGTGATCAGAAACTAAAATAGGTTGTAAATCATTGATTAAGCGTTCTAGTCGCGCCAAGTGCGATTGACTGACGCCTTCTACCGACCCTAGAGACAGTCCAATACCATGGCAGCTAATATCGTAATTGTCCGCTATCTGATTAAGTTGCTGGCGTTGCAGAGAGTTAGGGAGAAAATAGTTTTCACTGTGGATTTCCAACCAGCTCAATCCAGTCGCTTCCTCAGAAAAGTAATCCAAATGTGGTGTTCTTAATCCAACGCCAACTTTGTTATGCATGTCTCTCTCCGGTGAGTTCATCAAGATTTAGCCAATCTTGTAAAGCTGTATGCGTTTAGCGGTTATTAAGCCTTTTTCACAAAGCCACTCCATAAATTAGGGCGATAAGCATGGCTCATCGCCCTGAAATGGCTAAGAGGGAAAGGCTTAAGAAGACGTGTTGCTTCCACCAGCCAAACGGTCACAAAGACCTTTAGGTACTACGATGAATGCGTCTTTTTGGAAATCTTCTTTAGACGTACCAGCACATGAGCTAGTTTTGGTTGCACAGTCGTTTTTACCTGCTTTGGAAACGCCATAGCATTTCTCTTTTTCTGCTGCGACCGCAGAAGTAGCAGTTAGAGTAGTACCAGCGATGGCAAGAAGGCCCGTAACCGCAGCAGTAACAGCAAGATTAGACTTTTTCATATTTCAATCCTCGAACTTGATCCTTAGTTTCTTTAATAAAGACAACCTGTTTCGCGATGGACAAGCGTTTGTCAGGTTGCTTACAGAATAAGATTAGGAATGAACGACAAATCTTTCACAAAAAACGCGATTTTTTTTTACTTATTTTTTTAATATATTCCAACCTATTGATTTTATGTGAATTATAAAGTGGGGTTTTTATTGCGAATTCAACCTTATTCTTCATTGGAATTCGGTTATAATGACCAGTTATGTATAAATACACAGTAGAAAACGATGGACGCTTCCCTATTACTTGATGGTTTGAATGACAAACAACGCGAAGCGGTAGCAGCTCCGCTAGAGAATATGCTCGTGCTTGCAGGGGCTGGTAGTGGTAAAACACGGGTGCTGGTACACCGGATTGCTTGGCTAATGGCTGTCGAGAATGCCTCTCCGTTTTCTATTATGTCGGTAACGTTTACCAACAAAGCCGCGGCTGAAATGCGTGGCCGTATTGAAGAGTTAATGATGGGCAGCGCATCGGGTATGTGGAACGGCACTTTCCACGGTATCTGCCATCGTATTCTGCGGGCGCATTACTTGGATGCCAAGCTTCCTGAAGACTTTCAGATATTGGATTCAGAGGATCAACAACGTCTACTGCGTCGATTGATCAAAGCCATGAATCTTGATGAAAAACAGTGGCCAGCGAGACAAGCGGCTTGGTGGATTAACGCCAAAAAAGACGAAGGTTTGCGCCCTAACCACATCGATTGCTATCAAGACCCCATAACTAAAACAAACCTACAAATATACACCGCATACCAAGAGGCTTGTGACCGAGCTGGGCTGGTGGATTTTGCTGAAATCCTGCTCCGAGCGCATGAGTTGCTTCGAGACAAACAACACATTCGCGAGCATTATCAGGCGAGATTTAAACATATATTGGTCGACGAGTTTCAGGATACCAACAACATTCAATACGCTTGGCTTCGCATGATGGCGGGACCAGAGGCACGCGTCATGATCGTGGGTGATGACGACCAATCCATTTATGGTTGGCGTGGAGCCAAAGTCGAAAACATTCAGCGTTTTCTTGATGAATTCCTTGGAGCAAAAACCATCCGATTAGAGCAAAACTATCGTTCAACCAAGACCATTTTATCGGCAGCCAATGAACTGATTTCCAATAATACGGAGCGCATGGGTAAAGAGCTCTGGACTGATGGCAATGATGGCGAGCCTATCTCTGTGTATTCGGCGTATAACGAGCTCGATGAAGCTCGCTTTACCGTTAGCAAAATAAAAGAGTGGCAAGAGAAAGGCGGAGCGCTGAATGACACCGCCATGCTTTATCGTAATAACGCCCAATCCCGTGTTTTGGAAGAAGCGTTAATTCAGTCTGGGTTACCTTATCGTATCTACGGTGGCATGCGATTCTTCGAGCGGCAAGAAATCAAAGATGCACTGTGCTACTTGCGTTTGATGTCTAACCGGAATGACGATGCCGCATTCGAACGTGTTGTAAATACACCAACTCGTGGAATGGGGGATAAAACACTCGAAACCATTCGTTTTGCTGCTCGAGATCGTGGTGCCACACTCTGGCAAGCCTCACAAGCGTTGTTGGAAGAAAAGGTTCTAGCCGGACGAGCCGCTGGTGCGTTAAGTCGATTTATCGAACTCATCAATGCACTTGAAGACGATACGTTTGAAATGCCGATGCATCATCAAACCGACCACGTCATTAAAAATTCAGGTTTGTACGCGATGTACGAACAAGAAAAAGGTGAAAAGTCGAAAGCTCGAATTGAAAACCTTGAGGAATTGGTTACGGCGACTCGCCAATTTGAAAAGCCAGAAGAAGCCGAAGAATTATCCGAACTCACTGCATTCCTTACGCACGCTGCGCTTGAAGCCGGAGAAGGGCAAGCCGACGAATTCGATGACGCGGTGCAGCTTATGACTCTTCACAGTGCTAAAGGGTTGGAATTTCCCCTCGTATTTATGGTTGGTGTCGAAGAAGGGATGTTCCCAAGCCAGATGTCGGCTGAAGAAGCTGGCAGGTTAGAAGAGGAACGACGCCTTTGCTATGTGGGTATGACACGAGCAAAAGAGAAGCTTTACATCACTTACGCGGAAATGCGTCGTCTATACGGGCAAGATAAGTACCACAAACCTTCACGCTTTATTCGTGAACTACCAGAAACGTGCTTGGATGAAGTTCGAATGAAAGCGCAAGTGAGCCGACCGGCATCATCTGGGCGGTTCAGTCAGCAAGTCGTGAAAGAAAACTTCAACGAAACGGGCTTTTCATTAGGCGCGAGAGTGATGCATCCGAAATTTGGTGAAGGGACGATTATTAACTTTGAAGGCAGTGGTCCCCAAAGCCGTGTCCAAGTCGCGTTCAACGGTGAAGGGATTAAATGGTTAGTAACGGCATTCGCCAAGCTAGAAAAGCTCTAACCGCGACAATGAATGGAATCAAAGCCTGCGCAAGCGGGCTTTTTTTTTGTCTCATTACAGGGGCGCTTTATCTCTGGTTATCTATATTGCTGATTAGTTATATCGCTGACTAGCTTTATCACGGAATAGTGGCACAGGTGATAAAACCGTTAGGCTGAAAGGTTACTTATGTACAGATAAAGAAAAACCCCGAGAGCAATGCCCATCGGGGTTATAATCTTACTCGCAGCAATCCGGCTACTAAAGTTGCTCCATGCATCAAATCCTTGATAGCAATACTGAATCCTTCAGCATAATCCTTTTCATCGCCATCCTAGCGGTGTCCATGATCTTATCCTGATCAGCCAACGTTCCTCGTTAGCGTGCTCACTTGTTCCTTGAGCGGTGTCCTTTACATCATCCTGATGTTTGTTCCTTGCCTCATCCTAGAGGTGTCCATTGTCTTCCTTGCGTTATCTTCCTGATAACGATTGAGTCCGTTCAATGTCCTTTTTTGCTCCATGCTGATTATTCATCCTAAATAATCAAATCTTCATCCTGAAGATAACCAAATCCTTGGCTTTTCCTGTTCCGTGTCAGCATCCTTCCGACAGGGTTAATATTAAGAGATTGAGGATTTTCCTCAATATACGGGCAGAAAAAACCTCTGCTCAAATAAGCGTCAATATTACCTAATTTGTTTTATATCAGCACCTTAGGCTTAGCTTCTTCTCTTGTTGATATAAATGAAACCGCGTTCACTTACGCCCTTGTAAGAGATATCTCACAAGGGCGTTGGCACAACGTCTAGATTCGGCTATTCACCAATAGCGGCACCTTCACGGCGCGGGTCAGCAGCACCTTCTAAGCCGTCTTTGGTGAGTCGAATGGCATGCAGTCCGGAATTGAGATCGCGAATGTTTACCTTGTGCCCCATGCCTTCAAGCGTTGACTGCATGGACTCGGCTGCGGTGCCTTTCTCGATATCCAACGTTCCGAATCGGTTTACCAAATGAGGTTGGTTGATGGCTTGTTGAATATCCATGCCCCACTGTAAATGCGCGATAATGGATTGAGCCACGTAACCAATGATACGGCTTCCCCCTGGCGAACCGATCGCCATATAAGGTTTACCATCTTGCATGATGATGGTCGGCGACATTGAAGAGCGAGGGCGTTTTCCTGGCTCAAGTCGGTTTGCGATGGGCGCTCCATCTTTGTGCGTTTTGAAAGAAAAATCCGTTAATTCATTGTTGAGTAAAAAGCCACGAACCATTAAGCGCGATCCAAAAGCGTTTTCTATGGTTGTGGTTATTGAGACAACGTTACCTTCCGAGTCCACGACATTAAAGTGGCTGGTGGAAGGCAGTTCAATGGATTCATCATCAGCTAAACGCATGGCATGACTCCAAGGGGGCGAACCCGCGCTGACACTCTCTAGTGCTTTGTTTGGAGTAATTAACTTCGCTCGTTCGGCAATGTAGCCAGAGTCCAGTAGCCCTTGAGTCGGCATTGGTACGTAGTCACTGTCAGCCATATAGCGACCACGATCCGCAAAAGCGAGACGAGAAGCGTCGGAAATGATCTGCCAGCTGGTTGGGTTGTCAGCACCGAGCTTTTCCAAATCAAATTTTTCAGTGATAGAGAGGATTTGCCCCACGGTTAATGCGCCAGAGCTTGGGGGGCCCATACCGCATATGTCATAAGACTGATAGGGAGCACAGACGGGCACGCGCTCTTTTGTGCGGTAATTTGCAAAATCCTGCAAGCCAAGTACCCCTGGGTTGCCTGGTGCGCTTTGCACGGTTTCTACAATGTCTTTTGCAATGTTGCCGGAATAAAAGGCGTTCGCCCCATTGTTTGCAATTTGAGCCAGGGTATCCGCGTATTGTGGGTTCTTAAGTATTGTACCTTCGGTTTTCGGTGTACCGTCGGCATTAAAGAAGTACGCTTTTGTTGAATCAAAGCGGCTTAACCGTTCTTTATCTTTTGCTATCAAGCCAGCAAGACGCGGGCTGATCGCAAACCCTTTTCGCGCTAAGTCGATTGCAGGTTGAACGACTTGTTTCCACGATAACTTTCCATGTTGCTGATGGGTATCCCATAACAATTTAACGGTTCCAGGGGTGCCAACAGAGCGACCACCGACAACAGCATCATAAAACTTGAGTGGTTTGCCTTGTTCATCTTGAAATAGAGTCGGGGTTGCCGCTAAAGGAGCGGTTTCTCTACCATCAACGGTCGTAAGGCGATTACCTTTGGCATCCCAGTACACGAGAAAAGCCCCACCACCTATGCCGGAGGATTGGGGTTCTACAAGTCCGAGAATGAGTTGAACCGTCACCATTGCGTCGATGGCATTTCCGCCAGCAGCAAGAATATCCGCACCTGCTTGTGTGGCAATGGGATTTGCAGCGGTGACCATCCATTTCTTAGCTGTGGTTAGCGTTTTGTTTTCAAGCCCGGTACTTTCTTCCGGTGCAACGCCATCTGCTGCCTGATTTGCAAAGCCAAAGGAACTGACAAGCAAGAGTGAGCAGGACGTCATTTGTGTGAGAGTTGTTTTCCATGACATAAGCTTCTCCTTTTGTTGGATCTTCAGCCTGTCAGGACAACGGAACTCGGTCTATACAAGGGAGATGCTTTTGTAAGCAATGTACCAGATTTGCTACGCCTAAATTCCAGAAGTGAATACGTTACTCAAAACTTGATACAAAATACTGAGTCCAATTCCTGTAAATATCAGCCCACACAATCCATCAATGTATAGTGACATGCGTTTCAATTTTGTTTGAAAACGAGCCGTAGAAAGCATCCATGCGAGTGCCGAAAACCAAGCAAAGGAAAGGCTCCATAAGATAAGAAGCGCTGTGCCTTTTCCGCTTAATGACATACTGGCAGGGACAAGTGAAGACATAAGACTAACAAAGAAGACCAACGCTTTCGGATTTAAAATATTAGTGATGAATCCGCGTAAAAAGGCTTGTTTACGGTTACTTAGCACCATATTGGGCGCTGAGGTGTCTTGGGATATAGCTTGGTTCCTATATTGAAAGACAAATCGAAGGGCGCCCAAGCCTAGATAAAGTAGGTAGCTACCCCCTGCGACTTGTAACAGCTGAAAGACAGAAGGGTGTTGGTGAACAAGGTAACTAACGCCAGTGAGGCTGAAGATCGAATGCAATAGAATGCCAACGGAAAGCCCAAATGCAATGTAGACGCCGGTTTGTCTGCCATGTCGGCTGGCATTTTGAACCACAAGTGCGAAATCAGGTCCTGGGCTCAAAAGCGCAATAAAATGGACCGTTGTAAGGGTGAGCAATAGGGTAGTTTCATTCATCTAACAGACTCTAGAGTGCAAAAAACGCCATTATCATTAATAGATACCAAGAGGTCTTGTAAATTAGTGACACTGAACTTGACTGGGTGTCGTGCCATAGGTGGTTTTAAAGGCTTTAACGAAGTGGGCTTGATCATAAAACCCAACTTGTATGGCGACATTGATGCTGTTGACTCCATGCAACAGTAGGCTAAGTGCTTGTTCCATTCTCAATCTCATTAACCAGGCGTAAGGTGTTATCCCCATACTGGCTTTGAAATGGCGCTGGAATTGTGAAGGTGTCAGCTCACACATATCGGCCAAAGCCTTTAATCGTATGGGCTGATCAAGGTTCACCATTAAGTATTCACGCAGAGATTGAATCGTTGTCTTACCTAAAGGCAAAGCAACGCCTGGCTTTAGGCTTCCATATCGATCCAACATGCTGTCGAAACCTTCGAAAGGCAAACAATCCTGCGCAAGTTGGCAAACCCTATTGTGCATAAGTTGTGTGTGAAGGCAGGATAATTGGTGGAAAAGTGCAGGATCGCTAATGATCAACTCAGTAAAGTGCGTCATTGCTTGTTTATTACCCAGATCAAGTTGATCTGTAAACCATTCTGGTTTTACCGAAAATACTTTCACTTGATAGCCGCTCTGTAACTCGGAATGACCGTCATGCATTTCATCTGGAGGCATGACAATAATCTGCCCTTGACCAACTTGATGACGGCTACCTGAATGGTTGAAGTTTTGAACGCCACGCTGAATCAACCCGATATGAAAGTCGAGGTGGTAATGGCGAGAAAAGGCAAACTTTTTATAATCGGCGTCTATCAGTTGGATACTGGGATCGCTAGATAGAGAGTATTTAACGTTGTCCATCACTTAAGTCGGTTCAATAGAATACAAAACAGCTGGTTGCTTTATCTACACTAAAGCATAACCAGCGTATTGTTGTCTTGTAAAAAACGAACAGTTAGCGCTTTTTCCGGCCGTTTCGAATTCCGTCGAAACTGAATACCACCAAAGCACTCCATATAAAGCCAAAGGTGACGGCTTTATCGAGTGTAAATGCTTCTCCATATACCAATACGGCTAGAAGGAACATTAAGCTTGGACCAATGTATTGAAAAAAGCCCAGTGTCGAGAGTTTGATACGGGTCGCTGCTCCTGTAAAGCATAGAAGGGGAAGCGTGGTGACTATCCCGGCAGCCAACAACAGAAGGTTTAGTGTAAATGTGTTGCTGCTCAAATCTGACGTTGCACTGTCTGCAATTAATAGGACATAGATAGCGGCGGCAGGAAGCATCACCATGGTTTCAATAAACAGACCAGTTTGCGCTTCCATATTGATTTTCTTTCTAAGCAAGCCATAAAAACCAAAACTAAAGGCAAGTGCAATGGCGACGACGGGAACAGAACCAAAGACCACGAGCTGTACTATCACACCAATTGTGGCGAGTGAGACGGCAAACCATTGTAGCTTTCTTAGACGCTCTCCAAGAAAGATCATTCCCATAAGAACGTTAAGAAGAGGGTTAATGTAATACCCTAAGCTGGCATCCAGCATATGATCCGCATTGACCGCCCAGATAAAAATTAACCAGTTAACACCAACCAGAATCCCTGTCAGGGCAAGTAGACCCAAACGTTTTTTATTTTTAAGTACAGTGACGACAGAATGCCAACTTCTTCCTATGTGCAGCAATATCGCTAAAAACACAAACGACCAAATTACCCTGTGGCTTAGGATTTCCAAGGCAGGGACATTATCGAGTGCTTTAAAGTAGATGGGTGCGATGCCCCACATGGTATAGGCAAGTACGGCTAATATGCCGCCTT
This sequence comes from Vibrio penaeicida, assembly GCF_019977755.1. Lineage (NCBI taxonomy): Bacteria > Pseudomonadati > Pseudomonadota > Gammaproteobacteria > Vibrionales > Vibrionaceae > Vibrio > Vibrio penaeicida. Next base: position 4,037,061 of record NZ_AP025144.1, on the reverse strand, counting down.
GGCGTGACCTTTGTTGCTCTTCCGTCATTCTTATCTTTCACGTTTTCGTAACAGAACGTTACATTTAGAGGAAAAACACAGTATATCGATAGCCTTGTTAATGCCCTAGCAATTTAATTGTTCTTTAGGGAAATTTTCTGTGCACGGAATTATCTCCAGCAAAGGTTAATTTAAGTTTAATTAACCGTTAAAGCGCTCTACAATATGACGCTTTGCCGCAATCCAATTGTCCCTCAGAGAACCGAATGTCCGACTCCGCTCTAGCTCAGCCGATAGATCCAGAAACGAACAGTGCCATCAAGGTATTGAATGATGTTTTCGGTTACCAGTCATTCAGAGTTGGGCAGGAAGAAGTCATCGATTCAGTGCTCGATGGGAAAGACAGTTTGGTGATCATGCCAACGGGTGGCGGAAAATCTCTGTGTTACCAGATCCCTGCATTGGTAAAAGAAGGGGTGACGCTGGTGGTTTCGCCTTTGATTTCCTTGATGAAAGATCAAGTCGACCAGCTAAAAGCCAACGGTGTCGCGGCCGAGTGTATTAATTCCTCTATGGAGCGCGATACGCTGATCAGCGTGTATAACCGAATGAACTCTGGTCAGCTGAAGTTAGTGTATGTCTCACCAGAGCGTGTCCTGACTCGGGATTTTCTAGAAAGGCTCGAACATTTAAAGCTTTCGATGATAGCGGTCGATGAAGCGCACTGTATTTCCCAGTGGGGGCACGATTTCCGCCGAGAGTACGCTGCGTTAGGGGAACTCAAGCAGCGTTTTCCTTATGCACCGATCATGGCTCTGACAGCGACAGCGGACGAAGCCACGCGCAAAGACATCATTTCTCGGCTTCAACTTGACGAGCCACTCGAATACCTAGGCAGCTTTGACCGACCTAATATTCGTTATACATTGACCGAAAAACACAAACCCGTCTCGCAAGTCATTCGCTTCCTTGCCACACAGCAAGGTCAGTGTGGTGTTATCTATTGCGGTAGCCGGAAGAAAGTCGAAATGCTGACAGAAAAACTGTGCAACAATCACATTCGCGCTGCCGGTTATCATGCGGGTATGGATGCTGATGAGCGCGCCTACGTACAAGACGCATTCCAAAAAGATGATATTCAGGTCGTTGTCGCAACCGTGGCATTCGGAATGGGCATCAATAAACCTAATGTTCGCTTTGTTCTGCACTTTGATATTCCGCGAAACATCGAATCCTACTATCAGGAAACCGGTCGGGCAGGGCGGGATGGATTACCTGCGGAAGCAATGATGCTTTACGATCCAGCCGATATTAACTGGTTACGTCGGATGTTGGATGAGAAAGACGACGGTCCTCAGAAGCAGGTTGAATCTCACAAGCTCAATGCCATGAGCGCGTTTGCTGAAGCGCAAACATGCCGCCGTCAGGTATTGCTTAACTATTTTGGTGAATACAGCGAAAAGCCATGTGGTAACTGTGATATATGCCTTGATCCACCTAAGCATTTTGATGGCATTGAATCGGCGCAGAAAGCCCTATCTTGCGTATATCGTGTTAATCAAGGTTTTGGTATGGGGTACGTGGTTGAAGTGCTGCGCGGCATGCAAAACATTCGTGTACGAGAAAATGGTCACGATAAGCTTTCGACGTATGGGATCGGACGTGAACACAGCCACGACTACTGGGTGAGTATCATTAGGCAGCTTATTCACAAAGGGTTGCTTACTCAAAACATTACCCGTAACTCAACATTGCAGCTTACCGAAGAGGCTCGTCCCGTCCTACGTGGTGAACAATCGCTAGAACTCGCAGTGCCAAGGCTGGATACGGCGGCTCGTACAGCGAAATCGGACAAGATGGTGAACAAGCATTACGATAAAAAGCTGTTTGCCAAACTGCGCAAGCTGCGTAAGTCCATTGCTGACGAAGACGGCTTACCACCATACGTTGTTTTCAGTGATGCCACATTAATAGACATGGCGGATATTCTGCCAACTTCTTATGGAGAAATGCTGGCGGTGAATGGTGTTGGTCAAAGAAAACTGGAGAAGTACGCCGATCCATTTTTGGATTTGATTCAAGAACATCTGACTAACGGTAGCTAATAAAAGTAATAGCGAACATCAAGTGGATGTAAAACAAGATTCTCGCGGGTAAACAAGAAGTGACTAATGACATGAATACAGATTACGGTTTGGTGGAATATCAGAAAGAGCAGGGGCGAGCACCGCGATTCGATTATGATTCTTTTCCTGAACTTGGCGAGGCGCTAGTAAAAACCTTGTCTGCCGATGTGCTTGAAAAGCAATCGGATGCCGATATTCATTCATGGCTCATCGACTTTGAAGGGTGCCAACTGTTTTTAAGAGCAGAGCATTACAGTGAATCATTGTGGTTGGAAGTACTTTCTAAGGAAGACAACAGTGAAGACCTCGATTACCTTGCTGGTCTATTCCAAAAAGGCTTCAATATTCTTTAGTGCAACGTTTCCTACCATTCTATTTGAGACTGTGTAGGGGAGCATAGGTATTGAATGTTTCACATGAAACACTCGATTTAAACCGATTTTCTGGTTTATTACAGTTAAACGATTGCCTAATAAATCATCTATTGCACCGCCTTCAAGTTGCAGTATAATCCCCATCCTTAATTCACAGTCATGAAGCATTTTGCTTCGATTTGGGTTCCCTCACCCCCAAATAAAACGAAAAAGGTACAATATGAGTCACTTTACCCCTGCGCAGCAGCGCAACGCCCTTTTCTTTTTGGTTCTATTCCATCTGATCATCATTGCATCTAGCAACTATTTGGTTCAGCTACCCTTTACCATATTCGGTTTTCATACCACTTGGGGCGCGTTTACGTTTCCGTTTATCTTCCTAGCAACCGATTTGACCGTGCGAATTTTTGGGGCTGCGTTGGCTCGGAAAATCATTTTCCTCGTGATGTTGCCTGCATTAGCGGTGTCCTACCTGTTATCGGTCGTCTTCTTTGAAGGTCAATTCCAAGGTTTTGGGCAGCTTTCCGAGTTTAATCTGTTTGTTGCTAGAATCGCCATCGCGAGCTTTATGGCATACATGCTAGGTCAGATTTTAGATGTGCATGTGTTCAACCGCCTACGTCAAATGAAAGCTTGGTGGGTTGCACCAACTTGTTCGACACTTATCGGTAATGCTTTAGATACACTCGCGTTTTTCTCTATCGCTTTTTATCAAAGCAGCGATCCTTTTATGGCAGAGCATTGGACGGAAATAGCGCTGGTGGATTACGGCTTTAAGCTGGTGATTAGCTTGGGTCTGTTTGTACCTATGTATGGTGTGCTGTTGAATTACATTGTGAAGAAGCTAACGTTTGTAAAGCCTGAGCTGGAAACGCAGCAAGCGTAAACGTATTTTTGTTGGTACAAATTTCAAAGAAAAAAGGAGCGTTGGCTCCTTTTTTGATTTTTGTATTTGTAGGTTGGGTATATAAACTGTTATCACAGGGTTTGTTGAATTAAAATGCCCAGCCGTTATCAGTGATATCAACTGCTTTACCTTGCGCTATCGATTGCTGCGCAGCGAGTCCTATGATGACAGCTTTCAGCCCGTCTTCCACCGTGACTTCTACCTTTCCATTTTCCGTGACCGCTTGGTGGAATTTTTGATGCTGATAGAACGTTGACCCATTGTGGTCGCCAGCTTCAAGTAGTTCTGGGTCGACAGGGATATCGATTTCTTCAGGACCTGACGGTGTTCTTGGCGAAATCACAACTTTAGGGGTAGGTGGATCGCCAAGTTCTGTATTCCAAAAACGGGTCGGACCGGGCACAAAAGCTTCTACTTTCCCTTGGTGTCCTACTACGGAAATCTCTTCTTGATAACGTGAGCCTTCGGCAAACATACAGAGTTCCAACATGGCACGCTGACCATTAGCAAAATCGACAATGACATACGCATTGTCGAGGATATCGGGTGTTTCACCGCGATACTGTTCATCAATATGGTTGTGGTGTTGGCTACCAGAAGCATAGACGCGAACCGCTTCACTTTGCGTTTGCAGACGCATTAAATCGAAAAAGTGGCAGCACTTTTCAACCAATGTACCCCCCGTATTCCGGTTAAAGCGATTCCAATCGCCCACTTTTTCTAAAAAGGGAAAGCGATGCTCACGGATACTCAGCTGGCTTACGCGACCAGCTTGGTCGGTATTGATGAGTCCGAGAAGCTTACTAATAGGCGGCATGTAGCGATATTCCATTGCAACCCAAAGCGGAGCCGTGTGTTTCGCTACCGCTAAACGAATTTGGTGCGCATGCTCTAGTGATGTGACGATAGGTTTTTCAACCAATATAGGTAAACGAGTGTGTTCGATTACTTGCAGTAATTGATCGGCATGGCAATGGTTAGGGCTGGCGATCAATATGGCGTCGATATCCTGACGTTCAAGAAGCGATTCGGTCGATGACTCGAATTCAATAGAGCTGTCCAGTGCATGAATGGCTGTTTTCATCTGTTCGTCAGGTTCAAAAACAGCAGTAATACTGGCATCAGGCAATAATAGAATATTCCGAATGTGCTCTTGTCCCATCATACCGCATCCAATGATGGCGTATCGAATTGCCATATCAACTCCTTTTGACTTTTGAGGCTTTGCCTCAAGAGCATCGAGAGCCCTTAAGACATGCGTGAAACGTAGTGACAGGTTTCAGGGTTAAACCAAGTTCTGGAATACTCTTCAACCTTTTCATCATCTGACCAACTGATACGCTCAATCCAGCCGATCATTGTGTGTGTGGGAATACCTAAAATATCGGTTGCCCATTGATCCGCTTGTTTAACACTAATGCGGTCTTCCACACGGCTTATCCAAAAATTGAAATGTTCACGGTAATGCCGGTAAAGAGATTCATCTAACTCATCTGGGCTAAGGGAATCGCAGTGTTCAGCACGGATCCACATTTCTTCTGCCGCTATGACCGTATTATTGAGAAATCGTTGACGTTCTATTCGCCAAAAGTAGCTATCTTTTGCTGCCTCAAAGTGTTCAGCGACATCGGGGTTTTGCTCTTTTCGCACCGTTAGCGTGTTGGCATGTGGTGTCCCGCCACCTTCAAGAAGCTCCAAGCGAAATAGTTGGTAAATGGCTTCTTTTGGTGGGCTTTTGACATACGTGCCGCTGCCTTGGCGACGTTCCAGTAGACCGTCTTGTTCCAGTAGAGCTAGCGCTTTTCTCAGAGTGCCAACTGCCACCTTCAACTCTACCGCCAATTCCGCTTCTACTGGCAGCCTTTCGCCCGCTCTCCAATGACCAGCATTGATTTCACGAATCAGTAATTCACTGACCTGAACGTACTTTGGTCGCTTCTTTTGTTTGCTCTGTCCTGTATTGGACTGAAAATCAATAGCCATTATTTTCTCGAATTTTCCGCAGTTTGTAACTAGTTTGAATTAAAACAGATACTCATTTTTGCATCAATTCATTTACATTTGATTTACATGTTGAGAATACACTGTTAGGGTAATCTTGCAAACTAAAAAAATAAATGAATTGTGAATGAAAGTGATTTTATTCGGACTGGGAAGCTAAATGCCAGAGGTTAAAGCGATTTTAACCTGATAGAGCCTTTGTGGTGAAATATGTGATGTTCAACCATTTTCGTATTCTTAACCTCTTCTTTTTCCGAATGTCACCTACGTTACAGTAAAAGCTGATAACGGATTATCGCTGGAGAGGGTTAATGAAGAAGGTGTTGCATGGAAGCTTGCGGCTTCTGGAAGCTGTCAACAACCGCATGATTTGGGCGGGTCGTCAAATCGCTTGGGTTCTAGTGTTTGCAATGGTTGCTACTATTCTATTGCAGGTATTTTGTCGTTACATACTGTCGAACGCATTACCTTGGCCGGAGGAAGTGGCGAGGGCATTGATGATATGGATGATGGCATTTGTTGCCGCTGGTGCTTATCGAACAGGTGGGTTTGTTGCGATAGAAATGCTCCACGACTTTATACCCGGTAAGGTGGCACAGCTGCTTAAGCTCACATTGCTGGTTCTTTCTGCGTTGGTGCTGTTCCAACTATCCAGTCTTGGCTTAGAATTTTTTGAGCGTGGGTTTCGTACTCGTGCCGCTTCTTTTCAATTATCTCGCGCTTGGATTTACCTCGCTATGCCCGTGTGCTTCATTACCATGTTAATGGTGAACGTGGAGCTTATTCTTAAAAATATTTTAGGTGTTAGCGTTTCATCGCCCGACACTGAAGCGGCGAGGGGGTAAGTGATGCTCGTTCTCTTTTTACCTTTATTTTTGGTTCTTCTCTTAATTGGGCTACCTGTTTTCTTTGCAACACTGTTTGCTCCTGGCGCAATGATGCTTGCGTTGGATATGGACCGCGACTTGCCCCTGCTATTTCGAAATATTTACAACGGTATTGATTCATTCCCTTTGATGGCTATTCCATTTTTTATGTTGGCGGGCGAATTGATGAACCGTGGAGGCATTACTCTTCAACTGGTTAACTTTTCTCAAGCTTTCATTGGGCATGTGAGAGGCGGATTGGCGCACGTAAATATTATGTCGAGTATGCTTTTCGCAGGGCTATCCGGATCTGCAGTAGCCGATACTTCTGCCTTAGGCTCTATGCTGATACCCGCGATGGAGAAGAATGGTTACTCGCGGCGCTTTGCGGCGGCGATTACCGCAGCCAGTTCTGTGATTGGACCTATTATTCCGCCGTCTGGCATCATGATCATCTACGCCTACACCATGGAAGTATCGGTTGCTGCCTTATTTGCGGCAGGTGTGGTCCCCGGTGTGTTGATTGGTTTGGCGTTGATGGGAGTCACAACATTATTGGCGAAAAAGCATAACTTCCCCATAGCCAGCCAGAAGTCAACGTGGCCAGAGCGTGGGCAAGCAACTCGCGCCGCGATTCTACCGTTAATGACCCCTGTGATAATTTTGGGTGGGATTGTGGGAGGAATCTTTACCCCCACGGAAGCGTCTGCCATTGCAGTGGGTTATGCGTTATTCCTAAGCCTTTTCATGCTCAAAACCATAAACCTAAGAGACTTACCCGAGATATTTGCTCGCTCAGCGTCGTCTTCAGCCGTGGTTCTTCTTCTCGTAGGCTCTGCATTGGCATTCAAGACCGTGGTGAGCTTGTCTCACGCGGCAGAAGATTTGGCTGGATGGGTTTTGGCCATCAGTGATAACCCACTGATTTTACTGTTTGCCATTAACATCTTGTTGTTTGTTGTGGGTATGTTTTTAGATGCCGGTCCCGCCATCATCATTCTCGGTCCTATTCTCGCTCCTATCTTTATTTCTATCGGAATAGACCCTGTGCACTTTGCGATCATTATGAGTGTGAACTTAACCGTTGGGTTAGCCACACCACCAATGGGGCTGGTGTTGTTTGTGGCTTCGAGTGTGTCGGGGGAAAGGGTGGAATCTATTGCCAAGGGGATACTTCCGTTCTTGGCTGTCGAAGTTTTGGTGATTTTTATCATTACCTTTTTCCCATCCGTTTCCATGACCATTCCAAAATGGCTTGGATTAGTTCAATGAATTTGAGGTCAGCCTGATGGGTGACCTTAATGTTTGACCGTAAGGTCTGAAAGTGCTGCTGCTGAGGAAAGCGATAACAATAAGCCCAGTGCGCAACACGTAAAACAGGAAAGTGAAACATTCAAAAGGATAAGAAATTATGAAATTTGCTAAAGCGATGGTGAACAGTCTTGCTGCTCTGGTTCTTGCGTCGTCGATAACTGCTGCTCAGGCTGCAGATTTTCGATTAAGAGCCGTAGCCAACTCAAATGAAAACGATGAAGACTATGATGGTTTGGTCGTGTTCAAAGATTTTGTGGAATCGCGCTCTAATGGAAAGATCTCGGTGGACTTATTCATTGGCACTCAATTATGTGGTAACGGCACTGAATGTGTACAAGCACTGGAAGATGGCTCTATCGATATTTATGTGTCCACATCGGGTGGTACCGCAAATATGTTCCCTTACGTGCAAGTGCTCGACTTACCTTACATCCTATCAAGCGACCGAGTTGCTGAAGAAGTGCTAAGTGGTCAGTTTGTGCAGGAAATGCGCAGCGATATTTTGAAAGATTCGGGCAACAAAGTCCGCTTGATGACCATCGGTAATACGGGTGGGTGGCGTAACTTTGCGAATACAAAGCGCACGGTGAAATCCCCAGATGATATTAAAGGATTGAAGATACGTACCGTTGTGGCTGATTTACCTCAGGAGTTGGTGAAATCTCTGGGTGCAAGCCCTACCCCAATCCCATGGCCAGAGCTTTATACATCATTCCAAACGGGCGTTGTGGAAGGGTCTAAGAACGGTATTACCGACATTATGGGCATGAAATTCCCAGAAGCAGGGCTGAAGTACGTAACACTCGATGGTCATGCTTACATGGCGGCATTGTGGTTTATGAATAACGAGCACTTCAGCAAAATGCCAGAAGATCTACGTAAAGTTGTTGTGGATGGGTTTTATGCACTCCAACAAGCGACATTTGCCTCACCTAAGCGCAAATCCATTAAAGCTTATCAAGATTTCTCAAAGGCTGGCGGAAAGCTGTATGTGCCTAGTAAAGCGGAGAAAGATCAATTCAAAGAAAAGGCACAGCCAGTGTATCAATGGTTCTCTAAGAACGTGAAACAAGGCAAGAAGTACTACGAACTCTTGGTCTCAGAAGCGGGTAATGCCGAAAAAGCCATTGCCGATACCTACGCAGCTGAATTGAAATAGAAATACTCCAGCCTCTCCACCAAGCGCTTTTCGACAGAAAGCTCGATTGGGTTTGAATAAAGTGGAGAGGTCTTTTGCTTGTGTAGCGGACTTCGCTACCCATACAGCCACTCTTATAACCAGGTCACTAGACCCTAGTCATCTAGCCTGTTAATTCTGAAAATACGATATGGCATATATCGTATTTCGTGATCAGGATGTAAATTCATTCACAATTGATTTACATTTATATTGGGTGTGATAGGGTGGTGATAATTCATTCACTATTGATTTATTTATTGGAGAGAAGAATGACTTTGAATATTGGAAATATACCGGAGCAAAAAAGCGTTAATGGGCGCGCGTTTCCTTTGGTTATTCTTCCACCTGATGATGCTGTCGCTTTAGAGCCTACCGCCATGTTGAATTGGTTTTCTGGTGTAAAAGAAGCGGTTCACGAAAAATTGATTACGCACGGCGCAATACTATTACGAGGGTTTCCGGTGCAGGATGCTGATTTGTTTGAGCAGCTTCTGAATCATTCAGACTATGAAAACATGCCTTATATTGGTGGGGCAGCGCCTCGCGTTCAGGTCACACAATCACGTATTGTGACGGCTAATGAAGCCCCAGCGACCGAAAAAATACCATTTCATCATGAAATGGCACAAACTCCGAATCCACCTGGGTACATTTTCTTCTACTGCGATATCCCTTCAGAAACTGGTGGTTCGACGTCCATCCTTCACTCTTCTGAAATTTGCCAACGCTTTTTTGATATTGCACCTGAGTTTGCAGCAAAAATCGAGCAAGAGGGCGTTCGATATGTGCGTTACATGCCAGAGGTAACCGATAACTCATCTCCTATTGGACGTTCATGGAAAGAAACTTTTCATGTAGAAACACGCGAGGAATGCGAAGCGAAGTTGCGTGAACATGAAATGAACTGGCAATGGGGAGAAAAAGGCGTACTGAAAACAGAAACCTCTGTTTTACCCGCGATTCGATTTGATGAAGAAACGCAGGAGAAAACGTTCTTCAATTCTATTGTTGCCGTGTTTGACGGCTGGAATGATAGCCGAAATGTTTCAACCAAGGCGGTGACCAGTGGCAGTGGAGCACTAATGGACGCAGAAGTCATGGAGAAAACCAAATCTGCCATGGATGAGCTCAGTGTTAACTTTCGTTGGGAAGCTGGGGATGTGTTGTTAGTTAACAATTACACCGTTTTGCATGCAAGGCAGCCTTTTACCGGAAAGCGACGCATACTGGCTTCCGTAGCAATTAAGTAAGGTTGCGTTTACCAAAAAAAAGCCTCGCATCATGCGAGGCTTGGACATTTCAATAGGCTCTAGTGAAACAAGCTCAACTAGCACGCTTTGATTGCAAGCGGCCACCCCATATCAGATTGTCTATTCGATTCAATCTCTAGCTCAGCCTTGGTAAGGGGGTTGCTCTCCAACCATTGTTTGTCTACACACAGCTCGAGCCTGTCACCCTCTGCATTCAACGTGACTTTTGGTTGAAGTTCGGAGCATCGCCTGTGCGTCAGCAATACGGCTAACCTGAGTAATCTCAGTACTCGTTTGGCACTTTGACCCGACAATGCATGCTGTCCTGGTAAAGAGCTTACTTGCTCTCTGTATCGTCTGGCGAGTTCAGCCAATAAGTGTTTCTGTGCGCGGGTGAAACCCGGTAAGTCTAAGTGCTGTAGTAAGTACGCACTATGCTTTCCACCGCATTTGTAATCGATAGTCAGCCCAACCTCATGAAGCTTCGCAACAGAAGATAATAGATAGTGAGCTTGTGGTTCAGCAATCCAATCTTCGCCACCACATTGCTTGAAGAGCTGGCTTGCTGAATCAGCGACTAATTCGCCATATTCGGAATCAAGTTGGTAGCGAGACTGTATGCTGGCAATGGTTCTGGCTCGAATGTCGTCTTGACGCATTTCTGCCATCATTTCGTACACCATGCCTTCGCGAAGTGCGCCTCCGGCGAGGGTCATCGACTCTATCTCTAGAAGCTCAAAAATCGCGATCAAAATGGAAAGACCACTTGGGAATACCAATGCTCGTTCCAGTGTTAGACCATCAATATCCAGCTCTTCTAAATGATCCGCCAACATGGCTTGCTTCTGTAGGCGTTTTAATTTGGCATGGGTGATCACTTCATCCATGCCTTGTGCCAGCATGATTTCTTGAAGTGCCTGCACGGTACCGCTCGCTCCGACACATACATCCCAGCCGATGTCTTTATACTGCTCTAGAATCGGTGCTAGGGTGTTTTTTGCGGCTTCAATAGCGGTATTGAAATTGGTTATGGTTAATTGTCGGTCTTTAAAATGCTGTTCAAGCCAAGTTACACAACCCATTTTCAAGCTGGTGAGTGCTTTTGCATCAAATCCTTCACCAATAATCAATTCCGTACTAGCACCACCAATATCAACAACCAATCGGCGACCTAGACCGCCTGAAGTATGAGCTACCCCTTTATAGATAGTGGCAGCTTCTTCTTCACCGGCAATGACATTGATGTCGTAGCCTAAAATATCATTCGCCTTTTCTAAGAAAACATCCACATTTGTTGCGGTGCGCAATGTCGCGGTTCCAACGATGCGAATGTTCTCTGGCGATATATCTTGCAGCCTTTCTGCAAATAAGCTGAGGCAATCCCACCCTCGCTGCATGGCTTCAGTGCTAAGTTTATTATCCTTATCTAACCCAGCGGCCAAACGCACTTTGCGTTTGATTTTGGCCATGATTTGAACGCTGCCATCGATATGACGCACAACGAGCATATGAAAACTGTTCGACCCGAGGTCGATAGCAGCGTAAAGCGGCGAAGTAGCTGACTGACTCATAAATATTTGCTGTGTTCCTTAAGACTGATGACGAGGTGCTCTTGGGCGCGAATGGCGCTTGCGGTTACCGCCGTGTTTGTTTCCACCAGTGTTGGTGCGACGCTGCTGCATTTGTTTGTGACGCAGGCGAAGCGGAGCCGGTAGATGTTCAAGTAATGCGCTAGCATCGTAATCGGACACAGGGATCGGGTGCTCGATGTAGTCCTCGATCGCAGTCAGGTTGATGGCGTACTCTTCACATGCAAAGCTAATTGAGTGACCACTTTCACCCGCACGACCAGTACGACCAATTCGGTGTACGTAATCTTCGCAATCGTCCGGCAAGTCGTAGTTAAAGACGTGCGTCACTTGAGGAATGTGCAATCCACGCGCAGCAACATCGGTAGCAATCAGTAGATCAACATGACCTTGAGTGAATTGTTCTAAAATACGTTCACGTTTCTTCTGTGGTACATCACCTGTTAGCAAACCTACGCGATGCCCATCAGCGGCTAGGTGACCCCAAATGGATTCGCACTTGTACTTGGTATTGGCAAATACAATTGCACGATCTGGCCACTCTTCTTCTATTAGTGTCTGCAGAAGCGTCATTTTGTCTTCATTCGACGGATAGAAAAGTTCTTCTTGAATACGGTGACCGGTTTTTCTTTCTGGTTCTACGACGACATGCTCTGGGTTGTGCATGTGCTCGAAAGCCAGTTCTTGTACGCGGTAAGACAAGGTTGCCGAGAACAGCATGTTCAGCCTGTCTTTCGGCTCAGGCATACGGCGGAATAAGAAACGGATGTCTTTAATAAAACCGAGGTCAAACATACGATCGGCTTCATCAAGAACAACCGCTTGGATGTTATTTAGATTGAAAACACGTTGTTTGTAGAAATCGATGATACGACCGGTGGTACCGATAAGAATATCAACACCTTGTTCAATAGTCGCCAATTGTTTGTCGTAGCTTTCGCCACCGTAAGCCAGTGCGATTTTAACGCCAGTCGACTCCATCAAGGGCTTCGCGTCGTTGTGGATCTGAATCGCAAGCTCTCGAGTTGGTGCCATCACAATCGCACGTGGTTGCGATGGATTGCGACCTTCGTGTTCAGGCGTTGTCAGTAAATGGTTGAAAGTAGCAGTAAGAAACGCGAGGGTCTTACCAGTGCCCGTTTGGGCCTGGCCTGCAATGTCTTGGCCGGTGAGCAGTACCGGCAACGCCAAGGCTTGAATAGGGGTACAAAATTCGAACCCTTTTTTCTCAAGCCCTTCAATGATTTGGGGGTGTAAATCCAAATCGGCGAACTTTTGCTCTGTGATATGCGTCTTTTTCATGGGTATAGAATATCAGCTTAAGCTTGCATTACGAAAGTAAATACATTCCAATAGGGCATCTATTTACTGGTTATCATCCAACCAGTTCCTGAAAAACACAACGGAGTGGAAGATGAGTGACAAGATTTTGCAGCTTACAGATGACGGTTTTGAACAAGATGTAATCCAAGCTGCAGGTCCAGTTCTGGTAGATTTCTGGGCAGAATGGTGTGGTCCTTGTAAAATGATTGCTCCAATTTTGGACGAGATCGCAGACGAGTACGAAGGCAAGCTCACTATCGGTAAGCTAAACATCGATCAAAACTCGGGTACGCCACCAAAGTTTGGTATCCGCGGTATCCCAACACTACTTCTATTTAAAGATGGCAGTGTTGCAGCGACGAAAGTTGGCGCACTTTCTAAGACTCAACTGAAAGAGTTCCTAGACGCTAATATTTAATAGCGAATGCAAACTTAGTCATAAAACCGTGCTCCACATCTAGATGCACGGTTTTGATTTTTTTTAATGGCTAGACTAGGCTTGATTTTAGTGCTAATTTGTCGCACGCTAATTAAACAAATGTTCATTTCTTGGTCGATCCTGTGACCAAATCTCTCTAACTAACACAACAGATCCTATTTTGACTAAACAAGTATCCACTACTATGAACCTGACAGAACTGAAGAACAGACCTGTGTCTGAGCTCGTGAAACTAGGTGAAAGCCTGGGTTTAGAAAACCTAGCGCGTTTAAGAAAACAAGACATTATATTTTCCATCTTAAAGGCTCACGCAAAAAGTGGTGAAGATATCTTTGGTGATGGGGTTCTGGAAATTCTTCAAGATGGGTTTGGTTTCTTACGTAGTGCCGACAGTTCTTATCTAGCTGGTCCAGACGATATCTACGTATCACCAAGCCAGATTCGTCGATTTAATTTACGCACTGGTGACTCCATTGCAGGGAAGATTCGACCACCTAAAGACGGTGAACGCTATTTTGCCCTTCTAAAAGTCAACACAGTCAACCACGACAAACCAGACAACGCTCGCAACAAGATCCTTTTCGAAAACCTTACTCCTCTTCATGCCAACGAACGTATGGTCATGGAGCGCGGTAATGGTTCGACCGAAGACATCACTGCACGTGTTTTGGATTTAGCCTCACCAATCGGTAAAGGTCAACGTGGTCTTATCGTTGCTCCGCCAAAAGCGGGTAAAACGATGCTTCTTCAGAACATTGCACAAAGCATTGCGCACAATCACCCAGAATGTGAACTGATGGTTCTTCTGATTGATGAGCGTCCGGAAGAGGTAACAGAGATGCAACGCCTAGTAAAAGGTGAAGTGATTGCATCCACGTTTGATGAACCTGCTTCTCGCCATGTTCAGGTCGCTGAAATGGTTATCGAAAAAGCTAAACGCTTAGTAGAGCACAAGAAAAACGTAGTCATCCTTTTGGATTCCATTACACGTCTAGCACGTGCATACAACACCGTAGTGCCTTCGTCAGGTAAAGTCCTGACTGGTGGTGTAGACGCGAATGCATTGCACCGTCCAAAGCGTTTCTTTGGTGCAGCACGTAACGTAGAAGAAGGTGGTAGCCTGACTATCATTGCTACAGCGCTAGTGGATACGGGTTCTAAGATGGACGAAGTTATCTACGAAGAATTTAAAGGTACAGGTAACATGGAATTACACCTGAACCGTAAGATCGCTGAGAAGCGTGTTTTCCCTGCAATAGACTTTAATCGCAGTGGTACTCGTCGTGAAGAGCTTCTAACGAAAACTGATGAGCTTCAAAAAATGTGGATTCTCCGCAAGATTGTTCACCCAATGGGTGAAATCGATGCAATGGAGTTCCTTATCGATAAATTGGCAATGACCAAAACAAACGATGAGTTCTTCGACGCGATGCGTCGACAGTAAAATACGTTAATATTGTTTAACAAAACACCACCGACTCAGGTGGTGTTTTTGTTTGCGTCTAATTCATAATGGTTGCAAAATAGACGAAATCGTTAACAGGATGTTAATATGCAACAAGGGATGTTGGCATGGTTTATATCTTTACTTCTATTGTTTTCTCCATTGTCAGCAAAAGAGCTGTCACATGAGGAAGCCCAGCAGTGGGTTTTAGACCAGCAAGTTCTGAATAAAGCCGATGAGCTTTATCAGTTAGTTTTGAAAGATGAAGTCAGCTCTTTGGATTTTTCTTTGCAAAGGCTTAGTCTGCCTCAGCAAGATGTTGTGCGTTTTCTGTTATTAGAGCATATGGAAGACCAAGACATTATTCTCACATCCAAGATGGCTAAGTTTGTTCAAAAACAAATTGGCCGCCCTTCGCCATATAAAGTGCGTAAGCAAGGCGAAGGCTATGAATTCTCTGTTCCCGCGTTTGACTCCAGTGCTGTCGCCAGCCGCTTACTGAAGCGTTGGCATAGCGACCAACAAATTTTGACCTTTATCCTTAAAGCAGAGCAACTGGACCTGGTTTTGTCTCAGTGGTTAACGGATGAGGAGAGTAAGAAAAATAAAGAAAGAGAAGCGTTGTTGATCCGTGAATTAGACGGTTTATCTCCTAAGGCTCTGGACTACCTTATAAAGCAAATCACACAAAACCCCATCACCAATTGGCTTCCTTCGACCCAAGTAGTCGTTCGTATGGCTCAAGTTAGCGAGGATCCAGAAGTCTATAAGTTGCTATGGCGCATGAAAGCGGATAGTCACAGTAAGTCAGAATTGAAGCGATTGGCCAAAATTAAAAGCGAGTTTTCACTTCAGCAACTCATGCTTGCGAGTGATAATCCATCACTGCATGATGCTGCGTTGGATGAGTTGACACGCTTAGACCCCATTCCATTGGAAGTAAAAACTTTTCTGATTAAGAAGCTTAAGCAGTCAAACGATGCTTCTATTGTCGCTCGCAACCTTGTTAAGCACGGACACAGGGGATGGGTTGAGCAATTGGCTGAAAATCATCGAGGCTTGAACACCAAATCTTTGCTTCAAGTGCTCTCGAGAACAAAAGACAAATAGAATTGCTCTTAGATTCCGCCATTCACGTATCTATCCCTGCCGAGAGTTTATCGGTAACGAGAGTATATTGCATTTGTCTTTGATATAATGCGCGCAATTTAACCTGTTACAAGAAAGGTCTATGAGTTTTAAGGATTTACGCGATTTTATTGAACACCTTGAAAATGAAGGCTTATTAAAACGCATTACCCACCCAGTTGACCCACATTACGAAATGACCGAGATCAGCGATCGTACTTTGCGCGCTGGTGGTCCTGCCTTATTGTTTGAAAACCCGATTGGTTATGATGTTCCAGTATTAGCGAACTTGTTTGGTACGACCGAGCGAGTGGCAATAGGAATGGGGCGCGGTGACGTATCAGAATTACGAGAAGTTGGGAAACTACTGGCTTACTTGAAAGAACCAGAACCGCCTAAAGGATTTAAAGATGCCCTAGACAAGCTCCCAGTCTTTCGACAAGTCTTGAATATGCCAGCAAAGCGTTTGCGAAAAGCACCTTGTCAGCAAATTGTGTGGTCTGGTGAGCAAGTCGATTTAGACAAAATCCCGGTGATGAGCTGTTGGGCTGAAGACGTTGCACCACTCCTCACTTGGGGGTTAACGGTTACGAAAGGTCCGAGCAAAAAGCGGCAGAACCTTGGAATTTACCGTCAACAAAAGCTGAGTAAGAACAAAGTTATCATGCGTTGGCTCGCCCATCGTGGTGGAGCTCTCGATTTACGTGATTGGATGGAAACGAACCCGGGTAAACCTTTCCCCGTGTCGGTTGCATTTGGTGCTGATCCTGCAACCATTCTTGGCGCTGTGACTCCTGTACCTGATACTTTATCTGAATATGCCTTTGCTGGTTTACTTCGAGGTAGCAAAACCGAAGTCGTAAAATCGGTCAGTAACGAGCTTGAAGTACCAGCCAGTGCAGAAATTGTATTGGAAGGGTATATAGACCCAAATGAATATGCCGACGAAGGCCCTTATGGTGACCACACAGGCTACTATAATGAAGTGGAGAAACACCACGTCTTTACGGTAACTCATGTGACGATGCGCGAAAACCCCATCTACCACAGTACATACACAGGTCGTCCGCCAGATGAACCCGCAGTATTAGGGGTTGCGTTGAACGAAGTGTTCGTACCTATTTTGCAAAAGCAGTTCCCAGAGATTACGGATTTCTATCTGCCACCCGAAGGCTGTTCTTATCGAATGGCCGTCGTGTCGATGAAGAAGCAATACCCAGGACATGCCAAGCGAGTCATGATGGGAGTTTGGTCCTTCCTTCGTCAATTCATGTATACCAAATTTGTCATCGTAGTTGATGAAAGTGTAAATACTCGTGATTGGAGTGAAGTGGTTCGTGCCATGACAACGCAGATGGATCCTGTTCACGATACTGTCATGATAGAAAACACACCGATAGACTCATTGGATTTTGCTTCTCCAGTGGTTGGGCTTGGGTCAAAAATGGGATTGGATTCCACCATCAAATGGGAAGCTGAACTGTCGGTTTCATCAAAACCGAAAGAAACCATGCCTGAGGCGGAAGTCGTCGATAAGTTAGTGTCTCAGTTCAAACAAAAACATCCAGAGCTGATTGATCTGCATTTGCCTGAAGCCGCAAATGGTAGAAGCATGGCAATTGTGAGCATCAACAAAACGGAAGCCTGGCAAGGTCACCGTTTGATGAACGCACTATGGGAAGAGTTTGAGGCGCATATCCATCTTCAATACATCATCATTTGCGATGAAGATGTGAATGTCAGAGATTGGAATGATGTTATATGGGCAATTACCACGCGTATGGACCCAGCTCGTGACACGCTGATGAAGCAAGAAGCCAATCTTCCAACGACCCAAATGGGGTTAGATGCTACCAATAAAGTCGAAAGAGAAGAGACGCAGCGTGAATGGGGTCGACCAATTAAGAAAGATCCTGCGGTAGTCGCAAAAATTGATGAGATTTGGGATCAACTAGGAATAGAATGACTCAAACTGTCACCATAATGCCCCAGCAATGGGTATTTGAAGTTTCTACTGGGCAAACAATACTGGAAGCAGCGCTCAACAATAATTATCGCTTCCCGCATCGTTGTACAGTAGGCGCATGTGCCATGTGTATGTGCAGAAAATTAGAAGGGGAAGTCAGCTATCACCTTGAGCCTATGCTTACGGAAAAAGAAATAGCTCACGGTTGGATCTTCCCATGTCAGGCATACGCCGAAAGTGATTTACTGCTCACGTTTGAAAGTGAGTAAGAGGAAACCATGACAATTAAATGCCAAGTAAAGTCCATTGAGCCTTTGGCGTGCAACACATACCAAATTTTATTGCACCCAGAAACACCAGTCAGCTTTAAAGCAGGTCAGTACCTGTTGGTTGAAATGGGTGAAAAAGACAAACGCCCATTTTCAATCGCAAGTAGCCCTTGCCGCCATGAAGGAGAGCTCGAACTGCATATCGGTGCTGCGGAGCACAACGCTTATGCAAGTGAAGTTGTCGAAGCAATGCAAAAAGCACTGGAAGACGGCAGCGAGATCGCAATAGATGCACCACATGGTGATGCGTGGGTACGTGAAGAGAGTACTAACGATCTGTTACTGATAGCTGGTGGAACTGGATTTAGCTATGTGCGCTCTATACTTGACCATTGCGTTAGTCAAAAATTGAATAACACCATCCACCTATATTGGGGTGCGAAAGATGAATGCCAGCTCTATGCTAAAGAAGAGTTGGTTGAAATCGCAAATGTTCACAGCAATGTTCACTTCGTTCCTGTAGTAGAAGAAGCAGATGCAAATTGGTCTGGTAAGTTAGGCAATGTGCTTCAAGCGGTAGAAGAAGACTTTAATAGTTTAGAGAATGTAGATATCTACATTGCAGGTCGTTTTGAAATGGCCGGCGCAGCAAGAGAGCAATTTACTCAATCTAAACAAGCTAAGCGAGATCAGATGTACGCTGACGCGTATGCATTTATCTAATTAGTAGAGATAAATGAAAGAAAAAGAGGGTTTTTTAACCCTCTTTTTTCGTTTTTGATGGATTCTTCATCGAAAACGCATTTTTTTCGATTTTTTATCAAAAAGGTCTTGCGCACTTTATTAATCTCCCTATAATGCCGCCTCACTGACACGGCAGACGCCACAAGGCTTCAGCAGTGTTAGAGAGGTGAAAAACTTCTGAGAAAATAAATTTGAAAAAGTGTTTGACTCTTCAAATTATCTCGCTAGAATGCACCTCCGCTTCGAGAGAAAAACTTCTCGAAAAGCAACGCTCTTTAACAATATAGACCTATCAATCTGTGTGGGCACTCGTTGATGATAATCCAAATAGATACTTCGGTATCAATTTAGGTTTCAATGAACTGAGTGACCAATACGAATAATGACTTTCTTTATAGAAACGAGTTATTTGGCACAGTCAATTCATTATCGTTCTGTTGGAACGATAATAGCTTTAAATTACATACGTAGTTTGAAGTCAGTATTCATTGAGCCGAACAAAATCTTAAATTGAAGAGTTTGATCATGGCTCAGATTGAACGCTGGCGGCATACTTAACACATGCAAGTCGAGCGGAAACGAGAATAGCTTGCTATTCGGCGTCGAGCGGCGGACGGGTGAGTAATGCCTGGGAAATTGCCCTGATGTGGGGGATAACCATTGGAAACGATGGCTAATACCGCATAACGCCTTCGAGTAAAAGAGGGGGACCTTCGGCATCTCGCGTCAGGATATGCCCAGGTGGGATTAGC
Organism: Vibrio penaeicida; assembly: GCF_019977755.1. Classification (NCBI taxonomy): domain Bacteria; kingdom Pseudomonadati; phylum Pseudomonadota; class Gammaproteobacteria; order Vibrionales; family Vibrionaceae; genus Vibrio; species Vibrio penaeicida. The sequence continues at coordinate 4,017,410 of NZ_AP025144.1, read as the reverse complement.
TAGTTGGTGAGGTAAAGGCTCACCAAGGCGACGATCCCTAGCTGGTCTGAGAGGATGATCAGCCACACTGGAACTGAGACACGGTCCAGACTCCTACGGGAGGCAGCAGTGGGGAATATTGCACAATGGGCGCAAGCCTGATGCAGCCATGCCGCGTGTATGAAGAAGGCCTTCGGGTTGTAAAGTACTTTCAGCAGTGAGGAAGGGTGTGAAGTTAATAGCTTCATATCTTGACGTTAGCTGCAGAAGAAGCACCGGCTAACTCCGTGCCAGCAGCCGCGGTAATACGGAGGGTGCGAGCGTTAATCGGAATTACTGGGCGTAAAGCGCATGCAGGTGGTTTGTTAAGTCAGATGTGAAAGCCGGGCTCAACCTCGGAACCGCATTTGAAACTGGCAGGCTAGAGTACTGTAGAGGGGGTAGAATTTCAGGTGTAGCGGTGAAATGCGTAGAGATCTGAAGGAATACCAGTGGCGAAGGCGGTACCTGGACAGATACTGACACTCAGATGCGAAAGCGTGGGGAGCAAACAGGATTAGATACCCTGGTAGTCCACGCCGTAAACGATGTCTACTTGGAGGTTGTGGTACTTGAGCCGTGGCTTTCGGAGCTAACGCGTTAAGTAGACCGCCTGGGGAGTACGGTCGCAAGATTAAAACTCAAATGAATTGACGGGCCGCACAAGCGGTGGAGCATGTGGTTTAATTCGATGCAACGCGAAGAACCTTACCTACTCTTGACATCCAGAGAACTTAGCAGAGATGTTTTGGTGCCTTCGGGAACTCTGAGACAGGTGCTGCATGGCTGTCGTCAGCTCGTGTTGTGAAATGTTGGGTTAAGTCCCGCAACGAGCGCAACCCTTATCCTTGTTTGCCAGCACGTAATGGTGGGAACTCCAGGGAGACTGCCGGTGATAAACCGGAGGAAGGTGGGGACGACGTCAAGTCATCATACTCTTACGAGTAGGGCTACACACGTGCTACAATGGCGCATACAGAGGGCGTACAACCAGCGATGGTGAGCGAATCCCAAAAAGTGCGTCGTAGTCCGGATTGGAGTCTGCAACTCGACTCCATGAAGTCGGAATCGCTAGTAATCGTGGATCAGAATGCCACGGTGAATACGTTCCCGGGCCTTGTACACACCGCCCGTCACACCATGGGAGTGGGCTGCAAAAGAAGTAGGTAGTTTAACCTTCGGGGGGACGCTTACCACTTTGTGGTTCATGACTGGGGTGAAGTCGTAACAAGGTAGCCCTAGGGGAACCTGGGGCTGGATCACCTCCTTATACGATGATTGTCGCGATGAGTACCCACACAGATTGATACGGTTTATAACAGTTAAGAGTAATGTTGGGTCTGTAGCTCAGCTGGTTAGAGCGCTCGCCTGATAAGCGGGAGGTCGGTGGTTCAAGTCCACTCAGACCCACCAATCTTGCCAAAAGCAAGATTCCAGCAACATTATTGATGGGGCTATAGCTCAGCTGGGAGAGCGCCTGCCTTGCACGCAGGAGGTCAGCAGTTCGATCCTGCTTAGCTCCACCATCTTTAAGTATTTTCTTAATACAGAATATTTAGAAATGGTTCTTAACGAATCACGCTCTTTAACAATTTGGAAAGCTGACGAATAACAACAATCCCCTTATCTTCGGATAAGCGTTGTTATTCAAATTAAAAGTTCTCAAATCCTAGATGACTTGTTCATTTAGGTACCAACACACATTCAAGTGTTCTTGGGTTTTCACGAAAGTGAAAACATATTTGAGTCCGGCAAAATCGAAGTGTTGTCTCGCTCATAATAAAGAGACAACGATAAACCTTGGTTGTTTGCCATACAGAAACCTTTTGGGGTTGTATGGTTAAGTGACTAAGCGTACACGGTGGATGCCTTGGCAGTCAGAGGCGACGAAGGACGTATTAACTTGCGATAAGCGTAGATTAGGCAGTAAAAGCCACTTGAGTCTACGATTTCCGAATGGGGAAACCCACTTACATAAGTAAGTATCCTGTTGTGAATACATAGCAGCAGGAGGCAAACCGGGGGAACTGAAACATCTAAGTACCCCGAGGAAGAGAAATCAACCGAGATCCCGAAAGTAGCGGCGAGCGAAATTGGGTTAGCCCTTAAGCTTTTTGTGCGTCAGGTGAAGTCTCTGGAAAGGGACGCGATACAGGGTGATAGCCCCGTAACCGACAACGCACATTGAGTGAAATCGAGTAAGGCGGGACACGTGATATCCTGTCTGAATATGGGGGGACCATCCTCCAAGGCTAAATACTACTGACTGACCGATAGTGAACCAGTACCGTGAGGGAAAGGCGAAAAGAACCCCTGTGAGGGGAGTGAAATAGAACCTGAAACCGTGTACGTACAAGCAGTAGGAGCACCTTTGTGGTGTGACTGCGTACCTTTTGTATAATGGGTCAGCGACTTATATTCAGTGGCAAGGTTAACCGTTTAGGGGAGCCGTAGGGAAACCGAGTCTTAACTGGGCGTTCAGTCTCTGGATATAGACCCGAAACCAGGTGATCTAGCCATGGGCAGGTTGAAGGTTGAGTAACATCAACTGGAGGACCGAACCGACTAATGTTGAAAAATTAGCGGATGACTTGTGGCTAGGGGTGAAAGTACCAATCAAACCTGGAGATAGCTGGTTCTCCCCGAAAGCTATTTAGGTAGCGCCTCGGACGAATACTACTGGGGGTAGAGCACTGTTAAGGCTAGGGGGTCATCCCGACTTACCAACCCTTTGCAAACTCCGAATACCAGTAAGTACTATCCGGAGACACACGGCGGGTGCTAACGTCCGTCGTGGAGAGGGAAACAACCCAGACCGCCAGCTAAGGTCCCAAATTACTACTAAGTGGGAAACGATGTGGGAAGGCTCAGACAGCCAGGATGTTGGCTTAGAAGCAGCCATCATTTAAAGAAAGCGTAATAGCTCACTGGTCGAGTCGTATGCGCGGAAGATGTAACGGGGCTAAGTAGTAAACCGAAGCTGCGGCTGCAATCTTTTGATTGCGGGGTAGGGGAGCGTTCTGTAAGCCGTTGAAGGTGGTCTGTAAGGGCTGCTGGAGGTATCAGAAGTGCGAATGCTGACATGAGTAACGATAAAGGGAGTGAAAAACTCCCTCGCCGGAAGACCAAGGGTTCCTGTCCAACGTTAATCGGGGCAGGGTAAGTCGACCCCTAAGGCGAGGCTGAAAAGCGTAGTCGATGGGAAACGGGTTAATATTCCCGTACTTCTTACAATTGCGATGGGGGGACGGAGAAGGCTAAGTGGCGCGGCGATGGTTGTCCAGGTTCAAGTGCGTAGGCTGATGGTTTAGGTAAATCCGGACCGTCATTAAGGCTGAGACACGACGTCGAGCTGCTACGGCAGTGAAGTCATTGATGCCATGCTTCCAGGAAAAGCCTCTAAGCTTCAGATTGTAAGGAATCGTACCCCAAACCGACACAGGTGGTCGGGTAGAGAATACCAAGGCGCTTGAGAGAACTCGGGTGAAGGAACTAGGCAAAATGGTACCGTAACTTCGGGAGAAGGTACGCTCTTGACGGTGAAGTCCCTCGCGGATGGAGCTATTAGGAGTCGCAGATACCAGGTGGCTGCAACTGTTTATTAAAAACACAGCACTGTGCAAAATCGTAAGATGACGTATACGGTGTGACGCCTGCCCGGTGCCGGAAGGTTAATTGATGGGGTTAGTCTTCGGACGAAGCTCTTGATCGAAGCCCTGGTAAACGGCGGTACGTAACTATAACGGTCCTAAGGTAGCGAAATTCCTTGTCGGGTAAGTTCCGACCTGCACGAATGGCGTAATGATGGTACGCTGTCTCCACCCGAGACTCAGTGAAATTGAAATCGCTGTGAAGATGCAGTGTACCCGCGGCTAGACGGAAAGACCCCGTGAACCTTTACTACAGCTTGGCACTGAACATTGAACCTACATGTGTAGGATAGGTGGGAGGCTTTGAAACCATGTCGCTAGATATGGTGGAGCCGTCCTTGAAATACCACCCTTGTAGCTTTGATGTTCTAACTTGTACCCATTATCTGGGGTGAGGACAGTGCCTGGTGGGTAGTTTGACTGGGGCGGTCTCCTCCCAAAGAGTAACGGAGGAGCACGAAGGTGGGCTAAACACGGTTGGACATCGTGTGGTTAGTGCAATGGCATAAGCCCGCTTGACTGCGAGAATGACAATTCGAGCAGGTGCGAAAGCAGGTCATAGTGATCCGGTGGTTCTGAATGGAAGGTAGCATCGCTCAACGGATAAAAGGTACTCCGGGGATAACAGGCTGATACCGCCCAAGAGTTCATATCGACGGCGGTGTTTGGCACCTCGATGTCGGCTCATCACATCCTGGGGCTGAAGTCGGTCCCAAGGGTATGGCTGTTCGCCATTTAAAGTGGTACGCGAGCTGGGTTTAGAACGTCGTGAGACAGTTCGGTCCCTATCTGCCGTGGGCGTTGGAAGATTGAAGGGGCTGCTCCTAGTACGAGAGGACCGGAGTGGACGAACCTCTGGTGTTCGGGTTGTCATGCCAATGGCATTGCCCGGTAGCTAAGTTCGGAATCGATAACCGCTGAAAGCATCTAAGCGGGAAGCGAGCCCTGAGATGAGTCTTCCCTGACACTTTAAGTGTCCTAAAGGGTTGTTCGAGACCAGAACGTTGATAGGCAGGGTGTGTAAGCGTTGTGAGGCGTTGAGCTAACCTGTACTAATTGCCCGTGAGGCTTAACCATACAACACCCAAGGGGTTTTGTGGGCTCAGATAAGAACAGATTGAATGTGTAAGAATCAGAACTAAAAAAACAGCTTTCCAGATTAAGAATTTGCTTGGCGACCATAGCGTTGTGGACCCACCTGATTTCCATGCCGAACTCAGAAGTGAAACGCAATAGCGCCGATGGTAGTGTGGGGTTTCCCCATGTGAGAGTAGGACATCGCCAGGCTTTGATTTTGATTGAACTCTATTGAGTTCAGTCACCATAAGGTTTTAAACAAAAGTTTAGAATTTTATGTTGACTTCCAAAGTCAGTCGCGTATTATACGCGTCCTGCCTAAGTGGTAACACACTGAAAGCAAAGCTCTTTAACAATATAGACCTATCAATCTGTGTGGGCACTCGTTGATGATAATCCAAATAGTTTCTTTGGAAACAATTTAGGTTTCAATGAACTGAGTGACCAATCAAGACTTCGGTCTTGGCACAGTCAATTCATTATCGTTCTGTTGGAACGATAATAGCTTTAAATTACATACGTAGTTTGAAGTCAGTATTCATTGAGCCGAACAAAATCTTAAATTGAAGAGTTTGATCATGGCTCAGATTGAACGCTGGCGGCAGGCCTAACACATGCAAGTCGAGCGGAAACGAGAATAGCTTGCTATTCGGCGTCGAGCGGCGGACGGGTGAGTAATGCCTGGGAAATTGCCCTGATGTGGGGGATAACCATTGGAAACGATGGCTAATACCGCATAACGCCTTCGGGCCAAAGAGGGGGACCTTCGGGCCTCTCGCGTCAGGATATGCCCAGGTGGGATTAGCTAGTTGGTGAGGTAAAGGCTCACCAAGGCGACGATCCCTAGCTGGTCTGAGAGGATGATCAGCCACACTGGAACTGAGACACGGTCCAGACTCCTACGGGAGGCAGCAGTGGGGAATATTGCACAATGGGCGCAAGCCTGATGCAGCCATGCCGCGTGTATGAAGAAGGCTTTCGGGTTGTAAAGTACTTTCAGCAGTGAGGAAGGGTGTGAAGTTAATAGCTTCATATCTTGACGTTAGCTGCAGAAGAAGCACCGGCTAACTCCGTGCCAGCAGCCGCGGTAATACGGAGGGTGCGAGCGTTAATCGGAATTACTGGGCGTAAAGCGCATGCAGGTGGTTTGTTAAGTCAGATGTGAAAGCCGGCTCAACCTCGGAACCGCATTTGAAACTGGCAGGCTAGAGTACTGTAGAGGGGGTAGAATTTCAGGTGTAGCGGTGAAATGCGTAGAGATCTGAAGGAATACCAGTGGCGAAGGCGTACCCTGGACAGATACTGACACTCAGATGCGAAAGCGTGGGGAGCAAACAGGATTAGATACCCTGGTAGTCCACGCCGTAAACGATGTCTACTTGGAGGTTGTGGTACTTGAGCCGTGGCTTTCGGAGCTAACGCGTTAAGTAGACCGCCTGGGGAGTACGGTCGCAAGATTAAAACTCAAATGAATTGACGGGTACCGCACAAGCGGTGGAGCATGTGGTTTAATTCGATGCAACGCGAAGAACCTTACCTACTCTTGACATCCATAGAACTTAGCAGAGATGCTTTGGTGCCTTCGGGAACTATGAGACAGGTGCTGCATGGCTGTCGTCAGCTCGTGTTGTGAAATGTTGGGTTAAGTCCCGCAACGAGCGCAACCCTTATCCTTGTTTGCCAGCACGTAATGGTGGGAACTCCAGGGAGACTGCCGGTGATAAACCGGAGGAAGGTGGGGACGACGTCAAGTCATCATAGCCTACGAGTAGGGCTACACACGTGCTACAATGGCGCATACAGAGGGCGGTACAACCAGCGATGGTGAGCGAATCCCAAAAAGTGCGTCGTAGTCCGGATTGGAGTCTGCAACTCGACTCCATGAAGTCGGAATCGCTAGTAATCGTGGATCAGAATGCCACGGTGAATACGTTCCGTTTTGTACACACCGCCCGTCACACCATGGGAGTGGGCTGCAAAAGAAGTAGGTAGTTTAACCTTCGGGGGGACGCTTACCACTTTGTGGTTCATGACTGGGGTGAAGTCGTAACAAGGTAGCCCTAGGGGAACCTGGGGCTGGATCACCTCCTTATACGATGATTATCGCGATGAGTACCCACACAGATTGATACGGTTTATGTAGAAAAGAGAAATGAACGTTCCCATACGTTCATACTAGTGTCCCGTTCGTCTAGAGGCCTAGGACACCGCCCTTTCACGGCGGTAACAGGGGTTCGACTCCCCTACGGGATACCATTGGGTCGTTAGCTCAGTTGGTAGAGCAGTTGACTTTTAATCAATTGGTCGCAGGTTCGAATCCTGCACGACCCACCATTTCCTGCCACAGGAAATCAAAATATATGTGGGCGATTAGCTCAGTTGGGAGAGCACCTGCCTTACAAGCAGGGGGTCACTGGTTCGAGCCCGGTATCGCCCACCATTCTCTAAATATTTTTGGAATTTTAATCCAAACCACATCAAACTCTTGCTGCTGGTTCGGATTTTTGTCGCCTAATTTGCGCACTGAAAATCTTTAGAAAATGCATATCTTTCGATAGAAAGTGGCATCGCTCTTTAACAATTTGGAAAGCTGACGAATAACAACAATCCCCTTATCTACGGATAAGCGTTGTTATTCAAATTAAAAGTTCTCAAATCCTAGATGACTTGTTCATTTAGGTACCAACACACATTCAAGTGTTCTTGGGTTTTCACGAAAGTGAAAACATATTTGAGTCCGGCAAAATCGAAGTGTTGTCTCGCTCATAATAAAGAGACAACGATAAACCTTGGTTGTTTGCCATACAGAAACCTTTTGGGGTTGTATGGTTAAGTGACTAAGCGTACACGGTGGATGCCTTGGCAGTCAGAGGCGACGAAGGACGTATTAACTTGCGATAAGCGTAGATTAGGCAGTAAAAGCCACTTGAGTCTACGATTTCCGAATGGGGAAACCCACTTACATAAGTAAGTATCCTGTTGTGAATACATAGCAGCAGGAGGCAAACCAGGGGAACTGAAACATCTAAGTACCCCGAGGAAGAGAAATCAACCGAGATCCCGAAAGTAGCGGCGAGCGAAATTGGGTTAGCCCTTAAGCTTTTTGTGCGTCAGGTGAAGTCTCTGGAAAGGGACGCGATACAGGGTGATAGCCCCGTAACCGACAACGCACATTGAGTGAAATCGAGTAAGGCGGGACACGTGATATCCTGTCTGAATATGGGGGGACCATCCTCCAAGGCTAAATACTACTGACTGACCGATAGTGAACCAGTACCGTGAGGGAAAGGCGAAAAGAACCCCTGTGAGGGGAGTGAAATAGAACCTGAAACCGTGTACGTACAAGCAGTAGGAGCACCTTTGTGGTGTGACTGCGTACCTTTTGTATAATGGGTCAGCGACTTATATTCAGTGGCAAGGTTAACCGTTTAGGGGAGCCGTAGGGAAACCGAGTCTTAACTGGGCGTTCAGTCTCTGGATATAGACCCGAAACCAGGTGATCTAGCCATGGGCAGGTTGAAGGTTGAGTAACATCAACTGGAGGACCGAACCGACTAATGTTGAAAAATTAGCGGATGACTTGTGGCTAGGGGTGAAAGGCCAATCAAACCTGGAGATAGCTGGTTCTCCCCGAAAGCTATTTAGGTAGCGCCTCGGACGAATACTACTGGGGGTAGAGCACTGTTAAGGCTAGGGGGTCATCCCGACTTACCAACCCTTTGCAAACTCCGAATACCAGTAAGTACTATCCGGAGACACACGGCGGGTGCTAACGTCCGTCGTGGAGAGGGAAACAACCCAGACCGCCAGCTAAGGTCCCAAATTACTACTAAGTGGGAAACGATGTGGGAAGGCTCAGACAGCCAGGATGTTGGCTTAGAAGCAGCCATCATTTAAAGAAAGCGTAATAGCTCACTGGTCGAGTCGTATGCGCGGAAGATGTAACGGGGCTAAGTAGTAAACCGAAGCTGCGGCTGCAATCTTTTGATTGCGGGGTAGGGGAGCGTTCTGTAAGCCGTTGAAGGTGGTCTGTAAGGGCTGCTGGAGGTATCAGAAGTGCGAATGCTGACATGAGTAACGATAAAGGGAGTGAAAAACTCCCTCGCCGGAAGACCAAGGGTTCCTGTCCAACGTTAATCGGGGCAGGGTAAGTCGACCCCTAAGGCGAGGCTGAAAAGCGTAGTCGATGGGAAACGGGTTAATATTCCCGTACTTCTTACAATTGCGATGGGGGGACGGAGAAGGCTAAGTGGGCCGGCGATGGTTGTCCAGGTTCAAGTGCGTAGGCTGATGGTTTAGGTAAATCCGGACCGTCATTAAGGCTGAGACACGACGTCGAGCTGCTACGGCAGTGAAGTCATTGATGCCATGCTTCCAGGAAAAGCCTCTAAGCTTCAGATTGTAAGGAATCGTACCCCAAACCGACACAGGTGGTCGGGTAGAGAATACCAAGGCGCTTGAGAGAACTCGGGTGAAGGAACTAGGCAAAATGGTACCGTAACTTCGGGAGAAGGTACGCTCTTGACGGTGAAGTCCCTCGCGGATGGAGCTATTAGGAGTCGCAGATACCAGGTGGCTGCAACTGTTTATTAAAAACACAGCACTGTGCAAAATCGTAAGATGACGTATACGGTGTGACGCCTGCCCGGTGCCGGAAGGTTAATTGATGGGGTTAGTCTTCGGACGAAGCTCTTGATCGAAGCCCCGGTAAACGGCGGCCGTAACTATAACGGTCCTAAGGTAGCGAAATTCCTTGTCGGGTAAGTTCCGACCTGCACGAATGGCGTAATGATGGCCACGCTGTCTCCACCCGAGACTCAGTGAAATTGAAATCGCTGTGAAGATGCAGTGTACCCGCGGCTAGACGGAAAGACCCCGTGAACCTTTACTACAGCTTGGCACTGAACATTGAACCTACATGTGTAGGATAGGTGGGAGGCTTTGAAACCATGTCGCTAGATATGGTGGAGCCGTCCTTGAAATACCACCCTTGTAGCTTTGATGTTCTAACTTGGCCCCATTATCTGGGGTGAGGACAGTGCCTGGTGGGTAGTTTGACTGGGGCGGTCTCCTCCCAAAGAGTAACGGAGGAGCACGAAGGTGGGCTAAACACGGTTGGACATCGTGTGGTTAGTGCAATGGCATAAGCCCGCTTGACTGCGAGAATGACAATTCGAGCAGGTGCGAAAGCAGGTCATAGTGATCCGGTGGTTCTGAATGGAAGGGCCATCGCTCAACGGATAAAAGGTACTCCGGGGATAACAGGCTGATACCGCCCAAGAGTTCATATCGACGGCGGTGTTTGGCACCTCGATGTCGGCTCATCACATCCTGGGGCTGAAGTCGGTCCCAAGGGTATGGCTGTTCGCCATTTAAAGTGGTACGCGAGCTGGGTTTAGAACGTCGTGAGACAGTTCGGTCCCTATCTGCCGTGGGCGTTGGAAGATTGAAGGGGGCTGCTCCTAGTACGAGAGGACCGGAGTGGACGAACCTCTGGTGTTCGGGTTGTCATGCCAATGGCATTGCCCGGTAGCTAAGTTCGGAATCGATAACCGCTGAAAGCATCTAAGCGGGAAGCGAGCCCTGAGATGAGTCTTCCCTGACACTTTAAGTGTCCTAAAGGGTTGTTCGAGACCAGAACGTTGATAGGCAGGGTGTGTAAGCGTTGTGAGGCGTTGAGCTAACCTGTACTAATTGCCCGTGAGGCTTAACCATACAACACCCAAGGGGTTTTGTGGGCTCAGATAAGAACAGATTGAATGTGTAAGAATCAGAACTAAAAAAACAGCTTTCCAGATTAAGAATTTGCTTGGCGACCATAGCGTTGTGGACCCACCTGACTCCATGCCGAACTCAGAAGTGAAACGCAATAGCGCCGATGGTAGTGTGGGGTTTCCCCATGTGAGAGTAGGACATCGCCAGGCTTGTTTCCTTGTTTTCAGATTTTGAAAAATCTGAAGGCAAAACTAAATAAAGCAATCTAACCATAAGACTTTATTTAGTAAGAGATACCACTGCGGAGTGGTAGTTCAGTTGGTTAGAATACCGGCCTGTCACGCCGGGGGTCGCGGGTTCGAGTCCCGTCCACTCCGCCATTTGTTTAAGAAACCTCAGCAGACATGCTGAGGTTTTTTGTATTTAGGGAAGGTATATTCGACCTGCGGTCGAACGAGTCCCGGTTGCGTGCGACCCCAGCCACTCCGCCATTTATTTAAGAAAGGTATATTCGTCCCACGTTCGAACGAGTCCCGGTCGTATGCGACCCCAGCCAATCCGCCATTTATTTGAGAAACCTCAGCAGAAGTGCTGAGGTTTTTTGCGTTTAGGAAAGGTATATTTGACCTACGGTCAAACGAGTCCCGGTCGTGTGCGACCCCAGCCACTTCGCCATTTATTTGAGATGCCTCAGCAGAAATACTGAGGTTTTTGCGTTTAGGGAAGGTATATTCGACCTACGGTCGAACGAGTCCCGGTCGTGTGCGACCCCAGCCACTCCGCCATTTATTTAAGAAACCTCAGCAGAAATGCTGAGGTTTTTTGCGTTTAGGAAAGGCATATTCGACCTACGGCCGAACGAGCCCCGGTCGTGTGAGAGCCTTACCACTTACCTCTATTCAAAAGCATTCACTAGCAATCTTCGTTTGAAGAGGTTTATCCGACCTGCAGACGAATGGATTTTAACTACTGGCTGCCTTTGGCTCTTAATAATAAGTAGCGTTCGTAGAGCGTATTGTTGGATTAGCCGAATTTGATAGTGGAAGGAGTATAATTTGGATTTGCAGACGAGAGGGCGAATAGAGCGATAGTTAGAAAAAACAAAGCCAGCGACTTATCGCTGGCTTTAAGAATACGAATCAGATGTTTAGATTAAGACTTATTGTCTATCAACGAAAGTGCCTTACGAGAGACGTCTCCAGCTGCTTGCGTTAGTTGCTGCTTCTCTAAGACGTCAGCTAAATAAGCGTAATCTGAAATGTCTTGTCGTAACTTCAGTGCTTGCTCGAAGTGATGCTGTGCCTCAGACCAGTTTTCCTGGCGCATCAGTAATTGGGCAAGTGTACTGTGGACAATAGCGCTTTCACCATCCTTTTGCAGTGCTCCTTGAAGAAGAACAACTGCTGGGTGCAGGTCTGGTAAGTTCATTTCAGAGATAAGTGAATAGAGTTTGTCGTCTGGTTGCTTTTTCAATCTATCCCGTACGATGATATAGGCTTGCGAATCGGCTTTACGCTCGATAAGTTGCTCTAATAGGCAATGGACAAGTGTTTCGCCCTGACGAGCCTTTTTAGGGAGTCCATTCCAATAAGCAAGTAAGCCTTCGCTGCCTTTTTGTTGGGCAACGTCGGCAAGTAACCCGCATTGTGCTTTCAACATCAAAGAGTCGTGTTCTATTGGGTCAATGAGCTTAGCTTTCTTTAGTTGTGGCAATAGATCAATGGTGTTCTGCCATAGCGCCAGTTCTTCATAAACGGTTTTAAGAAGCTCTGCCACAATGGGATTACCAGTGTAGCGATCGCGTAGTGAATGCAGGGTATCTAAAGCCAATTCATACTGAGAGTCTCTTACTAGCTGCTTCGCTCTTGTCAGCTCTACAGCAAGATCTGAGTTTTCTTGTTTTGAAGCTAAGCCTAAGTAGTGATCGCGTTTACTCTTGTCACCAAGCCCTTGCGCGGCTTCTGAAGCAACGAGATAACAAAGCATTGGCATGTCGTGATGATTTGCCCAGCGGGTGACTTTTTTCTCGGCTCCTTTCCAATCACCTTCTAAAAGCATGATGATGCCCTCGTTTGTATAGCGACGAGCTCGTTTCATCTTGCGTACACTAAACCAATTCCAAGTCGCACTGCTGGTATAAAGGAGTTTCTTAATGAGGTATTCCAAACCAAATAGCGCAGCAAGAATGCCAATGATAAAAATCACCAGGGTAGTCACGCTCATTTCTATTGTTTTGTCGGCAATAGAAATTAAGACATATCCTTGCTGTCCAGAAAACTGAGTTCCGGCGTAGAGGCCTATTCCTAGAATTACGAATAGAAAAATTGCACGAATCATTTAGCCTCCTCCGTAATAATGGTGGTCATCTCTCGGCGCAAGCGCTCTGAAATAACGTCAGAAAGGAGTTCCTGTGTTTCCAATTTTACTGGGTAATTTACTTGGATGTTTTGTTTGCCCAAAGCGGCTATACGTTGGTTAAATTTCTGAACAGCGGGATCATCCAAATTAAAGAATTGCGTTGACCATTCATGAGCGACTTTTAGTGCCGTGGAGAAAACTTCTCCTTGTTCGGTGTATACACCTTTCATCGCCGTTTCTAGCTTCGCCTTAATATTTTCACGCAAGTAGAAATGCTGTTCTGGTGACAGAAGGGGGATAACATTGCCATCTCGAGTGCGGAAGGTAATGAATTGCTCAGAAAACTCGCCTAAGGATGTCATCAAATTTTGCTGCCAGTCATTGATATCGGTTGAGACTTCTTGTTGCTCAACTACTGGCGCTTCAGGAAGAATGGCATTAGCGAGAGGTAAACCATCGACTTGAAGTTGCAAGCTAGTTAATGCAATGACCAAGCCGTCTCGGTCGATTAATGGCAGTGCTCGTAAATTGGTGATGTCATTTGCCATTGCTCTTCTTAAAGGAACCAAGCTAGGGTCATTAAGCGCTGCAATGCGCTGGTCAGCACTTTCCATCAATTTGGTTGCGCTAACAATATCGTGTTCTAAGAACAACTTTCTACCTGCCAGTTTCACCAAATAATCGGATTCGGCTAGCAGCCAGTCATTTGGTCGACGTCCCTTTACATCGGCTAAGGCGAGTTGAAGGCTTTCGATGCTCTTTTGTTGTTGTTCAAGCTCTACTTTGGTGCGGTTAACCGTGTGACGGTTGAGAGCGGCTGTTTCGCTTTTAACGGAATCTAACTCTTGAGCTAGGTTCGTTTGGGTTGCTTTAAATTGCGCTTTTAGCTTGGCTATTTCTTGTTCTTGTTGCTGTGTCTTTTGCTGAATAAGGTAGGTAAGACCACCTCCAAATATAAGCGAAAGAATGATCGCAATCGTACCAAGCTTGACGCCTCTCTTGCCCTGTTTTTCTTCAAACTTAACAGGCTCATGTTCTTTGACTTGAGGTTTGTCGGCTTCTTTATTTTGTGAAGATTCCGTTACCGTTTCCGTCGGTTCTGCTGTCTCTTCTTTTGTTTCTTCAGGTTCAATGTGCTCGTTGTTGTTTTTTTTACTTACCATGCTCTTGTCCTGTTTTATTTCTTGCTAACTGCATTCAGCAAGTCCGAATTTGCTGCGCTGCCTGTATTCACGATATTTTGATATCCCAGCTCTCTGGCGAGAATAGCTATCCGTTGGCTTGGCACTAAAAGGCTTAAAGTATGTAGCCAATCTTTTTGAATTTTCGACATTGATTGCTCTAGGTAGCTGAGTTGTTCGCTACTCGTGAGAATCAAAGTATCAACATTGCGGCTACGCCAATATTGAATAGAATCTTCCGAATTAAAAGGAATTGGGTGTCGTTGATAAACTTCTGCATATTCGACACTCGCATTCTTATTCGACAGCGATTCAAAAATCAACTCTCTGCCACTGTTCCCCCTCAAAATCACTATAGAAAGCTGAGAAACGTTTTGTAATTGAGGCAATTGCAGAAAGTGTTCACTATCGCTGATTGTCGGATAGTGTACTTTTTGTTGGGTCACTTTGCCTAATTTGTATGCGGTTTTTTGACCAATGGCAAGGTATGACACGCTCGCTGGCCACTTGGCTTGCTGTTCTTTGAGTATTTCTTGAGTGTAATGAACAGCGTGTTGGCTGACGGCGATAACAATATCGGCGTTGTGAAGCTTACTAGGTAGTGATTGGATATCGTCAGAAGATTGGAATTGAATGAGTGGGTGATGTATGGCATCAGTGTGCTGCGCTTGAATCGCTTCACACAACTCGATGCCATCTTGTCCCGGCCGGGTGACTAATACCGCCATAAAGCCGACTTATTCATGATCCTGATATAGGCGCTCCAGAATATCTTTTGCACCTTGGTCAAGAAGTTGATTCGCTAGGGTGACACCCAACTCATGCGCTTTAACGACGGGACCTTTAATCTCTCCGCGCACGACTTTGGAACCATCGGGTTCACCAACAAGTGCTCTCAGCCAGATCTCATCACCATTGATAAGAGAGTAGCTACCAATTGGAACCTGACACCCACCTTCGAGAGTCAAGTTCATTGCACGCTCTGCAGCAACTCTATTCGCCGTTTCCGGGTGATTCAAAGGCTCCAATAACTTAATTAGGTGGTCGTCGTCTAACCGACACTCGATACCCACTGCTCCCTGCCCAACCGCCGGAAGTGATTGTTCTGGTTCAATGACACTGCGTATGCGCTCTTCCAATTTCAGACGCTTTAGCCCCGCCGCTGCGAGAATGATTGCATCGTATTCCCCCGCGTCCAGCTTGCCTAATCGAGTTCCGACATTACCCCGAAGCTCTTTGATATGGAGGTCTGGTCTGTATTCTTTCAACTGACATTGACGGCGTAAACTGCAAGTTCCAACGACAGCACCTTGCGGTAGGTCGTCAATGGAAGCGAATGTGTTGGATACGAAAGCATCACGTGGATCTTCTCGTTCGCAAATTGTAACCAGCCCTAAACCTTCAGGAAAATCTACTGGGACGTCTTTCATCGAGTGAACAGCGAGGTCGGCACGACCTTCTAGCATCGCCACTTCGAGCTCTTTGACGAATAACCCTTTACCACCCACCTTCGCAAGAGGGGTGTCCAAGATAATGTCTCCCTTGGTAACCATGGTTACCAACTCAACGTCTAAACCTGGGTGTGCCGCTTGCAAAGAATCTTTGACGAAATGTGCCTGCCAAAGGGCAAGTGGACTTTTTCTCGTTGCGATGCGAATGGGAGCTCTTTCGGACATAATGTTTCCATATAGGTCAATCGGATGCGCTAATCCTACCACTGTGCTTAGTAAAGTATTACTGTTTCGTCACACCTATAGTCTGTGTGGCTATCGATCTCGATATTAAGAAAAATATATGTGATCGGGATCTCAAATGTTCTTAGGTCTATTATTACTATATGGTAGAAGGGATGACACTTAATGCGGCAGGGCAATATGTAGGAAAAGGAAGAAAGCAGGAGTTCAGGATATACGCTTATTCTTTACCCTTGAACATTAAAGTGTTAAATTGATCACGTTTTTGTGGCGATTGTGAATGCACTTTGAACAAAAACATCAATTTAACTTACATATCAAGGAATCACCCCCTTGCAGGCATTTACCGAAACTCTTGTTCACAGATTGGATTTGTTGAATCAGCAGCGTATTGATCGAGCATTGGCTCTGATGGATACGCAAAGTCAACGCGTATTCCATTTACTGCCTGCTCTCCTTCACTTTAATCATCCGTCCATTCCTGGTTATCTCGAAAGTCACGTTCCCTATGGCATTTTGGGCTTCTCATTAAATCAAACACAGCAGCAGTTTGTTGATGATACGGAGCTGACGCTAGGCGAATCGTTGGAAACATCAAACGAACCTGGAATTCTAGCGCTCTACACCATGGGCAGTACGTCCTCTATCGGACAGAGTACATCTAGCGATTTGGATGTCTGGGTGTGTGTATCGCCATCGATGCCCAAACACGACAGAGATAATTTGACCAATAAGTGCTTATTGATCACCGATTGGGCAAAAAACTTAGGCGTAGAAGCCAACTTTTTTCTGATGGATGAAGAGCGTTTTCGAAGCAATCGCTCGGAAGAGATGACAGGGGACAACTGTGGTTCCTCACAACACTTGTTATTGCTTGATGAGTTTTACCGTTCTGCCGTAAGGCTGGCTGGACAAAGATTACTTTGGCAAGTTGTGCCTCCAGAAATGGAGGAAGCGTATGATGATTACGTTGAAAAGCTCGTCAAAAATGGTGAGATAGATCGTAATGAGTGGATCGATTTTGGTCAGCTCGATCGCATTCCTGCTGAAGAATATTTTGGCTCCAATTTGTGGCAGTTATACAAAAGTATCGATTCGCCGTATAAATCGGTTTTAAAAGCGATTCTTCTGGAAGCCTATTCTTGGGAATACCCAGCAACTCGCCTCCTTTGTATTGATTCTAAGCGCCGATTCTTTTCTCATGAGCCCGATCTCTACGGAATGGATGCGTATTATTTGATGCTTGAGAAAGTCACGCGCTATTTAGAGCGAGTGAATGATCAGCGCCGTTTAGATTTGGTTCGTCGCTGTTTTTATTTAAAAACTCACGAAAAGCTATCACGTGAACCCGGAGTAGGGTCGGTCGCATGGCGACGAGAAGCTCTGGGCGACATGGTGAAGCGTTGGCAGTGGTCAGACAGTGTGGTTGAAGAGCTGGATGACCGCCGCAATTGGAAAGTCGAGCAAGTGAAAGTGGTTCACCACGAATTGCTGGATGCTCTGATGCTGAGTTATCGCAACTTAATTCAGTTTGCGCGTCGAAACGACATTACTTCAGCCATCAGCCCGCAAGACATCAGCATACTTGCGCGTAAGCTTTACGCTGCTTTTGAGGTGTTACCTGGCAAGGTTACCTTACTCAATCCTCAGATTTCTCCTGATTTGCACGAGGCTGATTTAAGTTTTATTCAAGTATCACCTGGTCGAACAAATAAACAAGGTTGGTATCTTTATAAACAGCCTTTAGATCCAAGCGCCATCATTGGTCAAAAATACCTAGAACATAATGAATACCTGAGTAAATTGGTCGCGTGGTCTTTCTTTAATGGTTTGATAACCGAGTCGACGCGTTTGCACTCCGTAGTGCGAGAAGCGGAATTAGATATCGATAAGTTCTACCAAATGGTCAGTGATTTGCGTAACACGTTCTCGTTGCACAAACGTCGTCCTACAATGGAAGCTCTGGGTAGCCCCTGTGAAATTAGTCAGCTCGCCATGTTCATCAATTTTGAAAACGACCCTACTGTTGAATTGAAGGGCAAATCGCTCAAAGTTGACTTGAAAGATATTGATATTTTTAGTTTTGGAGAAGAGCACCGAAGCTTAGTCGGCAGTGTAGACTTGGTGTATCGCAATTCATGGCATGAAGTTCGAACATTACATTTCACGGGTGAAACGGCGATCTTGGATGCTTTAAAAACCGTCCTAGGAAAAATGCACCAAGATGCGTTGCCGCCAGAATCAGTCGACGTATTTTGTTATAGCAAAAATTTGCGGGGTGTTATGCGTAACATGGTGTACCAGCTTTTGGCTGAGTGCATAGAGTTACGTTTGAAGCCTGTAGAGCAAGAGAAACGTCGTCGCTTTAAAGCCATTCGAATTGGCGAACAAATGTATGGGTTGTTTTTTGAGCGCCGTGGTGTTTCAGTTCAGAAGCTTGAAAATTCTGTTGATTTCTACAGCAGTATTTCGACCAATAAACTGAAAGGTTCGCCGTTGATGATGCTCGACAAAGAGCAGGATTATCAGATGCCAGATGTCGTCGATAGTTTTGCCAGCGAGGGCTTGATTCAGTTTTTCTTCGAAGACACTGTTAAAGGTTTTAATATCTATGTGTTGGATGAAGCGAACCGAGTGGAAGTTTATCACCAGTTTAGCGGTGACAAAGACGAGATGATCAGTAACGTTAACCGCTTCTATACGTCAAATCAGGATGAACTCGAAATTAGCGCCAAGTTTATCAATTTTAACTTGCCTCAGTATTATCAAATCATCAATCCTGAAGATGGTGACCCTTACGTTGTGCCTTATCGCAGCGACTCTTCACCACAGAATCGTTCGAATAATGCAGTGAATGCATGAAAGAATGAGTTTCCCCAGATCTTAAAAAGGAGCGCTTAGCGCTCCTTTTTTGCATTGCTCGTATTTGGGTTTATACCCAATCTATCGATTCTTGTGCGTGCTTTTCACACTCTTCTTTTACCATGGCGATCAGCTCAATACCTGTCTTCGAGCAAATCCATTCACTACCTTGTAATTTGAAGTGGAAACCACCCGATTTTGAAGCAAGCCAAATCTCGTGCATAGGCTCTTGTCGGTTGATGATTATCTGAGAGCGGTTTTCAAATTCTAGGGTCATAACGTTACCCGACGTTTCATAATCGATGTCCGCGCCTGAATCATCTATGGCTTCTTCGATAGTTTGCAGCTGCTCATCCACTAATTGATGAAATTCAGTATCGTTCATCTCTTATATCCTATTGCTTTTCCTGAGTGTGGTGCGATTATAGGGGGCATTGAATTATTTATCACGAATTGCAGCATGAAAAAGTCAATCACGGCACTTTTAATGTTTGTGGTACTCGGTCTTGCCGGGTGTGGACAGACTGGAGCGCTTTACTTACCAAGTGACTCCGAGCAAAACGAACAAACGCAATAGCAATAAAAGAATACAGGGATACAACATTGGATTACTTTAATTATCAGGATGATGGTCAGCTTTGGGCTGAGGACGTCTCATTAACTGAATTGGCGAATCAATATGGAACGCCATTATACGTATACTCACGTGCAACGTTGGAACGCCATTGGAACGCGTTTGATAAATCAGTGGGTGATCATCCCCACCTAGTGTGTTATGCCGTGAAAGCAAACTCCAACTTAGGTGTGCTGAACGTATTGGCCAGACTGGGTTCTGGTTTTGATATTGTATCTCGTGGCGAATTAGAGCGTGTTATCGCTGCTGGTGGCGATCCTGCAAAAATTGTTTTTTCTGGTGTGGGTAAAACCGCGGACGAAATGCGCCGTGCGCTGCAACTGAATATCAAATGTTTCAATGTCGAGTCAGAGCCAGAGCTAGAGCTACTCAATAAGGTAGCGAAAGAGCTGGGTGTTGTAGCACCAATCTCATTGCGAATTAATCCCGATGTAGACGCTAATACTCACCCATACATTTCTACAGGTTTGCTAGAAAACAAATTTGGTATCGCCTTCGATCAAGCGTTGCGCGTTTACAAGTTTGCTCAAACGCTTGATAGCCTAGATATTCAAGGTATTGATTGTCATATCGGCTCCCAGCTAACGGATATCGAACCTTTTATCGACGCAGTCGATCGTTTGCTTGGCTTGATTGATCAGCTAAAAGCAGAAGGAATAGAAGTTAAGCACCTTGATGTAGGTGGTGGCTTAGGCGTGGTATACAAAGATGAACTACCACCGGAGCCTTCTGATTACGCCAAAGCATTATTAGGCAGATTAACGAACCACTCTGACTTGGAGCTGATTTTCGAACCAGGTCGTGCGATTGCTGCAAATACAGGTGTATTGCTGACGCAGGTTGAATTCCTAAAACATACCGAACACAAAAACTTTGCGATTATTGATGCCGCAATGAACGACTTGATCCGCCCTGCACTGTATCAAGCATGGCAAGATATCGTTCCTGTTGTACCGCGTGAGGGTGAGGCAACCAACTATGATTTGGTTGGTCCGATTTGCGAGACTGGTGACTTCTTAGGTAAAGACCGAGCTTTGGTTCTGGAGCAAGGTGACTTGCTTGCGGTTCGCAGTGCCGGCGCTTACGCATTCGTGATGTCTTCTAACTACAACACACGTGCACGAGCTGCGGAAGTTATGGTTGATGGCAAACAAAGCCACTTAGTTCGTCAACGTGAAGAGTTGAGCAGCTTGTGGGAACTGGAACAAGTGTTACCGGAGTAATGTAAAACACATGCACTTTCATTTTTCTAAAATGCACGGATTGGGTAACGACTTCATGGTTGTGGATTGCATTACCCAAAATGTGTTTTTCTCTCCGGATTTGATCCGCCGATTGGCGGATCGTTATACCGGAATTGGGTTCGATCAGCTGCTGGTGGTTGAAGCGCCTTACGATCCAGAAACCGACTTCCATTATCGTATTTTCAATGCGGATGGTAGCGAAGTGGAGCAATGTGGTAATGGCGCGCGTTGTTTTGCTCGTTTTGTCAGAATGAAAGGCTTAACCAATAAACACGCGATAGGCGTCAGCACCAAGAAAGGCAAAATGGTGCTCAATATTGAAGATGGCGATCAGGTTACGGTCAATATGGGCGAACCTGTTTTTGAACCTTCTAAAATTCCATTTAAAGCCAAGCAAAAAGAGAAAACCTACATTCTGCGTGCTGATGACCAAACTCTATTTTGTGGTGCCGTAAGTATGGGTAATCCCCATGTGGTTACCGTCGTTGATGATATATCCACGGCCGACGTCGATAATTTAGGACCTCTTCTGGAATCACATGAACGCTTCCCTGAGCGAGTAAATGCTGGCTTTATGCAGGTTGTATCCCGCAATGAAGTCAATTTGCGAGTGTACGAACGCGGAGCAGGGGAAACTCAGGCTTGCGGAAGTGGTGCTTGTGGGGCTGTTGCCGTTGGTATTGTGCAGGGCTTACTTGATGAAGAAGTCACCGTACATTTACCTGGAGGCGATTTAAAAATTCGCTGGCAGGGACCCGGCAAGCCACTGTATATGACTGGACCAGCAACCCACGTGTTTGACGGTCAATTAAGCTGTTAGGGTCTACAGAGCCCGATGTTCTAAAAAGGAAACGTTTTGTCTTATCCAGAAGCGGATGCACTCACGGCTGAAATTGTTGCCGAATATCTGCAAGATAACCCTGATTTTTTCCAGCACCGTTCAGAGCTGGTTGGTCGCTTATCGATTCCACACCAACAACAAGGTGCGGTTTCATTGGTCGAAGTTCAGCTGAATCGCCATCGTCAACGCATTGAAGAATTGGAAGAAGAAATCACTCAGCTTATGTCACTTGCGGCGAACAATGATCGCACGTTTCACGAGTTTATGGATTTGCAGCAACAGGTGCTTAATTGTGACAACTTGACTCAAGTTGCGCATTGCATTGAGCAAAAATCCAAAGACTTAGGCTTGAAGGGCTGGATGAAAATTTTTGAATGTCCAGATAAGAACCATCATTTGGAACAAGAGCAGTACCAGCGTTTTGCGACGAATCACTTTAATGGGAAAGACGCCTTTTTGGGACGCATGAAGCAGACGGATCGTGCATTGCTGTTTTCCGATGACTCTGTCCCAGAGCTCGGTTCATTTGCAGTCTTGCCTATAATCAGAAAGAAGCCGTTGGGAATCATTGCCTTTTCCAGTGACGACGGCGGTCATTTTCAACCGAACATGGACACCTTATTTTTACGTCATTTGACGCTGGTGGTCAGCCATTTGGTAGAAAACCTTTCATGGCAGTCTGATGAGAAAACCCATGTCCAACGCACCTCTTCCCAGTGATATTCAAAAGCCTCTCGATCGTTTCTTTGAATTTTTAAGAAGCGAGCGAGGGCTTAGCCTCCACACTCAGCGTAATTACAAACTTCAACTTCATAGCATGGCCGAACATCTTGTTTCTTTGGGGCTAAATAATTGGTCTCAAGTCGATGCAGCTTGGGTTCGCCAGTTAGCCAGTAAAGGCATGCGAGATGGCATGAAAGCCAGCAGCATCGCAACTCGACTATCTTCACTCCGTTCGTTCTTTGATTTCTTAATATTGCGCGGTGAGATGCAAGCAAACCCCGCAAAGGGAGTGTCTGCTCCACGTAAACAGCGCCCATTGCCGAAGAACTTAGATGTGGATGAAGTTGGTCAGCTACTCGAAGTGGATGAGAACGATCCACTGTCGGTGCGTGACCGTGCCATGATGGAGCTGATGTATGGTGCCGGTTTGCGTTTAGCTGAATTGGTGAGTATCGATGTTAAACATATATCGATGTCCAAAGGGGAGCTACGCGTTGTCGGTAAAGGTGACAAAGAACGAAAAGTGCCTTTTTCTGGTATGGCGAAAGAGTGGGTAAAAAACTGGCTCAAAATGCGAGGAGAACTGGCATCCTCAGATGAACCCGCGCTCTTTGTATCGAAACTGGGCGTGCGGATTTCTCATCGAAACGTGCAAAAGCGGATGGCGGAGTGGGGACAAAAGCAATCTGTCGCGAGTCATATCAGCCCACACAAACTCAGACACTCTTTTGCCACTCATATGCTTGAATCCAGTGGTAATTTACGTGCGGTACAAGAGCTGCTTGGGCACGAGAACATCTCTACCACCCAAATATATACTCACCTTGATTTTCAGCACTTGGCAACGGCTTATGATAAGGCACACCCAAGGGCACGTAAGAAAGACTCGAGCAATAAGGACGACTGATGCGCGTTTACCGTAGTATTCCCACTATTAAAGCCATGACATTTGATTTGGACGATACGCTGTACGACAACAGACCAGTCATACTGAGGTTGGAATCAGAAGTCTATCAATGGATTGCACACCATTACCCTAAATGTCAATTGATAACCAAAGACGACTGGCTGACGTTTAAGTATCTTGCCAGAGTCAACAATCCAAATTTGGCTAGTGATGTGACGTTACTTCGCCGAGCGCAGTTAGCGTTGGGTTTAACGCATGTTGGATATGACGAAGCGGATATCCCCGGCATCATCGATAAAATCATGGAACAGGTGCTTTATTGGCGGCATCAGATAGACATTACAGACGAAACACACCAAGTCCTACGTCAGCTATCCAAACGTATGCCTTTGGTCGCGATTACCAATGGCAATGTTTACCCTGAAAGAATAGGGTTAGATCAGTATTTTTCACAGGTACTGAAAGCGGGACCCGACGGCGAAGCAAAACCGCATCGCGAGATGTTCGACAAAGCGGTGTCGTTTTTAGGTTTGAAACCCAGTGAAATATTACATGTAGGCGATCATCCCGTGAGTGATGTTTTGGGTGCAAAAGAAAATGGATTTGTCGCATGTTGGTTCAATGATCAGGCGTGTAACACCATCACCTCAAAGAAAATGCGAGTACTCCCCGATATTGAAGTGACCCGATTGAGCTACTTACTCAATATATAGTGGTATCACTTGCATAGATGGATTGTGAGTGCACACTTACGCTAGAGTTATTGTTTTGTTGTGCTTGCCTTTCACTTGGTCGCAAAAAAATTGGAGCGTTATCACTAAAAACTGAAATATTATTAGCTAATTGATAAAAAGTTGATCCGATGCGTGTTTTCTAGAGGAATGCTAACGTTATAGTGGCAAAAATCACGTTCTGTTAATAATTTGTAATATGCAATGTCATTCGATTTTGGCTCAAGATCTCAGTCAGCTACAGGCTGAGGTATTAAGCTACTCGCCAGACCCAAACGCAAACCATCTAATACAAATCTTTTCTACGCAATCTCCTGAGCTTGTTGTTGAATATAGCCGACTGATGAAACAGCGTTTTCCACACAGTACTATTCTGGGTCAAAGTACCAGTCATTGCATTAAAGATGGAAGTATTATTAATCTCGGCACATTGGTTGTGATCACCGAGCTAGCCGAAACACGTTTGACATCTTGTCTGGTGCAGTACACTGGGAATGCTCAGCAAGATGGTGAAGAGCTTATCGAGCATTTGAATGTAAGCGAAGAGACCAAAGCAGTCATCTGCTTTGCAGAGCAAGTTAATGATCAAGACACCCTACTTTTTGGCTCTCAAGATTATGAGGTGTTTGGTGCATTTAATGAACTGACATTTGAGTTGCCCGTTGCCGGTGGTTTGTCGCAGCCTAATTTGTTTGGGCGTTGGGTGTTATGGAACGACCAAATTCATCGACAAGCATGCGTTGCTGTTGCCCTTCATAATCCTAAACTTCAAGTTTGGCGTGGCTGTTACGCTGAATGGAATCCAATTGGTCGAAAGTTTCGAGTGTCTTCTGCCAAGAACGGCGCACTTTACGAATTAGATGGTATTCCTGTTCAACAAATCTATGACCGATATCTAGCCGATGGCAACCCAGTTCCTTTCGAACAGCTTTATGATTTCCCATTAATGAAAGGCGAAGCGAGTCAGCAAAAAGTGCAAATTCCTGTTCGACAGCTGGATGATGGGGCAATAGAGTTTGATACTCAGTGGCGTGTAGGAGATGAAGTTCGATTCTGCTACAACCACCCTTCGCTTACCGAAGAACAGGTTCGAGTCGGTGCACGCCAGCTCGACGTGAATAAACCAGAAAGCCTGTTTATCTACAACTGTTCATCGAGACTGGAATTCGTGGATGGGTTCGATGAAATCAGCCCATTTGCATCGGTTGCAAAAGTCAGTGGCGTGTATTGTTTGGGTGAGTTGTACCGTGATGTTAACCATCAAACCATTATGCATCATAGTTTGACGTATTTAGCCATGCGTGAACATGAAGTTGCAACGCAAATAGATGCCATCCAGCAAGATCGCTTTCAACATCAAATGTCGCCTTTGTTTTCCTTGATACGTAATGCCATCGCCGATGTCGACGATATGCAGGAAAACATGGAACACGAATTACTGGTGCAAGCACATCGACTAACAGAAAGTTACCGCCATGACAGACGAACGGGTTTACCCAATCGCTCTGTATTGAAAGAACGATTGGCGTCGATCAAAACAAATGAACACCTTCTAACGATAAAACTCGCTAACTTTAGCCAAGTGAATGAAAAATATGGGTATAAGGTAGGTGACCAGCTACTCGGTGATCTGAGCCAATACTTCAAAGAACAACTTTGGCAACGATTTGGCGGAGACTCTGAACTGTACAGCATAGGGGTAGGCGAGTGGGCTGCGGTTTTTTCATCTCACCATACAGGGCTGTATATTCGCCACTTATTTACCGAGCTGGTGGACGAGATAGAACATGTGAATTTTGAACCTTTTGGCTTACCTGAATTGGATTGTTTATCGGTTTCGATATGTGGAGGTTTGGTCAGTCGTCGTGATTTTCCGCAAGCAAGAGTCGAAGAGCTTTTGATTAAATCGATTGAAGCTCGTCGCCATGGCATGAAAAACAATCGACACATGTGTAACGCAAAGTTACTTGAGAAAGAAGAAGAAAACCGACAAGAGCAATTGAATTGGCTGTCGTCGGTGAGTCGAGCGGTATTGAATCATAAGGTCGTTGCCTATTCTCAACCCATATTTGCTGCCCATAGCCACAAGAAAGTGTCTGAAGAGTGTTTGGTTCGAATTCAAGAAGGCAACCAAATCATTCCCCCAGGGAAATTTCTCCCTGTTATCGAGGGGACGCACATATACACCCGACTCAGCCGGCAAATGCTCACGAGTGTCTTTGAGTTGATGTCCCATCGTGAAGGATCGTTCTCCATCAATTTGTCTCCACAGGATTTGATGAGTGACAAAACTCTGTATTTGCTTGAAAGCGCTTTGCAGAAAATGGTGAATCCAGCACGAGTTGGGATAGAGGTTTTAGAAACCGAACAAATCAAAGACTACAGCCGAATGAGAGAAGTGTGTAACCACTTCAAGCAGCTCGGCGCAAAGATTGTTGTTGATGACTTTGGCTCTGGTTATTCAAATATTGATGAAATCATCAAACTCGAACCCGATACCATTAAATTGGATGGCAGTATCATTCGAAATATAGATAAAGACCGAAGGCAGCGCCAAATTGCCATGCAGCTAGTCCAGCTTTGCCATGTATTTGAAGCCAAAACAGTTGCGGAGTTCGTGCACAACGAGCAGGTCTGCCGCGTGGCGGAAGACCTGGGGGTCGATTACTTGCAAGGGTTTTATTTGGCCGAGCCTTCCCCTTTGTTATCCAAAGCTAAGGTTTGTTAGCGAAGGAGCCACTTACGCACTAGCTGGTGGATGCTGCGAAACGGTGGGTGAATCATTCTAGTTGGGTACAGTTTTTTTCGAGCCACGACAGTGCGCTGGTTGCTGAACGTCAGGAACCCTTCTTTTCCGTGATAGCTGCCCATTCCTGATGTCCCGACGCCGCCAAACGGTGCATCTTCTGCCACAACTTGCAATATAGTGTCGTTCACACACGCACCACCTGATTGTGTTTTTTCCAACACTTTACTGACACTGTTTTTATCGTGGGAAAAGACATAAAGCGCCAACGGTTTTGGTCTTTGATTTACGTATTGAATGGCGTCATCAAGGGATTTATACGCCACAATTGGCAAGACTGGGCCGAAGATCTCGTTTTGCATCAATTGGCTGTCTTCCGGTGCGTCCATCACTAACTGAGTGACCATTTTACGTTGATTACTGTCTACCGAGTATTTGTTGGCGGGTTCAATCCATGCTCCACCTTGCTCTGCTTCGTCGAGCCATGATTGCAAGCGGTCGAAATGCGCTTGGCTGATGATGCTGGTGTAGCTTTCGCAATTCACACCAGAGGGGTACAGGTAACCAAAGTGATGTTTATAAGCAAAGACAAATTCTTTCGCCTTACCTTCTGGAATCATAACGTAATCGGGTGACACGCAAATCTGCCCAGAGTTGAGCGTTTTGCCATAGACCAATCGCTCAACCGCGTCGTTCATGTCCATATCTGGAGCGACAATAACGGGGCTTTTTCCGCCTAACTCTAAGGTGACTGGTGTTAAGTTTGACGCTGCGGACTGCATGACTTTTCGTCCTACTTCGGTGGAGCCAGTGAACAGTAGGTGGTCAAAGGGCAAGGAAGAAAATTGCGCAGCGATGGTGGCATCCCCTTCCACGATGTGGACGAGCTCCGACGAAAACACACTTTTAAGCAGCTTAATCAAGACTTGGTTGGTTCTGGGGGTAAACTCGCTCACTTTTATCATGACTCGATTGCCTGCCGCCAACGCAGTAATCAATGGACCTATCGACATAAACACAGGAAAGTTCCATGGCGCAATCACCCCGATGACACCTAAAGGCTGGGGGTGAACTCGGACGCTAGACAAAGCCAGCACTAATCCTGTTTTACGCCTTTCTGGCTTCATCCAGCTTTTTAGATGCTTCAGCGAATATTTAATTTGCTGAATGCACGGGAGGATATCGGTAAGTAGCGTTTCATAGTGATGCTTTGCACCAAAATCTTTTGCTGCCGCTTCACAGAGCGCGTCTTGATGATGAAGAAGCGCTTCTTTTAGTGCTGTGAGTCGTTGTTTTCGTTCACTCAAACTCGGATGCTTTTCACCTTCAAACGCCAATTTTTGTCGGTGAAATTGTGCAATCAACGGGTTGCTTTGATTATTGGTCATGATTGCTTCCTTTCCATTGATGCCCACTTTTGTCGGCTTGATAGACATTTAGGTAATGTTCAAAAAACTGTTGTAGCTGCTCACTACTATTGTTGTTAGGCAGTGTGGTGCGATGAGATAGAGATAATAAATGGATACCCACCTCCAGTGTGCAAAAATGCCCTGAAGTTTGATTTCTGCGAAGGGAATAACACGAATCTCCAGACATTTGAATATGCCAGTGAGGCAGCGCCTTAAGCCAATCGCTCCGGTTATACATTTTTTGTGCTTCCTGCCATGTGCCATCCAATACAATAAACACGATGCGCTTTGAACAACCCTGAATCGCGGTCGGCGTTAACAATCGGCTGTTGTCATTAGGAAACAGTAAAATGGGTTGATGGTTTGGGCTTTCCAAAATAGCCGTCAACTCCGCTGGAATGCTTGTACGGCTCCACTCAAATACTTGGCATTGCGCCAATGATTTACGCAGCCATTGACCTGTGTTGGTTTCACGTCGAGTTTCATTCGGGTGTGTCAGAAGCACCAAATCCCAATCTGCTACCAGGCTAGGTAGGCTGTCGCACACACAGTTAAATGTGAGACCGCAACCGCGACAACTTTCTATGATTTGCTTCTTTACCGCCATGCTACATTTGTACTCCGCTTTGCGGCGCTTTTCCGTCAGCAAAAAGGGTGACAACGGATTGAGAAGAAGACCAAAGCTCTGGAGCACTGCTCGGGTTTATTGGGTAACTGATACCATCGAAAGACAGCGTATGTGTGCTGGAACCTTGTGCGTTTTTAACGTTCATCTCTAGATCATGCCAACCAAGCTTGTTGTGTTGGCTGACTTTGAAAGGCGTTTGTACTTGAGTCACTCTTGAATGAAAGCGCCAAAGACTGCCTTTGTCTTCAAAAATTAAAAGAGTGCAACCGGCATTATTACACCAATCAAGATAAGTGAGTAATTCTGGTTTTCCATCTTGATTGAGATCGTACTTAAGCCAGCGGTATCGCGTGTTGGCAGGGTCGGTTTTATGAAGCGTGAAATACTGACGAAGCGCCTGATCGACATTGGCATCAAATTCAGAAGAAGATGAGATCGTGGCTTCTTTAAGCGTAGGATTAGGGGTATTGTCGGACGCTGTCAATTCACTGGTGTATGACTGACTGTCGGCAAACAGTTCCAATCCATTCCCTTGAATGGGGTATACCACGCCATTCACTTTTTCTTTCACCGCTTTTAGGCTCGAACCTGAGCGTGTATAAATACGCTCGGAAAGCAGAGGTTGGTTTTGGTAGTGTGTCATCGTCACTTTGATTTGATCCGGATTGAGCTGCTGCCAGTATCCTTTTTCTTGTGTGCTCGGATCGCCATTGCTGTAGTGGTAATGCGTATTGGCGCTGTGATCAGAGTTGAGCTCCAATTGCACTGAAAACCCTTGGCTCTTTGTACTGGTAGCGCGATAGCTTCCAAGCCAGTCGTGACTAGAATCACCATTAGAAAGTGCCCCACAGCCTAGATATTGGCTGTTTTTGGTCTTTAATGTTGCAGACCAACTGAATACATCCCCACTGCTGGTATCAACACAATGTGCTCGAGTGAATACGAGATTACCGTTATCGAACTGGTAGGTGCGTTTTAGTGGCGAAATTTCTGTTTTTCTCACCGTGTAGGATTGGCTCTCTTTACCTAATACAGCCAGTTGGATTTGGTCTTGCTCAAATGTGGCTTTCCAGAAAGGTTCGCTACCTGTGGCATAGGTTGAGTGTAATGGTGATGCACAACGCAACGGAGATTGTGCACTAACGTGGTTAATGCCCGTTACGACGAAGCGCGCTGCAAAATCGGCGGCAAAGCCATCTTGAGGTGGCGGGGCTAAGTAGCCAATCATTTCGCCATAAAGCGGTTGATATGGGCGCTCCACTAACCCTTGAATACGTTGGAATGCTTCTGGTGTAATATCCAGCCAGTATTGCTGTTTTCCGCCACATGGGGCTATGGTTCGAGTTTCATGCCCTAATACGACTTCACCATGCAACATAAACGTTTGTGGCACGATTTCAGGCTGATCAATAGTGACAGGAGTAGGCTTTTCAGGCTCGATTTCTGGCACCTTTGTTTGTGCACAGCCCTGTAATATCAGCACGCTACCGATGAAAGTCGAAAAAATCAGGGATTTCATTAAAATTAACCTCAAGCCAGCCTTCGAATTATGTGAGAAGTATTATACTCAAACTCCCCCAAGATACAGGATTCAGAGTTTTATCTTCTGATTAAGTTCAAGCCTTTCCACTCTTCATATTTAGAGGCGCTGCGAAATGACTCGTCATTTTCAAGTTCTTTGACGATGAGATGAAGTAAAAGATAAACTCCCTAGGGCGAGTTTGCTTGGCTTTCATACTGCGTTATCAATCCTCGATTTAGTGCCCTAAAGCTTCAAATTGATGCCTTGCCTGAAAGCCAATCAATTCTCGCTGAACCTAGTATTTTGAGGGAGTTTGAGTATATGCCATATTGGTTATTTAAAACTGAACCAGATGAGTTTTCTATCGATACTCTACGGGTGAAAAATGTATCGTGTTGGGAGGGAGTACGCAATTATCAAGCGCGTAACATGATGCGAGATGAGATAAAAGTCGGCGATTTGGTGTTTATCTACCATTCATCTTGCAAACATATTGGTGTGGCTGGAATTGCGAAAGTGACGAAAGAATCGTATCCCGACCATTTCCAGTTTGATGCAAAAAGCGACTACTTCGACCCCAAGTCTGATCCCGATAACCCACGCTGGGTTATGGTGGACATCGAATTTGTTCGTAAACTCGATAGGCTGATTCCGCTGGCTAAGCTTAAGTCTTTGCCCGAGTTGAGTGAATTACCTTTGGTTAAAAGAGGAAATCGCCTATCCATTATGCCGGTGTCCGAGCAAGAATGGCAGACGATTCTGGATCAGGAGTAGGGAGTTAATCTTTTCCTATCAAATGATTTTCTAGATAGTGTGCAACGGCGTCGTTCGCGTTGCTGCCAATGATTTCGTTGTTTGGTAGGGCAAGCTTCACTTTTTCATGGGATGTTTCCATGATTAATCCCTTGCCCGCCATGGCTAACATTTCGACGTCGTTCATGCCATCACCAAAAGCAATGCAGTTTTCAAGACCAAAGCCCAACTGCTTGGCAACGGCATCCAATGCTTCCCCTTTTGATACTCCAGCCGCCATGACTTCTAAGCACCACGGTGTCGAGAATGCGATATTCAGTTTGTCGCCAAATACGTCATTCAATTGGCTTTCAAATTGAACCAAATGTTCATGATCAGGGTAGGTGAAAAACAATTTAGCTATTCCATCGGTTGGTGCGTTATTTACCTCAAAGCGTTGATACGTAAAGCCGGATTCCTCATGGAAGTTTTTGAGTTTTTCGTCTTCCCGATCCAATAACCACGATTCATTCTGATACAGGTGAATAATGATGTCTTTGTCTTCTTTTATGATATCGATGACAGGTTGCACCAACTCAGAAGGCACATTTTGGCTGTACACCAAGTTATCGTTGGTGTCGTGTACACGTGCGCCATTTGACGTGATCATGTAAGCAGGAATACCCACTTGGCTGCGAATTCCTGCAACGTCGACGTGGTGCCTACCTGTTGCGAAAATGAAGTGAATGCCTTGTTGATGCAGGGCTTTCAGCGTGGATTTACTGAATTCACTTAGCTGGTGGTTCGGCGCAAGGAGTGTACCGTCAAGGTCGGAAGCAACGATACTGAAGTTGGCATGGTCAATATCAGAGCCGTTAAGATTGGAATCGCTAGCAGTGGTCTTCATAGGGTGTGTAGGTACTCGACGTTATTAATAAGGAAATTATCACCCTAGTCTAATTCAGTCTCATGACAAAAAAGAGGGTAATTCCGTATTTCCTCTTTTAGGAACCTATTCTTTTTTGATTCGGCTAATTGATTACTCTTTCGATGTATTCCCTTGAAAGAACCTGAGAATACTTTCAAGGGCAGCGTTGCGTATATGATCTCGTTCGAACAGTAATTCATGCCTAGAATCGGGCAAGCTAACCATGTGTGTAACGCGTTTCTCTCGTTTTAGGTTTTGAATAAATTCTGATTGCGCTTGATTGCTCACGATAATGTCATCGCCCGCTTGCAGCAACAGCAGTGGTGTTTTTATGTCGGCGGCTTTATCCACACAGGTTTGCGCGGCTGTCAGGCTCTGCCATACCCAGCGGCTACTTGGCCCACCGAGCTTGAGTTGTGGCATGGATTCATATAAATCTCGGAACCACGTATAGCGTGTTTTGCTAAACGTAAGAGGGTTATTCTCGAAGGGTTTACTCCAATACGCCCCTTGACCCGGTGCAAAATTGGGTTTGTTTGAAAAGGTATCAATAAGCCCACTAAGAATCTTCGCAACTGGGCGCATGTACCAAGATAGGTTTACCCCAAACATAGGGGCGCTCAGTGCCGTTGCAACAAACGGGTGATTGGCGTGGGTTTGCAAATACCGAGTGATGATTGCTCCCCCCATTGAATGCCCCAGTAAAAAGGACTGTTCGTAACGCGAGAAACCGAACTGTTCAACCATTAAAGCCATGTCGTCTACGTAATCGCCAAAGTCCATCACATGCCCTAATTCGGGGTTTTCGGTGAGCCTATCCGACAAACCTTGACCTTGATGATCGTAAGAGTAGATATCGTAACCTTGTTGGAATAAGTCGAAGAAGAGTTCTTGGTATTTCCACGTACTTTCGATACGCCCGTTCACGACCATAATGGCTTTCGTGTGCTTAGGTGAAGTCAGAGAGATCCAGTAAAGGCGGCGGCCATTGGTGCCCTGCGAGTAACCGTGTTGCCTTTGTTGCCAAAAAGGCGCAATCTGTTGGGCATAATATTGCGAAAAAGAGTCTTCCTGACTGAATGTGTAGTTGGAGGAGGCGAATTCGCTCATGGTTTTCTCTGTTAGATTGTCGACTATAGGTATATTGTACGCTGAAAGTGACGATTGAATGTAAAAAGGATTGCAGAAATGGATACCCAAGTTTTGTTGACCTATATCGCCACCGCAATCATTTTTAGTTTCGCACCGGGCTCAGGAACTGTGAACTCGATCAGTAATGGTATCAATTATGGGATACGCAAGTCGTTACCCGCGATCTTGGGTTTACAAATTGGGCTTACCTTTCATATTGTCTTAGTAGGAGCAGGGATAGGCGCCTTGGTTGCACAGTCTGCAATAGCATTTACTGTGATCAAGTGGGTTGGAGTGGCCTATCTAATTTTACTTGGTATGCAAAAGTGGCGAGAAACCACGAGCTTAACCGTTTCTACAGAGCCCAAACAAGTGTCGGGATGGCAATTGATGCGGAGTGCCACTTTTATCAATTTGACCAATCCGAAGTCGATTGTTTTCCTCGTAGCCCTGTTTCCACAGTTTATCGATCCGGCTCAAGATCAGATGACTCAGCTTATTGTGCTTGGTGTGACCACCGTTGTAATTGATATTTTTGTCATGATTTTTTACACCGGAATGGCTGCGCATTTAGGTCGGTTTATCCGATCAGAAAAGATGATGTCGAGAATGAACCGGATTTTTGGCTCTATGTTTATCGGTTGCGGTGCTTTGC
Source organism: Vibrio penaeicida (assembly GCF_019977755.1). NCBI lineage: Bacteria > Pseudomonadati > Pseudomonadota > Gammaproteobacteria > Vibrionales > Vibrionaceae > Vibrio > Vibrio penaeicida. The sequence continues at coordinate 3,984,024 of NZ_AP025144.1, read as the reverse complement.
TGGCGACGGCAAGAGCTTAACGCATTGGTGGATATTAACAATTTGGACTACCGATACGCATGGAAATACGGTATCTTCTCGGACCAGTGATACCTTTAGTTTGTGGTTTTGGGTAATTATCTATGTACACCTATGTTGCACGGCAACCTATTCTGAATAATAAATGCCAAACCATAGGCTATGAACTGCTGTTCAGAGACGGGGAGCACAACGCATTTCCCGTTCATGTTGACTCAAATCGAGCGACCTACCGCTTGATCGTCGAGAACTTCCTTTCTTTTGGAAGTAGTGCGACCTCTAAAGCTTCTCGCTACTTCATTAACTTCCCTCACGAAAGTTTGGTTCGAATGCTTCCAATGGCATTGCCCAAAGAGCAAATCATTGTAGAAGTGCTGGAAACATGCCGCCCAACCGACGATTTACTGCACGCGATCCGTTACCTACATCGTCATGGCTACGCCATTGCGTTGGACGATTTTGATTTGGGCGCAGAGTGGGAGCGATTTGTTCCTTACGCAAAAATTATCAAGATAGACCTGATGCAAGTGGGTATCGAGCAAGCGTGCGAATACGTTCGTCAAAAGATAGCCGCTGGGTCAAAATGTAAATTCTTAGCTGAGCGTGTTGAAACGTATCAAGAATTTGAAGCGGCTCGTGAGGCGGGTTTCGATTTCTTCCAAGGCTTTTTCTTCAGTAAGCCTGAAGTTATCCGTAATCGCGCAGTTAAACCTGAGCAAATGCTTGCCCTTGAGCTCTTTCAAGAAGTTTGCCAAGCCGATGTCGACTACGATCGCGTCGAAATGTTGGTCACTCAAGATGTGACGCTCAGTTATCAATTACTGCGTTTTGTAAATGGAATGACGCCAAGGATTTCTGTGCCTATTTCCTCTTTTAGGCAGGCCTTGGTCTACCTAGGACAAGATAAGCTTAAACAGTTTGTTTCCTTGGTTGTTGCTTCTTATGTTTCGAACAAGAAACCATTGGAATTGCATAAGCTGTCGTTGCAGCGCGCGCGTTTCTGCCACTTAATGACTCGCTATCGCCCCTTTGATAGCCAACGTGATCAAGCGTTCATCATTGGGTTGTTTTCATTGTTGGATTCCTTTCTCGACCATTCCATGGACAGCTTACTTGAGCAACTCCCATTATGCGCTGAAATCAACATTGCGTTGCTCCAGCGTGAAGGGCCTCTGGGTCAGCTGTTAACGCTTGAAGAACGCTTTGAAAATGCTGATTGGGATGGCGTGGAAAGTTTGTGCCAATCACTGCAGCTGAAAGTGGACGATGTCCGAAATGAACTTCACGAAGCGATGAACTGGAGTGAGCACATGCAAGCAATGATTCTGACCAATATGAAGCCGCCCAAAGCCGTCGGTGGGTAATTGAGCTGCTTGACTCACTGTCCTTTCCTTATGTGACAATTCTATTAATTTGATCTTTCTCTCTTGACCTAAGTTCGTTATTTTTTAATATATATGGATATGCGAATATATTAAGAGATGGCTATGTTACCTCACCTGTTTTTCAAGATGCTGTCAGACGAAACACGTTTGAGATGCTTACTTCTGCTCGCCCGAGAAGGCAGCCTTTGTGTATGTGAACTAATGGATGCATTGGAAGAAAGCCAGCCCAAAATCTCACGCCACCTTGCGCAATTAAGACAATCCGGTGTGCTGTTGGATGAACGCCGAGGGCAATGGGTGTATTACCAAATCTCTTCAGAATTACCTGAATGGCTAAGCAATGTGATTGATGGTATTGCGACTTCAGAAAGTTTGAAAGTGCAGTATCAAGCCGATATAGAACGTTTGAATCGCGCTGAAAGACCATGCCAGTAGCTCCCAGTCACCTTAAAGTTACTTGGGTACAACAGTTTCCCTAAATGGAAGATAAAACGATGACGATTAAAGTAGGAATTAACGGTTTTGGCAGAATTGGTCGCCTAGCATTGCGCGCGGCGTTTGACTGGTCCGAAATCGAATTTGTTCACATTAATGATGTGGCAGGAAATGCAGAAACCTTAGGCCACTTGCTGGAGTTTGATTCCGTTCAGGGGCGCTGGCACCACGAAGTGAGTGTCGATAATGGTGATATTGTTATCAATGATCAGCGAATCTCGACGTCACAAAATGCTTCCATTGCGGATACCGATTGGTCGGGCTGCGACGTGGTGATTGAAGCAACGGGCGTGCATCGCAAAACCTCTTTCCTGAACCAGTACTTAGATCAGGGTGTAAAGCGTGTTGTGGTATCAGCGCCAGTAAAAGAAGAAGGCATAGCGAACATCGTGGTGGGCGTGAACGACCATATCTTCGACCCTGCGAGGCATAAAATTGTTACCGCAGCTTCTTGCACCACCAACTGCATTGCACCTGTTGTGAAAGTTATCCATGAGAAGCTTGGGATAGCGCAAGCGTCTTTCACGACGATTCACGACTTAACCAATACTCAAACCATTTTAGATGCGCCCCATAAAGACCTTCGCCGCGCACGCGCATGTGGAATGAGCTTGATTCCAACCACAACGGGCAGCGCGACCGCGATTGTGGAAATTTTCCCAGAGCTAAAAGACAAGATTAACGGACACGCGGTGCGCGTACCTTTAGCCAATGCCTCTTTAACCGACATCATTTTTGATGTGAAAAAGGACACCACTCCAGAAGAAGTGAACGCCTTGCTTAAAGAAGCATCTGAAGGCGAACTGAAGGGGATTCTTGGTTTTGAAGAGCGTCCACTGGTATCAATCGATTATAAAGGCGACCAACGCTCTACCATTGTCGATGCGCTTTCAACCATGGTTGTTGGAACGCGAATGGTGAAAATCTATGCGTGGTATGACAATGAAATGGGCTACGCGACTCGTACCGCTGAGTTGGTTCGTAATGTTGGTTTGGCATAGAGAGGAACAGACATGTCTCACCCCACTTGGAATTTAGATTTAGAAATCGGTGGTTTGGTTTTAACGCCTTGCCCAGGTACAAAAGGCGTTTCATTAGAGGATTCTCTGAAGCAGCTTCAATCTCAAGGTGTGCAAGCGATAGTCACTGCTTTGAGTGATGCCGAACTTGCCAGCAAAGACGTTGCAGAGCTTGGAGCATTAACCGAGCAATTGGGTATGAAGTGCTTTCAAATTGAAATTGAAGACGATTGCGCACCGAGCGAAGCGTTCGAAATTAAATGGCAAAACGCCAGCCCAGACTTACACGCCATTCTAGAAGAAGACGGTAACGTAGCCATGCACTGCATGGGAGGCTCGGGACGTACAGGTTTGTTCGCCGCTCACCTATTGCTAGAAAAAGGTTGGGCTCTGGATGACATCATCCGGGAAGTACAGGCACTTCGTCCGGGTGCGTTTACCAAACCCGTACAAGTTGATTACATCGAGCGTGTGGCATCCGACTATACATCGAAGTAAGGCGATCTCTCGTGAGCTAGATTGATCGTTTAAAAGCTTTGGGATCATGATGTTCTCAAAGCTCAATTACCTAGGTCGGCAGACCTCAGCCTTTACTGCCAAGCATGGGAGTTTTCATGTTTTCAGGTTTGAGTAAAAGTGTTCGCCAATACATGTTGGTGACGTTCAACTATTGGAACTTCACACTCACCGATGGTGCACTCAGAATGCTGGTGGTGTTGTATTTCCATGATTTGGGTTACAGCACGTTGGCTATCGCTTCGCTGTTTCTTTTCTATGAATTTTTTGGGGTCGTGACCAATCTTATTGGGGGTTGGCTAGGAGCGAGGTTAGGCTTGAACCGAACCATGAATATCGGTTTGGGAATGCAAATCGTCGCCTTGATGATGCTAGCGGTACCTGCGGTGTGGCTCACCATTCCTTGGGTTATGGCTGCACAAGCACTTTCGGGTATTGCTAAAGATCTGAATAAGATGAGTGCCAAAAGTGCCATTAAAACGCTGGTGCCAAAAGAAGACCAAGGTGGGCTGTACAAATGGGTCGCTATCCTCACTGGTTCTAAGAATGCGCTTAAAGGTGCAGGTTTCTTTATTGGTGGATTATTACTGTCTCTTATCGGCTTTAAAGCGTCGGTATTGGTGATGGCTGGTGTGTTGTCTTTGGTGTTGGTTGGTAGCCTAATCGCACTTGAAAGCAACATGGGGAAGGCGAAGAACAAACCGAAATTCAGCCAAATTTTCTCTAAGTCTGAAAGCATCAATATTCTTTCTGCAGCCCGTCTATTTTTGTTCGGTGCACGAGATGTTTGGTTTGTCGTGGCGTTACCTGTGTATCTCGGTTCAGTATTCGGTTGGGATCACCTATGGGTAGGCGGGTTCCTCGCGAGTTGGGTGATTGCCTATGGTTTGGTACAAGGTTTTGCGCCCAACATTACCGGTAAAGCGCAAGGGCGTGTCCCCGATGGCTCCGCTGCATTGTATTGGGCACTGCTGTTGGCAGGTATCACGGGTGTGATTGCATATGCCGTCCAAATGTCGTGGTATCCACAGTGGGTTATCGTCATTGGTTTAATGGTATTTGGGGCAGTATTTGCGGTTAACTCGTCTCTGCATTCCTACCTGATAGTGAGCTATGCCAAAGGCGATGGGGTTTCGCTCGACGTCGGTTTTTACTACATGGCTAATGCAATGGGAAGGTTGATAGGCACGGTATTATCTGGCTGGGTCTTTCAGGTGGCGGGATTGTCGGCATGTTTGTGGGTGTCGTTCGGCTTCTTAGTGTTAACCGCTGTAATCAGTATTAAGTTGCCCAAACATAAAGTAATTGAACCCGCCTCCTAACGTATAAGATAAGAGGCTGCTAATGATGCAGCCTCTTGTTTTGAGTGGAATCCGTGTCGAATTTTGACTGGATGCCTATTTGATTTGTGATTTAAGGTCAAATACAGACGACTTTGTTCCTGCTAATACTCGGGCACCATGCTTTATGGTGTAGTCGTTTAGCTCAAAATCGCAAGCGTACCCTTTTGATTCCTTTATTAAACAAATTCCGGCTAGACAGTCCCATGGGTACATTCTTGGTTCAAAATAGGCGACGAGTTTAGAAGCCGCTACTTGGGCAAGCATCAGCGCTCCGGAACCATTCCTGATCACTTGCCCGCCGTTACCGAGTATGTAATCTATAGTAGATACGACGGGCTCCTGCGAACCGAATCGATTAGTACCTACTCCGGTCATGCCATCAGATAGAGACAGCTGGTTGTTGATTATCATTTTTTGATTGTTTAGATAAGCTCCATTTCCAATTAGACCAGAGTAGCAATCCCCTTGGTTGGGGTCGTACACGACACCTATGATGGGTTCACCATTAGAAACAATGGCGATGGAGATACTCCACGTTGGAATACCAGACAGAAACATTTGAGTACCATCAATGGGGTCGATCACCCAAGTGTATTCTGAATCAGCATTATCAAACCCCAATTCTTCACCAAGAATGCCATCGTTTGGAAATTCTGACTTGATGAGTTCTCGCATTAGAATTTCAGTTTCGCGGTCGGCAATTGAAACGACATCGTGTGCATTCGATTTTTTCTCGACCGCTAGGGAAGCAAGATCATTGAAGTACTTCAACGCAAGAATACCTGCTTTATGAGCGATGGATATGGCGAACTGAAGCCGGCTTTCTTCCGGATTCGCCGCCGAATATTTTGTCGTCATTAAGATTTACCTCCCTGTTTCAACAGCGCGAGATCACTCTGCCTGAAATGGATAGATACTTCTTGGTTCGTGGATATATCACTGTTGGAGTTATCGGCGATGGCAAAAAGATCGCCAGCAGCCGTTTCTATTTCATACTCCATATGGTCCCCCAAAAATGACGCGACTTTGACTTTGCCAGACAAGGTGTTTGCCTCTGGGCTGGAGGATATTTGGATGGCACCGGGCCTGACGGCAAGCCGTCCGTTTCCGACTTTGGCGTGCGCACAATTCAGTTCGAAGGTGTAGCCGAGTACGTCAATTTTCGCGACACCCTCGTTAACCCCTACAACTAGGCAATCGACCAAGTTCGCTTCGCCAATGAAATCCGCAACAAATTCATTCTCTGGTTGTGAGTACAGCTCCTTAGGCGTTCCCACTTGCTCTATCTGTCCGTTATTCATAATGACAACTCGGTCGGATACCGCTAACGCTTCATCCTGATCGTGGGTTACATACAGTGCCGTCAGGTTGAGCTTTTGTTGAATTTCTCGAATGTCAGTACGCACTTTTCGACGCAATCGTGCATCCAAGTTCGATAAAGGTTCATCAAGAAGCAAAACCTGTGGTTCGAGTACCAGAGCCCTTGCAACCGCGACCCTTTGCTGTTGCCCACCAGACAATTCAGAGGGTAAGCGTTCCCCGTACCCATCCAAACCCACTAGGCTTAAACCTTCCTCTGCTTTCGTAATGGCCAAGTTTTTAGGCATGCCACCTGAAATAAGCCCATACTGAACATTCTCAGCAACGGACATGTGTGGAAAGAGGGCGTAGGACTGGAAAACCATCGCGACATCGCGTTCATTCGCCGGCAGGTTGGTGACATCTCTGCCACCAATTTTAATGGAACCCGAAGACGGATGCTCTAAGCCTGCTAGCATACGAAGGGTTGTTGTCTTCCCACAGCCAGAAGGACCAAGGAGTGTGACTAACTCCCCAGGTCGAAGTTGAAAGTCGAGATCGGGTACAGCAGTAAAATCGCCGTATTTTTTGCAGATGCTAGAAAAATCAACCGCACCTTTTTTTGAACTATTCATTTAGCTTAATTCCTTGTTTTAGGCCTTGGACTAAGAGGTCGCCTTTTTAGTCGCGAGTCGGTTATGTCTTCGGAGCTTCCTTTCCCCAATCAATAACTGGAATATTGATATGACAATAACCATCACCACAATAAGAGCGGAGGAGTAGGCGATAGCGACACCAAAGTCACCATTTTCAACTAGCCCTACAATGTAGGCCGTTGCCATGTTCCACTCTGCGCTCACTAAGAAGATAACGGCGCTGATCGACGTAATTGCACGGACAAACGAGAACACCATTGCACTCAATATCGCGGGTCTCAAAAGTGGTAGGATAACTTTGCGTAAGGTACGCCAAGTGGTTGCTCCCAAAGTCTGAGACGCTTCATCTAGGCTTTGATCTAATTGCGACATAGCGGCGATACCCCCTCTCACACCAACGGGCATATTGCGGAAGACAAAACCGAGAATGAGAATTAAGGCGGTTCCCGTCATCTCTAGTGGTGGGTAGTTAAATGCCATAACGTAACTGACACCGATAACCGTCCCTGGTATCGCAAAGCTCATCATGAGGGAGAACTCGAAAATACTTCGCCCTTTAAAATGTTGTCTGACAATTAGATACGCAGTCAACAATCCGACGGCGGCGGTTAATGGCGCGGAAATCAGAGAAATTTCCATGGTTGTCCAGAAAGAATCCCAAGCAACACCCGTCCACTCGATACCCGTTTCGAGGAATTCGATACTGAATGCATGAGCGTAGTGCTTAAGGGTGAAGCTATGATCCAGTCCCCAAACATTCACAAAGCCGCCAAATAAGATCATCCCGTAGACAACGACGGTAACTGACATCCAAGTGAGAACAATCGTCACCGTTGCACGTTCTGCTGGTTTTGGCAGTCGGGCATGTACGCCAGAGTCTGCTTTACCCGTAACGGTCGCGTAGTTTTTACCGGATAACCAAAGGCGCTGAATCATGAAGGCTGTTAAGGTGAAACACAGGAGTACCAATGCCAAGGACGCCGCCCGAGTTGGATCACTTTGAGCACCGACCACCGCAAAGAATATCTCGGTGGAGAGCACGCCGTTACTGCCGCTGAGTACGAGCGGGTTACCAAAGTCAGCCATACTTTCAATGAAGGAAACGAGAAATGCGTTGGCAATACCGGGGCGCATTAACGGTAAAGATACGTTCCAGAAAGTTTGAGCAGAGTTAGCACGTAAGGTTTGGGATGCTTCTTCTAGTGAAGGGCTCACCCCTTCGACTACACCAATCATAATCATGAATGAAATCGGTGTGAATGAAAGCACTTGAGCTAGCCAAATCCCCTTCATACTAAATAGCCATCGGCTGGGTTCTATCCCAAACAGATCCGACAAAGACTCTGTAATAATGCCACTTCGTCCGAACAAAAGAATCAGTGCCATACCGATAACAAAAGGAGGTGTGATGATGGGTAAGATAGTGGCAATACGTAGTGTTTTCTTATACTTGAAGCTGGTTCGAGTAACGACAAGTGCAAAACACAGTCCTAATAACGTACATGCAGTTGCCGTCGAGATGGCTAAGCCAAGCGTACGAATGGCCACACCACAACGTGAATCGCTCACGACACATGCGAGGCTCCAAACATTTTCGTGGAATAAGTTTCGCGCTAGACCTCCCGGGTTGAACGTACCATCCAATGTTTGAACAGAACCCGCGAACATGCTCAATACGGGGTACAGAACAAACGTTGCGACCATGACGACCAGAAAGGATATAGCGCCAATGACAAAGGCGTCGCCTTTCATTACCCCACGTTCTGCCAGTCCAAAAGAAAAAAGACCAACCATGCACAGACCAAAGGAGACAGCACCTGCACCGAACGGGTTTTGCCCTGGAACCTCAGGTAAGACGGCAGACAAAAATGTCCAACTCCATCCATTCCAAGAAATGGCAAAGCCTTGAAGCGTCAGCAGCGTAAAACCCGCCAAGGAGCCATAAATGAGCAGGCTTGTTCGTCTGTTGGATGAGACAGCCGAACAAGCCGCTACCACGCTCAGGAGTATTACAATAGGAACAAATATTAACCAGTGTTTCCCATAAGCCAACAACTGCACCATACCTGGTGAAGATTCTTCATTACTGAATACACTTGAAATCCAGTAGAAAGAATAAAAGCCTTCTTCTTGCCTATACCAAGGGAGTATCAGAAAAGATAAAACAGCGGCGGCAACGGTTGCATATAAACGTCGATTTTGTAGCTGCATTCGTTTCCCTCACATTTTTATTGATGTGTACAGAATGCTCCTCACAAGAGTGAGCATTCCGTACCACGAGATGAATTTTTAAAGTGGAGCCGCGGAGTTACTTGGCAAGTACGCCAACTTCTGCGTCCCAACGCTTAAGAAGGCGAATTCGTGTTTCTGAAGACCCGTAGGTTACAAAGTCGAAATCAATCAACTTAGTCTCTTCTAGCCTTGGTGCCTTTTCTGGAATAGTCGAAGATTTGTTAGAAGGGAGCTGATATGAGCCTACATCTTTCAATCGACTTTGCGCGTCTGGCGTGAGCACCCAATCGTAAAATAGGCGAGCGTTTTCAGCGTTCCGTGCTCCTTTTACAATAGACATGGAGCCGATTTCATAGCCCGTTCCTTCACAAGGTGCGACGGTTTCAATAGGGAACCCTTTAACCGATTGTTTTATGGCATCGTGAAGGTAAACAATGGCAACGGCGTTTTCTCCACGAGCAGCCGACTTAACAGGAGCAGAACCTGATTTAGTGTACTGCGAGACATTTTCATTCATCTTCATTAAGTACAGGTAAGCTTCATTTTCACCCATAAGTTGACTTAATGTTGCCAGTACTGAATAAGCGGTACCCGATGAATTAGGGTTAGCAACTTGGATTTCTCCTTCAAGTTTAGGATTCAGTAAATCTTCCCAGCATTTAGGCGGCTCTATGCCTTTTTTGGCTAACAGTTCCGTGTTGTAGGCAATACCTAAAACACCTGAATAGACACCAACCGTTCTGTAATTAGCACTTTTTGCTTGTGAAACAGCCCAATCGTGCAGCTCTGGTAAATGTTTCGATTTATACGGTTCTGTTAGGCTCAGTTCTGCTGCCTGCAAATGCGGCTCGCCTGTTCCGCCCCACCAGATGTCAAGCTTAGGGTTACGTGCCTCGGCTCTCACGCGAGCAAAAACTTCCCCAGACGATAAGCGAACCATGTTCACATCCACATCTGCCTTTTCACTGAATCCTTTCGCAAGGGACTCACATACATCAACTGTCGCAGAACAAACCAAATTGAGTTTGCCTTCAGCATAAACATTGTGGGTAACACCAGTTAAAGCTATCGCGGCTAATGTTGCACTTAACTTGTATTTCATAAATCTTCCTCCATGAAGAATAAACATCTAATTCATTGTTGCACTCGTGTGCACTGATCAAAATGTAATCAATCAATAAGGGTTCTGTCAACCCTTGAAACAAATTTTTAACAACTATTTAATCTTTGTTGTAATATAGATTTGTCTAAGTCATGATGGGTTTTTGTACTGGTTTAGTCGGTTTTATTAGAGCGGCATTTAATCGACTAGTGAATTTCTTTAGTGAGTTGTTATGGAAATAAAATCATTAAAAACAAAAGGAAAGGTGACTTCTAGTGCTGTTGCTGAGTTGGCGGGTGTGTCTCGTTCAGCGGTTTCGAGAACTTTTTCTGGTGGGACGGTATCTCAAGCAACACGCGAGAAAGTTCTCAAAGCAGCAGAAGAGCTTGGTTATGAAGAAAACCGGTTAGCCAAAGGCTTAATTGAAGGGAAAAGTGGTATCGTGTGCATCGTTGCTGATCATATTGTCCAGCCGTGGCACTCAAAACTGTGTGATGCGTTGATTGAGAGCATTCAAAATAGTGGCCGAGCCGCTTTTGTTATTACTTCGGGCTCAGGGGATGCGGAAAATGCGCTAAAGCGGACCATTCATTTTCGTGCAGAAGCCACAATTATACTGTCGGGCTCTCCATCTCGCTCGGTCGTCGAAGCGTGTATCCGGTTTGGTCAAAGGTTGATATTGCTGGATCGGGAAGAGACGTTTGAAAACTGCCTAAACATTCGCCCAGATAACCTCGCGGCGGCTGAACGTGTTTGCCAATTGTTTTTGAGGGCAGGATTTAGCAAAGTGGCATTTGCTAAATCTCAGTCGAGTTCTCAAGGCTTAACAGAGCGCATGGAAGCCTTTCAATTAGAGGCAAAGAAGAAATCGTTGAACACGCAATTCTTCGAGATAGGTGAGACAAGCTATGAAGGCGGATGTCAACTGGCCAATGAGATCCTCAGCCACGTCGACTTACCTGAAGCGGTATTTTGTGCGTCGGATTTACTGGCATGCGGATTCATCGATACAGCTCGTAAGAAATTTGGTCTCGACGTCCCTAAAGACATCAGTGTTGTTGGGTATGATGATATTGATCAGGCGAGTTGGGCGGGGTATGACTTAACGACTTTCCATCAGCCGCCAGAAGAGATTGCACGCCTTGCTGTCGATTTTATCAATGAAGAACAACCGAGTAAGACGGTACGCATCAAATCTCGATTTATTGTGCGCTCTACGGTACGTACGAAAATGCATGGATAAGAAAAATCCCGGCATTTAGCCGGGTAAAGAGGGGGAACTCTAAAGCGGGTAAATTACCCAAATAGTGCAAGGATTATGTTCTAAGGCTCGGGTCTACAGACCTTACTGAAGCCAAGCGTTCAGCATCCACACGAGCTTTTCTTGTTCACGGATGTAATCACCCATTTGTGCGGCGGTGCCTTCATCGTCTGCGTCGCCTGCTACTGCAAGAATGTTGCGTTGCTGACGGATAAGTTTCCCAAAACCATTTACAAGCCCTGTCATTGTGCTCTGACCATCAAATGCTTGAGTGTGTTCTTCAATCGTGCTGACTTCTAAGTATTCCGAGAAGCTATGCAGCGGTGTGTGCCCAAGGGTTAAGATACGTTCAGCGATTTCATCCACTTTGGTTTGCAAGTCAGTGTAGATTTCTTCAAATTTTTCATGCAATTCGAAAAACGCGTGACCTTTGATATTCCAGTGATAACCGCGGCTGTTCATGTACAGCACCTGATAATTGGCGAGTAGCTGATTCAGAGCTTGTGCTAGGTCTTCTGATTGTTGTTGGTCTAAACCGATAAGTGTCGTATTCATAATGCTCTCCCAATGTTTTGAATGTTCTTCTTGGCTATGGGAGTAGAATAGCTATATTTTATTATTAGATAAAATCGATTGTAATTATCTATTCGATAGCTAAAAACTATCAATTCCAATGCCTCCTAGTTTCGATTTAGCGTTTTCAATACTAATTGAAGGGCTGGGTTAAGGCTGGTATTGGTTGGATAGCACAGCCCGATCCGACGAAACATCCTTGGACCATTTAATGCCTTGGTGACCAGCATGTTAGACGCTTCTAATACACCCGTTGGCAGAAAAGATATACCCACTCCCGCCTGTGCCAAATGCATGACTTGTGTTTTATGCTCAGCTTTAGCAACCAAATTGACAGCAAGCCCATCGCAGGCAAGTAGCCCAACGGTTTGCTGGTGGGCTTCACACGGTGGGCATTCGATGAAATCATGTTGATGTAACTGGTTTAAATCCACTGCGTCTTGATTGGCTAAAGGGTGATCGGACAGCATGCAAAGGACGTAGTCTTCCTCCCAAAGTGGCGAGAATATTTCGTCTTCTTGCTGAAACATATCCAAAGAGATTCGCGCATCATAATCTGCGTTATGATCCACCAGTTCAATTAGTAAGCTTGGAGCGTGCTTGGCAAGCTTAGCCAGCAGTTTTGCCAGTTCTGATTGACTGATGTCTGGAAAAGTAGCGAGTTTAATAGGTAGGCATTGATTGCGTTCTTGGAATAGTGAAGGTAGCTTTTGCACGTCATGAAGTAAGCGGATTGCCAGCGGGTAAAGGTGATGAGCCTCGTCGGTCAGGTTGACCCCTTTTTTATGTCTAACAAAGAGAGATGTATTTAATTCCTCTTCTAACTGCTTAATAGCATTAGAGATAGAGGGCTGGGAGACGAAGCAGCGTTCTGCAGCGAGTGTAATGTTCTTCTCTTCGTAAACCGCAAAAAAGCTTTTCAGTAAACGCAAATCCATGGTGGTCTTCTCATTATTATCTATAACTTAAACTTATCATAAACCTCAGAAAACGATATTTATCATTTATTTCTCTTATCCATATAGTGTCCTCCGTTCCCGTGAAACAGATAGAGAGAAAGAAAATGTCGAAGTTAATAGTAATTACTGGTGCAAGTTCAGGTATTGGTGAAGCCACCGCGAAAAAGTTGTCAGCAGAAGGCTACTCTCTGCTTTTACTGGCACGCCGAATTGAGAAACTGGAAGCGTTAAACCTGCCTAACACTTTGTGCCGAAATGTTGATGTGACCGATGTGAAAAGCTTTGAAGCCGCAATTGTGGAAGCGGAAGAGGCGTTTGGCCCGGTTGATGGTTTGATCAACAACGCAGGTGTGATGCTGTTGGGTAATGCGCACGAGCAAGATCCACAAGAGTGGAAAACCATGTTCGATGTGAACGTGATGGGTTTGTTGAATGGTATCCATGTGGTACTGGCGAAAATGAAAGCTCGCAAAACAGGTACAGTCATCAACATCAGTAGCATTGCTGGTCGCAAAACCTTCCCTAGTCATTCTGCATACTGCGGCACTAAGTTTGCCGTGCATGCCATTACGGAAAACATTCGTGAAGAAGTGGCTGACGATAGCGTTCGGATGGTCACCATTGCACCAGGCGCCGTTGAAACTGAGCTATTGAGCCATACGACCAGCGATGACATCAAAGCGGGCTATGAAGAGTGGAAAGAGGGTATGGGCGGTGTGATTGTGCCAGAAGATATCGCTAATGCGATCAGTTATGCCTACAACCAACCACAAAATGTATGTGTGCGTGAAATCGTTATCGCCGCCACGCGTCAGCCAGCGTAATGTGAGCTGTTCTAACAAACAGAAAATACTCACCTGTTTCTGACCGTGAGTTCCCTTTTTCTGACGGTTGGTAACATAGTACTCCCGGCTTTTACTGATATATTTGGGGAAGTTGGGAGTATGTTATGCAACAAAGAATTTTCTATTTTGACCTATTGCGGTGCGTTGCGGCGGTTGCTGTTGTCGCAATTCACGTTCTTGGTCCGTATCGTCACTTGCTCGGGGAGACTCCGATAGGTCATTGGCTCAGTGCGATAACCTTGAACAGCGCCATTCGTTGGGCAGTTCCTATTTTTATCATGATTACAGGAGCGTTGCTGCTCAGTGATCAACGCCCATTTAATTTACGTTATTACGTTCAAAGGCGTGTGGTGAAGGTGGTTGTGCCGTTTGTGGTTTGGTCGTTTATTTTCGCTGTGATTGTCTCTTATTCCTTAACGGATGGATTGAGTCTTAACGTACTAATAGAAAAAGTCTCGGCGTTTTTTTATCACGAAACCTATTACCATCTGGGCTTTTTTTATTATTTTATCCCGTTGTATTTTGTTGCCCCATTTCTGACTCACTTGGCTCAACACGCTGACCGCCCTCCGCTGATTGCTTTGCTGGTGGTTTGGATGATGACCACAACGCTGAATCTGTTTTTTATTGATGGATTGTGGTCAAACGACTTGTGGCTTTTTTCCGGATACCTACTTCTCGGTTATTTGTTGTTTAAGCAAGAGAGCGTGCCTTTGTCTTTCGTTTTACTGCTAGGAACCGTAGCGATAGCAGCGATTGCTTGTAATGCCTATCAAGTGATTACATTGAGTTTAGAAGCGGAACAATATCGAGTTGGGCGATGGCTGTCGTACAAAACCATTAACACCGTGATGGAAGCTGCGGCGCTGTTTTTATTGGTGAGATACTTTGCCCTCAAGCTAAGTGACAAGTCGAAACGTTTGGTTTCGTTTGTCAGCCGTCATAGCTTAGGGATTTACCTTACGCACCCATTAATGCTTTTACCCCTGTACCAGTGGCAATGGTACGAAGGCAATCATCCATTATGGGTGATCCCACTGTGGACGTTTATTGGATTCTTTGGCGCGTTATTGATGAGCTGGGGGCTGTCTAAGTCAAGCCATACAAGATGGTTGGTACCATAGAAACAGTGTCGCTATCGAACTGGATTAACAGGCCCTAACGCTTTAAAGCAAAATGCATGAACTTCTGACCTTTATAAGTCAGCGTTCCTTTGTCACCTGGGTTTAGAGCGTGATAGTAGTGAACACCAATTTGGAATTCACGTTTAGGACCGACTTTACCTTTTTGGATGTAGATCCAATATTCTTGAGATTCTTCACCTTCTTTAGGGTCGGGAACATCAATGATTTGTTTGTCTAAAACGGTCACTTCCGTTGTTTGCTCTGGCGCATCTTCACCAAACGTATGGCGTTTTTGAAATTGAACAAAAAACCAACCTGCAGCAAGCGCGAGAAGGATCAATAGGGCAAACAGAGTAAGAGGCATGAGGAAATATCATCTATGAAACACAATGGTGTTCAATTTTACTCTTACCAGACGCTTCGTCATAGGAATGCGACACAAATCGTGATCTAGCTAGAGAATTTGTTGCGGTAAATGCGCTAAATTCAAACGAGGATAGCCATAAAACAGCGAGTTAGGTATATGCTGGGCAATAGGTTATGAAACTGGTTGTGTTGGTGGAAAGTTGTGCCAACTACCCAGTAGGGAGGGACGGTAATGTCAGATATTGAAAAAGTCGTGACAAAGACCCGCAGGCTGGAAAAGTTGCTTAGGCAGCAATACCACGCATCTGGTGGGACGATGGAGCAGTTGATTTCAAGCTGCGAAGAACGATTACCTCATGACGTGATCGACAAATTACGCACAGTAGCGGCAACAAGGGATTCGCTTGTTAACGAACATATAGAAGAGCTTGATGATTCCATTCGCTTTTTGAAGCTGTGTGATGAATGTGAGAAAGAGCTGACACCGAGAAGTGGTCGATTTATTTGGGGGGTGGCACTGAGTTTAATGGTTGTGATTACACTAGTGGCTCTAAGTTTCTATTACGCGCACTGGCAAGAACTCAGTAAACACCTTTAAACAACAGAATTTGAACGAATAAAAAAGGGTAACGCATTGCGTTACCCTTTTTTATTCGTTCCATCATGAAATGATTCGCTGGAACTTAAATGTAAAGCATTGGCAGCGTCATTAAACCAACAACTACTGCAATCATTACAAGTCCTTGTCTTTGTGAAGACGTAATCATAACGCTGCTCCTAAAATATATAATTTATCCGTTGACAAAAAGAATAGCACTTATTTTGGGTTTTGATCAAGTATTTATTTCTCTAAGCCTCAAAAACATAAGTAATCTAGCTTAAAAACGACCAATTTACGTCACCTTAGTGTCAGGTTTTTGTTGTTTTTATTTTGAGCGAAAAACAATTGTTGGTCAAAATTTGATTTTAATACATTGTTTTTAAAGGCTTTTTTAAATGTTATATATTGTTCATAATGGTTTGTTGTATAAATCTCTTTTCGATCTTCTCTACCCTCTCTGATTTCAATAAAACACTGTTTCTTGATTTGATGGGTGCTTTTTCTGCTGATTAATGAGAATGAATATCATTGGTGAGAAATTTAAGATTAATAAATGAAATAAGAATGGAGTACGGTGCTTGTAAAGGGTTGGTGTCTTGTTTGCTTTTTGAAATTCACATTAGCTGTTGAAATAAAACGATTTTATTTTATATATATATTCAGTTAACTTGGCTGTTTATAGCGACTAATCAAAAAGATTAACCAAACTTTTAAGATCTAATATCGACAGAATAGTTGAGAAGAGGATTTTCAAGGTGACTGTTAATGGATTGTTTAACTATGTTGTGTTGGTGTTCTAGATACTGTTTGAAGATTAATCTAGATCCAATTATGAGCATTTGTTGCTGGACTTCGAATGATCTCTCTCTACACTGAGCCTCTACTTTTTAAGTATAGCCATAATTGGTGGATTGAAACGGTTAAAAGAGGTCGATGAAGCGTGAAGCAATCCAATCTAATAGACATCACAACTTCAAATGCATCCGACAGAGCAGTCAGCTTTTTTAGACCGATTGCCGCGCTTTTACTTTGCGCCGCGATATGGCTAACCGTGCCGTTTTCAGAGCCCTCGTTGTGGCTGCTAGTCGGTATGGGCGCGTTTGGAGTGAGTGATCTTCTACGTACATCCACCTCACCAACATTCAAGCTTTCCTTTCTTATTGATTTATTTGCGGTTGTGGCTATCAGTGGTACGTTTTGGTCCCAACTCGAAAGTGACATTATATGGTGGCTACCTGCTTTTCTCTTTGCCGCGGGCGTGATTGTTTTCCTTCTTTTGCTACCTCAGCTGGATAAACTGCTTGGTCCCATCAGCGTCTTGGGAATGGTTTTGGTGCAGCTCTTGTGGGCGTCAGGAGAAGTATGGCTGACTCAAATGAGCTTAGTGAGCTTATTAGGTGTTGTTGGGTGTCTTATATTGCTGATGTCTCAGATGACGTTTGTTCTACACCACTTTAAAAGCCCAATCCGAAATGGTGAAGCTTGGTGTTCAGCCAGCTATTTTATTGGTCTCTTTTTTATCTCTATCTCAACCATCATTGCGCTAAATCAACTGCTTGGTTAACCCTTTCGTTAGTCTGAATGGCAATTCCCTAATTGGAGAAAGCCATGTCTCAGTCCGTACACGCACATCAAGTTTTACATTTGCTGGCAGAGCAAGACCTTAACCTTCAACAGCTGCTAGAGCGCATTGAGCTGTCGTTTGGCAACGATGCGACATTTCACACCTGTAGCCGTGAAGGCATGACGATAGAAGAGTTGCTCGAATTCTTTGTGCAAAGGCAAAAAATCTTTGTCGAAGGTGAAATGCTCTCCTTGAACGCGGCGAGAGTTTGTTCCCACTGATTTCGAGATACTTCCTAGATTAGAATTCTGCATCTTGGTGTAACTTGGGTATATACTTGTCGGCATTTGATGCCGACTTGAGATTTTAGATGGATATTTTATCCGCTGCTGTCATGTTGTTTTTGATTATGGATCCGTTGGGTAACTTGCCCGTTTTACTGTCCATTCTTAAACACCTAGACCCCAAACGAAGAAGAAAAGTGCTCGCTCGTGAGCTTTTCTTCGCACTGATGATTTTGTTGCTGTTCCTATTTGCAGGTCAGAAAATCCTGAACTTCCTGCATGTGCAGCCAGAAACGTTGAGCATTTCCGGTGGTATTATTCTGTTTATCATTGCGATTAGAATGATCTTTCCCCAGCCTGGAGGTGTGGTTGGATTAGCAGCAGGCGAAGAGCCTTATATTGTGCCAATCGCGATTCCAATGATTGCAGGACCGTCGGTGATAGCGTCTTTGCTATTGTTATCGAATCAGGAGCCAGCGAGAATTTGGGAGTGGTCAGGCGCAGTGATGATTGCTTGGGGTGCCAGCTTTTTGATACTGATGTTTTATGACTTCTTCCATAAGTTGTTAGGAGAGCGGGGATTGAAAGCTGTAGAGCGCTTAATGGGGCTTTTATTGGTGATTATCTCAACCCAGATGTTCCTCGACGGTGTCAGTGCCTACTTCAAAATGGCATAAGAGCTGTTAGTTTGAGCAACAGCTTTTAGTTTGAACAAGAGCGTCTCACTTCCATAAGAACAAAAAAACCGCAGTTTTAAGACTGCGGTTTTTTATTTATCCTGAATTTAGCTTACTTAGCTCATGTACTTTCTGCGGATATCCAGCAATGAGAAAATACCAAATATCAGTATCGACCACTTTTCCCAGCGAGTAATGCTTATCTTGTCGCCGAAAGCACCCAAGAAAATCAACATTTGAAGCCCGTGCATGAAGAACAAAAATGCCGTCATGATGTACAGCGCAATAGCGGCTTTACCTGGAAACGGATGAAAAATATTGATCAACAAGACCAGCCATACAAACGCGATGGCGGCTTTCGCAAGAATTAGAAGTACTTTCATTTCTCTTCCCTTTCAAACAAACGGTAGCAAACCTGACCTGCGGTTTTCTCCCGATGCAATTGCCAATGTGTTGGAACGGCATCGATGGTCAGTTCTTTTTCCGCTTCAATATAAATCATCGCATTGGCGCTTAACCAGCCATTTTGTTCAAGCAAATGTATCACGCCATCCAACAGCCCTTTGCGAAAAGGGGGGTCGATGAATACTACGTCGTGCGGTGTACCTGCTTGCTTCAAAAACACCAATGCGTCGGTATGAATGGCTTCTATGTTACTGGCATCAAGTGTTTGAATATTTGACTGAAGCTGTTTGTGAGCCTGTTTGTTCATTTCAAGCATGGTGACGTGTTGTGCCTGACGGCTTGCGGATTCAAAACCCAAGCCTCCAGACCCCGCAAATAGATCAAGAACTTTCGCTCTAGGGACATCTTGAGCTAGCCAATTAAAAAGAGTCTCTTTGACACGGTCGGTAGTCGGACGTAATCCTTCAGCGTCGTAAACCGGCAACTTTCGACCTCGCCAAAGCCCACTGATAATCCGTACAAAACCGCTCGATTGTTTTTTTTGTGATGAGTTTGACTGACGACGTCTTACCATAGATTTTTTGACCGCGAATAAAGTGATAGTATACGCGGTCAAGTGTACCAGAAAGTTTTTGAAGTTTATTTAGGAACCCCGATGACAGGTAAGAAAAAACGCGGATTATTGTCTTGGCTGGGCTTTGGTGAAGAAGAGCAAAACCAGCAAGCTAACCAACAAGTTCAAGATGGTGTTCAACAAGAATCAGACCAATCAGAAGCCCCATCACAAACTCCTGTCGCTGAAGAAGTTAAGGAAGCATCTGTAGAAGAGCCAACAGATGGCGCGGTTGATGAAACACAAGGTGTTTCGGAGACGACGGTAAGCGAACAAACAGAGGAAGAGGTTACCAAAGCGCTTGATCTACCTGAGCCTGCTCAGCCTGAAATCGTTGAGCAAGAAAAACCAACAGAGAGCTTCTTCACACGCCTAAAACGTAGCCTAAGCCGAACCAAAGAGAACATTGGTGCAGGTTTCTTTGGCATGTTCAAAGGCAAAAAAATTGATGACGATTTGTTTGAAGAACTCGAAGAGCAACTTCTGATTGCCGATGTTGGCATGAATACGACCGTTAAGATCATCGACAGCCTTACAGAGAAAGCTTCTCATCGCGATTTGAAAGATGGTGAGGCGCTTTACGGTTTATTAAAAGAAGAGATGGCAGATATCTTAAGCCATGTTGAACAGCCTCTTGAAGTGGACACCAGCAAAACGCCATACGTGATTTTGATGGTAGGTGTTAATGGTGTAGGTAAAACCACGACCATTGGTAAACTGGCGAAGCAATTTCAGTCTCAAGGTAAGAAAGTCATGCTGGCAGCGGGAGATACTTTCCGCGCGGCTGCTGTTGAACAGTTGCAAGTTTGGGGACAGCGAAATGATGTCCCAGTTATCGCGCAGCACACTGGTGCCGATAGTGCTTCAGTGATTTACGATGCCATTGAAGCAGCCAAAGCACGTGGTGTAGATGTTGTTATTGCTGATACTGCGGGTCGTTTGCAAAATAAGAGCAATCTTATGGAAGAGCTGCGCAAAATTGTACGCGTAATGAAGAAGATTGACGACTCAGCGCCACACGAAATTATGCTTACTTTGGATGCAGGTACGGGTCAAAATGCGATCAGCCAAGCTAAATTGTTCAGTGAGGTCGCGCCAGTTACGGGCATAACGCTAACAAAACTTGATGGAACTGCCAAAGGTGGCGTAATTTTCTCCATTGCCGACCAATTTCAGATTCCTATTCGCTATATTGGTGTGGGTGAAGGCATCAATGATTTGCGTCCATTTGAAGCGCAAGAATTTATTGATGCATTGTTTAGTCGAGAAGAGTAAGTTCGCCACAAGTAATTAATATGGCGCATATATAGGAATTAGCACGCGTGATCAGGTTTCAGCAAGTCAGTAAAGCATATCGTGGCGGCAGACAAGCGCTGCAAAAGGTTGACTTCCACCTTAGACGTGGAGAAATGGCTTTTCTTGGTGGGCATTCAGGAGCGGGTAAAAGCACCCTGCTCAAGCTAATTTGTGCAATTGAACGCCCAACAGATGGGAAAATAAGCTTCAATGGTCACGATATTACACGCATCAAAAATGGCGACATTCCTTTCCTGCGCCGCAATATCGGTATTGTCTTCCAAGATCACTGCTTGTTAATGGATCGAAGTGTTTACGATAACGTTGCCCTGCCAATGCGCATTGAATCAGTCTCTGAAAATGAGATAAAACGCCGTGTTTCTGCTTCGCTAGATAAAACGGGGTTGCTGGATAAAGCACGATGCTTGCCTAACCAGTTGTCTGGAGGGGAGCAGCAACGTGTTGGCATCGCACGAGCTGTCGTTAATCGACCGACACTATTATTGGCTGATGAACCAACAGGTAACCTCGATTCAGATTTGTCGAACAGAGTATTGAGCTTGTTTGATGAATTTAACCGCGCAGGCGTCTCCATTCTATTTGCAACGCACGATGTCGATTTAATGAATACGAGATCGCAGTATCGCCGGTTGGAGTTAAATCAGGGCTTTTTGAGTGAGGTAGATTCCTATGGGCGCTAAAAATCGTCCTAAAACGGACAACTTCCTAAAAGCGCATTTTAAGCAAGCACGCCTATCTTTGATGGAACTGCTGCAGCGTCCGTTGGGCAATTTGCTCACTCTCGCCGTCATCTCAATGGCTCTGACCTTGCCAGCTTGCCTTTATTTGGTAGGAAAAAACTTAAGTGTTGCGGCTCAGGGGATGAATGCGTCGTTGCAAATCAATGCCTTTTTGATCGAACAGACCCCAGAAGCTCGTATTATGGTGCTTAAAGATGAGCTCGAAAGCTTGGATGAAATAAAAGCGGTCGAATACGTGTCTTCTCAACAGGGTCTTGAGGACATGAGCCAACATTCGGGGCTGGAGCAAGCCTTATCCTTACTGGATGACTATGCATTACCTGCTGTTTTGGTGATAACACCGAACACCGGTGAACAAAGCGACATATCCAAACTCAGGGTGAAAATTCAGAATTACACCGAAGTAACGGATGTGCGGATGGATGAAGACTGGCTAGAAAGGCTAGGTGCTATCCGCAACTTAGCGCTAGTTTTGGCTGCAGCATTGGGCTTCTTAATGCTCGGCGCTGTTTTCCTTATCGTAGGAAATACATTGCGTTTCAATGTGCTGGCCCGCAAAGAAGAAATACAAGTGATGAAGCTCATTGGAGCAACCGATGGCTTTATCCTGAGACCTTATCTATACACTGGTATGTGGTTTGGTGGAATCAGCGCAATTACCGCATGGATTTTAACCGCAATTATTACTATTTTATTGAATGGTGCCGTTGAAGACTTAGCTATTCTGTACGACAGTCAGTTTCGATTGATTGGTATGAATTGGGATGAAACCGTTATCTTACTGATGATTGGTACGGCATTAGGGCTGATAGCCGCTAAACTATCCGCTCAGCGTCACTTAAAAGAAATTGAACCTGTGTAGCATTTTTAAGTCATATATTCAGGTTAAGTGGTCGGTAGAGGCGATCTCTGACTTGCCAGTGACGCAGAACTATGGATAATAACTTTCCCCTCTTGGAATCTGTTCATTTTGAGTTCAAGAAGGCGACGTTAGATTAACCATTGCTCTAATTAAGAGACGAATGAGGAATTGAATGACTAAGCAAGCGTATTCTATGGCTTTAGTAACACAAGATAGCCTAGACAGCTATATCCGTTCAGTGAATAGCTACCCAATGCTAACCGCTGAAGAGGAACGTGGACTCGCCGAGAGACTACACTACAAAGGTGAAATTGATGCAGCGAAAGGTCTCATCCTTTCTCACCTGCGATTTGTCGTTCATGTTGCTCGCGGTTATTCAGGTTATGGTTTGCCAATGGCAGACTTAGTTCAGGAAGGCAACATTGGCTTAATGAAAGCCGTAAAACGCTTTAACCCAGAAGTGGGTGTGCGTTTGGTATCATTTGCTGTTCACTGGATAAAAGCTGAAATTCACGAATACGTTTTGCGTAACTGGCGAATTGTAAAAATCGCCACAACCAAGGCGCAACGCAAGTTATTCTTTAACTTACGTAAATCTAAAAAGCGTTTAGGCTGGTTTAATAACGGTGAAGTAGAAACCGTTGCTCGTGAACTTGGTGTAGAGCCTTCAGAAGTTCGTGAGATGGAATCACGCTTGGCTGCTCAAGATGCGGCTTTTGAATTACCCGCGGAAGATGATGATTCCGCCGCTGCATACTCAGCGCCTGTTTTGTACTTGGAAGACAAGCAATCGGATGTCGCTGAAAACGTTGAAGCCGATAACTGGGAAACGCATACCAATAATCGCTTGAGTCATGCTTTGGCAACATTGGATGAACGAAGCCAATTTATTGTTCGTTCTCGTTGGCTTGATGATCAAAAATCAACGCTTCAAGAACTGGCTGATAAATACGGTGTGTCGGCAGAACGTATTCGACAACTAGAAAAGAATGCGATGAAGAAGCTGAAATTAGCCGTTGGTGAATTCTAAGCTAACACCGAAAGAATTTGAAAAGCCGGGATCCGAAAGGACCCGGCTTTTTTGATCTTCAATTTTACAAATTAATTGTGGATAACTCTGTGAAAATAACTTTCGGTTATAGTGGTCAATACGGGTGTATATTGGGGTGGGAGAGCTTTTGACCTATGGGGATATGTTTGCTCTTACACACAGAAAAACAAAGATCATCACTACATATTGTGGATCTAAGATCCAAAAGACACTTTATCAACGCAATCCACAGAGTTTTCCACAAATGGTGCAAAATTACACAGTAGTGGATAACCTTATCGGTTACGGGTCTAACTTTGCCTTTGGATACGTTACACTTACACCAGACCAATAATTTTCAAAAAATACTCTGATAAGGAATCAAATGGAGCAGTTCAAACACATTGATGTCGAGCAAGCGAAGCTGAAATTGGAGAGTGGCGAAGCCGTCATGGTGGATATTCGTGATCCGCAGTCATTTGCTTTGGCTCATGCGCCGAGTGCTTTTCATCTGACCAATGACACAATTGTGTCTTTCATGAACGATCATGAATTTGAGCAACCCATTTTGGTCATGTGTTACCACGGCGTGAGCAGCCAAGGTGCAGCACAATATATGGTGAATCAAGGTTTTGAAGAAGTGTACAGTGTTGATGGTGGCTTCGAGGCATGGCAACGTAGTGGAAATTCAATCGAATCGGTATAGGTTAACTCTTTGATCAGACTGGCTGATGTGAATAACCCAAGATTGGGGCAGGCATATATAGACTATATGGCGACAAGGGGCATCTTGGTTGAAATGATGCCCGAAGGGGAAGGGCGTTTCGCACTTTGGGTGATGAATGATCAGGATGTAGATGAAGCACAAGCCGAATTTACTCTTTTTACTCAACACCCAGATAACCCCAAGTATCTTGAAGCCTCTTGGAACGTTGCAGAAAGTCGCAAGAGCCAATTTCATTATGGTTCTCCTTCCATGGCATCGATGATTACCGCAAAAGCTGGTCCTATCACGCTCATTGGAATGATCGTATGTGCTGTTGTATTCCTTGGGCAAATCATCGGCTTTGAACCTGTACTTTTAAATACCTTCCACTTTCCGGCATCGTCACAGCAAGCCTTTGAGGTGTGGCGCTGGTTTAGTCATGCCATTCTTCACTTCTCAGCGCTTCATATCGTATTTAATGTGTTGTGGTGGTGGCAGTTGGGGGGGGATATAGAGCGTAAATTAGGTGGTGGGAAACTCTTACTGCTGTTCTTCGTTTCGGCTGCGGTATCTGGACTTGGGCAGTACTTAGTTGCTGGACCTAATTTTGGTGGGTTGTCTGGCGTGGTGTACGCCCTGCTAGGGTATATCTGGATGCTCAGTTGGAAAGCACCGCATCTAGGTATTACGATAGCCAAGCCCATTGTGGGCTTTATGCTCGTGTGGCTGGTTATCGGTTTCGCACAACCTTTTATGGCGATAGCCAATACCGCTCATGTTATGGGGTTGATTGCTGGTTGCGCTCTTGGCTTAATTGACGCGCATAAAAAAAGAGATATTTAGTATCTCTTTTTAAACATTCTTTTTTCAGCGGAATACTTTTCCGAGCAAGATGCTTTTCAGTTATTACTTACTGATAAAGATACTTGGTAAAGAGTAGATCGGATACAACAGTTTTACCTGTTTCCGGCAGCAAAATTTCATTCAAGTGAGCCATCAACTCTTTACGTAAATCTTCTCTTCCCGACAGGGATTTCACTTTATCTTCGCCTTGCTTACCAAGCAAATCTATCACTGCGTCTCTAATCAGTGGTGTGTGTTGCTCCAGTAAAGGGACAAATGTCGCGTCAGCGACCATAATGTCTATACGTACTTGAAGGTAACCCAGCTTTTTCCCACTCGTGTGAAAATTGGTCGTTAAATCTGGTTGCAACGTATAGTAAGCGAACTGAGGTCCCGTTTTTTCTTCCTCTGTGGCTCCTGCAGCAGAAAAAAGTAGAGCGAAAGCTAAGATACATGGCTTTATAAGATTTCGAATCATAATGTGTCTTTTCTTTTTATGGGTAACTTGGGTATGGATAGTCTGATACAATAGTGGGTCAACAGTGACCAAATTAAAAGAAATTTTTCCGGCATCACATTTTATTGTAATGCGTCTAATAGAATAATGGTATGGATGAGTTGAAATCGTTGTACTTAACCGCACTGAAATCAGTTACCTGGCAATCACCTGAGCACTTTTCTTATCGCGATGAGCATTCAAAACGTTGGTTGCTGGAGTCCGGTTCGCTATCACGCTTATTGGCGCAGAGATGCAGTCACTTAGGCGTGGATTTATTGAATAACAGCACCGTTGAGTCAGACGCGTTAACCATAGATGAACTGAACCGTTTACCTGCTGAGTCATGCTTATTGCGTGAAGTGGTTTTATCCGGTGACGCCTCTCCTTGGGTCATAGGCAGAACTTTGATTCCCGTCTCCTCTTTGCAAGGTCAACAATCGGACTTAGCTCGTCAAGGAACCATACCTTTAGGTTTAACCGTGTTTAGTGCAGAAGATGTACGTCGAGATGGTTTAGAGCTTGGGTGGGCGAAACTCCCAACAGGTGATCTAATGGCAAGACGCTCAACACTTTGGATGAATCACAAACCCATGCTCGTGGCGGAATTGTTTCTACCAGATGCACCGATCTATACCAAGGAGAAGGTATAAATGTTGAAGGCGAAAGCGTACTTCCAACTTATGCGGCTGGATCGTCCAATTGGTTCGTTGTTGCTTCTTTGGCCGACGTTATGGGCACTATTCTTAGCAGCAGAAGGTTTCCCACAATGGGATGTACTGGTCGTTTTTATTGCTGGTGTATTTTTAATGCGCTCCGCTGGTTGTGTGATCAATGATTATGCAGATCGCGACTTTGATGGGCATGTTAAGCGAACCCAAAATCGTCCACTTCCATCCGGCTTAGTCAGTGGAAAAGAAGCATTAGCGCTTTTTACGGTCCTTGGATTAGCGTCATTTGTTTTGGTTCTTACCATGAACACATTGACTATCCAGCTCTCCTTTATCGGGATTGTGCTCGCCTTCATTTATCCATTTATGAAGCGTTTTACACATTTACCTCAACTGTTTCTTGGCCTGGCGTTCAGTTGGGCTATCCCAATGGCGTGGGCTGCGCAAGCGGGAGAGTTACCTCCTCAAGTCTGGTTAATTTTTGCTATCAACGCTTTGTGGACCATTGCATACGATACCCAGTACGCTATGGTTGATCGCGATGATGACCTTAAAATTGGCATCAAATCGACGGCTATTTTATTTGGTCGCTTCGATAAACTGATCATTGGATTGCTGCAGTTAATTTCCGTTGCACTGTTGATCGTGCTTGGGATGTGGCTTCAATTAGGCAGCGGATACTATTGGGGTGTATTAGCGACAGGTGCATTGTTTGTGTATCAGCAACACTTAATGCGACACCGTGATCGAGACGCATGCTTCCAAGCCTTCCTCAACAATAACTACGTTGGAATGGTTATTACCATTGGGTTAGCAATTTACTATTTCTAGTTTTTCTGACTCTATGGGTTGGAATGATAAAAACGAAAAAGAAGGTCGAGCATATGCTCGACCTTTTGCTATTCAGCTTTTATTAAGTGCAGAGGCGTGTGAGAAGATTTATTTCTTCTTCGCATTAGCAAAAGCAGCTGCGAATGCGCCACCCATTGCCCCATTTTGAGGTTCGTTGCGTTGCCCTTGGTTACGATTGCGCTGATTACCTCTGTCTTGACGTTGACCAGATGGGCGATTGCTTGCAGGTCGAGAGCTACGGCTATCTTGCCCCGGTTCATCGTTTAATCGCATGGACAACCCAATTCGCTTGCGTTGTACGTCCACTTCCATGACTTTCACTTTCACAATGTCACCGGCTTTCACCACTTCACGTGGGTCAGAGACGTAGCGATCGGTAAGCGCAGATATGTGTACCAAACCATCTTGATGCACGCCAATGTCCACGAAAGCCCCGAAGTTGGCCACGTTAGACACCACGCCTTCCAGTACCATACCAGGCTCTAAGTCCGAAACTTTGTTAATGCCGTCGGCAAAAGTGGCGGTTTTAAATTCTGGGCGAGGATCGCGACCGGGTTTGTCGAGCTCTTTGATGATGTCGGTAACGGTTGGTAGACCAAATGAATCGTTGGTGTAATCAACGGCTTTAAGTGAGCTCAGGAATCCGCTGTCGCCGATCATCACTTTGATGTCTTTCTGGTTTTTCTCAGCGATGGATTTCACCACGGGGTAAGCTTCTGGGTGAACAGAAGAAGCATCCAGTGGGTTTTTCCCATCCATGATCCGTAGGAAACCAGCACATTGCTCAAACGCTTTTGGACCTAAACGTGCGACTTTTTTCAATGTGGTTCTATTCGCAAAGCGCCCATTTTCATCGCGATAGTTCACAATGTTTTGTGCAATGGTCGTTGAAAGACCTGCAACACGAGTCAGTAGTGCGGAAGATGCCGTATTCACATCCACACCCACGGCGTTCACACAGTCTTCCACTACCGCATCAAGACGTTTCGCTAGCAAGCTTTGGCTTACATCATGCTGATATTGACCGACACCGATCGATTTAGGATCGATTTTCACCAATTCAGCTAACGGATCTTGTAATCGACGGGCAATCGACACTGCACCACGCAGCGACACATCCATATTCGGGAATTCATTAGCGGCAAGCTCAGACGCAGAGTACACCGATGCACCTGCTTCACTGACGATGATCTTCTGCACTTTGAGATTACCGCGTTTGATGACGTCGGCAACAAAGGCATCGGTTTCACGTGAAGCCGTGCCGTTACCAATAGCGATGAGATCAACATTGAACTGACGAACCAACTGCTCTACCACGTGTGCCGATTTGTCGTATTGCTTTTGTGGTGGATGAGGGTAGATGGTGTCAGTGGCAAGGACTTTACCCGTTGAATCAACCACTGCAATTTTAGAACCCGTACGTAAACCCGGATCAAGACCTAATGTCGCTCTAGGACCAGCAGGCGCGGCCATGAGCAGGTCTTTCAAGTTGGTGGCGAAAACTTCAATTGCCTCAACTTCAGCGCGCTCTTTCAATGCACCCATCAATTCTGTTTCCATGTGCATCGATACTTTAATGCGCCATGCCCAACTGATGACTTGTTTACGCCAATTGTCGGCGGGTGCTTGGCTTAGGTGGATACCATAGTGCTCGGCAATGATGGACTCACAGTACGAACCTCGCTGCCCCTCTTCTTGCTGTGGGTCCGCATTCATGGACAATTGAAGAAAGCCTTCATTTCGCCCACGTAACATGGCTAATGCACGGTGAGACGGCGCTTTGCTGATGGCTTCATCGTGCTCAAAGTAATCTTTGAATTTTTCGCCTTCTTGCTCTTTGCCCTCAATAACGCGAGCACTCAATTCGGCATGCTTGTTTAAGTAAACACGGACTTTTTCTAACAAGTTTGCGTCTTCAGCAATGCGCTCCATGATGATGGCACGAGCACCATCTAACGCAGCCTTTGTATCCCCAATGCCGTTTTCTGAATTGAGATACTTTTCTGCTTCGGACTCTGGATGATGTTCTGGCTGTTGCCATAGGGTATCGGCAAGAGGCTCTAACCCAGCTTCAATCGCAATTTGCCCCTTGGTACGGCGCTTCGGTTTATACGGTAGGTATAAGTCCTCAAGGCGTGTTTTGCTGTCTGCGCCGTTGATCTCCGCTTCAAGCTCTGGAGTCAGTTTTCCCTGATCTTGAATAGACTTGATGATGGTTTGTCGGCGTTCATCCATTTCTCTCAGATAAGAAAGGCGAGAATCCAGGTTTCGAAGCTGGGTATCATCCAATCCACCTGTTACCTCTTTACGGTAACGGGCAATAAATGGGACGGTATTTCCGTCATCAATTAGGGTAACGGCTGATAAGACTTGCTCAGCGCGAACGTTCAGTTCCTGAGCAATGGTTTGACAGATAGCTTGGCTCATCCGTGTGTACTCTTAGTAAAATTTGGGGAATGGGTGTGGCTACGAAGATTTATCGTAGCGAATGGCGTTAACAAACCACTCTTTTTCACCGTCAGGAGTGCGAACGACGCATTCATCGTCCACTTCTTTTTTCAATAGAGCGCGCGCCATGGGCGAGTCGATGGAAATGTAGTCTTTGACGCCACCGTAAATTTCATCGGGGCCAACTATGCGAAACGATTTGGTCTCGCCGCTTTCGTTTTCCACTTCTACCCACGCGCCAAAAAAGACTTTGCCTTCTTGTTGAGGTGCGTAGTCGATTACTTTCACCTGCTCTAGACGCTTTCTTAGGTAGCGCACTCGGCGGTCGATTTCACGCAGGCGCTTTTTGTTGTATTGATAATCCGCATTTTCTGAGCGATCGCCAAGGCTTGCTGCCCACGTGACTTTTTTTGTCACTTCTGGGCGGTCTTCTTTCCACAGAAAATCGAGCTCTTTTTTAAGGCGATTAAAGCCTTCTCGTGTAATTAAATTTGTTTTCATCCTGTTCAGAGCGGTATCCGAAATTAGGGTCAGTTTTACCACAAGTCAGCAGAAATGGAATGCCGTGTTTCATGGGATTAGAGTAATTTTGACATAGTTTTCAATTTCAGCCACGGATTGTCGCGAAATCGACATTCAGTGCCCATTTTTTATGCTTTGGTATGGCGGAGTGCACAATTTACTGTTTCATTTGGAAGTAACAAACATTTAACAGGTCTGACTATAGTGAAGAATAGGGTGGCACAAAGCCCAGAGCAATACCTCGATAAGGCGGATAAATCAACAAAGCGCCTGAACCGAATCGCGGTGAAACAAGGTAAGTGCATTCCTCAGACAGATAAATTGATCGTAGAGGAGCCTTTCGCGATTTGGCTGCGACAGCAACAACCCGATACTAGCGTGAAAGAAAAGCACCTATTTTCGACGATGCGAACACCGGGGGGGGATAGCGAACTCGTTCTTGGGATGTTGCTTTCGGAAGGGGTGATTAACAGCGTAGCTCAAGTTAGAAGCTTAACATTTGGTGAAGGCACCGACAGTAACGAATGTTACGCAGAACTGGTGCCCGAATTAGAGGTCGATTGGGCGTCGCAAGGGCGCAGTGCGTCCTTTTCCAGTTGCGGGTTGTGTGGCAAGTCTGCCATCCGATTGCTTGAGCTTAGAGGCGTCCCCAAACTAGACAACACCTCTCGTTGGCTTCCAGAACAAGTCGTTGTTGCGTTGCCAGATACGCTTAAAGCCCAACAGGACCTATTCGCCCAAACAGGGGCCTCTCACGGTTGCGGGTTGTTTGATGCTAACGGGTCCCTTCTTTCTATCGCAGAGGATGTAGGCAGGCACAATGCGCTGGACAAATTACTTGGTCAGCGAGCGCGCGTTTCAGAATACATGGAAAAGGGCAAAGTGATTGGGCTGAGCGGCAGAGTAAGTATTGAGATGATGCAAAAAGTCGTGATGTCTGGTGTGCCTGTTGTGGTCTCTGTCGGGGCGCCCACTCAGCTGGCAGTGCAAATGGCGCAGCGTTTTGGCATCACGCTGATCGGGTTTTGTCAGCAAGAGGGGTTTAATATTTATAGCGGTGAGCAAAGATTAGCCTTTGGTTCTCAGCCCCCAAAAAATAACATCAAGGAAAAATGATGACGGTAAAAAAATACACAGGGAATGCCGGAGGCTGGGGGGCGTTAGCGAGCACCACTCAGCACTTGATCAAAAGTGAGAGCGTTATCCGAAATATTCGCAACTTGCTGAGTACAAACCAACACGATGGCTTTGACTGCCCTGGTTGTGCTTGGGGTGAGCTGGAAGAGAACCGCCGATTTAAGTTTTGTGAGAATGGCGCAAAAGCGGTGAACTGGGAAGCAACGAGCCGTCGTGTTCGTGCGGACTTTTTTGCGACTTATCCAGTGTCGTGGCTTGCCAAACAAACGGATTATTTTCTGGAAGATCAAGGTCGATTGGCAGAACCCATGCAATATGACCCATCTACAGACCATTATCGCCCCATAAGTTGGGACGATGCTTTTGCACTCATTGCCAAACACCTCAAAGCGCTTCCCGATCCTAATCACGCGGAATTTTATACATCAGGGCGAGCCAGCAATGAAGCCGCCTTCTTGTATCAGCTATTTGTACGTGCGTATGGCACCAATAATTTCCCTGATTGTTCAAATATGTGCCACGAAGCCAGTGGTGTTGCGCTTAAACAATCCATTGGTGTGGGTAAAGGTACTGTCACCTTAGACGACTTTGATCATGCCGACGCCATATTTGTCTTCGGGCAGAACCCCGGAACAAACCATCCGAGAATGTTGGACACCTTGCGCTCTGCATCGTTAAGAGGCGCCAATATCGTCACATTCAATACGCTCAAAGAGCGCGGACTGCAGAAATTCACCAACCCACAGGCGATGGATGAAATGCTCACGGGTGGTGGAACAAAAATTACGCACCATTATTTTACCCCCAAACTAGGGGGAGATATGGCAGTGGTGCGTGGGATGGTGAAAGCTTTACTCCAAAGCGAAAAGACCGTACCAGGGAGTGTGTTTGACCAGCGTTTTATTGAAGATCACACGCTTGGGCTTGAGGCGTATCTGGACAAAGTGGAACACACGGAGTGGCACCAAATTGTAGATCAGTCTGGACTAAGTCAAGTGGAAATCGAGCACACCGCACAAATTTACCGGCATTCTGAAAAAGTAATACTGACGTGGGCGATGGGCATTACCCAACATTTACACTCGGTGAAAACCATTCAGGAAATGGCGAATCTGCAATTGTTGTGTGGGCAAGTGGGAAAACGCGGTGCAGGGCTATGTCCAGTAAGGGGGCACAGCAATGTACAGGGTGATCGCACTATGGGCATTGATGAAAAGCCACCGCAATCCCTACTAGACGTGATAGAAAAACAATTTGGGTTTAAACCCCCTCAAGATGAAGGGCACAACACCGTTCAAACCATCAAAGCTATGGAAGAGGGGCGTAGCAAAATCTTCATTGCCTTAGGGGGAAACTTTGCAGCAGCCACACCGGATTCCGCCAGAACACTGCAAGCGCTCTCTTCTTGTGATCTCACGGTGAATATTGCCACTAAGTTGAATCGAACACACGTCACGCCTGGTAAGGCATCGTTGATATTGCCTTGCTTGGGTCGAACCGATATCGACTTACAAGAGGGTGTGCCCCAAAAAGTGACCGTCGAGGATTCCTTTAGCATGGTGCACGCGTCTGGTGGCGTCGTGAAAAGTGACACAAGCGAAATGCGTTCAGAGCCTGCGATTGTGGCAGGTATGGCTCAGGCAACGCTGGGTGTTACTCCCGTTGATTGGTTGGCACTCATTAAAGATTACGATTTGATACGCGATCTCATCGAGAAAACCATCCCCGGATTTACCGATTTCAATCATCGCTTGAAACAGCCCGGTGGCTTTTACTTGGGAAACCGAGCAGCAGAGCGTGTTTGGACCACTCAAAGTGAAAAAGCCGAGTTTCATTCTCATGCTTTACCTGAATCGATAATCAAATGGGCAAAACCACGTAAAAGTACCGATCCCGTTTTTGTGTTACAAACCATGAGATCTCATGATCAATACAACACCACCATTTATGGCTTTAATGACCGATACCGTGGGATATCTGGCGAGCGAAAAGTATTGTTCATTAATCCAACCGATATAGAACTTTTGGGGTGCCAAGAAGGGGATCGGGTGACCATTACGGCCTGTTGGGGAGACGATGTTAAGCGTCAGGTTACCTCATTTAAATTGGTTGCTTATGAGATACCTGCGGGTAACTTGGCGGCGTATTTTCCAGAAACTAATCCGTTAGTGGCTCTCGACAGTCATGGAGAGTACAGTTTTACACCAATATCGAAATCCATTCCTGTGACAATTGAAAAAATAGAATCATCTACTGTGATTTAGCTGCGTAAATCAACGACAAAGCAGTTTTCTCTGTCAATAATCGCTCGCTGTCAGAATGAGGTAAGGTATATACTTGTGTTTCATATATGAAGCGAAGAAATAAAGTGTAACAATTGATTGAGTGAAAAACGCTCAGTCAATGCTACCTTTAGTCCGATTAAGTTGTTAGCGGAAGTAAGATCTATGCAAGAGAACTACAAAATACTAGTGGTAGATGATGATGCTCGATTACGTTCTTTGTTAGAGCGCTATTTATCTGAGCAAGGTTTTCAGGTGCGTAGTGTCGCCAACAGTGAACAGATGGATCGTCTGCTAACACGCGAAAACTTCCACCTAATGGTATTGGACTTGATGTTACCTGGTGAAGATGGCTTGTCCATTTGTCGCCGTTTGCGTAATGCCAACAACATGCTGCCTATCTTAATGCTGACAGCAAAAGGCGATGAGATAGATCGTATTGTGGGTTTGGAAGTCGGTGCTGACGATTACCTACCTAAGCCATTTAACCCGCGTGAGCTGCTTGCTCGTATCCGAGCTGTTTTACGTCGTCAGACGATTGAAGCACCGGGCGCTCCAAGTGCTGAAGATAAGGTTATCGAGTTCGGTGAATTCATACTGAACCTTGGAACACGTGAAATGTTCCGCGGTGAAGAACCTATGCCACTGACATCCGGTGAGTTTGCGGTTCTGAAAGCACTCGTGACTAATGCGCGTGAGCCAATGTCGCGTGACAAACTCATGAATATGGCACGTGGTCGTGAATACTCGGCCATGGAACGTTCTATTGACGTTCAAATTTCCCGTTTACGCCGTATGCTGGAAGAAGACCCTAGCCGCCCACGTTATATTCAAACGGTTTGGGGATTAGGTTATGTCTTTGTCCCAGACGGCAAAGAAATGTAACGCTCAAAACTGACATGAGTAGGGAGTAAAGATAATCACTTTACTCCCTATCTTTTTTAACCGATAACACTTCTCACCTACTTCCGAAAGGAGCCCTCGATGCGATTACGCAGCTCCCGTACTCAAAGCATAGTTCTATTCCTTACCTTACTTATTGCCAGTCAGGTTTTTTCCTACTTTGCTGTTTTCAATTACGCGCTCTTACCTAGCTTGCAGCAGTTCAACCGTATTCTTGCCTACGAGATGAACCTCATGCTTGATGAAAGTGTCGAGTTAGAATCCGGCGTGGTGCTCGAAGCGCCTCAGCGTCGTAAACTACTGGAGCAGCTTGGGGTAACCATGCATACGCTTGATGAAGCCATCGTCGAGGAGTATGACAAAGCCACAGAAATCGATTTGATGAGTGAAGAAATGAGCGCCGCCCTCGACAGAGAAACGCACGTTCGCCTTATCTTGTCGGAAGAAAGCTACGTGTTATGGGTGAAAATCGAGTCTTTATCTGGGTATCTGATTCGGATTCCATTGTCAGAACTGCAAGAAGAAGACTTCGCGCCCTTTTTCCGCAACAGCCTGATTGGGGCATTGTTGATTATCGCGGGTGGTTGGTTGTTTATCCGTTTGCAAAACCGCCCACTAATGGCATTAGAAAAAGCGGCCGCAAACGTTGGGCGAGGTGAAATTCCACCACCGCTGCCAGAGCGTGGCGCAACCGAAATCAAAGCGGTGACAAAAGCATTCAACCAAATGTCTCGAGGTATTCAAGAGCTAGAAGGAGACAGAGCACTTCTCATGGCTGGGATCAGTCACGATTTACGTACTCCTCTTACTCGAATTCGACTGGCGACGGAAATGATGTCGCCTGAAGATGCGTATTTAGCAGAAGGGATCATCAGTGATACTGAAGAGTGCAATGAAATCATCAGCCAGTTTATGGATTATTTAAAACCCGTAAATACGGATTCATTTGCCCCTGTGCATCTTAACGACATTGCAAAAGACGTGGCCGGATCGGAAGGGGGTTACGAAATCCCTATCGAAACGGACCTACAAGAACCCAATAAACCTGTATTAGGTAGCCCAATCGCAATCAAACGCGCCGTTAGTAACTTGGTGGTGAATGCCGTTCGTTATGGCAATGGTTGGGTCAAAGTGAGTTCGGGTATGACTGCCGACAACAAGCTGACGTGGGTATGCGTAGAAGATAACGGACCTGGAATTGAAAAAGACCAGGTAGCGAAGCTGTTTGAACCCTTTACTCGGGGCGATACGGCGCGCGGCAGTGAAGGTACTGGGTTAGGGCTGGCGATCGTTAAACGTATCATGAGCCAGCATCTCGGCTCCGTAGTGGTGAATAACCGAAGCGAAGGGGGGCTGAAAGTTCAAATTAGCTTCCCTGTAGCGAAAAAGCAGTAAATACGAAACGAGCTGTTGTTCCCCAAAAGACCATTCTCCAAACGTACTTTAGCCCCGCGGTTGCGGGGTTTTTCGTTTATGCTTCTGATTCCTTGTCTTGCTCTTGAAGATCTTTTAAATGGGCGTCAAACTAACTCTCTGAATCCCTATTCACTTTCCTAGAATCAAGAGAGACCTTTTTATGTCGCAACTCCTGTCTGCCATTCCACTTACAGAGCTATCTGGTGTCGGCGCAAAAGTGGCAGAAAAGTTAGCCAAAGTCGGACTGAACACCGTTCAGGATCTCTTGTTTCATCTGCCTTATCGTTATGAAGACCGCACCCGCGTTTATCCCATGGCGAAGGTTCACCCAGGGTTATGGGCGGCGGTGCAAGGAAAAGTGATGGGCGTAGATACCATTTTTGGACGACGCAAAATGCTGACAGTAAAGATCAGCGACGGTAACGGCACAGTTACCTTAAGGTTTTTTAACTTTACCGCGGGCATGAAGAATAACTTCTCCAACGGAAAATTGGTTCATGCCTACGGAGAGATAAAGCGTGGCGGTCATGGGTTGGAGATCATCCATCCAGATTACACTTTTTATACTCCAGACCAAAAAGCGGAAACCGAGCCGACATTAACTCCAGTTTACCCAACGACGGAAGGGCTTAGGCAGATCACCCTGCGTAACTTGACCGATCAAGCGTTAGAACTGCTAGATAAAGCGTCGGTAACCGAATTGTTGCCAAGTGGGCTCTATAACAATCAGATGACTATGGGGCAGGCACTTCACATTATCCATCGACCTTCTCCTTCAATTGATTTAGAAGCGTTTGATGCCGGTGAACACCCAGCACAAAGACGATTGATTTTAGAAGAATTACTGGCGCAGAATCTATCCATGCTTGCCGTGCGCAGTAAAACGCAAATAGACGCAGCACTGCCATTACCCGCCGTGCACCAACTGAAACAGCAATTGCTGGATTTGTTGCCATTCACCCCAACTGGCGCGCAGCAAAGAGTCGTTAACGAGATTGAGCAAGACTTGGAAAAGCCGCATCCAATGATGCGATTGGTACAAGGCGATGTAGGATCCGGAAAAACGCTGGTGGCAGCCTTGGCGGCAGTACGAGCGCTGGAACACGGTCATCAGGTGGCATTAATGGCGCCTACTGAGTTGTTGGCAGAGCAGCATGCAATCAACTTTACCGAGTGGTTCGAGAAAATCGAATTCAATGGTAAGCCCATCAAAGTTGGCTGGCTGGCAGGCAAGTTGAAAGGCAAAGCCAAAGAAAAGGAATTAGCGGATATTGCCAGTGGTGATGCACAAATGGTGGTCGGAACCCATGCACTGTTTCAAGAGCACGTAGAATTTAAAGATCTCTCTTTGGTCATCATTGATGAGCAGCACCGTTTTGGTGTTCATCAAAGGTTAGAGCTACGTGAAAAGGGAACCAAGCAAGGGTATTACCCGCATCAATTGATCATGACTGCCACCCCCATTCCTCGTACACTCGCAATGACGGCATATGCCGATTTAGAAACCTCGGTGATTGATGAGCTGCCACCAGGAAGAACACCGATTCAAACGGTCGCGATTCCGGATACACGTCGAAAGGACATTGTCGACAGAGTTCGAAATGCGTGCTTAGAAGGGAAACAAGCCTATTGGGTGTGTACTTTGATAGATGAATCAGAAGTGCTAGAAGCCCAAGCTGCCGCTGATACGGCAGAGGAGCTTAAACTTCAACTACCCGAGTTGAACATTGGTTTGGTACACGGGCGCATGAAGCCTGCTGAAAAACAGCAAATCATGGCTCAGTTTAAGAACAACGAACTGCATTTGCTGGTGGCGACCACGGTTATTGAAGTAGGGGTGGATGTTCCTAACTCCAGTTTGATGATCATAGAAAACCCAGAGCGATTGGGTTTGGCTCAGCTTCACCAACTTCGCGGTCGAGTAGGGCGAGGGTCGGTCGCAAGTCATTGTGTCCTGCTTTACCATTCTCCTCTTTCTAAAACAGCCCAGAAGCGTTTAGGTGTATTGCGTGAAAGTAATGATGGGTTTGTGATTGCACAGAAAGATTTAGAAATTAGAGGACCAGGTGAACTGCTTGGTACCAAACAAACCGGTTTAGCGGATTTTAAAATTGCTGATTTGGTGCGAGATCAAAAGTTGATTCCTGAGGTTCAACGTATTGCAAGGCATCTACATGAGCAATATCCAAACAACGCTCAAGCAATAATCGACCGTTGGCTGGGTGATAGAGAGCTATATTCAAACGCCTAGATTAGAAATCATCAAAAGAAGGTGTTTTATTGTTTTATTTGTTAGTAAAAAATCACAATAAAATAACCTAAGTCAATTAAACTATAATTACATTAATATTTATTTTTAAATATTGATCTCAATCTCTGTTATTTATTTAATTACCTTTTTATTCAATATAAGTCAGTAGATAAATCTCAAATCAGATAAATATATTTTCGCACGATTTATAATTGTTAACTGAGTCTAAAATTTATCCAATCTTAATGTAACGAAAATTCTATTGATGATATTTTTCGCAGTAAAAAATAAATCGAATTAATACTTATGTATTGGTTTCAATAATATTTAATACTGGCTGGTATCATCATATGGCGAATATATTAATATCGACTCATTGGGTAGGTGGGGATGTCATTCCCTTTATCCGGTTAGCTGAATATTTGAAAAAACAGGGGCACTCAGTCCGTATTTTTAGCCATTATGGATACCAACAATGGGCAGAAGATGCAGGGGTGAATTTTACATCTTGGGAAGATGAAGATTCGTATCATGAGCTCCAAGAATGCTTGCCTAATTTCCTCCAGCCTTTTTCTCAACCCGACCAGTTCCAGCATTTCAGGCAGCAATACCTCAGCCCAGAAAAGCGATTAAAAGAATTCAATATCCTCGCCCAATACGCAAACGAACCCGAGACCATACTCATTGGACGTTGCCGATCCAGCATCGCTGCCATGCACCTTTCCGAAGTGTGCCAATTGCCCTTTATTAGCGTTTATCTCGCGCCTAGCAACTTGAGCTATATGGCGCTGATCAATCAGGCGTTTAAAGCAACGCTAGACAAAGAAGTGAATGATTTTAGAGCACTTCTCCAGCTTGAAGGGCAAACAACTTGGCAGGATTACCAATTTTCTAGCGTACACAATTTAGGCTTTTGGCCTAGTTGGTTCTCGAACGAAGTCTTTGATTCTAAGTTGGAAATATCGCATGTGGGCTTTCCTTTAACCGCTGATAAATCGACTGATATTGAGAAACCTCGCGACCTTTTGCCTGAAGCGATCGAGCGCTTTTTTCTCGCGAACCCTAATCCCGTGCTGATCACCGGTGGCACAAGCCAACTCGTTTCAAAAGATTTATACAAAACCGCCATCGACGCTTGTGCGCAAGCCAATCGCCCTGCGATTGTTGTGACGGAGCATGACCTTATGCTGCCTAGCGAGTTACCCAAACATGTTATTCGAGCAAGAAAGCTCTCATTTGAGCGTGTTTTTTCACGTTGTTCGCTAGTGATACACCACGGTGGAATTGGCTCTAGTGCGCAATGCGTAAGTGCTGGCGTGCCACAACTGGTGATGGCCCATATGACGGACGGTCCTGATAATGCTAGGAAGTTAGAAGCCCAACAAATCGCCCGCTTTTTGCCTCAAGCTGAATGGACGACGACCCATCTTTTGCAAGTGATGGAGGAGTTAGGCTCACAAAGCGTGTTAGAGCATTGCCAGTCATTAGCCGAGTTAACGTCTCAAGAGCAGCCCTTCGAAGCGGTTCATCAGCGAGTACAGAAATTGGTGGAATCAGGTGGTGGATATATACCTCACCCAAGCAGCATGGTTACAGACACCTCAGATAAACCCAAGATAAAGTCAAAGACCAGCATTAATAAAAAAGCACTACTCATGCGTCGGTTAAAACAAAAGAGTCACGAGTGATTCATTTTTAATATTGTATTTCTGTCGCACATAAAAACATACGCTCTGTAATTAATAAGGTTACATGGAATGAGTATGAAAAATGATATTGATCAAGGCGTAAGCCTTCAATATTTATTTGAAGAACGATTTCGTTTATCTGGTGATAAGTGCGCAATCGTTTTTAAAAATAAAGAAATCAGCTTTAATGAACTAAATTTAAGAGCCAATAGACTTGCCAACCTTTTGGTAGATAAGCAGGTAAAAGAAGGCGACATAGTGGCCATTCTTTTGGAGCGCTCAGAAGACATTCTTGTGTCCATATTAGCAGTGCTTAAGGTTGGTGCGGCTTATTTACCTGTAGATTTGAATTACCCATCATCAAGGGTAGAGCACATGCTAAACGACAGCATGTGTCGCTTGGTCATCGCCGATGACAGCGGAACCAAAATGCTCGGAGCCATACAAAGTGAATTGGCCGTGGACGTCGCATTGGTGGCGAATTCTTTGGCACTCCATCCACGGTTTGAATGTCACCAAGGCGCAGCAACCGATTTGGCGTACCTCATTTACACGTCAGGTTCGACTGGAAAACCCAAAGGCGTGTGTGTCACTCATGGCAATGTGGCTAATTTTAATGCAGGGATGCAAGAATGCCTTGATTTAAGCGAACTGCGTAGCATGGCGTCTTTAACAACGGTGTGTTTCGACATCTTTGTTTTGGAATCTCTGGTTGCACTGTTGCAGGGGCTGACCGTTCATTTGATTTCGGACGATGAGCGCAAATCCATTTCTCGGCTTTCCGAAGCGCTTTCTGACGTGGATGTCCTTCAAATCACCCCTTCTCATCTCAGTGTGATGATGGATGAACCTCGTATTCAAGCGGCTTTAGCGGGGCTCAATACCCTATTGGTCGGTGGTGAAGCATTCCCTGTTACTCTGCTTAGAAAGCTCCAGTCGGTCACCCAAGCTCACATTTTCAATATGTACGGGCCAACCGAAACCACGGTTTGGTCGACCGTGCAAGATGTGACGCACAAAGACCAAATCGATATTGGTCATCCCATTATAAATACTCAAATCCTCATTCTGGATGACAACAACACAGAATTGCCTCAAGGCGATGTGGGTGAAATCTGCATCTCAGGGGAAGGAGTAACCGCAGGGTATTGGAACCGCACTGAAATGACGGCGCAACGCTTTA
This sequence comes from Vibrio penaeicida, assembly GCF_019977755.1. Classification (NCBI taxonomy): domain Bacteria; kingdom Pseudomonadati; phylum Pseudomonadota; class Gammaproteobacteria; order Vibrionales; family Vibrionaceae; genus Vibrio; species Vibrio penaeicida. The sequence goes on along the minus strand of NZ_AP025144.1, from coordinate 3,943,340 downwards.
TCGAGCATCCGTCAGCACAAAGCAAAGTATACAAAACAGGAGATTTAGGGAGAGCCAATCCGGACGGGTCATATCAGTGTCTTGGCAGAATTGACCATCAGGTGAAAATTAATGGTCATCGAGTCGAACTTGGTGATATCGAAAGTCACATACTTGCCCAATCAAATGTGCAGCAGGTAGGCGTTGTGGTGTTGTCGTCACAGCCTTACCAAGGGCAGTTGGCTGCGTTTGTCGTCAGCTCTACTTTTGATGCTCACTCCCTTCGTCATCGGCTTTCCAGCTCGTTACCCAGCTACATGATCCCTGCGTATATTGAGCATGTAGAGTCATTGCCCATGACAGAAAATGGCAAAGTCGACCGCCAAGCATTAGCGCAATTGATACCAAGCGCTGTCTCGGCTGGTGTTTCGCAATCGAGCGTTTCGCAAAAAAGCACTTCGCAGCCCGTTATTTCGCAATCCTCTATTTCTCACTCCTCTATTTCGCAAGAACCCGTCTTACCCGAAACCGACATTGAAGAAGAAATCCATCATATTTGGTGCGAAGTATTGGCTCGTCCCCAAGTTTGCTGCACCCAGCGCTTTATGGACTTGGGCGGAACATCGGTGCTTGCCATTCAGCTATTGAGTGGGATTGAGGCTGAGCTGGGCATCGAAGTGACCTTTTCAGACTTCATTACACGGGGGAATACCGTTCAGTCGCTATCACGGTTGATTGAAGATCTGATCATCTCAGAGATGAGTGAAGAGGAAATAGAAGCATTAATGGCATCGGAAGAGTAACGCTATACCCAAGCATCTAGAGAATAAATACAACGAAGCAAACACAGTAGGCAGAATATGAACGGTGAAAGAAAGGGAAGGCTTTCGCTTTCCCAAAAGCAACGGGAAAAGTTGCTCGCGCAGCGTAAGCGCCGCACAGGAAATGGCATAGAAGCATTAAACCGACAGGGAAGTGACAACACATTTCCGGTTTCTGAATTACAGCAAGATATGTGGGTACTTGAAAGCCTGCATAATGCAACTTCTACCAGCAACATCCCCTGTATGTATTCCGTTGAACATTCTTCTTCCAAAGAACATTTTGACGTCGCCAAACTTCGCCGTGCCATGTCATGCTTAATACAGCGGTATGAAAGCCTACGAACCGTATTTGTGAACGAAGAAGGGCAATTAAAGCAGCGAATATTGCCCAATGTACAATATGAAATCCGCGAAACGAATTTATCTGATCATAACCAAGAGGTCGCAGTTCTATCGCTGGATGAGGTGATTCAGCAAGATATTGCAGAAGCGTTTAACGTCAACACCGGTCCTATGTTTCGCGTGCACATCATCCGATGCAGCGATACCAAAAGCAAAGTGGTGTTTGTTTTCTCTCACCTGATCTTTGATGGTGGCTCCATTGCGCATTTCGAGCGTGATTTCTTCCACTTTTATTTGTATTCAAACAGCGAACAGCATCCTGAAGAGACAAGTGAAGCCTTACCCGCACTTCCAGTTCAACCGGCAGACTACGCCCACTGGATGCAGCAAGAACCACAGAAAGCCAAGCGAGCGTCTCATCTTGCTTACTGGAAAACGCAACTGGCGGGTTGCGACGTCGATTTAGCGTTACCTTACGACCGCACACCAGGCATCCACAACGATGTGTCGGTGACTCAATATGAACACGTTTTACCTACTCGTTTGACTCGTTGGTTAAAGGACGAGTGTGCACAGACAGGTACATCGCTGTATTCCCTATTGCTGGCGACTTATGGTGTCTTGCTGCACCGAATAACGGGTCAAACTGACGTTGCCATAGCCTCAGCGTTCACCAACCGAAATCGCTCCGAGCTAGAGCATCTTATTGGGCTATTTGCCAGAGAGGCATTACTGCGAGTTCGCTTGAACCAAAACGATACCTTTTCCAGCGTGAAGCAGTCCGTTCAGCAACGTGTGATTGAGGCAATAGACCACAGCGAGCTGTCTTTGGGGCAAATTAACCGAGAGCTTGGCATGGTGAAAGCCAGTCAAGATGGGCAGGTTGCAAGAACGCTGTTTCTGCTTCGAGAGCATAAAAGCCAGCTAGGAAGCCAACACAATGTAGAAGGCTGGGAGCCCTATGGTGAAGCGCGTTTAGGGAACGATCAAAACCGCTACGATTTGAGCTTAGTATGTCGCGATGAAGGCGATTCAATACGCGTGTCATTTAACTATAAACCGTCGCTGTTTAATGAATCCACGGTGGCACAGTTCGCCGCGATATTTGAACGAATACTGCAAAGCCATATGGAAGAGGCGTTGCCGATTGGGGAGATATCCCTGATACCTCCGATGGAATTAAGCGATGTTTACCATCGATGGAATGGCACCCAGCGCGCTTATTCTGAACACAAAACATTGCATGGAAAATTTGAAGAACAGGCGAAGGAAACGCCTGACAATACTGCACTGATTTTTGAACAGCATTCGCTTACTTACCGAGAATTGAATCAGCGAGCGAATCAGCTAGCCCATAAAATTCGAACGTATCACTTAAACAGAAATCAAACTCAACTTGCGGCTAATACCCCTGTCGCCTTGTATCTAGACCGCAGCTTAGAAATGGTTATCGCGATTTTGGCGGTCATGAAATCCGGTGGTGCTTACGTACCCATTGCCACCGATAATCCTACGCAGCGTACACGTTACATATTGGAAGATACCCAAGCGCAGCTGATCCTAACGCAAGAAAGGTGGCAAAACGATTTACTCGGTGTCTGCGAGGATTTGCCTGCTGAAAGTGTCTCTATAGATGAAGGTAGCGATCGCACAAACGAAAACTATGAAAACGTAAACGCGGATGTCAGTAGCTCGGATATGGCTTACATCATCTATACCTCTGGCACAACGGGTCAGCCAAAGGGGGTAATGGTGCCGCATAAGGGCGTGGTCAATCGTTTGGAAGCGCTGCAAAACCAATTTCCATTGAGTGCCAACGACAGAGTGTTGCAAAAGACGCCATACACGTTTGACGTATCGGTGTGGGAACTGCTTTGGGCGAACTGGACAGGCGCAGCGATTGTGATGGCGCCGCCAAAAGCGCATCAATCACCGGAGCAGCTGCATCACATCATGACGCAAAATCGGGTGACGGTTACGCACTTTGTACCTCCCATGCTAACAGGCTTCAGCCACTTTCTGTCTCACGCTAACCAATCAATACCGAGTTCAGTACGTCGTGTTTTTTGCAGTGGGGAAGCATTAACTCCCGAGCACATTAGGCTGTTCAATGCGATTAACCAGCATGGTGCAACCTTGCATAACCAATACGGACCAACGGAAGCCTCGATAGAAGTCAGTGTGTACGATTGCTTACTGAATGAAACGGAAACCGTGCCCATTGGCCGACCGATTCAAAATGTGCGTTTATTGGTCATGGACCCCCATTCTGAGCATCTTCAGTTATGTCCTGAAGGGCTACCTGGCGAGCTGTACATAGGTGGTATTGCCGTCACACAGGGGTATTTGAACCAGCCAAATCTGACGAAAGAACGTTTTGTCGATAACCCATTTGCGACCAAAGAAGAGATAGCGCAAGGTCTAAACAAGCTTTACAAAACCGGTGATTTAGTCAGACGTCAGCCGAATGGAAACATCGAGTATTTGGGAAGAAACGATTTCCAAGTCAAAGTGCGCGGCTACCGTATCGAGTTAGAAGAAATTGAAGCAGCGATGCAAGCGCACCCGAGAATCAAAGCATCGTGCGTTCATACCGTTGAGGGCGCAGGTGAAAAGTCGCTAGTAGGGTATTACGTGGAACACGCTCCTACCTCTTCTTCCAATCAGGAGCAGGAAGGCGTGGCGCTTTGGAAGAGCGTTTATGAAGCGGAATACAAAGAGGATAATCAGACCATTAATCAGTTCGATATCCGAGGCTGGAAAAGCTCGTTTACGCAATTGCCTATCCCACCGGAAGAAATGAAAGAATGGGTCGATGCTACGGTGACTCGGATTCAGGGGTTAAACCCTAATTCTGTATTGGAAATTGGCTCGGGATCGGGTTTGATTTTCTATCCGTTATTGCCGTCTTGCACCCACTATATAGCCACCGATTTTTCAACAAATGCGATGAATCGTTTGTCTTCTTCGGCAAAAGTGTTGGGATATGAGCATAAATCTGAATTTGTCACTTGCCCAGCCGACGAAGTGGCTAATGCCGCGTTAGAGCAACGTGTTGATACAGTGGTGATGAATTCGGTTTCTCAATATTTTCCTAATGCTGGCTACCTCGACAAAGTGATCGAACAAGCCATTGAAAGTATTGAGGGGGAAGGCAACCTATTCTTTGGTGATATAAGAGATCAACGGTTACTAAGGGCTTTCCACCTTTCCATTCTTGCTCACCGGAATCCGGAGAAAGCCATCGATCAGTTAGTCAAACAGGCGACTTGGTTAGCATCGAAAGAAACGGAACTCGCGATTTCTCCCACTTACTTCCTCGCATTGATGCAGCACCCAGCGGTTGATGCGGTTCAAGTGCTTCCTAAACGCGGTTTTGCCGATCACGAGATGAATCGTTTTCGATACGATGTCATTGTTCAAATTAAGAAAAACGGTGCAGAAGGCGTCGAAGCAGCCAATAACCATTCTATTGAATTAAGTGAATTTGACTCGGTTGAGTATTCAAGTGAACTCGATTTGCCGAGTTTATTGGCTTCGTCTGAACGTGGAGTTTGGATAAAGCATTACCCAGATGCGCGAGTCTGGGGCATACAGCAATGCGTAATGGGGAACCCGTCAACGGAACGATCTTTTTCTGCCGAAGACGCGCTTTCCATTGAAGTTTTGCATCTATTGGCGGAGCAGCAAGGGGTAACATTACAAGTATTGCTGGCAACGGAATCTGAGCAAGCGGGCGCCTTACATTTGTTCTTCAGTGAAGACGCCGTGAATGTCTCAAGCCATGCATTGCATGATGTTGAGTCACACCTTAGCTCACCTGCTCAACATTCCCATACCAATTCACCCGATATCGGCCATCAAGCGCTGACATACGGAGAATTGAGCGACTATTTGGCACTTCGCCTACCCGAATATATGGTGCCAGTGGCGTTCGTTCCGATGAAAGACTTTCCATTGTCGAGCAGTGGAAAGCTGGATCGCAATGCGCTCCCAGAACCTGAACTCATCGATAAAAATAATTATGTCGCGCCTGATAGCGACATAGAACTGGAACTTTGCAGCATTTGGAAGCAAGTTTTAGGCATTGAAAGTATCGGTGTGAACGACAACTTTTTCCGTATTGGTGGCGATAGCATCATCGCCATTCAACTTGTCTCTAAAATCCGTAAAGCGGGTTTTCATATTCAAGTGAAAGACATGTTTGATGCGCCAACGGTTAAGCAATTGGCGCTGGTATTGGCGGACAATAAACCTCAGCAAACGCTCAATACTGAGCAAGGAGAGCTGGAAGGTGAATTCTCGCTATTGCCTATACAGACGTGGTTTTTCAACAAAGGGCTGGCAAACCCACACCATTGGAATCAAGCCTTTACGCTACGTGTCCCCGCTGGTATTTCCCAGCCTGCTCTTGAGGCGGCTTTATTCAAGTTGAGTGCCTACCACGATGCCATGAGAATTCGATTTGAAATCAACGAAGGCAGTATCAAGCAGCGTTATTGCCGGACTGAAGAATTACCAAAAGTAGAAGTGCATGAGTTGAATGTGGCGGCAGAAATGGACGTAGCGCAACAGCTCACGGCTTGGCAGAGCGATTTCGATATAGAAAATGGCCCGTTATGGCGAGCGGCGTATCTAACAGGATACCCCGAAGGTGAAGCCCGCCTCTGGTTTGCTTTTCATCACTTGATTATAGATGCGGTGTCTTGGCGGATCATTGCAGAGGACTTGGAGACGTTACTGTCTGACAATACGCTATCGCAGAAAGGAAGCAGCTATCGCCAATGGGTACGTGCGGTGGAGCAATATAGGGAAACCCATGTAGCCGAGCTGCCTTATTGGCAAGATGTATTATCAGATACAAAGACGCTGCCTTCTCCGCAAAGCGACTCTTCTGGTGCTGCTATTGCTGAAAATACGTCGACAACGCGAATCGAGTTTCCGTTAAAAGAAACGCATTTGCTGCTGCACGAGGCGCATCAAGGATATAACACCGAAATCAATGATTTGCTTCTGAGTGCGTTAAGCCTTGCGCTGAATGCCGTTGCGGGGCAGTCAGTTAATCACATTACGCTTGAAGGACATGGGCGCGAGGCGATCGACCCTGCTCTCGATATTTCTCGCACACTAGGGTGGTTTACCACGGCTTATCCGCTGCGATTAGAGGCGGCAGGCGATCTCGAACACACCATTATTCAAACCAAAGAAACTCTGCGCGGTGTCCCCAATAAAGGCATTGGGTTTGGTGCGTTTTCTCACACGTTTTCTCATGATGCGTTGCCGAAGATTTACTTTAACTACCTAGGGCAATTGGACTCCACAGGAAACGGGTCGATGTGGGAGGTGGTGAATGAAGACAGTGGCAATGTTATTGGAGAAAGTAACCGTGACAGCGCTTTACTGAACATCAATGGTGGTGTCTTTAATGGGCAGCTGCAGTTCGACATCATTTCTCAATTGCCGCCAACTCAGACCATGGCATTTCGCCAAGCGTTCGACACATCTTTGCATCAAGTATTGGAGCAAAGCCTAGAAGCAGCCAAGCGAGGAGGCGTGAATACGGCGAGCGATTTTGGCTGTGCTGGATTGCACCAATCGCAATTGGAGCATATTGGTCAGTCACGCCAGTATGGTTTATCGAGCATAGCGGCTATTTATCCAGCAAGCAGTTTGCAGCAAGGGTTTGTATATCATCACATCAGCCAACCTGAAGATGATGCTTATCGCCTTCAAGTGCTGGTGGATTATGACCGCGCCATTGATGTTGACCGTTATTTTAAAGCATGGGAGCTCGCATCCTTCGCGTTTCCAGCGCTTAGAATCGCATTCCACTGGGAAGGGGAAATGGTTCAGGTGATCGGAAAAGAGGCGGGTATCACCTCACGCCAATTCACCTCTTTAAGTTTGGCGGACCTCCCAGAAGACGAACACGATGACGCCATCATCGCTCTACAATCCGCTGAGCGTGAAAAGCCTTTTGACCTGACCGTGTCTGGTCTGATGCGTGTAGCGATAATCAAACGCAGTGACAGTGCTTTTACACTAATTCAAACCGCACATCACAGCATTACCGACGGCTGGAGCAACCCAATTTTGCTCAAGGCAGTTCACAGATACTACGACGCACTGAGTGCAGGGCAAGTGCCACACGTAGTGGAAGAGTCGGTGTATGGCAAAGTGCAAATGCACCGCATGGCACAACGTGATAAAACCACGCGTTATTGGTCGGAAAAACGCAGTTCATTGAGTCAACCGAATGACCTTGGCGCATTTCTGCTAGAGTCCCAGGAGCTCGATAGTGTTAGGTCGCTTGTGACACCTTCGCAAGCGTCAAAGTGTATTAGCGGGAAAGCTTACCAACAGCTCAAATCTGCCTGCCAATCCCATAACGTAACACTCAACGTGGCACTGCAGTTTGCATGGCATAAGTTGATTCAAATTTACACGCAAGATGTTCAAACCATAGTGGGAACCACGGTTTCGGGGCGAGATGTTCCGATCGATGGGATTGAAGAAAGCGTCGGCTTGTACATCAATACCTTGCCACTCGCCGTCAATTGGACCGATTCCCTCACCGTTGCCGAAGCACTTACTTCCATTCATCGAAGTATCGCTGAGCTTAATAGCTTTAGTGGAATTGCATTGGCCGATCTGCAAGAAGACGGCAAGCGCCTTTTCCAAAGTTTGTTTATTTTTGAAAACTACCCATCTCTCGATGATGTGTCTCCAACTGGGCTTTCGGCAGACAGCACACCGAGAAGTTGGTCCGATAAAATGGACTACCCATTTTCGGTGATGGCCTACGAGAAAGAAGGTGCGTTGTCGATTCAGCTAGGTTTTGATCAGTCGCTGATGGAAATCAGCCAAGTCGAAAGGTTATTGACGCAATTGGAGAGCATATTGCAGTTTGTTGCTCATCAGAGCGACGAAAGCCATCACCATATCAATGTGATTGATAGCACTGAGCAAAACAGGCTTATCCACGACTGGAATACAACGCAATCGCCTGTGCCTTCCATGCCAACGTGGCATCAGTTATTTGAAGCGCAAGTGCAAACTACACCTAATGCAGTGGCACTCACGTTTCAAGATCAGCATTTGACCTATCAAGAGCTGAACCAAAAAGCCAACCAGCTCGCGCACACTCTGCGCCAACAGCATGTGATTCGTTACGAGCGTGAACTGACGGCAGACACACCGATTGCCTTGTACTTAGACCGAAGCGTAGACATGGTGGTGAGCATTTTAGCGGTGCTCAAAGCGGGCGGGGCGTATGTCCCAGTATCACCAGAATACCCGAAAGAGCGCGCGCAGTTTATTTTGGAAGACACCGCGGCACCGCTGGTACTGACTCAGCAAACGCATCTTAGCCAGCTGGATGCTTGGTTAAGTGATTTGCCGCAGCTACCCGAGCTGGTATTGGCAGACAACGCGTATCCCCAATCATCAGAGAACCTAAACCTGACGGTTTCAGGTGATGACCTTGCGTACATCATTTACACCTCAGGCACCACAGGTAAGCCCAAAGGGGTGATGATGCCGCATTCGGCATACGCCGATTTCATTCATCAATATCATCAGTCTGTTGAAACCCTGTCCGCTGAAGCACAGCCTGTTTCCTTAGTCAGCCTCACTCAATACACCTTTGACATCTTTGGCTTGGAATACGGCTTACCGTTGTTGTCAGGCGGAACGGTTCATCTGTCGGATATCCACCAGGCATCGGAAACTTTATCCGAGCATGCCAGCAAGACCAACGTATTGCAGCTTACCCCATCGGTGTGGTCAGTGTTGCAAGTAGCGTTGCCAGACGCTCTTGATTTGTCTCATGTGACCGTTATTGTCGGCGGCGAAAGTGGCTCGGAAGCGATTTACCAAAGCTTGTCGCAGCGCTTTAAAGAGGTCATTCAAGTGTACGGTCCGACTGAGGCATGCATTTGGAGTACCCAATCTCGATACCAATCGGGCAACGCCCACATTATCGGTACCCCGCTGAGTAACGAGCGATGCTATGTCCTCTCGGACAATGGAAAGCTGTGCCCAATTGGTGTTCCCGGTGAGCTGCACATAGGGGGCGCAGGACTGGCGAGAGGCTACCTCAATCGAGGCATCTTAACAGCGGAGCAGTTCATCGACAGCCCAATTGAAGGGCAGGATGAACGGTTATACAAAACCGGAGACTGGGTGCGCTGGCGTCACGATGGACAGCTGGAATACATCGGGCGCAATGACAGCCAAGTGAAGATACGTGGTTACCGGATTGAGCTGGGTGAAATTGAAGCCACACTTATGGCGGTTGATGGGGTACAGCAAGCCGTCGTCATCGACAGAGAAAAAGAAGGCGATAAGTATCTTGCCGCGTACCTTGTGAGTGACCAAACACTCAGCATGGATGACCTCCGCCACAGCTTAAATGCTCATCTACCGGATTACATGGTGCCCGCTACCTTCAACCAGATTGAAGCTATCCCTCTTACGTTAAATGGCAAGCTAGACCGCCGAGTGCTGCCTGAGCCGGAATGGGTGGGATCCAATGGTTACGTTGCCCCAGAAAGTGAGTTGGAAATCGCACTGTGCGACATCTGGTCTCAGGTGTTGGGGTTAGAGCGCGTTGGCGTTCACGACAGTTTCTTCCAAATAGGCGGTAATTCCATTAACGCCATTAAAGTCATTAGCCAGATCAATCAATTATCGGTTTGTCACCAACGTGTCGAGCTGAGCCATTTGTTTAATTTAAAAACCATTGCTGAGCTGCATAAGCATCTGCAAGCCCAAGAGAATTCGGGTTTATTAGACCAGCAAGTCAACGAGATGAGTATTTAAGCCATGTTAGATCTAATCAATCAAATCAAAGAGAATGAATTGTCTGTATGGGTACAAGAGGATGCTATCAAATTAGCATTTGGTGACGAGAAACCATCGGACGTATTGCTTGCGAAAATCAAAGAAAACAAACCCGGTCTGATGGATATCTTAAGGCGCAATGGCATCTTATCGAAGCACGACTTCTGGGAAACAGAGATTTTCTCTTTGCCAAATACAGGCGCGACGTTGTCTTTTGCTCAAGAGCGCATGTTGTTTATTGAGCAATTTGAACAAGGCACAGATGCGTACCACATTCCTTATACCGTCGAGCTTTCCAGTGATATCCAGCAGGATGTGTTGATTCAAGCGTTCCAAGCTGTTGTCGATAGGCATCCAGTGTTGAATTCGATTTACAAACAGAACGAAGAAGGGCAGTTTGCGTTGCATCCGCTCGATCAAAAGGTTTGTATCTCTCAACAGGTCGCGGCTGACTTTGCTGACTTTAAAACCCAATTGTCTCAAGCGATTGAGCGACCGTTTGATCTGTCTACCGAAGCCCCAATGCGTCTGTCGCAATTCACCTCTGAAGGTAAACACTATCTGTTGATATTGTGGCACCACATTGCTTTTGATGGCTGGTCGACCGACATTTTCTTACGTGAGCTATCTCAGGCATATCAAACTTTGTTAACGCAGGGTCGACCATCACAGCAAGGTCAGCCAGTATTGCCACCCTTGGCAATTCAGTACAGTGATTATGCATTTTGGCAACGTCATCAACTTGAGGGGAAGGGGCTAGAGAGCCAAATGGCATTTTGGTCTGATACGTTATCTGGCTGTCAGACGTTGGAGTTGCCAACCGATCATCCAAGACCAACAAAAGTGAACTACCAAGGCAGAAACGTCGCACTGACTCTCGATAGCGCGTTGTCGGAGCAACTTAAAACGTTAGCACGAGATCAAGACACCACGCTTTACGTTGTTATGCTGAGCGGATTTTATCTGACACTGTCGACGCTGAGTGGACAAGGTGACATCGTTGTTGGTACGCCTTCCGACAACCGCCATCAACCCCAGACACAAGACTTGATTGGTTACTTTGCAACGTCTCTGGTGTTAAGGGCTCAAGTGGATCTTGCTGGAACAGTGAGCGATCTGTTTAAGCAGATTCACACAGTAATGACCAACGCTAAAATGAATCAGGATGTGCCGTTTGAGCGTTTGATTGATTTACTCAACGTAGAGCGCGATATGTCGCGCCACCCACTGTTTCAAGTGATGTTTGGCATGCAAAGTTTCGGTCACCAGCAGCTGAGCCAAGACGCATTGCCATTTGAATCGGTCGATTTGGGCGACGAAGGGCTATATGCCCCAGCCAAATTTGATTTGAACTTCCATGTGGATGACGGTCACGGTGCTCTAAAATTGGGGTTGGATTACGCCACCAGCCTGTTTGAGCATACTTCTGCACAGCGTGTGTTGACGATTTATCAGCACATATTAAAAAGCTTTGTCGCGGATTCTGAACAATGCCTTGCAGACATTGATGTGCTATCGGAATCTGAAAAAACGCTGCTATTACGCGACTGGAATACCACACAATCGCCTGCGCCTTCCATGCCAACTTGGCATCAGTTGTTTGAAGCACAAGTGCAAACCACACCGAACGCGGTGGCACTCACGTATCAAGACCAGCACTTGACCTATCAAGAGCTGAACCAAAAAGCCAACCAGCTCGCGCGCACTCTGCGCCAACAGCATGTGATTCGTTACGAGCGTGAACTGACAGCAGACACACCGATTGCCTTGTACTTAGACCGAAGCGTCGACATGGTGGTGAGCATTTTAGCGGTGCTCAAAGCGGGCGGGGCGTATGTCCCCGTATCGCCGGAATACCCGAAAGAGCGCACGCAGTTTATTTTGGAAGACACGGCGGCACCGCTGGTACTGACTCAGCAAACGCATCTTAGCCAGCTGGATGGTTGGTTAAGTGATTTACCGCAGCTACCCGAGCTGGTGTTGGCAGACAACGCGTATCCTCAATCATCAGAGAACCTAGACCTGACGGTTTCAGGTGATGACCTTGCGTACATCATTTACACCTCAGGCACCACAGGTAAGCCCAAAGGGGTGATGATGCCGCATTCGGCTTACGCTGATTTTATTCATCAATATCATCAGTCTGTTGAAACCCTGTCCGCTGAAGCACAGCCTATTTCCTTAGTCAGCCTCACTCAATACACCTTTGACATCTTTGGCTTGGAATACGGCTTACCGCTGTTGTCAGGTGGTACGGTTCACCTGTCGGATATCCACCAAGCATCGGAAACCTTATCCGAGCATGTCAGCAAGACCAACGTATTGCAGCTTACCCCATCGGTGTGGTCAGTACTGCAAGTGGCACTGCCAGAAGCCCTCGATTTGTCTCACGTGACCGTTATTGTCGGCGGCGAAAGTGGCTCGGAAGCGATTTACCAAAGCTTGTCGCAGCGCTTTAAAGAGGTCATTCAAGTGTACGGTCCGACTGAGGCATGCATTTGGAGTACCCAATCTCGATACCAATCGGGTAACGCCCACATTATCGGCACACCGCTGAGTAACGAGCGATGCTATGTCCTTTCGGGCAATGGAAAACTGTGCCCAATTGGTGTTCCCGGTGAGCTGCACATAGGGGGCGCAGGACTGGCGAGAGGTTACCTCAACCGAGACACCCTAACGGCGGAGCAGTTCATCGACAGCCCAATTGAAGGGCACGATGAGCGGTTATACAAAACTGGAGACTGGGTACGCTGGCGTCACGATGGTCAACTGGAGTATATCGGGCGCAATGATAGCCAAGTGAAGATACGCGGTTACCGGATTGAGCTGGGTGAAATTGAAGCCACGCTCATGGCGGTTGATGGGGTACAGCAAACCGTCGTTATTGACCGAGAAAAAGAAGGCGACAAGTATCTTGCCGCGTACCTTGTGAGTGACCAGACACTCAGCATGGATGACCTCCGCCACAGCTTAAATGCTCACCTGCCAGATTACATGGTGCCCGCCACCTTCAACCAGATTGAAGCTATCCCTCTGACGTTAAACGGCAAGCTTGACCGTCGAGCACTACCCGAGCCGGAATGGGTGGAATCCAGTGGTTACGTTGCCCCAGAAAGTGAGTTGGAAATCGCACTGTGCGACATCTGGTCTCAGGTGTTGGGGTTAGAGCGCGTTGGCGTTCACGCCAGCTTCTTCCAAATAGGCGGCAATTCCATTAATGCCATTAAAGTCATTAGCCAGATCAATCGCTACCTTGGTCATTCGCTGCGTTTGGAGTTAGTGAACCTTTACACCACCAAAACGATCGCCGAGTTGGCTGCGTACATTGAAGAAAATCAAACCGTCAGCTTCCTTGATGAGCAAGATAACGAAATGAGTATTTAGTTATGTACGAATTAGTGAATCGAATCAAAGCCAGCAACATGTCGGTTTGGGTGGAAGAGGATGCCATTAAGCTGGCGTTTGCTGGTGATAAACCGTGTTCAGAGTCGCTGGGGGAAATCAAAGCAAGAAAGCCAGAATTATTGGGCATATTGCAGCAAAATCAGATCACCTCTAAGCATGCGTTTTGGGATAAAGAGATACTGGCTATGCCAGAGACGCAAACCGAGCTTTCTTTTTCACAAGAACGCATGTTGTTCATAGAGCAGTTTGAGCAAGGTACGGATGCGTATCATATTCCCTATGTCTTTGAGCTCAATGCCGACGTCGATTTACCGGCGCTGGAACGGTCTTTTCAAAAGATATTCGAACGTCATCCGGTATTGAATTCAATATACCTGACTGATGAACAAGACAAGGCGTATGTGAAGCTGCTGGCATCCACCGTGCAAATGGACGTGGAATCCATCGCACCTAATACGCCAGTAAAAACCATTTTTGATTCCGAAATATCTCGACCCTTCCAATTGGATCAAGAGCGACCGATCCGGTTGATTCGCTACCTAGGGTTGGAGAAAGATTACTTGCTGGTCATTTGGCATCATATTGCCTTTGATGGTTGGTCGACCGATGTTTTTCTTAGCGAGTTATCGCTGGCGTACCAAGCTTACAGCACAGGGAACTCACCTGTGCTGCCTGAATTGGACGTTAGTTATGCCGATTACGCCCTTTGGCAGCGTCAGCAACTAACGGGCTCAAACTTAGAGAAACAGCTTTCGTTTTGGAAGCGTCAGCTTGATGGCGTTGAAACGCTAGCCTTACCGACCGATTCTCCACGCCCAGCAACAATCGATTACAGCGGTAAAGATTTAGTATTCACGTTCGATAGCGGGCTCTCTGATCATCTTCGACAGCTCGCTCGTCAGCAGGATACCACCTTGTACACAGTATTGCTGAGTGGGTTTTATGCGACTCTGGCGCTATTGTCTGGCCAGAAAAGCATTGTCGTCGGCACGCCTTCTGATAACCGACACCACACGCAAGTCCAAAATTTGATCGGTTACTTTGTTAATTCATTGCCAATGCGAGCGGATGTATCGCTGTCGTCGAGCGTGAAAGCGTTCATCACCTTGGTTCACAACGTGGTAGCAGATGCAAAGGCACATCAAGATTTACCCTTTGAGCAACTTGTCGAAGCGTTAAAAGTAGAACGGGACATGTCACGTCACCCGATTTTCCAAGTGATGTTCTCGCTACAAAGTTTTGGTGAGCAGCGTTTGAAAGAGCAGACGTTGCCGTTTAAACAGGCGCAATTTGAAGAGGTGCGTTCGCTCAGAAATCCCGCCAAGTTTGACTTGAGTTTGTACTTGGATGACAGCGGAGAAGACATTTACGGCAACTTCAATTTCGCGACCAGCTTGTTCAATGATGACACCATTCAAAGGATTGCCGACGTCTACTCATGGGTATTAAAGAGCTTTGCTGCTAATCCGAATCAAGCGCTTGGGCAAATTGATGTGCTTTCACCGGCTGAGCGCGAGCAGCTTTTTGAACAGTGGAACAACACGCACGAAGATTACCCTAAAAGAAATTTGCTCGACGGATTCAATGAGCAAGTGGCAAAGCAACCTAATGCGCTTGCGGTCGTTTGTGGTAACCAGAACGTTAGTTATCAAGAGGTGCACGAGCATCGTTTGTTATTAGCAAATCAGCTTCAACAAGCAGGGGTAGAACGAGGTGAGTTGGTTGGTGTACTGACGGAAAAAGGCGAACCACAGCTGGTGGCTACGCTGGGTATTATGTCGATTGGGGCGGCGTATTTACCACTCAATGTGGCTTGGCCAGCATCGCGTTTGAATGATGTGTTGAAAGCGGGTGATGTAACGCATCTTGTGATGACTCAGTGTCAGCAAGACTTGTACGCTGGTGAAGAGTGGCTAAAAAATTATCAGATTACGATCATTGAATCGGTGTACCAAACCTCTATCCCAGACCATTGGGAAAATGGATTGTGGCGAGAGGCGTTACCGAATGTCAGCCCTGATGAGTTGGCGTACATTATTTTCACCTCTGGTAGCACGGGAAAACCGAAAGGGGTGGTGATCAGCCATGATGGTGCAATGAACACCATCGAAGCGGTGAATCGAACGTTCGACGTTCAGCGGCAAGATCGAGTATTGGCGCTATCGGATTTGAGTTTCGATCTTTCTGTTTACGATTTATTCGGCACGTTAGCAGCAGGCGCAGCCATTGTTTTCCCTGAACAATCAGAAGTGCAAAACCCAAGTCGATGGGTCGAACTTGTCGATACCCATCAAGTGACTATTTGGAACTCTGTGCCTCAATTGGTGCAGCTTTTGGTGGAAGAGGTGGCGTTGCCTATTGGTGCATCTGGAACAGAGGGCTCCAAATACGAACATCCACAAACCCTCCGTTCATTGAAAGTCGTGCTCATGAGTGGGGATTGGATCCCGCTTCAACTTCCAAAGCAACTTAAGAGTCTAATACCCACAGTACAAGCCATCAGTTTAGGCGGTGCAACGGAAGGGAGCATTTGGTCAATTTGGTATCCCATTCAGTCGGTTAACCCTGATTGGCAAAGTATTCCATATGGGTTGGCGATGCCAAATCAAGCCATGTGGGTGCTTAACGAGCAGGGTGGGCATTGCCCAGCCGGAGCGATAGGAGAAATCCATATTGGCGGTGCAGGGGTTGCGAAAGGGTATTATAACGAGCCAGAAAAAACGGCTGCTCAGTTCTTTGATCATCCAACACTCGGTCATTTATATCGAACAGGCGATTTAGGTTGCTGGAATAAGCATGGCTACATCGAATTCAAGGGACGCAAGGATTTCCAAGTAAAAGTACGAGGCTACCGCGTAGAGCTTGGGGAAATCGAAACTGTGCTCTCGGAGCAAGCGGGTGTGAAGCATGCAGTGGTCATTGATGTTGAGCGAGAAGGCATTAAGAGTCTTGCCGCTTACATTGTTTCAGATGACGGCAGCGAAACCTTGTTTGCTAGGCTCCATCAAGTGGTGTCAGACGCATTGCCAGAATACATGGTGCCGTCAACCTTCAACTTGATCGACGGTATTCCACTGAGTGCGAACGGTAAACTAGACAGAAAAGCGCTGCCCGACCCAGTATGGAACCAAGCAGAAGAATACGTTGCACCAACTACAGACTTGGAGATCTTGTTTGCCGATATCTGGCAACAAGCGTTGAATGTCGAAAAAGTTGGTGTTCACGACAACTTCTTCCAGGTCGGTGGTAACTCGATTACCGCAATTCGAATGGTGAGTATGCTGAATCGCGCTTTGGAATCTTGTTCTTTAGCAGATCGGTCGATAGCAGACCATGCTTTAGAGCCAGATAAAGGCGGCAGTGAACCGAAAAAAGTCACGGTAGTGGATTTGTTCCGTTTCCCAACCGTAGCGGAGATCGCTAAGCACATTGAGTCCGACACCGATGCCCAACCAACCGGTCTGTTGCATTGCCTCACTTCCCAAAATAACAGCAAAGCCAAACCTAAGCGCCACCTTGTTTGTATCCCCTATGGCGGCGGAAGCCCCATCGCGTATCAACCTTTATCAGGTTGCCTTCCTGAAGATTATTCGCTGCATGCTTTGAATTTCCCCGGTCATGACTACGCGCGCTCAGATGAAGGGCTGATGCCGATGAATGACATTGCAGAGCAGTGCGTCGAAGAGATACTGTCTGGCATTTCAGGTGATATTTATCTTTATGGTCATTGTGTTGGCGGGGCACTTACCTTGGATATTGCCCGCAGATTGGAAGCAAAGGGATCACCCGCAAAAGGGGTGTTCTTAGCGGCGACGTTCCCATTCCCAAGGTTGCCTTTTGCTGCATTGGAATCACTTCGGAAATGGATTCCGTTTGATAAGTTGGTTTCCAATCGCTTACGTTTTGAGTCGATTTTGTCGTTAGGCGGTTTTTCAGAATCACTGGAAGAAGACGAGCTGAATTTCCTGATGTCAGCGATGCGACAGGATGTCAGCGATGCCGAAGACTTCTACACGGTTGCGAACTTGTCGCCAGAGGACTACGTCGTCAGTGCGCCGATATTGTCGATATACGGAGACAAAGACAAAAGCACCGAATTTTATGAAGAACGATACCAAGATTGGCGAGCCTTTTCGCCAGATGTGTCGATGGAAGTGATTCCCGATGCAGGGCATTTCTTTATCAAACATCAACCTCATGAGTTGAGCCGAATCCTGACCGCGCAAATTCAACAATGGGAATCACCAACAAAAGACGACGAAGATAAAAGAGGTGATGAAGACAGAAAATATGAAAACGTAAATGGGTCTACATTGAGCCAACCGGATAATGAGCCAAAAGAGACGTTTTCGTTTAGCCACTTGTTCAATAGGAAAAATCGGGAGGCGAAACCAAGCTTACCGCTGTTTTTTGTTATCGTCTTCGGGCAATATATGTCGATGCTTGGAACCGGTTTGACGGCGTTTGCATTGGGTACTTGGGTTTACATACAAACCGGATCCGTCACCGAATTTGCATACATTTCCGTGTTTGCATTGCTCCCCGGTATCTTGGTGTTGCCGTTTGCAGGGGCATTGGTCGATAGGTGGGATAGGCGGCTGATTCTCATGCTCAGCGACGCCATCTCTGTCTGTGGCACCTTGTTTATTTTCTTTACCTTGTGGACGGGAGAGCTGCAGATTTGGAAAATTTACACCGTGGTCGCCATCAGTTCTATCGGGCAAGCTTTTCAACGACCAGCCTACATTGCCACCATTGCGCAATTAGTACCTAAGAAATACCTCGGTCGAGCGAATGGATTGGCTCAACTGGCTTCTTCCACCAGCCAAGTGATCGCGGTTTTTGCGGGAGGGTATCTTTTCCTAGAGGTTGGGCTGCAAAATGTGTTGATTTTAGACATTGCGGCATTCTGTGTTGCGTTTACCACGCTGCTTCTCATTCGCTTCCCGAATCGGATGTTCAAAAAGCGCGAGTTACCGATTCTTCAGGAAATAGTTGAGGGTTGGCAATACATCCTTCAGCGTAAAGAGATGCTGGCGATGGTGGTTTTCTTTGCAGTGTACAACTTTGCTTTCAGCGCCATTATGGTACTCGGTACCCCATTAGTACTGTCTGTGGGCAAAGCAGATTTGCTTGGCCAGGTGCTTGCATTTGATGGAATAGGGCAGTTGGCTGGCGGTCTAATTATGGGGATATGGGGAGGAACCAAGCTCCGAGCCCATGGCATGATTGGCTTTACGCTTCTAACTGGTGTCTCGATGATCATTGCGGGTATTCAAGCCAATCAGTTTTATCTTATGGCTGGGTTCTTTGGTATCGGAATGTCGTTGGCGTTAGTCAATGCGCACTGGCAATGTCTGATTCAAGTGAAAGTTGGGCTTGAGTTGCAAGGTAGGGTGATCGCCACCAATCAGATGATGTCGTGGTCGATGATGCCTTTGGCGTATTTCCTTATCGGTCATCTAGCAGAAAACGTGGTGGAACCGTTTATGACGAGTGACTCCGCCATGGCGCATTTTGCTGTGTCTGTATTTGGTGGAAGCGAAGGTCGAGGGGTTGGATTGTTGCTGGCGATGTTAGGGGCTTTTGCCGTTATCTGGGGTGTGATGAGTTTGCTTTATCGTCCTCTGAGGTTGATGGAGCAAAGGCTACCCGATGTTATCCCTGATGAAGAACCGACACCAGCCATTGGCGAGCCTAAAAAGTGGCATGAACAAACGGTGCTTTAAGTTGAACTATAAAAAAGAAAGTAGCGGTGCTACTTTCTTTGCATTTCTGCCCACCAGTTCTCGTCTGCCACGATTTGACCAACTTCATCCAAGGGTGGGTAAGGTAAGCCTTTGCGCTTGGCGACTTTTGCGAGAACGGGATGCCCGCGTTCAAACAGAATTCGATGAATGTACTCGGCAGGCAATGCCGACTCATTTCGTTCGTACATACCAGCAATTTGGCGCTGTCTTTGCGCTTCAAATAAGATCAACGCGCTGGCAACTGAAACATTCAACGATTGCACCATTCCAACCATGGGAATGATGATGTCTTGATCGGCCATAGACAGAGCATGGGGAGTGATTCCGTGTTTTTCGCCACCTAAGATCACGGCCGTGGGTTTGGTGTAGTCGATGTCACGAAAATCGACTGCTGTGTCCGACAAATTTGTTGCGAGTATTTGCATGCCTTGGCCTTTTAGCTCGCCTACGGCGTCATCTATCGATTCATGCGTATCCACTTCTACCCAATTTCTCGCACCCGCCGAAGTGTGGCTTAAGGTTCGCATTTTAGGATCTGGCCACACCGCGTGTATTTTATGGACACCCGCCGCATCGGCACTGCGGATAATGGCAGAGACGTTGTTTGGCTTATGGACTTCTTCAAGACATAAAGTTAGATCAGGCTGGCGTGCCTTAAGTACGGTGTGGATTCGATGGTAGCGTTCTAAATTCATATGTCGCTCTGAAAAAGGTCTCTTACCAGAAGATAAGAGACCTTTGAGTGTTAGTGTTTAATGTTCAAACTCGTTTTTTAGATGATCAGTGTTTGCGTCGGCGAACTTTTGTTGCCTGAGGCATAACGCGAATGCGCTTCATAATGCCAGCTAGATTCACACGGTCTTTCGCGGTTAACAGCACGGTAATGGTGTACAGGCGACCGTCTTTCTCTTCGGTCGAAATACCGTGGATGTTCGAACCCGTTTGCGAAATCACGTTGGTTAACGCAGCCAGCGCACCTTGGTGGTTTTGCATGTCGATCTGAAGTTCAGTAATGAACTCTTGATCGTAATCGTTCGACCATTCTACCGCCATGTACTTATCCGGTTCTTTTTGGTATCCGCGTACGTTTGGACACGTTTCACGGTGAACCACTAATCCTCGACCTGGAGAGACGTGGGCAATAATGTGATCATCTGGAATTGGGTGGCAGCAATTAGCAAACGTCAGCAAAATACCTTCCGCACCGCGGATAGGAAGCTTCTTCTTATTGCTTTTCGAGTCACTCGTTTCGGTCAGTTCATCCACATCGCCTAACAAGCGGCGTGCAATCACAATACTCATCAATTCGCCAAGGCCGATGGCAGCCAGCAAATCATCCAGCGATTCGACTTTTAGCTCAGCCAAAACATGATCGATGTTGTCTTGATTGATGTCGGAAATCGAATGTTCACCTAATGCGTGATTCAGTAATCGACGGCCTAAGGTAATCGACTCTTCACGACGCATGGTTTTCAGAACCTGACGGATCTTGGTGCGAGCACGAGAGGTCACTACATAGTTGAGCCACGCGGCGTTCGGGCGTGCCCCCGGTGCACTGATGATTTCAATGGTTTGACCATTTTTCAGAGATTTGCTCAACGGGTAAGGTTGGCGATCAACCCGCGCGCCAACACACATGTTGCCCACATCGGTATGCACGGCATACGCGAAATCGACAGCAGTCGCGCCCACAGGCATTTCAACAATTCGACCTTTTGGTGTGAACACGTAAATTTCATCTGGGAACAGATCGGATTTTACGTTTTCAATGAATTCGAAAGAGTTACCCGCACTTTGCTGCAGCTCTAACAGGCTTTGCATCCAGCGCTGCGCTTTCACTTGTGCGGTGGTGCCAGACTTATCGCCATTGGATTTGTAAGACCAGTGTGCTGCGACACCTTTGTCCGCCATTTGATCCATGTCTTCGGTACGAATCTGCACTTCAACCGGCACGCCGTGAGGACCTACCATCGAGGTATGCAAAGACTGGTATCCATTGGCTTTTGGAACAGCGATATAGTCTTTCATTTTGCCAGGACGCGGCTTGTACAAGCTGTGGACCTGACCAAGAACGCGATAACACATGTCGGCAGAATCAACGACGACACGGAACGCGTAGATATCCATAATAGTATGGAAACGCTGTTCTTTGGTGCGCATCTTGTTATAGATGGAGAACAGGTTTTTTTCGCGCCCAAATACGCGGGCGTTGAGTCCCATTTCTTCCAATCGACCGGAAATCTCGTTGTGGATACGCTGAATGATTTCTTTTCGGTTACCGCGCGCGGCTTTCACCACTTCTTTTAAGACGCGATATCGATTGGGGTATAAAGCCTCAAAGCCTAGCTCTTCAAGCTCAACTTTGATGTTGTGAATACCTAAACGGTGAGCCAGTGGTGCATAAATTTCCAGCGTTTCACGAGCAATACGGCGCTTTTTATCGGGACGAAGTGCGCCCAGTGTACGCATGTTGTGCGTACGGTCTGCCAATTTGATCAGGATAACGCGAATATCCTGAACCATGGCAAGCACCATTTTGCGGAAGTTTTCGGCTTGTGCTTCTTTTCGATCGCGGAACTTAAGCTTATCCAGCTTAGATACCCCATCGACCAATTCAGCGACCGTAGCTCCAAACTGCTCTTCCAATTCTTCTTTGGTGACCTCGGTATCTTCGATAACGTCGTGCAGCAAAGCTGCCATCAAGGTTTCATTATCGAGGCGCATTTCTGCGAGGATACGAGCGACAGCGACAGGGTGGATAATGTACGGTTCGCCAGTGGAACGGGTTTGCCCTTCATGGGCGTCTCTTGCTACCACATAAGATCGACTCAGAGCCTCAAGTTGAGGCTCTGTCAGATATTCTTGGGCAACTTCTTTTAGGCTTTCAAAAAGATACAAATTACAGGCCCGAAATGCTTTAGAAAGTTACTGTGAACTAAACAGTTACTATGAACTATTTAGTTACTATTAACGGTTGTGAGCGATACTGCTTACTGCCGCCAGTTCTGCTGCTTCTTGTTCTTGCTGCTCTTGACGCTCGCGAGCATCCAGTACCTCTTTAGTGATAAGACCTTCTTCGATCTCGCGAAGAGCGATAACCGATGGCTTATCGTTTTCTTCAGGCACTAGTGAATCTTTACCGCCAGTTTGCATTTGACGAGCGCGGCGTGCCGCAATCAGAACCAAGTCAAAACGGTTACCAATTTTTTCAACAGCGTCTTGTACAGTTACGCGTGCCATGAGGACTCCAATATTTAACTAAAAATTTAATATGACGAGAAATTATACAGTCTAAAGGCTCAATCGGCCAATAGCGCTGTTAACATGCTGCTGTATTTAGCGGCTTGTTTGTCTTCCTTCAGGCGTTCTGCACGAAGAATAGACTTGAAATCGAGCACCGCGGTGTCGAAATCATCGTTTACAATGACGTAATCATACTCATTGTAATGGGATATCTCAGATTGTGCTTCATTCATGCGCTTGGCAATCACAGCTTCGCTGTCTTGGCCTCGTGCATTAAGGCGGCGTTCCAGTTCTTCTTTTGATGGCGGAAGAATGAAAATGCTCTTAGCCAGAGGCATCTGCTCGCGTATTTGACGAGCGCCTTGCCAATCAATGTCGAGGAACACATCAATGCCTTTATCTAGGTTCTCTTCAATCCAAGGGCGAGACGTACCGTAGTAGTTACCAAACACTTCTGCGTATTCAAGAAACGATTTTTGTTCAATCAATTCTTCAAATTTATCTTTGCTAACAAAGTGATAGTGTATGCCGTCTTCTTCTCCAGGGCGCATTCCACGAGTGGTGTGGGATACTGATACTTTCATAGCGTAAGTTGGATTTTTTTCCAATAGCGCTGAAATCAGGCTTGATTTACCTGCACCGCTTGGTGCTGAAACGATGTATAAAGTACCTTTACCCATGAATAATCCGCTTACTTTTACCCTAGTTACCTGAATGCGAGTGTAACGCACTGCAGGGTGAGATGCCTAAAAAATGGGGCGAAAGGATAGCATTTTTTGTTCAATAACCTCAATGCTTCTGTTTCGCCCTAGTGGATTTGGTTGAACTAGTGGGTTTTGCTGAATATGTCTCGATACTGAGTCGTCTCGCCGTTAAACAGCAATTCTTGGGTGAGCGCATTGAAGTCGCGACCTTGTTCAAACAGTGGTGCTACCCAAGACTCATTACAGTCTGCTCGCTTCAGCCTTATGGTGTCATCTTTTATATGGAAACACTGTTGCAAGCTGTTATTGCTAGAATCGATAGTTACCATGCGCTTGCCGTCTACCCAAAAGAACAGGCTTCCATCAGAGAAACTAGACTGCCCTGCGTAATGTTCATTGAGCAGGGACTGCCCTGTAAACCAAGGCGCGTAGCCACCCAACCAATCTAGAATGGTGCTTCCAACATCGCGCTGAGATGTGGCGGCATTGTGGTGAATGGCGGGTACGCTGCCGTCGGTGGCGTAAATCAAAAACGGAATCGAATTTTTCGCTAGGTTAGGCTCTACAATCTTGGCGGTGTGATCCGACATCAGCACGACCAATGTTGGCTCTTTTACGGTGTCATGCAGTTCAGTAATAAAGGCTTCTAATGCTTTGTCGGCATAATTCATGGTACTACGACGCAGTTCAGGCATGGTGGACTTTCCGAACGTAAAATCATCTTCGGATGGAAGTAATGAACCGTGCGTGGTGCCTGTGTTGATGGCAATAAAGAAGGGCTTGTCAGAGTTGCTGTTCTGCATCTCGTTGATTCTGTCCATCGAGAAGCGATAGATACTGTCGTCTTGAAAACCCCACTCATTGTGCGGCGCTTCAAAGTCAAAATCTTCTTTACCGTAGGATTCTGTAAATCCAAGGGATTGAGCAAACGCTCCAACGATGCCTTTGCCACTGCCTTGAACGAAACGCGTGTCCCACCCTTGCTCACGTAGCATGTGGGGTAAACATTTGTATTGGCTATTTTGTAAGTGTGTGCCCGCTACAATGCCACCGTTAGGGTTAGGGTAGCTGCACATGCTGGCAAAAATACCTTGGACTGTACGGTATCCATCGGCATACATGGCATCCGATGTCAGCGATTTGGCACGCAGTGCATCAAAGAACGGGGTGGAGTGATGTTCTGGGTTAGGGCTATTCATATCTACCGATGCCCAGCTTTCCAACAAAACGAAGACCACATTGGCTTTTTTGAAGTCACTAATGTTGGAAGCGATTTCTTGATTGAGTGCGGCGTTAAATACTTCATGAACAGAAGGTTCAGGGCTGGCTGTAATGCGAGAAACGGCTTTGTTCTTCCCGTTTGCAAGATAATAAGTCACGCTGTAAGGCGCGCTCCACGCTATATACGCTTTGTCATTGTGACCAATTTTATATGCACTCATCGGTGACTGAGGCGCATCGAACCAACCACCACGAATAAAGGTGACGGTGAGTACGAGGTAAGCCAGCGTCGCCAGTGTGTATTTACCGAGGGTTAAGCGGCTCGTCGCCATGTTCGTCCAGCTGCTTTTCCAGATAATGAAGACAGAGACGGCACTAAGGACGAGACCTAAAATCACCAGCGGGTAGTATACGGTGAAAGCCGTTATCAGTACGGAATCGACTAAACCAGAAGCCGTAAAGAGTTCAAAGGTGACGTGCTTACGCGCATCTTCAGCGTAAATGGTGTCGGACGCCGTGGCACCAATGATCCATAAAACAGCCAAACTCGCCCAAAGACGAATCGCCCATCGCATGTCGAATCGAAGAAAATTCAGAACCAGTAACACCAATGCCGCGGGTGCCGTCAATAATGCCGCTATGGTGGCATCGAATCTCAGCCCGTAAAGCAGGCTAATAATACCATCCGCGCTGAATAGGCTCAGAGGAATAGAGGTAGCAGCGAAAAGGAAAATCACCTTGCTTGAAAAAGCCGTCAGCAAGAAGGTGAAAAACAGTCTTAGTATGTTTCTTATCATTGTGAACTCGGGTAAAGCAGATATTGACGCAAGAAAAAGGCAAGCGATGCTTGCCTTAAAATAGACGATTATTCGATGTTTTGGATCTGCTCACGCATTTGCTCGATTAGAACTTTCAGTTCTACGCCAGATGCGGTGATGTCTGTGCTGATGGATTTGGATGCCA
This sequence comes from Vibrio penaeicida, assembly GCF_019977755.1. Lineage (NCBI taxonomy): Bacteria > Pseudomonadati > Pseudomonadota > Gammaproteobacteria > Vibrionales > Vibrionaceae > Vibrio > Vibrio penaeicida. The sequence goes on along the minus strand of NZ_AP025144.1, from coordinate 3,918,065 downwards.
GCGTGTTCGACTCGCGGTTGAACTCTTGCATCATGAAGTCGAGCTTACGACCACATGCGCCACCCTTCTTAAGGATGTTGTTGGCTTCTTTTACGTGTGAGTCCAAGCGATCCAATTCTTCAGCGACATCGGATTTTTGAGCCAAAAGAATCAGCTCTTGTTCCACGCGTGAACCTTCTAGCTCGATCTTGGCCTCTTCAAACTTGGTGAGTAGGCGTTCGCGTTGCCATTCTAGAATTTCTGGCATGCGGGCACGTACCTTGACTACTTGCTCGGTGATGGAAGACAAACGCTGCTCAATCAGAGCTTTCATGTTTTCGCCTTCACGGCCACGAGCGTCAATAAAGTCTTTTAGCCCTTCATCAAAGGCACCTAATAGGTCTTTGTTGATGGCATCCATGTCTTGTTCAGGGGTTTCCATTACGCCTGGCCAGTTCATGACTTGGAATGGATTGATGCGGCTATCTTCACCGGTCATCGACATCACTTGATTGGCGGCATTGATCACTTGCTGCGCCAAATCTTGATTGATGGTGATTTCACCTTTTGCTGCTGGGTTCGCTTCAAAACGCAGGTGACATTCTACTTTTCCGCGTGCCAGTTTCTTGCGAAAGCGCTCACGAAGGATAGGTTCAAGACCACGGAATTGCTCTGGCAAACGAAAGTAGGTTTCTAAATAGCGTTGATTGACGGAGCGAATCTCCCAAACTGCGCTGCCCCAGTCACCTTTAATTTCTTTTCGTGCATAAGCAGTCATGCTGTAGATCATTGAATTGTCCTTTGCTCGCGGAGATGAAAATTTTGAATGAGCGGTATAGTAGCATAATCACCGAGCGAGGTACGAGATCTCCGGTGGTTTGCCGCGATGTAGATAGTCGCCATGGCTAGGCAGCACGAGTGAATTCCTATATACTTTGCCTCCAACCAGATTCGCCTCCCCATGAAAGGTATTTATCCATGCGTCCAGACGATCGCACCGCGGAACAAGTTCGCCCAATCAAAATTACTCGTAACTATACTGCGTATGCAGAAGGCTCCGTGCTTGTCGAGTTTGGCAATACTAAGGTGTTGTGTAACGCCAGTGTGGAAGAAAATGTGCCGCGTTGGCTGAAAGGTCAAGGCAGAGGCTGGGTAACAGCGGAATACGGTATGTTGCCACGTGCAACTCACACTCGTAATCGCCGTGAAGCCGCGAGTGGTAAGCAAGGCGGTCGTACAATGGAAATCCAGCGACTGATTGCTCGCAGCTTACGTGCAGTCGTTGATTTAGAAGCCATGGGTGAAGTCATGGTGACTGTTGACTGTGATGTTATCCAAGCAGACGGCGGTACACGTACGGCATCGATTTCTGGTGCAAGCGTTGCGATGGCTGATGCGTTCCAGCACTTGGTAGAGCAAGGTAAGCTAAAAGCGAACCCAATGAAAGGACACGTTGCTGCTGTTTCTGTTGGTATCGTTGAAGGAAAAGCGCTATGCGACCTTGAGTATGTTGAAGACTCAGCAGCAGAGACCGACATGAACGTTGTCATGACGGAAGACGGTCGTATGATTGAAGTGCAGGGCACCGCAGAAGGTGAACCGTTTAGCCACGAAGAATTATTGGAGTTGCTGGCGCTAGCGAAAACCGGCATCAATTCCATTGTAGAAACACAGAAGAAAGCGTTAGAAAACTGATTAAATGAATAGCTCCTCACTGAGGGGCTATTTTTTTGTCTACTCTGTTTATGTTTCTCATCAACCGGAGAGTCATTGATGGAGTAGGCGACGAAACACACTAAGAAAATAGAGAGAAAATTAATGAAAGCATACCAGCGTGATTTTATTGAGTTTGCACTAGAGAAAGAAGTGCTTAAGTTTGGCGAATTTACTTTAAAATCTGGTCGTAAGAGCCCTTACTTCTTTAACGCTGGCTTGTTCAATACCGGTCGTGATTTGGCGAGACTAGGGCGTTTTTATGCGGCTGCTTTGGCTGACTCTGGTATTGATTACGATGTGTTGTTTGGCCCAGCGTATAAAGGCATTCCAATTGCAACAACGACAGCTGTTGCATTGGCCGATCACCACGATGTGGATACGCCATACTGCTTTAACCGTAAAGAAGCAAAAAACCATGGTGAAGGTGGCAACCTAGTCGGCAGTCCGCTAGAAGGACGTATTATGCTGGTGGATGATGTAATTACAGCGGGCACAGCGATTCGTGAGTCGATGGAAATCATTAAAGCGAATGGCGCGGACTTAGCGGGTGTTCTAGTGGCGATTGACCGCCAAGAGAAAGGCAAAGGTGAATTGTCTGCCATTCAGGAAGTGGAGCGCGACTTTGGTTGTGCTGTTATTTCGATTGTGAGCTTGACGGATCTTATCTCTTACCTCGAAGAGAAAGGTGGGAATTCAGAACACCTTGAAGCTGTAAAAGCGTACCGCGCAGAATTCGGAATTTAACTTAGCGATAGAGTTAAAGTACAAATGTTAAAAAAGACAGCCTAGGCTGTCTTTTTTGTTTCGAATACTCTTGCGTCAATAATACTCGGCTATCAAAAACCTATAGATCAGTCGTTATAAAGGTGCCCACGTTCACTGCCATCGTGCATGGTTTTAAATCGACGGTGCATCCACATGTACTGATCCATGCCTCGGGTGATCACTTTCTCTATGGCTTTGTTCATGACGATCGCCGCACCTTCAGCATCTCTTCTTGGGAATTGAGCACTGATATCGCTGTCTATTTCTAAGCAATACTGATTCCCACTTCGCAAGCTTGATGCCGTAATAACAGCACATTTACCCATATCGACTAAAAATCCGGTGCCAGATGGGGTGCACGCTTTTTCGTATTCAAAGAAAGGGACATAGACGGAGTTTTGGCTGCCATAATCCTGATCCGGTAGATACCACAATCGCCCGCCCGATTTTAGAACGCGGACCATGCCCCGAACGTCCTCTCTATCGACCATTTGATGCCCAAATCGAGTTCGTCCCCAATTCTGAATAAAGTCGACCACTGGGTTTTCGTGAGGGCGATATACCCCATAACCTGATGCAAATTGACTGAAAGCGCGAGCGGTAATCTCAAGGTTTAGCATGTGAGTACAAACAACCAATACCCCTTTGCCTTGTGCTTCTAGGTCTAGGATATGCTGATCGTTTTTAAAATTAATGATGCGTTTGAAGCGCCAGTTGGGCCAAAACCACGCAATGCCAGTTTCTATCAGTGCAAGACCGGAGTTTTTGTAGACTTCATCTGTGATGCGTTGCTTTTCGGACTCTTCCATGTCTGGAAAGCAAATTTCCAAATTCTTGCGAATGATTTTGGCGCGTTTTTTAATGAGTGGTGCTACAGCTTTACCCAAGCCTCTACCCATCTTCTTTAAGAGTGGGTAAGGGAAAAGCGTTACGATCAGCGCTAACAAGCCAAATCCAAACCATACCAACCAGAAACGAGGATGAAGTAATCCTGTGTGAAATCTTGCCGTTTCAAACTTTTTCATGGATTACTGAATCTGCGCACTGAGCAGTGCCCAGTACTCCTCAAAATTATCGGTTGGCTGGTATTTGAAATCGGAACGGACAAATCGATTTAAACTGCCTTCTACTTGACCAAGTAATTGGGTTGCCAAAATGCTTTCATCGACAGGGAAGGACTTGCCTTCTCGAAGCTTACGTTCACGCAGGATCTGGCGTAGTTGGGTTTCGATGCGTTCAAACAGTTGGTTGATTCGCTCACGTAAACGCTCGTTTTCAAACATCAACGCATGCCCAGACAGGATACGTGAAAGGCCAGGGTTGCGTTCTGAAAACGCGAGAATGAGCTGCATAACCAGTCGAATACGCTGAAGCGTGTCTTTTTCTTCATCCAGAATCCGGTTGATGCGAGACATCAGCGCGTCTTCAATGAATTCGATTAAGCCCTCGAACATGCGAGCTTTACTAGGGAAATGGCGATATAGCGCGGCTTCGGAAACACCTACTTGTTTGGCAAGTTTGGCTGTCGTAATGCGAGAGGCTCCATCGGTGGACTCCAGCATTTCAGCCAGTGCCTGTAGGATTTCTTCACGACGATTTGATTTTCGATTGCCGGTCATTCAGTCCATTCCTTAATTTTGGCAGAAAATTTACAAGCCAGCATTTTAGCGCCAGCCAGCTAAAGAGGCTAGAGATACACTCGTGATTTTCAAGGAATAAAAGAATTTGTTGTTTGCAGCGCTCAGCAAGAGCGCTGTTTATCGAAGAGAAATTGTTATTTGTTCGGCGTCATCTGCGCAGCGATTTCTTCCATTAAGGCTTTGCCCAGCTCGACTTTACTGGCGATAGGCAAGATTTTATCCCCTTCTTTCCAGAATAAATGCAGAGCATTGCTGTCGCTATTAAAGCCAAGCCCTTGAATGGACACATCGTTGGCACAAATCATGTCCAAATTCTTTTTGGCGAGTTTGCTCCGCGCATAGGTTTCGACATCTTGTGTTTCAGCCGCAAAACCGACAGTAAAGGGACGATCCTCTTTAAGTTCGGCAACGGAGGCTATGATGTCTGGGTTTTTGACCATCCGAATCGTCATGGCATCGCTGTCGTCTGTTTTCTTAATTTTCTGATCGGCAATGGTTTCAGGTCGATAGTCAGCGACCGCAGCGCATCCAATGAAGACATTATGTTTTACAGCTTGATCCAAGGCAGCTTGGTGCATTTCTGTAGCGCTGTCGACATCAATTCGATTCACACCAATAGGCGTGGGTAACGCGACGGGGCCGCTGATTAACGTGACGTTAGCGCCTAATTTCGCCGCTGCACTGGCAATGGCAAACCCCATTTTTCCCGAGCTGTGATTCGATATATAGCGAACCGGGTCGATGGCTTCGCGAGTGGGACCTGCGGTAATCACCACGGATTGACCCGATAGCACCGAAGGGGTGAAAAAATCTTCACATAGGTGAACCAACTGCATCGGTTCGAGCATTCGACCTTTTCCTACGTCCCCACAAGCTTGCTCACCGGAAGCGGGACCCCAAATTTCCATTCCTCGGCGGCTTAATGTCTGGATGTTTTCTTGTGTCGCTAGGTTGGCATACATTTGCTGATTCATAGCAGGAGAAACGGCGATGGGGGCATCCGTTGCCAGAACGAGTGTCGTTAATAAATCATTGCCCAACCCCGATGCCATACGTGCGATCAGATCAGCGGTTGCAGGAGCAAGCAGCACTAAATCTGCCCATTTGGCGAGTTCAATGTGCCCCATAGAAGCTTCAGCGGCGGGATCGAGTAAGCTGTCTGATACAGGTCGACCGGATACGGCTTGCATCGTCAGCGGGGTGATGAACTCTTTGGCTGCATTCGTCATAACGACTTGCACTTCAGCGCCTCGTTCGATGAGCCTACGAGTGAGTTCGGCACATTTATACGCAGCAATTCCGCCGCTAATCCCTAAAAGTATTTTCTTTCCTGCTAGTGTCTGCATGCTGCGTTTCTCAAATTGGTTTTGTTCCATACCCAGTAACCATATCAAATATATATACTCAAACCACCTCAAGATGCTAGGTTCAGCGGCTTCTTATCCATAGATTGGGGGCTTGGTTTTCAGGCAAGGCACCAATTTGCAGATCTAGTGGCTCTAAATCAAGAATTGGTAACGCAGCATGAAAACCAAGCAAACTCGCCCTTGGGAGCTCATCTTCTGTCCCATTTCATCGTCAAAGAACTTGGAAAGGACTCGTCATTCCACTGTGTTCTTTTCCTTGAACTGAAACAGAAGATAGAGCTCTGAATCCTGCACCTTGAGATGGTTTGAGTATATTTTTAATGAGACCTTAAACCCCCTCATTAAATTTCTGAGTAAATTTTGCCCATTTTTCTGGCTTTTGGTGTGCTACAAGAGGCGTTTGTCATTCAAAGTGAATCTCTTAAATTTCATGATCTTATATTTTGATTTCAATCAATGAATCGGTGAATAATTTTAAGGCGTTTTTCTTCTGTTTTTTTACTCTGGCATATCAACCTATTGATAAGAATAACAAATAAGAGGTTGCTAATTTATTCATCTAGTTTGTCGATAAATGTCATCGATTTTTTGCGTTGTCCTTTTTTTAACCACTTATTTTTAATGTCTTACACATGGTGTGGTTATACATGGTCAGTTGTGCTGTCGGCTTGTTCTTTACCACCTGTGTTGTGTCGGAATACACGGTGACGTTTCGTTCACCGAAAACATAATAAGGTAGACAACAATGAAAATAATGACGTTTGCTACACTGGCGGCTTTCTCCTTTAGCGTGCAAGCCCAATCCCACTCTCAGGAACCTATTGAAGTGATTGTTCCTGCTGAGGGGCTTAACACCTCTTTGGTCAAACTTGGGAAAAAGCTCTGGTTTGATCCTCGTTTATCTAAGTCCAATACCATTTCGTGTAATTCTTGCCATAACCTAGCAACTGGTGGGGTGGATAACCTCCCGAGTTCGATTGGTCATGGTTGGCAAATTGGTCCCATCAATTCACCGACGGTATTGAATGCGGAGTTGAACTTCGTTCAATTTTGGAATGGGCGGGCGGAAGACTTAAAAGCTCAAGCCGCAGGACCTATTGAGAACCCAAAAGAGATGGCGTTCACCCATACCTTAGCGATTGATACGATAAAATCGATTCCTGGTTATCAAGCATTGTTTAAAGATGCGTTTGGGAAAAGCAGCTTTGGTATCGATGAAATTACGGTTGCTATAGCGGAGTTTGAGAAAACACTGCGTACCCCTAATTCGCCTTTCGACTTGTGGCTAACAGGTCAATCGGATGCGATATCGAATGTACAAAAAGAAGGGTATGCACTGTTCAAGCAAAAAGGTTGTACAGCTTGCCATAGTGGTCCTTTATTAGGTGGTCAGAACTATCAGAAAATGGGGTTGGTTAAACCGTTTGCGACGGATAACCCCGACGAAGGCAGAAAAGCGATAACCGGTAAGGAGTTTGATAAGTTTGTCTTCAAAGTACCGACGCTGAGAAACATTGAACTTACCTATCCTTACTTCCATGATGGTTCGGTTTGGGATTTGAAACAAGCCGTAAAAACCATGGCGGATATACAGTTGGGGCAGGCACTAAGTGATGATGAAGCCGAAAAAATCACAGAGTTCTTGAAATCTCTGACTGGCGAGCAGCCACGTATTACGCTTCCTCTACTGCCGCCTTCGAGTTTTGACACACCTCGACCAGATGTTGGCTAGCGGTATCGATAGATAAACAGCGAATTTTGCTGAAGACTGTATTTATCTCATCGCAGAGTTTGTTTATAGAGAGGGTGTCGCGCTCTCTCTATTCTCATCTTTTGAGTTCCTCCTAACATGAGTGTGGAATTTACTGATTCCTCAATTTCATAAAGATCATCGCTCGCTCGAAATTTACTGTTTGGTAATTGATATAAAACGACATTCTCTATCCAATGAGCCTCATTGTTCTTTTGCAGGTCGTTTCGATGAGCATCAAAAATCTTCCGTCTGAATCTCAGCCTAGAGAAAAGCTACTTAACCAAGGTCCTAGTGCGCTTACCGATGCTGAATTGCTGGCTATTTTTCTGAGAACCGGAATCAAAGGCACCAATGTGATTGAGTTGTCCTCTCAGCTATTAGATGAGTTCGGTTCGCTGCGAGCCCTCTTTTCAGCCAGCCAAGAAGACTTCTGCCAGAAGAAAGGACTAGGGTCAGCCAAATTTGTGCAGTTAAAAGCGGTTATTGAGATGACTCAGCGTTATCTTGGGGAAACCCTAAAGCGTGGTGATGCGCTGACGAGCCCTGAACACACAAAACTTTATCTATCTAGTATTTTGCGCGATAGGCACAGAGAAGCCTTCTATATACTGTTTCTAGATAACCAGCATCGTGTGATTCAAGATGAAGTGTTATTTGAAGGGACTATCGATGCCGCGAGCGTTTACCCAAGAGAAGTGGTTAAAAGAGCACTGCACCATAACGCGGCTGCGCTCATTTTAGCGCATAACCATCCTTCTGGTGTTGCAGAGCCAAGCCAAGCGGACAGGAGAATCACTCGGCGGTTAACAGATGCAACTGCACTGGTGGATATTCGGATCTTGGATCACTTTGTGATTGGGGATGGAGAGGTGGTTTCGTTTGCGGAAAGAGGGTGGATATGAATATTGAGCACCGTTTCCTCACCGAAACTGCGCTTAAAATAATAGAGAATCGCGATAAGGCATACTGAGTCGGCTTTTAGCGTGTTTTGAGCTCACATTTTAGTTGTCTGCTAGTCAAAATCTGCTATCATCCCCGCACTGAAATTTATGAACCTCAATCAGCTCTGCCTAAAAAAGATCACGAAAACCTGTAAAAAGGATCTGTTCGGGTCTTGAGCAATGCATATCAAGTTAGTATAATGCGCGACCTTTGATAGCCTTGTATGGGTATTCCATAACGGTATTTGGCCTCCAGTCTTCTTATATGATAGATAGAGAGGTTCGGCCACCAAGGTTGATATCGAGCTGAAACGATTTGGAGAAGACATTCATGTCCCGAGTATGCCAAGTAACTGGTAAGCGTCCTGTAACGGGTAACAACCGTTCACACGCACGAAATGCTACCAAGCGTCGTTTTCTGCCGAACCTACAAACTCATCGTTTCTGGGTAGAAAGCGAAAAGCGCTTTGTTAAACTACGTCTAACTGCTAAGGGTATGCGTATTATTGATAAGAAAGGCATCGATGCTGTTCTTGTTGATATCCGTGCTCGTGGCGAGAACGTATAAGAGGAATTGAACAATGGCTAAAGGCATTCGTGAGAAAATCCGTCTAGTATCTTCTGCTGGAACTGGTCACTTCTACACAACTGACAAAAACAAACGTAACATGCCAGGCAAATTTGAGATCAAAAAGTTTGATCCAGTTGTACGCAAGCACGTTATGTACAAAGAAGCGAAAATCAAGTAATTGATTTCCAAATTCTTTGCTAGTGTTTAAAAACCCAGTCAATCGACTGGGTTTTTTATTGCTTGTTAGTTTGTATTTTCTAGTTCCATTTCGTAGGGCTTAAAATGACGAATAAGTTTTGGTTTCAGCAGCTTTTGACTTAGTCTTTCTATTCTTAGCTTGGTGCTTTTTTCAATCAAAACGGTGGGGATGGATGTTAAATCTAGAGAAGAAAGCCTGTCAATTTCGTTGCTAAGAGAGCTTTGTCTGATTCGACTCTCCATGAAGAATTGAGACATAGTATTATTCCAGCTATTTTTGTTACCCCAATAATGAATAATTTGGTTTTCTGCTGGTAGCAAGGTCGTTTCTTCTTTCAAAACTACTGAGAAGGCAAACTGCTCTAATAGCCAATTATAACAACCAGTAGCACACATTGCATCGCACACCTCAATCGCTTTTAGAACCAATTTATTGGCTTTCGATCTTGGAAGTGCAATTACACCGGCGTTCCACATTTCTGATTTTTCAGAAATCTTTATGTTTGAATACGAATTACCAGAAAGCTTTGCTCTCATTTCTTTATCTGTTTCCTGAACGGAACCCGAGAGATCTCGCTCAAACTCATGCATGTATGAGTAACCCTTATCCAAATTCAATTTAATTGTGCATAGACCACTTTGATAAAACGTATCTGAATCTACGTAGAGGATATGCTCATTCGGGAATTGCTCGGTTGCTTTTAGAATGGCGGTCATTTTTATCCGCCAAAAAAAGTCATACTTACCGCGCCATGTTTTAAAGTCATCAGGTTTTATTTTGATGGTATGAAGGCGATCACCAAGAAATTCGTAAGCTTCTGGATAATCAGTAACAATACATACTTTTGATATATCTGGGCTTTTCAGAAAAGAAAGAATAGAAAAACAGGCTTGTTGGTGTGTTTCAATTTTTTGTCCAAAAGAAAGGAGCGTTAATATCATTGACTCGTAAATCCTAATGTAGATGTCAGCTGAGTGTTTGAGAGTAGAAGTTAAATGAATGGAAAAAGGTACTTTTTTTCTACGGAAACAGCAACCCAGTCACCTTCCCAATTTTGAAGCAACCAAAAGCTTGGGGTTTGGTAAAATGTGATTCTTTCCGGTTCTTCGACACCGACATACCACACCTCTAACGTTCTGGCGGGAGGGAGATTTCCTTTCAACTTATCGTACGTATCTGAATCCACCTGAGTACCAGTGAGCTCTGTCCACCGGAGCGCAGCTTGTAACGGGTCGATAGAGAGTTGGCGTGTCGAATTCCATTCATTATCGACATTTTCAAGTGACCATTGAGCAAAATGCAAGGCACTTGGCTTTTCATTCGGGCTAATAACATAAGGAAGCGTGTTGGTTTCACCAAGCCCAAAGTGCTTTCTTAATACACTTGGTGCATTGATAACGGCAATAAATGCCAAGATCGATAAGATCAGAATGTTGTTCCAGCCACGACGGGAAAGCTTCATTGAATGCCTCAAACAGACGTATTTTAAGTATATACTCAAGCACCTTGAGGTAGCTTGAGTATAATCATAACCTCGTTCCCGATATACCGACAGCCTAATCAAGGAATTAAGATGCCAGAGTTACCAGAAGTTGAAGTGAGTCGCCTAGGGATTACACCTCATTTGAAAGGGCAAAAAGTCAAAGCCATACACGTGAGACAGCCCAAACTGCGTTGGATGGTGCCAGAAAGTATTCAAACATTGGTAGGCAAAGAAATTCTGGATATTACGCGTAGAGCAAAATACCTGATGATAGAAACAAAGGCGGGTAGCGCAGTCGTGCATTTGGGAATGTCGGGAAGTTTACGCGTTTTGGATGCCTTCATTGAACCGGGAAAGCACGATCACGTTGATCTGGTTTTAACCAATGGCAAAGTCCTTCGCTATAACGATCCTCGACGCTTTGGATCGTGGTTACACGCGGAATATGGAGAACAACCTGATGTGCTTAATCATTTGGGACCTGAGCCGTTAACGTACGCTTTCGATATTGATTATTTTACACAGCAAGCCAAACGTAAAAAAACCGTTGTTAAACAGTTCATTATGGATAACAAGGTTGTGGTAGGTGTGGGTAACATTTACGCCAATGAATCGCTATTCATGTCTCGTATCCATCCACAGTTACCAGCCAATCAACTCAATGATAGTGAGCTTGAATTATTGCACAGCAACATCAAGCGAGTACTGGATACTGCGATTAAACAAGGTGGGACGACACTTAAGGATTTCAATCAAGCTGATGGCAAGCCTGGTTATTTCGCCCAAGAGCTTCAAGTGTACGGACGTTCGGGGGAAAAATGCACGGTTTGTGAGAGCGTGATCGAAGATGTCAAAATTGGGCAGCGAAATACCTTCTACTGCCCAGTGTGTCAGCCTTTAGAGCGCTCTTGATACTTCTTCTCCAAAGCTGCGGCGACGATAGTGGGAACAAATTGCGCAACACTACCACCGTGAATGGCGACTTCGCGAACAATGGTGGATGAAATAAACGCGTGCTCCTCGGCTGGGGTAAGGAACACACTTTCTAACCCTGGTAGCAGCCTTCGGTACATGTTTGTTAAGCCAAATTCGTACTCAAAGTCGCCAGTGGTTCGCAGCCCACGAATCAGAACATTGGCTTGTTCTGTACGAGCAAAATCCACCATCAGCCCTGAAAAACCTTTTGTTGTGACGTTATCTAAATGCTTCGTGACAACTTGTGCAAACTTGACTCGTTCTTCCAAGGTGAACATGGTGTTCTTACTTGGGCTGGCGGCGACGGCGACAATCACTTCATCAAACATATCGGCAGCACGTTCAATCAAATCTAAATGGCCGTTGGTTAATGGGTCGAAGGTGCCCGGGTAAATCACTCGGGAGATACGTTTTGCTGACACATTTTACTCGCTTGCTTTTATTCATTAATCTGCTGTCATCATAGCAAAAAACACTCAAACTTCGCTATGTAACTGGGTATCATGTGTGGCGAACCACAGTGCGGAAAATAAGATGAAAAAAATACTGGTTATTCGAAACGATAAGATAGGCGATTTTATGTTGGCATGGCCGAGTTTCGCTATGCTAAAACAATCAATGCCTGACGTAGAAATTACCGCACTTGTCCCAGGTTACACCAAAGCATTGGCAGAGCTTTGCCCTTGGATTGATTCTGTTATCGTCGATTGTGGTTCAAAAGCGCCGAAACAAGAAAAAACGGAGCTGGTGAGACGAATAAAATCGGAGCAATTTGACGCTTCAATCAATTTATTCTCTACTTCTTACAACGCATCACTGGTATGGAAAGCCAAAATTCCCTATCGCCTTGCGCCCGCAACGAAAATTGCCCAGATTTTTTACAACAAACGAATCAAACAGAAACGTTCACAATCGGCTAAACCCGAGTTTGAGTACAATCTCGATCTTGTTCGCTCATTTTTATCGGGTGTCGGAGGCAAGATTGTTGAGCCCAACGCACCTTATTTGACTATAACGGCAGATGTTTTAGCTGCGCAAAAGGACAAACTGTCTAGGCAGTTAGATATCTCCCAAGACAAACCTTGGGTGTTTGTTCATGCAGGCAGCGGCGGTTCGGCTAATAACCTATCATTGGAACAGTATTCAGCGTTTATCAAAAATTTGCAGGTAGATAGAGAATACATTCTCACGGCTGGTCCGGGTGAAGAAAGTAAAGCCATGGAATTGCATGCTTTGTTGTCCGATCTTGGTGTGAAGTCAGTGGTATACAGCAAAAATGATGGGCTGGTCGATTTTACCTATTCCATTGCTTGTGCAGACATGTTTATTGCGGGCTCGACGGGACCCCTTCATATAGCAGCAACGTTGGATGTACCCACGGTCGGGTTCTTTCCGAGCAAGCGCTCAGCAACGCCACTTCGCTGGCGACCCATTAATTCAGAAGGGAAGCACATTGCTTTTTGCCCACCTGAAGCCAGCAGTAAAGACCAGCAAGAAGATATGTCTCGTATTGATGTGGCGGAATGCGCCGAGCAAGTGAAGAAGTGGTGGGCAGATATAGCATAAACTGCCCTTTAGCATAGGGTTTAGTCACCCATTATTTATAATGGGGATCGTTATCTCTCGCCCACAAATCTGCGTATTTGATAAAGGTAGAATGCGCGGATAACAAAGCAATCAAGAATCCTTGTTTCCCATCTAAAAAGCCTCGCTTTAGTACATACATTTTCATAAAACAGGCGAGTGCATGAACCACCCCCTGAGACAGCGACGCTTTTTTTCCTTTAGCTTGTCTTTGATCCGCCCAAGCTTTGCCGTAACCGGCTGACTTAACGAGATAATGGTTCAGGTTTTTGTAGGAGTAGTGAAGGATATCGCCATCGAGCTCTGCCACTTTACATCCGTCGGGAATAACGACTGATTCATGAACGAGGTTGTCGTTGTACGTTGTTAGCTTGTTGGGGTAAAGGCGGACATGTCGATAGTACCAGCCCGAATGTTTTAGGAATCGACCAAAGACCCAAGTTAGCTCATTAAGATTAAAAACGGTGTTATCGGGGACATTTTCTAACATATCAAGAATATTACTTTTTAATGTTTCATCAATGCGTTCGTCTGCATCAACGGCGAGAATCCAATCACATTCCGTATAGCTCTGGGCGAGTTGCTTCTGCTTGCCAAAACCCGGCCAATCCGAATTGATAAAGAATTTGCCGGTGTATTGTTTCGCGATAGCTTCGGTTTTGTCTGTGCTACCTGAATCAACGATCACGATTTCATCAACCCATGTCAGGCTTTCTAAGCAGTCTTTGAGACTGTCTTCTTCATTTTTGGTAATGATGACCGCAGCAATAGTCGCGCGGTTAGATTGGGAAAGCTGCGTCATAATTTCTGTTCTCTGCGCACACGGTTAAACATTGCGATGACATCTGCCGACGGGATGTTAGCCATCGCTTTTTCGTCTTTGACACGCGAGCGCCAAGGTAATTGAGATGGATTCTTTCCCGTCTGCTTTTCTATCTCTTGTGCCCACACACTGACAACATAATCCTGATACAAATAAGGACCTGTCCGAGCTGGGTTGTGGTGGGCATACAACCCGATCACTGGGGTATTCATTGCATTTGCCATATGGGTCGGACCCGTATCAGGTGCAACCACCAAATCACATTGATCAAGTAGAGCTAGCATCTCCAGCAGGCTGCTTTTACCCACTAAGTCGGTGACTGGTTTTTTTAATGATTGAAGAATTGACTGGGTTAGCTTTTGTTCCACAGGCGATGGGCTACCAGCAAGAATAACGTTCCAGCCCAATTTGTCCGCATGATTGATGAGATCGACATAGCCTTGAATCGTCCAGTTCTTATAGGCTTTACTTGCACCCGGAACGATCACTAGATTACGTTTGTCTGCAAGTAAATGGCTTTGTGCCCAAACACCAGCCGATTCTGGATAAGAAAGATCCCATTTAGGGGAGCAATCCGGTATGCCCAATACTTCATTAAAGGCTATCAACCCATCTAAAACGTGAGTTTTTTCGGGTGATGGTACTTTGGTATTGGTAAACCAATGTTGCCCATCTTGACTGCGGATTTTGTCAAAGCCCAACTTGTGTTTAGCTTTAATGCCTAAGGTGACGATGCTCGCTCTGATGGCGTACTGCATGTGTAATAAAGCATCAAACCTTTTTCCCTTGAGTTGCTTCCATACCGATACATAGCCACGCCACCCTTGCTTTTTGTCGAAAATAATGACCTCTATGTTGTCAATAGATTCAAGCAATTGCGCTTCGAGCTTTCCTGTTATCCACGTTACTTGCGTTTCTGGCCAATACTTTTGAATAGCTTGAACCGCAGCAATCGTGTTACAGACGTCGCCAATGGCAGATAAACGCAAGACACAGATAGAGGTGGGCGGGCTTGTAAAAAGCGTCATAGTGAAAGAAAGTTCTTTGATAAGTTGCTAAGGATTATGCAGTTAAGCTTTAAGAATGTAAAATCGACCCACGGTTTTCTCACCTTCTATAAATCATGATTAAGACCCACTGCAGCAAGAATCAAAAAATATGGTATGACAGCAATGTTATTCATCATGATTTAGATCGCTTGTTCGACATCGACTATTGGCAAAATCAAAACAAAGTAATTGGGCAAGCCAGTGGCAGAGGGACAACATGGTTTGTTGATTTGGGAGAAACACACGCTGCATTGCGACACTATCGGCGTGGTGGGCTATTTGGCAAACTCGTTAAAGATCAGTATGTGTTTACGGGGTTTGACAAAACCCGCAGCGCATTAGAGTTCTCATTGCTTGGCTTAATGCGTAAAAATGGACTTAATGTTCCTAAACCGATCGCAGCCAACGCTCAAAAAACAGGGCTGACTTATCGTGCTGACATCATCACCGAGAAGATTAAAAACGCCAGAGACTTGGTGGACATTTTAAAATCCGAGACATTAGAAGCACGGCACTATCAGCAAATTGGCCGAGAGATCCGTAAAATGCATGATCTTGGCATTAACCACACGGATTTGAATATCCATAATATTTTGATGGATGAGCAAGAAAAATTTTGGATCATCGACTTTGATAAATGCTTCCAGCAAAGTGGTGAGAGTTGGAAGCAAGGGAATTTGGAACGACTTAAAAGGTCATTTGAGAAAGAGGCTCAACGCAGCTTAGGTGAAGATATCATCGAGAGCATGGAGCCGATTATTGTAGGGTATCGAGAGCATGACAAATAAAAAAGAATTAAAAGTATCTGTATTGGTACCCGCTTACAATGCCGCAGACACTATCGAGCAATGCATAGCGTCAATTGCTGAAATTTCCTCTATAGACCTCGATTTGATTGTTACTGACGATGGCTCTAAAGATGCTACCGCGAGTCAGCTGCTGAAACTTCAACAACGTTATAATTTTCGTTTGGTGACTCAAGAAAATTCAGGGCAAGCCGCTTCCCGAAACAGAATGATGACCATGGCTGAGGGAGACTACATTTTATTTTGTGATGCGGATGACTATGTTGACGCAAAGAAAATAGAAGAGATGGTTAAGTACGCATATACACATCATTTGGATCTGTGTATGGGGACTAACTTTGAAGTAGACCCAAGAACCAAACAAGTGTACGTGGTCGAAAAAGAGAAGCGTTTAAAGGCGATCAGTGGACTTCCAGTGAGTTCGGGTCTTGAGTATTTACCCAAAGCGCGAGAGTACAAAGTTTACTCTGCGACGACCCCTTCCCATTTGTGGAGCCGACAATTTATTGAACAGTATCACTTAGCGTATTTGGAGGGTGTGAGGTACGAAGATGTAGACTTCACCTTTAAATCCTTACTTCATGCCGATCGGGTTTCGTTCTTGGATTCCCAGCATTATTTCTATGTTCAGCACGAAAACTCATCCATGCGAGCAGAAGGAGGCACACTTCGACCTGCGGATATTCGCAGTCATGCTGCTGTCGTCAATAATTTAATGGAAGAAATTTCGTCGCTGAAATCCAGTAATTCATCCACCCTGTCCGCATTTTTCAAATTGGTTTTTATGGACTACATGCAAACGGCACTTCGATCTACAGATTATGCCTTGGGCGACGATCGTAATGTTCAAAAGTTTCAATCGCTGGTAAAGGAAAGCGGTTTGACATTAGGTGAAAGAGTACGTATTTGGCGTAAGTTTGGCTTGAAGGTGTATGCAGCGTTAACTTAGAAGATTTCGATGCAAGGTTTCAGTCGGGCTAACGTTATTTTAGCCCGATTTTTGCTTGGTACTCTTTGTTGGATTTTCGGTCTAGCATTGTGTGGTAAAGGGCTTCTTCTTCCGGAATAAAGCGGTCACGTTTCTCGTGATACAAGTGGAATACCGTTGTTGCGTGCTTGACTGATTTCAATTCAAACCCAGCTGCACGAAAGCGCCACTCAATATCGGTATCGTCCCCTAGTGCGGTTTCTCCATAGGACTCGTCAAATCCATTGATGAAATACATGTCTTCTCTGAAACAGCTAAAATGGCAGCCGAGGAGGCTTGTGGAACGCTTTGATTTTGCAAAAAAGGTTTGGAAAATCCAACCATCCGGTTTGAAACAAAGTCCTGTCTCTGCGTGCCCTTCTTTGCCATCCCAGGCCACCTGAGGGTAATATCGAAGGTAGCGGTTAGCGAGTTCGGCAGTATCTAAGTTGCCTTGTCTAATTCGAGTGCTAAAACCAGGACCCAGATTGGTTCTTCGACCAGAAAGTATCGTGCCTCTTGTTGCCATTTTTGCGTGGCATTCAAAGAAATCAGGGGCGGGAATGCAATCGCCATCAGTGAAGATTAAGTAATCCCCAGTGGATGCTCTAATGGCGTTGTTGATTGAGCGCATTTTTCGGATACCCGAATCTTCCTGCGAACAATGCACAATATCAATGTGAGAAAATTTGGATACGAGCTCCGGAATGTCTTGGCTTATTGCATCCTCGGCAATCACGATTTCAAAATTATCGTACGTTTGTTTTGCCGCTTGCTCCAAAATAAGGTTGAGTGCTTGGTAATCTTTGTATACTGCGACAATCAAGCTGATTTTCATGCTTCTTTTTCTCGCATCATTTCAGAAAGTAACAATGATACTGCAAATGCCGTAGCGTACGTAGCGTAATCTTGAGCGATGGTATAAAACTGATAAATCACAAACAGCCCGACAAAATAGGCTATAACATATCGGCAAGCGAAAATATCTTGATTGGTACCTTTCATTGCTTTTGAAATCACAAATGCCCATGAGCCAAAAAAGAGTGTTGCATACAAAACTCCCGATTTAACAAAAACATCGAGGATTGAGTTGTGGAAATCAGAGCCGCCGAATACGCTGCCATCGGTTAGTAGGTGTTCTCTCTCCTCTGGCTGTAAAGCATCCACATAGCTCAAGTATTTTTCCTTGGCACTGTACATACCAGATCCCGCTATGAGTGTTATTGGGGAGTCTGAAACTTGATGTCCCATATACTCTAAGCCACCACGCCACATGGTTAAGCGAGCTAGACCACTGAGTTCAAGGTGAACAATGGATTTTGCGCGCTCAACATAGCGCTCCACTTTATCGGGGAAACTGATTGACGCAATGACGGCAACCAAAATAGCAAGAATAACTCCCGGTTTTATCAATGCTTTATGGAAACGGATTATGACGTAAAGCAGCATCGCTCCTCCGCCCAGCCAAGCCCCTCTGCTTCCGGATACGAGTAAACTCAATATAGCAATAATTATACAGCCCCATAGCAGTGACTTGATGGCGGTTCCTGTTTCTTTTTTATTCAGATAGATCAAAGACAAACCGATGCTAAGCAGCATACTGTTGGCGTGTCGCGAATGCCCTAAAAAACCAGTAGAGCGTGCGTAAACGTCAAAATTGGCAAGATAGGCATCGTACAAACTTTCGATTCCCGCAATTGTTGCTGCCAGGATAAATGCAATGCAGGCAAGATTTTTAAGTTGCTCATGCTTCAGAATCAAAATGAAGACAGGAATCAGCAACCAAAAGCTGTTCTTTTGCATGTAATAGGCAAAATCGAGCTCCGATGCGTGGAGTGCGTAGCTTTCTATCCCACCTATCGAATACGTCGCTATACAGAATAAGAAGGCAAACTTTTCGAGCTTTGTTAGTGTCTTAACATTGAATATCGCGTAACCGAAACCTCCCAGAGCCAGGAGTGCAGAGAAGATATTCATGCCAGCTTTTGAAGTTGGTAGGGAAAGCATCAATAGTGTCAAAACTACTGCTGTTAGGTAATAGTACGCTTTATTTAAATAGATTTTCTGCATGTGGTCTTTTTAAAGTAATGGTTGCCATTGGCGGATAGCACTTTCTTCACTGAAGTGTTTTGCAAGCACGTGAAAATTTGGGTTTACTTCTAAGCTTAAAGAACTTTCAAACGCAGCTTCAATCTTGAGCGCGAGATCTTGAATGTTACGATCTTCTGCAAGATAGAACGCTTGGCATCCTAGAGATGTAAACTCAGGGAAAACGGTGTTGTTATACGTAATGCAGGTCAATCCACATTGTAATGCTTCTAAAATCGTGTTTCCAAGACCTTCTCCGTGACTGGGAAACAGCAAAAATTTGTGTATTTTATAGTGGGTAAATGGGTCTTTGACAAAACCTTCGAACTGGATCTGCACAGATCCTTTTTTTGCAAGCTCGGTTAATTGGCTTTTTATATGTGGCTTAACTGCGCCAACAAAAGTAATACGCTTGTTTTCTCTTGGAATATTGGATTTTCCAAGAGCCTCTACAGCATCAAATACCCCTTTACCTTCTTCTACGCGGCCCACATGTATGAACTGATTTTGTTTTGGGCTAGCTTCTTGTGTATGACTTGAGTCAACAGGATTATAGATGGTTTTTACAGGCTTATCGTTAATTGGAAATATCGCTTTTACATTGTCATTAAGGTGGTCACTAATGGATACATAACTAGAGACACAACGATAAAACAGAGCATGAATCATGTCGGTTTTTGGTGATGACATCGTTGTTCCATGGCGTAATATGACTTTGCAGCCCAGTCCTTTAACGGCAAAGTAAATCGATTTTATTTCCGAAGTACCAAAAAAAACTAACGTGGATATTTTCTGCTGCTTTATTATCTGCCTTAGGCCGTTTATAAGCGCTATTCCTAATTTCGCTTTGAAATCTATACTGTAAGTCGGAAGCTCTTTTGATAGCGCGGCTTGTTCTAGGTAGGTGTTCTTCCTACAAATCAATATTGTATTTACGTTGTGGCGACGGAACATGCCGGCATGCTTGATCGCATCTAATTCCATTCCGCCTTGATAGTGCGAAAGGCAAACAATCGCGACATTTCTGTTTTTCATAGTGCACACGCGGTATTTTTGGTGATGGCTTTCAGTGAGAGGTTTAACGCTCCACGACTTTTTTCTATGAAAGCCATGGCATTAAGCCCGGCTTGTTGAGCTTCTTGCTCTGATGTTAAGAGTACTGTCAAGCTATCGACCAAGTCCGTCGAATCTTGAATAATCTTGGTGGCATTAAGCCTGTGGAGCTCTTTTGTTATTTCCAGAAAGTTGTAATAGCTTGGACCAATAATCGTGGGTTTTCCTAATGCAGCTGGCTCCAACAGATTATGTCCCCCCACTTTATTACCCAATAAGCTACCACCCATAAAGCACACATTTGCTGCTTGCATCAATATCAGCATTTCGCCCATGGTATCACCCAAGTACACTTGTTGATCGCTAAAATCATGGTTTGGTTGTGTTCTTCTTACGACCTTTAAGCCTTCTGCCGTACAAAGGTTAAACACGGCATCAAATCTTTCTGGGTGCCTCGGTACTAGTATTAGTAAGGCATCTGGTAGTTTCTCTAATAGCTTTTTATGTGTATCTATTATTTGCTCATCTTCACCTAAGTGTGTACTGGCCGCTATCCAGATGGGTCTTTCAATACCCATTTTGTCACGAAGAAGATTACCTTCTCTTACCGTGTTCTCTGTTACCTTGATGTCAAACTTGATTGAGCCAGTGACTTGAACTTTCTTATCGCTAACCCCAAGCTTTACGAAGTTATCTGCGTCTTTACTGTGTTGGCATAGCACTTGCGATATATGGTTTGCGATACCTGTAAATAAAGGCTGGATTTTTTTATACCCACGAAATGATTTATCTGACAGCCTTGCGTTCAGAACTGTAATGGGAATGCCTTTCTTTGATGTGACGTGAATGGTGTTTGGCCATAGTTCAGTTTCCACGATAATAAGCTGTGAAGGGTTAACTCTCTCTAAAAATCGTTGAACAGAAAAGGGAAAATCTACGGGGGCGTAACGGTGTGTGGCAAGGGTTGATAGCTTTGCTGCTTGTTCTGCACCCGTCGGGGTCGTGGTAGTGATCAATATTGGTGTATCGGGAACGTTTTTTTTTAATTCTTTTATAAAAGGAGTCACCGCAAGGACCTCACCCACTGATACAGCGTGTATCCATATCGGGCTCACTTCACTATCCAATTTAGGCGTCAATCCAAAATGTTCTCTCCAACGAGAACCGACAGATGGTTTGTTTTTGCGTTTCCGGAAAAGACCATAAAGTAATACTGGCGCGACTAATGTGAGTATGACGGTGTAAAAGGCTCTTGCGATCATGCTGAAGCCTTATTCGTTTCTAATGCGGATATCACGCGGCTAGGAGGTAACTCTGTTAAACACTTCATATGCCCATACGGGCAGGTCTTTTTGAAACATGGACGGCACTGAATGTCAGTGTGCAGCATGGTCAACTTGTCGGTTAACGGTGGCGTATACTTTGGTGAGCTTGAACCATAAATCGCAACAATATTGCAGCCGACTGCAGCTGAGACATGCATTAGACCAGAATCGTTGCAGACAACGGTATCACAGGCTGCGAGTAAGTCTACGGCTTCAATTAAGCTCGTTTGTCCGGCCAGATCATGGCAATACGCTTGAAGTGCTTCGGGTAAGGCGTTTCTAATCTTCTGAGTGACTTCTCTGTCTTTGGCAGATCCAAATAGCCAAACTTGTTTGCCTTGTTCTATAACAAATTGTGCAACTTTCGCGTAGTAAGCGTCGGGCCACCGCTTTGCAGGACCGTACTCGGCACCAGGGCAAAGGCCAATAGCGATTCTTTCATCGGACAGGTTTAATCTAAGTAAGGCACTTCGCTGAGAGTCTGAATCTATCGTAAGTTTTGGTGTTGGGCACTGTGGCAAGACAACCGAATCGAGCATGGTATTTTTGCTGTGGGCGAGTGCGACATACCGCTCGACCATATATTGGAAAACTTTTCGATCAGGACGTAAATCGTTAAGCAATCCATATCGCATTTCACCTTTCCAGCCAGTACGGTTCGGTATGCCCGCAAACCAAGGGATCAGTGCAGACTTCGCCGAATTAGGGAGGATGAAAGAGTGCGTATAGCCTTCTTTGGCTAGAGATTTACCTATTTTGCGTCGACCGAATAAATTAAACTCCCCGTGTCCCATAGGCATTTCTATGGCTCGGGATATCTCAGGCATACGTTCTAGGATGGGTTTACACCAGGCTGGAGCAAGTACGTCAATCGTGGCTTCCGGGTGCTGGATCTTCAATTCTGTGTACAGGCTTTGCGACATCACCATGTCGCCTACCCATGAAGGTCCAATAACCAAAATCTTCATATTGTTGCTCACCGATTTTTCTTCTAGTGCGATAGGATATCATCATTGAATCTTATCGCGAGATCATTTCTTACGGAAAGTATAGCGTCCAGATACCTTGCGCCATAACCCTAAGACATCCGTTCGCGGGAAGATAGCGATGCGACGAATTTGGGTTAAATTTTTATGGAATTCAACCGGACCACTGTTGGTGGCAACGGCGTATTGATAACCCACTTCTAACGCGATGTCTTTTGTTTTTTGGTTGTGATCACCATAAGGGTAAGCAAAAGAGGTGAGAGGTTTGCCTATGATTGACTCCAGCTGAATCTTGTTTTCTAAGATTTCATGTCGCTGCTCTTCAACGGAAAGTTGACTCAATTTGGGGTGCGTTAATGTGTGACCACCAATTTCAATGAACCCAGAATCTGCCATTGCCTTGATTTCGTCTTTGGTCATTAACTTGAACGGCTTATCTGGATTTTCGTCTGCCTCTACATCCCAGCGATTGAAGGATTCTCCAGTAACCACATAGACGACGGCCTTGAATCCATATTTTTTCAAAAGTGGCAGCATTAGGTGGTAATTGTCTGAAAATCCATCATCGACAGTGATCATAACGTACCGTTTACCCGGAGCCAGTCTATCAATGGTTCGTCCCTTTGAGAGTTCCTCGAAGGTGAGGCTTTCGAAGCCCTTTCTTTTTAGCAGCTTCAGATGTTTCTCAAACATTTGGATATCAAGATACGGGCCACGCGTGCCTTTTTCTTCTTCGCTTTGAATAAAGCGATGGTACATGAGAACAGGCATCTCACTTTGGCGTGCCTGAACGTACGTTGTTTGGTACTCGTCTTCCAACTGGTCAACAACACGCTGAAGATCGTAGTTGGCTAAGATCGTTTCTTTTACGGCGACGTCACAATGAGTCTGGTTGATACCGAGCTTTATTTGATCGATCAGTGCCGGAAAGTCAATGTCCAAAACCTTTGGTCCAATATCACCAAAGTTAGTGGCCATAGCGTGGGGTAGGTTATCGCTTGTAACCAGACCAATTGAGATGGCCTCTCCAACGGCAAGGGTTGGTCGCCCACATAGCAACGATTCCATCGCGACTCTGCCAGCACCAATCACTAAGTCAGACTCTTTTAGCATCTTTGGTACGTTATTGGTGTAACCCGTAAAATTCACTTTATCTTTGAATGAGTCAAAGCGTTCGTCTGGCTCGGAACCAGAAACCACTCTAATGTCGTAAAGGTTGGAATCCAAACACTCAGATAGTAGTCGGTAACACAAATCACCTTTAGGTCCTGTCAACCGACCAATAACCGAGATGACAGGTTTGGTATTGGAGGGAGTGCTCTGCCAGGTAAAGTCGTCTGTTTCTATCCCATTGCGAGCGACCGTCAGCATGTCTTCCGGTACACCCAATTCTTCAATCAATTGCTTTTCAATCGCTTCGCATACAGGAAGGGCTTTGTTACCCATGGCATGAAAGCGTTTTCTTGAAGCGTGAACGGGCTGCCTACCGTGTACTGTTGTAATCATCGGTGTGTTAGTCAACTTACAGGCAATATGACAGCTCCAGCTGGAGGCTCTTGAATGCGCGTGTACTAACTGAATCTTGTATTTTCGAATGAGAAAGCAAAGGTATCCAACATGCCAGAAACGGCGTAATACACTGCGCTTATTAAAGCGCAGTTTAAAAAATTCACCAACATGTGGTTTGGTAAGAGTATCGGAGACATAAAATACGTTATGCCCCCTTTTTGATAGCTCGTTTCCTACGGTAGTCGCATAGACTTCGGCACCCGTCACCTCCAATTGTGACAGTGCCATTAGGATATTCATGCGTTTACAATTGTCATATATTCAGCGACACCTTCTGCCACCGTTTTAAACTCATGATCGCAGCCTGCAGCGCGAAGATTAGACATGTCCGCTTGAGTGTATTCTTGGTAGGCGCCTTTCAAATGCTCAGGGAACGGAATTGTTTCAATTTCTCCTTTACCATGGAAAGCGATTACGGCTTTCGCCACCTCTTCAAAGGATTCTGCATTGCCTGTACCAAGGTTGAAAATGCCGGATACCCCATTTTCTAAGAACCAAAGATTGACCGCTGCAACATCGCCAACATAAACAAAATCACGAATGAATTGCTCACTGCCTTCAAATAACTTTGGGTTTTCGCCTGCATTCATTTGATTATTTAGGTGGAAAGCAACGGACGCCATTGAGCCTTTGTGATCTTCACGAGGACCGTACACATTGAAATAGCGGAAGCCCGTGACTTGAGGCAGTGTTTCACCGTGTGCGGTCGCATCTTCCCAAATTTTGCGAACGTAATTGTCGAATTGTTGTTTGGAGTAACCGTATACATTAAGGGCGCCTTCGTATTCTTTTTTTTCTTTGAAAACCGTAGTTTCACCGTAAGTCGCAGCAGAAGAGGCATATAAGAAGGGGATTTCGCGTTCTAAGCAGTAGTGAAGTAACTCTTTGGAATACTCATAGTTGTTGAGCATCATGTATTTGCCATCCCACTCGGTGGTGGCTGAGCAAGCACCTTCATGAAATACCGCGTCAATGGGACCAAAGTTTTCGCCCGACATGATTTGAACTAAAAAGTCATCACGATCCATGTAATCAGCGATATCAAGGTCAACGAGGTTTTTGAACTTTTTGCCGTTTTTTAAGTTATCTACAACTAGGATGTCGTTGATGCCTTGTTCGTTTAGGGCTTTGATAATGTTGCTGCCAATCATGCCAGCGCCGCCAGTTACAATGATCATGTTTTCACCAAGCTTTAAATTGAGTTGTTGCGAGTGTACCAAATAAGGCGCTAAAAAATACAGAGGCATAGCGCCTCTGTATTGTATTTTGTTCTTATTGATTTATACCTACGTTCCTCTATGGCTGAGGAACCGTGTTCTTTCTTGTAAACCAAGGCGAGGCTGAATCTGTTAGGCTAAACAAGTCGTGCTCCTTATTGAGCTTCTGACCGCCGTCTCGAGTTAGAGGTTGCCAATCAAATTTCGCTCTGTTTCGGCTTGGTTTTACTGTCATAACGTCGAATGGAATCGAGATGTAAAACCCTTTGGTAAAGCTGCCTTCGCCAAAATCTTCAGCGGATAAATTGCTCAAGCTGGCATAAGCACCCACTATCACCCCACTTTTGAATTGCTTAGAGAAATCCCCACGAACACCTGCATCCTGAGCGAGGTACTGACCAACATCAACCTTGAACAGAGTGTCATCCAGCCACGACCATTTTGGCATATAGTAACCCGAAACGAAGCCGGTATAGCCTTTGTCTAACACTTTGAATGAGCGACCATCTGCAGCACTGTATTGAGTTTCTTGCTGGTATACACCAAACCAGCTATCGGGATCGCGCTGCGCAACAAGGTTGATGTCTGCGCCAATAGCCCAGTTTTTTCCTCTTGGGCGATAAAGCCATTCCGTTCCCACACCAGCAAACATACTTTCTAGGTAACCTGCGTAAGTTTGTTGATAAATGCTGTCGCCGAAATTATCAAACCAAGTCAGTTGAAGCGTGTCCATTCTGACTGGGTTGTCGTGGAAATACATCCGGCCCAATGATCGAACTCTAGGGGGAACCGTTGTGCCATCTGGTGGCACGATAAAGTTCAGTTCAGGGTAATTGTCGTATAAATTGACTTGGATTGAGCTCGATGCTTGAAGCTGGTTTGTTAACCAATAACTGGCTTCACCACGAACACCGATATTGAAAATATAAAACTCTTCGGGCTCTGCTATCGATTGACGTAGCGTTGGTGAAACTCCGTAATATAAGCGATCGGCGCCATCATGCATTTGTCTTCCACGGACTTTAGTATCTGTACTGACGCTTGAAGCATCAGAAATGTGTGGATTGATGTAGCTGACATTAGCAACGCGATCATATTTTTTTGCATCAATGTCGGTAGCTTCGGTTACGATGTGCTGTTGCGTATTGATCACTTTGTACGTATTGATGGATTTAGGCAGTTGATTGCGCAAAACGGCAGCCGCACGCTCGTGGGCGATCTCTGAGTCTCGATATTTAACTTGCTCACCAGAGATAATCACAGTCGTGTCATCCACATGAACCTTAACACCCTCATAGCCTGCGACCAGCGCAAGTTGTTTTTCGAGTGATTGCCAATCTACGTCATTGACATTTTCTGGCTGCTCATTGCTCGGGCGAGGTATGGGTTCGTCACGCCACTGGGATGCCAATTCATTGTAGTTAGTGCGAAGGCTGAAACCTGCAGAAACGGTGTCTCCCCTTTCATAGCTTAAGCGGAGATCAATATTTCGGTGCGCGCGATAAATTAAGCCAACATTTATGGGCGTGTGCTGAGTCATATCGACTTCGTAGAAATCCCCTGGTCGAAATCTTGTCGGGAAATCTTCAGAGTAATCATTGGTATCGTATTCCACTTTTAAGCGAAGTGGCTGATAGGGTGTTTGATATTCGACGCCACCATAGATGGCTGCTGGTCCTTTGAACCAGCGATGGTAATCCACTTCGCCGCCAGTGCCGCCAAAATCTTTTGGTCGCTCACAGAATTTGTCGTTGGCTTTGCAAAATGGATTGGTCACGTTGCCGTGCATGCCCATATAGCCCCAACCCATACCTAATGTGAAGTCGAATACACCGTAATCATTGGTGTAGACCTTTTTGGATGCTGCGATGAACTCGCCATCAAACAAGCCAGTCCCGCCAAAGTCTCGGACACCCGCTGCTACTTCCGGTAACCAACGGCTTTCTTCCAATAAACGGAATTTAAAATCGATGCCTTTATCCAGATAAGGGCTGTCCCCACTGAACTCTTGGGCACCCATCCGCTTGTTTGGCACGATCGCATAGCGAATGGTCGCTTCGAACCATGGAAAAAGAGCGATTGATGCATTGTACATACGATATTCATGGTTGATGTTTGCGCTTAAATTGAATTCCCCTTCTGGTGCCATTCTCCCGGTTGGCATCTTGATGAGACCAACACCGCCAAAGTCCATTTGGGATGGCGTGTAAGAGGCAGGTTGGAATACAGTGTCTGTAGATTCTGCGTTAGCGTAAAACGCAGCGAATAGAGAAAGGGTTAGCATTGATTGGCGAAACATCATTTATCCACCGCGTATCTAAGAAGTTGAGCTATGTCTTTGTTTGTTTCCGGAGTATCTCTGGAACCAATGAATATCTTTGAGCTTGGGCTTATGTAATAGCGCTCTGGCTGCCAATAACCTAGCTTTGCATGGATGAGGTCACCATTGGCATGAATAATATAGGTTTGATCTAAATCGCCAAATTCAGATAGCTCAAGACCATTCAAATAAGCCGTGAGGTCTCGACTATCTAATAATGGGGTATGAGTTGGATTTTTAACGTGCCCTAGAATACGAACTTGATTCTTTTGTGGGGAGATATAAAAATCATAGCGCCCAGACAGTAAGGGGTTTAGTTCAGGTTTTAGCCGAACGAGATCATTATCTAGGCTTACCCATTCACGACCAACGAAATGCATCGTTTTTAGTTGATTAAGAAGGTGTAGGCTTTGTTCAGAGTTCTCACGAGTTAGGCGTTTAAATATTGAATGTTTAAAGCTGTCAACTTTGGCTTGCTGCTTAGCACTCGCTAATACACCACCTTCAAAAAACAACGCTTCTTTATTTTGTGCTTGTGTGTCTGCTATGACCTGGGATAGCTGACTTGGCAACATATAGTTTAGATTTAATTTTTGGTTGGGAAGATGGACGGTCAGTTGATGTGATGACGCTAAGGTACTAAATACCAGTGTACAGGCAAGCAAGGTATTTAGTAGTGAGGTAAGTAAAGTTCTCATAATAAGGTTACCTTGCTGGCGCAAATGTTTTCAATATGGTCATTTCGAATTTATTCATATTTGGACCGATATACTGAATCGATTTCATTGTTTCACCTGCATCGGTAATCCAGTAACTATTGGTAAAGGCTTTATTTAGCTCACCAAAATTGACGTGTTCATCAATTTTATTGGTTTCCAGCGTCCATTGGTTTGTGCTTATCGCTTCTCGTTTTATGAACGTTGAATTTACCGATGCACTAAATTGGTAGCGATTATCAGGGGACCAATCATAAACAGCATTCCATTGGCTATCTGTGATGATGCCCGTTGAGATACCTTTACCCGCAATATTGATGAGATTGCTGCCGTCAAATCCCAATGTTTTTACGATTCGACCTTGCTCCGTTGCTATCATCGATCCATCTGCAGACACCCATTTTAGTCGAGTATTGCCTGTTGTCGGATTTAAGTCAGCAAATGCTAACACCATGAATACTTGGCGACCGTCATTGATGCGTAAATAGGTACTGGCGTACGGGAGGCTGGAAATTTCTTCTTGGCTAAGTGTGACATCATCAGAAGCTGAAAAGGCTTCGGATAAGCTGCTGCCCACATCATTCATCTTTTGAGTGCAGCCTAGTAAGAGAGAAACCACAGAAAAGTAAATCAATGTACGCAATGAAAAATTTGAAAGCACAGTCGTATGATCCTACAGATAAAAAATCGCCCTGAACCAGTCAGGGCGATTGCATAGCGATATCAGATTACTGAGATACAGACGTAGACGTTGTACCAGAATCTGCTACAGCAACTGCAACGATTGCTGCAGCAGCAACGCCACCAACGATTGCAGTGGTAGTACCTACTGCAGCACCAGTAGCGCCAGCGCCACCTGCAGCACCGCCACCTGAAGCAGCTGTTGAACCAGTTTCACCAGCGGCGAAAGCGTTACCTGCAGCACCTAGTGCAACCAGCATTGCTAGAGCGATATGTTTCATTATTTATCCTTACTTATTTACATCGATGTAATGAGGTGATGAAATTCTCCTCAAGGCTATTCTAGTGTACACACTTGGATAAAGTAAATAATCAGTATGCAGATCAGACCATATTTAACGAAGAAAATTGAAATTCATTGTTTAATGTATGGTCTCATTGTGCACTAATCATTAAGCCATTGAATAATCTATTCGGAGTATAGTGTGAAGACAAAAGTGAAAATAGTTCTAGGTGCTCTAGATCTGTTTAATGAGCATGGCGAGCGGAATGTGACTACTAACCACATCGCAGAACACCTCTCCATGAGCCCTGGTAATCTCTATTACCACTTTCGTAACAAAGAGGAAATTGTTCGAGGTATTTTTAAGCTCTACGAGGAAGAATTGCTTCGCCAGTTTTCACCAAGTATTGATTCGAAAGATGCTGTGAGCCTGTTTGAGCATTACATGAACAGTATTTTTGCCTTAATGTGGAGGTTTCGTTTTTTTTACTCCAATCTTCCTGACATTCTCGCTCGAGACCCAAAATTACATCGCGATTATTTGTCTGTGCAAGAGCAGTTGCGTGCGAATTTGCTTGTGATATGCGAGTCCTTCCAATCGTTAAATTTGATCAGTATTGATGAGACGGAAAAGAGCGATCTGCTCACGACTATTCATTTCATTGCGACAAACTGGTTTAGCTATCAAAGTGCCATAACCGCACATGAAAAAGTCACAGAACAAGATGTCGCCAACGGGATAAGGCAAATGGTGAGTGTGATGAAGCCTCATGCTACGGTGGCAGGTAAAGACATTTTAAATCAATTCGTTAGGTGCTTATAAATAAGCCGAATTTATTAGATGAACATGAGTAATGGACGCTCTTTTTACAACATTCCGTTTAAGGGTTTAATGCAATATGTCTAATGCTGATTTATGGGGATGTTATTTCGTATCTAATTACTAAACAGTAAGTTACATTTTATTACCAATGATATTCCATGTAGAACTATAGCTCGCTGCTGGGCTTTGTTGTCATTTCCTAAATATATGACGCTTTTTTATCAGTTTACAGAGCTACTTCGTTGAGATTTGATTCTCGTTGTGGATAATGGTGTCGCAATAATAGGGCTTGACTGAAAAACAACAACATTAGCCCTAATTAAACACTCATTCGATAGATGAAAACGCAATGTGGCTATGCGTGTGCTAATGGGCGGTAGCGTGCTTAAACACCAAGCTTTGTTGCGTTAGGACAATCATTCCCGTGAATAAAACTCAGCTCAACTCTTTGTTTACCCCCTTTAAGCCAATTGGTTATTTAGTGGTATTTTTACCACTGAGCATGACTTCATTTTCTTCCTACGCTTCTCCTTGGCTTGAAGCCAAAGATCCCTTTTTACGTTCTGATGTAACGCTCCTTTCTGATGCTGGTTTGTTGCAGTCTTCAGTCAATCATTATCCTTTACGATGGGCTTCTATTGGCGATGATTTAGATAAATCGCATTATGACAATGAAAGTCTTGCCCGAGCCAATGCACATGTGAGTTATGCTTTAAATTCAGCCAAATATTCAAGAGGCAACCGTTCGGCAAAAGTTGTGATCGGAAACGAACCTTCTCCTTATGTTGGTTTTGGGCAATTTAATCAAGATGAATGGGGTGCTTACGCATCGTATGAAGCATTGGAGAATAGCTTCGCTTTTCGAGTTTCAACAGGTTACGCAAAGCAAAATGGCGATGATCAGTTTGTTTGGGATGATAGCTACTTGTCTCTCAATGCTGGAGCTTGGTTGTTCTCTATTGGTAAGTTAGATAAATGGTGGGGGCAAGGTTGGCAACACAATCTTGTACTGGGCAGTTCTAGCTCATCAACGGCGGATCTGAGTGCGGGTTATATCGGTAAAAATGCCTTTTTAGGTGGTTGGAGTGCAGAAGCGATTGTGGGCTTTGCTGATGATGCAAGTTTTGAACGGTTCAGTGCTTCACGGTTTACCTCCAAGCCTTTGGATTGGTTGGATCTAGGTGTTACTTATCAAACTTGGTTTGACGGAACAAAGATTAATAATGGGGATAAGCAGCTTGCTGTCGATGCGAAAGCTTCTTTGTCATCATTTGAGCATTTATACCATTCTATTTATGCAGAAATTGCTTCAACCCATGATGTTGCTGAAGCTGGTGCTTATCTTTACGGTTGGACAGGTCAAATTGACGCATTCGACCAGACATGGCGCTTAGTTCTAGAAAGGCAGGAGTCTACAGCAGCTAAAGAGAGCGAGAATGCCCAAGGGTGGACTAATGGTATGTACCCTTCAGCTCACGATGGCATATCTCGCAATACGTATTTGCTAGACAAAAGTACATCCGCCTCTCTCTATCTTCAAATGGAAAATGACCATAAGCTTAGCGTTGTATTACAGGACTCGTATCAAGATCAAAATCGATACAAAAATACCAATGTCACTTATCAATTTCCTGCAGTCGCGGGAATGGTACATGCTGGTTTTGGTTACAGCCAACAGACTGGGGATAAGACAGAAAACTCAACGTCTGTCTGGACCGGGTACGAGTTTCGATTCTGAGTGACGAGTTTCGTCGGCAAGTATCTTACTTCGATTTTTACAATGACAACTATCTTTCTACAAGCGGTCAGCACCTAAGTTTTCGCTGGCACATAAAAGTGAAGTTAACCATGCACAACATTTTTAAGACTCCGTTTCTTGCGTTTTGCATCTCAGCGTTGAGCGCCAATGCAATTGCAAATACACCAACACCCGCGCAAATGGCGCAGTTTAAGAGTTTACCTAAAGCGCAGCAGGAGCAATTGGCGCGCCAATACGGTATTGATTTAAACGCACTACAGCAAACAGGGCAGCCTAGTCAAGATATAAGTTCAAATAACACTCAGGTGCCTGAGCGTACTCTTCCGATAAAAAATTCAGAAAATGGTGTGGCAAGTTACGAAGAGCAAGATGGTCTCAAGCACTTCGGCTACGACGTATTGTTAGGCGAACCTCAAGGGTTTACGCCAACGGATACACTACCCGTTCCATTGGATTATGTGATGGAGTCGGGTGATGAGATTAAAGTGCAGCTTTACGGTAAGACTAACCAAGAGTATCGATTAAAAGTAGATCGAGAAGGGAAGGTATACTTCCCTGAATTCGGACCACTAGCTGTAGCAGGGCAGACTTTCTCTCAAGTGCGTGCGCAAATAACGCAACTTGTGGAGCAAAAAGTGCTAGGTGTTGATGTAGCAGTCACCATGGGCAGCATGCGCACAATGCAAGTGTATATTGTGGGAGAGACCAATCAGCCGGGTGCGTACAACGTAAACGGATTAACTACTATTACTCAAGCGCTTGTTGCAAGTGGCGGGGTAAAAGAGTCGGGCAGCCTCCGTAAGATACAGCTTAAGCGGAAAGGCGAAACAGTCGCGACTCTCGATCTTTATGATCTTCTCATTAGCGGAAACACCTCTTCTGATGTACGTTTGCTTGCAGGTGATACGTTGTTTATTCCAGCTAAGTCATCGAGTATTGAAATCGACGGTGAAGTACTTCGCCCTGCTATTTATGAGCTTGGTGGTGCAACAACATTATCAGATGTGATTAAGCTTGCTGGTGGTGTTTTACCTCAAGGGTATTTATCGAAAATTAATGTTCGCCGCCAGACATCTCAAGGTCAAGAGCAATTTACTTTGGATTTAACGAAGGCTTCTGGTCGTGATTTTTCTATAAAGTCAGGCGACAAAATAGAAATTGCACCTTCTTCAAGTAACCTCAAAGGGGCAGTCGCAGTACGTGGTGAAGTAATTCGCCAAGGTGCATTGAGTTACCAAAAAGGTATGCGTGTGTCTGATGTGATCAGCTCCGCTGACGATGATCTTAAACTGAATGCTGATTTGACTTATGCATTGATTGTACGAGAAGTGAATGCCAACCGTGATATTGAAGTGATTCAGTTTAACTTAGGGCACGTGCTAAAAAATCACCGTTCTACCGAAAATATCAAATTGAAAGAACGTGACCAGATCTTTGTGTTTGATAATGGGCTTGAACTGGACTATTGGTATGGCGAGCAAAAGAATCAAAAAGTAGAAGGTAAAGAGAAGCTTACTGAAAAACACCAGGAATTAGTTGATGAAGAAACAGGCGCAGTTGTACTGAATGAGCAAGTAAATGAAATTGCCGTTCAAGATGTTGATACAGTAGCTAAAGCAGATAACATCAAGCAATCTAGCCGCGAACAATTACTCAACCCTATTATTGAGCGCTTAAAAGCCCAGTCGAGTTTTAAAAAGCCGGCGAAGTTGGTGGAAGTCTCAGGTGCAGTTAAGTTTCCTGGTACTTACCCGCTGCCTGCGGGGGAAACGTTAGACAAAATCATAGAAGCGGCTGGTGGTTTAAGCGAGCGAGCTTACCTCACTCAAGCTGAGATAACGCGTAGCCAAAGAGTGGGGGAAAGCTTTGAGTCACGCCATATTCCGTTTTCTTTGCGCGATGCACTCAATGGAGATTCTAACCTAGAACTTCAAGCTCAAGATCATGTTGTAATTAAAACCCAACCAAACTGGCAGCAAGATATGGTAATTGAGCTGCAAGGTGAGGTTGTTTTCCCTGGAAAATACACTTTTCAACGTGGCGAAACATTAAGTGATGTGATTAATCGTGCAGGTGGGCTGACGGAGTATGCTTATGCAAAAGGTGCGGTATTTAGCCGATTAAGGCTTAAGCGCCAAGAGCAAGAGCGCTTACGATTATTGAATATGCAACTAAAGCAAGAAATTGGCAATCTCGCATTGAGGCGACAAAACTCTGCTGCCACTTACACCACACCGCCAGTACAAGCGATGGAAATTGCAGAAGAGCTCTCTAAAACGGAAGCGGTTGGTCGCTTGGTAATTAACCTGCCTGAAGCTATGGATGAAGACCCAATCTCGGACCTTATGTTAGAAAAAGGCGACAAGCTATATATTCCAGCTAAAAACCCAACTATTAGTGTGATGGGGGAGGTTCAATATTCGTCTAATCATACCTTCCGCCCAGATATGACGGTAGAAGAATATTTAGAGTCGGCAGGTGGAACTAAAAAACAAGCGGATACAGATCGTATTTACATCGTGAGATCGGATGGTTCCGTTATGCTGCCAAACAATTCTTTCTGGTTTAGCCGCAAAGACAAGCCACTGGCACCAGGTGACACCATTATTGTACCGATTGATACGGATTACCTAGATGGGCTAAGTACACTCACCTCGGCAACGCAAATCCTGTACCAAATTGGTGTCGCGTGGAAAGCCATTTCAGACTAGCCAAACGATTAAAACCTTTTTCAAACTATGCATTTGGAGCGTGATTAACGTCACGCTCTATTTTTAGGTAACACTATGAATCAACAATTACCACCAGACCAACCACATCCACCATATTACCTCCAACCCCCAGTTACCGAAAACGACGAAATTGATTTAAGAGAGCTCTTTTTAGCGCTGTGGAAAGGGAAGTGGGTCATTATTCTATTTACTACAGTATTTGCTGCTAGCTCTGTTTTTTATGCGTTGAGTCTACCTAATATCTACAAAGCAGATGCTCTTCTTGCTCCAGCGGAAAGCTCCAATGGTGGTGGGTTATCCCAAATGGCTGGTCAGCTTGGAGGATTGGCTTCATTAGCGGGAGTAAACCTTGGTAGTGGTGAAGTATCACAAACAGATTTGGCCGTACAAGTGATGAAATCTCGCCAATTTGTAGAAGCGTTTATTGACAAACATAATTTACTAGTTCCTCTTATGGCTGTGAAAGAGTGGGATCTTGTGCGCAACGAACTTGTTATAGATGAAGAATATTACAATCCTGATACAGAGAAATGGCTACGTGAGCCTCATGGTTTACGTGGTGCAAAGCCGACAGCACAAGAAGCATTTAGTAAATTTAATAAGGAAGTTTTAAGCGTAAGTCAAAACAAAGAAAGTGGTTTATATACTATATCTGTTAAGCATTTCTCACCTTATATTGCGCAGCAGTGGGTTAATTGGTTGGTAGAAGATATTAACCAGGTCATGCGTGAGCGAACTATTGCGGAAACATCTCAAAATCTAACTTACTTGAATACTCAGTTGGAGAAAACGTCCATTGCAGATATGCAAAGCACTTTTTATAAGCTTATTGAGGAGCAGACTAAGAGTTTAATGTTGGCAGAAGTACAACAGGAATTTATCTTTAAAGTAGTTGACCCTGCTGTAGTGCCAGAGCTTAAAAATGAACCAAAACGTGCGTTAATTTGTGTACTAGGTTCTCTACTTGGCGGGATGCTGGGAGTTACTATTTTATTAGTACGTGTTGTATTTCGAAGAGAAGTTAATTCGAAAAGTGAAAGTTCAAGTACCTAGAGATTCAGGGAGGTGTAGAAATTGATAGCATACCCATTCATACACTTCTAAAGCGTGAAAGACTTTCATCATTCGCAGATATTAACGATATCAACGGATTGATTTAGAGCTGTGAGGGCAATATGTCATTACAAAGACAAGTTAACAACGACTTGTTCTAAGTCACCAAAAACTTCATCGATGGACTATTTGCCACAGTAGTTTTAGTTACTGAGTTAAGTGAATCATGACAGACTAGAAAAAATTATTCATTCTCCTGAATTGAAAGCTGAGGAGCTAAATAGTAGAAAAGCTGCCACTTAGTTCGAGAAGAATCTAAAGTAGATCGCGACGAAATTATGGTCGATTACCCACCGTACTTCAATTTTGCCCATATGGCTAAGGTATTTGGAGTTTTTCAAAGTGATCCGCACCATCAGTTTTGGATATTGCGTTAAGTGAGTACAATCACTAACGATGTGGACAATGACAACTAAGAAAACACGAATCAAACATGCTCCCGAATTTAAAGCCGAAGCGCTTAAGTTAGCAGAGAAAGTCGGTGTCACTGCTGCGGCACGACAGCTATCGTTATATGAATCTCAAATCTATGCATGGCGTAAAGCCGTTAAAAAAGACGCGAAAATCAGTGATAGAGAAAGAGAACTCGCCACTGAAAATGCCAAACTCAAACGATTATTGGCTGAGCAAGCTGAAGAGCTAGATATCGTAAAAAAGGCCGCCACCTACTTCGCGAAAAATCTAAAGTAGATTGCTATGAGTTTATGCTCGAACACCTGATGCAATATAGGATTGTCCGTATGGCTAAGGTGTTTGGGGTTTCTCGAAGTGGGTTTTATTACTGGATTAATCATCGCCATAAAGTCACTCAACGCAACGAGCACCGCAAGCAGCTTGATAGCAAGGTTCTAGAAGTCTTTGCTAATAAAAAGGAACGCGATGGTGCAAGGCGTATTCAAAAAGAAC
Organism: Vibrio penaeicida; assembly: GCF_019977755.1. Taxonomy (NCBI): domain Bacteria; kingdom Pseudomonadati; phylum Pseudomonadota; class Gammaproteobacteria; order Vibrionales; family Vibrionaceae; genus Vibrio; species Vibrio penaeicida. Next base: position 3,881,876 of record NZ_AP025144.1, on the reverse strand, counting down.
TTGAAGAAAATGGGAATAAGCACGATGTAAAAACCATTGCTGCGAGCATGAAACGCCAGAGCTTAGTCGCGAAAGCCGCCCGTAAGTTTAAATGTACGACAGACAGTAAGCATAAGCTTCCTGTTTCCCCGAACTTGCTTGAACAAGACTTTAATGCGACAGCACCGAATCAAAAATGGGCTGGAGATATCACCTATCTAGCGACAAGCGAAGGTTGGATGTATTTAGCTGTTGTAATCGACTTATACTCACGGCAAGTCGTTGGTTGGTCAATGAACACTAGAATGACGGCGACTCTGGTCTGTGATGCGCTATCAATGGCATTATTCCGCAGAGGTATGCCAGAAGGGGTGATTATCCATAGCGATAGAGGTAGCCAGTATTGTTCAAAAGACTACCGAGACTTATTTGCAGCCCATAATCTAAAACAAAGTATGAGTAGGAAGGGAAATTGTTGGGATAACGCTTGTGTTGAAAGCTTTTTCCACTCAATGAAAGTAGAAGCCGTCCAATACGAGCCGATAATGACGCAAGAAGAGATGCGCCAAGCACTTTTTGAGTACATCGAAGTTGATTATAATCGAACAAGAAGGCACAGTGCCCTTGGGTATCTAAGCCCAGTTAACTTTGAACAGCAAAATGTCGCTTAATGCGCTGTCCAGTCTGGCTGGAGCAGATCAATTGCTGAAACTTCACAAAACCTAGCCTATCTGAATACTCAGCTACAAAAAAACGCTGTTGCTGATATGTAGAGTTGAAGGGCAAACAAAAAGTTTAATGTTAGCTGAAGTGCAAGAAGAGTTTGTTTTTAAAGTTGTAGGTCCAGCAGTTATCCCTGAATTGAAGTTTGGACTAAAAAGAGTTGCTATATGCGCATTAATTCCCATTTTTGGTTTTATTTTTAGTATGGCAATAGTGATATTGAGTCAAATTTTAAGGGGAAATAGAGAGTTGAATAGATGATGTTTGAAAAAGGTAAAGTTAAGTTAGAAACATTAGCGAAGTTCGCTATTTCTTTAAATATCTATTCTTGTTTAGTTTATGCTATTCCTCTAAAAAACTTGTTGTCGGGTTTGCCAAGTATTACGCTAACAACACTAGCAAATATATTTATATTAATTCTATTTTTCATAATAAGAGTCAAAATAAAATATTATTTTATTTTATTTTTATTAATTTCTTATGTTCTTTTAGTTATAATTTATAATATTAAAAGTGTGAATGTGTCTTATGAGATTAATGTAGTAAGAGGGATACTTGTAATAACTTGTTTTGTGGCATTAGTAGATAGATTTAGAATTAAAAAATATATCGAAGATGTATTCGTTGATGTGTCAAAGCTAGCTTCTTGCTTAGTTGTGCTTCAATTAATTAGTGTGTTTTTCCTTGGTGATGTTTTTTTTGGTATAGAGTATTCAACTTTTTTACGTGCATCAGAGGGAAATATCATGTTTAGAGTAAGCCCTTTGAATGGAGATCCTAATTATTTTGCTTATGTAATGATGCCAGGAGTGGCTTTATTAATGATGCGTATCTTAAGTAAAAACTTTGAGATGAAAACGCTATTATGGTTTGTATTCGTTTTTGTCTGTTTTTTATTGACGATGTCAAGAGGAACTATTATTGCTATTGTGTTAGGTGGTGGATATTTAATTATAAGTAACCTTGTTAATAATAAGAAGACTTTTCGTGCGATAATTATATTAATAGTTACTGTATCTTTAATTCCAATGGCTTATAACTATATAAGTGAGGCAAGGAGTACTAATGCCAACTCGTCATCTCAACAGAGATTGGAGATAATTAAAGCTCAATTAAATAAAATAGATGATTCGGTTTTTTTTGGTAATAGTATATCTGACTCTAAAGTATTAGTCGATGGACTTAAGATGGGACCTCATAATTTATATATTGAAGTTCTTAGTTCGTATGGAATCATAGCTTTTACTATATTTTCTATTTTGTTAGTTTATTGCTTTTATCGTAGAGATAAAATAGAAGTGTTGTCTACATTAGTATTTATGATTGGAAGTGTGTTTTTGGGGCTTCTTATTTATCAACCATTTTGGATGGTATTTGCTTTTTGTATTTCTCGTGGTTATGAGAATAAAGATGAATATGTTAAAAATAATTACTTCAGTTTGGGGAATTAAGATTCTTCAAATTCTCATCTCATTTATATTACCAGCAATAATTGTTAGAAGTTATGATAGTGATAGTTTTGGTCTCTACGTTTTTTTATTATCACTATTGAGTTATGCCGGAATATTTCAAAGTGGGATTACAGCTTCATTTAGGCATGAACTCTCCAATGCCAATAATTATAAATCTATAAATCTATACCAAAATGCATATTCTAAATCACTGTATATTTTAGTTGTTGTTGCAATATTGATGATATTTTTAGGTTTAGCATTAAATAAACTTGAAATGCTATTATTCCTGTCAATATCAATGCTATCTATATTATCTCCGGTTACCTCAACATACTTTGACTATAAACATCAGAGTGTAAGGTATAGGATATTTGAGTTAGTTTCTATATTAGTAACAGTAGTCTTAACATTAATCTTGATTTTTTTGAATCTAATATATATGTTGTTGCTTCTCTGTGGAGTTTAAATAGATTGTTTTCTTCGATGTATTATGCTCCGTATAAAAGTTTCAAAATATTTGTTAACAGTATGAAGTCTAATGTTAGTACTAAAGTGTTCGAAATAGTTGATAAGAGAGATGTGAATTGTCTTCTTGCTCAATGTTCTTCAGTAGCGTTAATGATTGTATTTAATTTTACTTTGGTCAAGCTGCTAGGTTATCAAAACTACGGTGAATTAAACCTATATCAAAGATTTATATTCTTCCCCCTTCAGTTGTTTTCATCAATTGCTCCTATTTTATGGATGTCATATAGTAAAGATAGTCAAAATAGTAATCATATTGATTTTTTGTTAGTTATTACAGTTATAACTTGGTCTATGTTAATATATTATATTTCACCTTTTATTGTTGAAGTTTATAGCGGAAAGTTTATTGAACCGAGTTATCTGATATTTATGGTTTTTCTTTATTTGACTATGCAAGTAAAAGATATTTTTAGCGTTGTGATGAATGTTCAAGGTAACTTTAATCTTCAATCTGTATTAAACACTATTACATTACTTGTTGTAATTGCAACTTATTATTTAACGGTGAAGGTTGAGTTTGTAATATCAGCAGCTTCTTTATGTTACTTGATTACATCGTGTATTTATTTTAAAGGAAGGAAAAATGAGAGTAATTCTTAATGGGGGGTTAGGAAACCAGCTTTTTCAGTTATCAGAGGCGTACAGTTCTATTGGTGCAAAAGAGGTTGATGTGTCAATAGTACAATCTACTTGGTTTCAAAAGTATGTTCTTAAGCAAAGACCTGTAAATTACGAATTGGGCAACTTTCTTTTTGAGGGGAAATGCATTAAAACAAAATTTAGTTATTTGACCTTTGTTTTAGTCATATTACACAAAGTGTTGAAAGCGATATCAGGTAGTAGATTGTTTTTGTTATATGATGATGAAAATAATGGAATTATCGACATAAAATATGGATATTTTCAAAATGTTGAACAAGCAAAAAATATAGCTAAAAAGATTAAGATAAACCCGGATAAGATTGATCAGGTAAACCTCGATATTACAAGAGAAATTAGTGATAATCATTCGTTATGCATACATGTTCGGAAAGGAGATTATTCTCTTCCTGAAAATAGTTATTTTTCACAGTGTTCTTCTCAATATTATCAGTCAGTTATTAACCATAGCAGTGCGAATAAAATATATGTATTTTCAAATGATACTGCATGGTGTCGAAGTTCAAAAATTTTCCCTGAAGATACTGTTTATATAGAACATAATATAGGTTCTTTAGCTTATTTGGATGTTTTTCTAATTAGTAAAGCGCACGAAATTTGCATTGCCAATAGTACGTTTAGTCAATGGGCGTACTTTGTTAAGTGATGCAGTGGTTTATTGCCCGAAACATTATTATAATAATAGAGAGTCTAATCACTACTTAGATTCTTGGATATTGATGGATAATTAACTATGTTCATGAGAATAGTCAAAAGAATAAGAAATGAAATTTTGCATCGGCTTAGGATAAAAGAGCTTAATTTAAGTCGTGTCGAAGATAAAAACTTTACTATAATTTCCCAAAATTGTATTGGGGGGGCTATTTACAAAGATCTATCTCTCCCATTTAATACACCTACTATTGGTCTTTTTATCTTTGGTGAAGACTTCTTTAAATTATGTAGTAATTTGAAATTTTATTTAAGTCAAGATATAGAGGAAATACATATAAGTAAATGGAATGGTCGGAATGATTATCCGATCGGATTAATTGCTGGGGATATAGAAATTCACTTTTTGCATTATGACTCATTTGAATTAGCACGTAAGAAATGGTTGGATAGATCTAAGAGAGTTAACTTCGAGAATGTAAATATTATAATGGCAGATCGTGATTTTTCCACATATGATAATATGAAAAACCTTGATGCACTTGAATATAATACTATGATCTTTAGTGCTAAAAATCATCAGTATATAGACAGTTTAGTTTTTTGTGAAGAGTATAGTAATCAAGGTAATATTGGCGTGATTGCTTTGTATGCAGAATATCTTAAATTTGTCGACGTTATTGCATGGTTAAATAAAGAAATTCATTGGAAAAAATAATGAAAAAGGTTATCGTTCTCACCCCTAACTATTTGAAAAATAATGGCGTCGGGTTTGCATGTTCAAATAATGTTAAGTCTCTTATTAAAACAGGATATGATGTAACTGTCTATACAGATAAAGCTGGGAGTGTTAGCTTATTTGGTGAGAAAGTTACCATTATACCGGAAGATAAAGCAAGAGCACTTCATTGTATTATTTCAGATGAAAACCCTGATCTTTTAATTGCATATTGCTGGCATACATGGTGCATAAAATTATTATACAAAGTATCAAAGAACAATAAGGAAATTAAAACATGCATCATGTCACATGGAACAGCAAGAAGAGTAAAACATAACTTCAAATCAAGAATATATTCTATGAGGTGGTTTTTTTATAACCACTTCATTAAGAAAAATATAAAAGAAATTGATTTGTTGGTGGTATTGTCAGATAAGAAAGATACAGATCGATTTGAAGATAATCTTATTTACGATTCAATCGTAACCAATAAATGTCGAAAAGTGACAATTGGTAATACAGTCCCTGACCATTTTTTTAAAAACAAGCTATCTTTTCCAAGAAAAAAACAAATTGTTCATGTTGGGGCTTTTACCTCATTGAAGAATGAGAAAGAAATTTTAAATGCTTTCCTGGAAAGTAACTTAGATGAATTTTCTTTAATATTAATTGGTAAAGAAGATAATGAATATTTAAGAATAATGAAAAATACTCTCAAGAATACAGATAAGAAAGTACTGTTTAAAGTGGGTATTAAACATGAGGAAATTATAGATATTGTCTCACAAGCCTCCATTGTTGCGCTGTCTTCAAAATCTGAGTGCCAACCCATAAGTTTGATTGAGTCGCTCTCTAAAGGAACTCCGTTTGTAGCAAGAAATACCGGGTGTATATCTGAATATAAAGGAGGAGTTGTTTATGATAACTATGAAGGGTTACGCAGAGTTTTAGACAGACTAATGATTGATGAGGAATATTTAAAAAAACTATCGGATACTGGCTATGAATATTGTCTAGATTTTCACTCTGAATCAAAAAATCAAAATGAATTTATCAGCGAAGTAGCAAGACTCATAGATGTAGAGCAGGAAAGTACAAATGGATAAGTTAGTTAGTTTTATATTATGTACGTCTAATGCTCAAAGTACTATAAAAGAGACTGTTGATAGTTTACTTAACCAAACTTTTGAAGATTTTGAAATTTTAATTGTACTTAACGGGGTTAGTGATAATACTGCAAATATCATTTATGAATATGATGATTGTCGCATAAGAGTATTCGAAAGTAATATTGTCCAACTTAACTATAACCTCAATCTTGCTTTATCTAAAGCCAATGGAAAGTATGTCGCTCGAATCGATTCTGATGATATTTGCATACCAGAAAGATTAGAAAAACAAGTTGGTTTTCTAGAGGCAAACCCTTCTATTGATGTTTTAGGTAGTTTTGTGGAAATTATAGATGAGAAAGGTGAAACTAAAGGCGTTTTGGAATATCCAGTAAATCATCGAGATATTGCCAATAAATTACTGAAAAGTAACCCTATTTGTCATCCTTCAGTTATGATTAAAAGAGATATAATCCTTAACAATAATGGTTATTTAGGAGGGATGTACGCTCAGGATTATGACTTATGGATTAGATTGATTTCGTCTGGGGCTTGTTTTCATAACTTAGACGTTCCTTTGTTGAAATATAGAGTTCATAGCGCCCAATCTAAAGGTAACTCATTATCTTACTCATGTGTTTCTAGTTATTTCTTTAGGGAGTTTGTTCATAAAGGAAATCTTCGTTTTCTAATATCTTCATTGTACTTTCTCTCTAAGCGTATTTTTTTGTCTAAAAATAAAATTTAATAAGGTAAAGGTTTCTTATCATATGAACGTTGCATTTATTACAGGAATTACAGGTCAAGACGGCTCTTATTTAGCTGAACTTTTAGTTGCAAAAGGCTATGAGGTTCATGGGCTTATTCGTCGAGCATCATCATATAATACAGAACGTATCGATATGCTAGTAAATGATGGAGCAAATATTAAACTGCACTATGGCGACCTAACGGATTCTTCAAACCTAATTCGATTGGTTAAAGAAATTCAACCTGATGAAATCTATAACTTAGGCGCAATGTCGCACGTGGCGGTTTCTTTTGAATCACCAGAATATGTTGCCGATGTAGATGGCATGGGTACTCTTCGTCTTCTTGAAGCGATTCGTATAAATGGTCTAGAAAAGAAAACCCGTTTTTATCAAGCGTCTACTTCAGAGCTTTACGGAGAGGTTCGTGAAATTCCTCAGCGTGAAACAACGCCTTTTTATCCGCGCTCTCCATACGCTGTAGCTAAAATGTATGCATACTGGATTGTGGTTAACTATCGTGAATCTTACGGTATGTACGCATGTAATGGTATTTTGTTTAACCACGAGTCACCACGTCGCGGTGAAACCTTTGTAACTCGTAAGATTACTCGAGCGATCGCTAACATTTCTCAAGGTCTAGAATCTTGCCTAGAACTTGGCAACATGGATGCGTTGCGTGACTGGGGGCATGCTAAGGATTACGTTCGAATGCAATGGATGATGCTCCAACAAGATCAGGCTGAAGATTTTGTTATTGCTACTGGTAAACAGATCTCTGTGCGCGAGTTTGTTCGCTTGTCAGCGAAGGAAGCGGGGATCGAACTTGAATTTTCCGGCGAAGGTATTGATGAAATCGCTACTGTGGTTGCTATTGATGCAGAAAAGGCACCAAAAGTGAAAGTTGGCGATGTCATTGTAAAAGTAAACCCTCGCTTCTTCCGTCCAGCGGAAGTCGAGACGCTACTTGGTGACCCAAGTAAAGCGAAAGCCAAGCTTGGCTGGACTCCAGAGATCACTGTGGAAGAAATGTGTGCAGAAATGGTTGCGTCTGATATCGATAAGGCAAAACAACACGCAGTTCTCAAAGAGCACGGTTTTGACGTTGCGATCTCACTAGAAAGCTAATTATTCAGTAATACTGATTCGTTTATATTGCAGAGTTCCTCATTTCAGGCTCTGCTTTTTCTATTTATATTATCGGTACTAGTATGAAAAGAGTATTTGTAGCTGGCCATAAGGGAATGGTTGGGTCTGCTATTGTTCGTCAATTATCTAAAGATTGCTCAGTAGAAATTATTACGAAAGATCGTAGTGAGCTTAACTTGTTGGATGCACTAGCCGTCGAGGAGTTTTTTGCGACTCACCATATTGATCAAGTTTACCTTGCGGCTGCGAAAGTCGGCGGGATTGTTGCTAACAATACGTACCCAGCTGAGTTTATTTACCAAAATTTGACGATTCAAAACAATATTATCCACTCTGCACATCTTTATGGTGTTCAAGATCTACTGTTCTTGGGTTCATCTTGTATTTATCCAAAGTTTGCACAGCAACCGATGCGCGAAGACTCTTTATTGACTGGAACTTTGGAAGAAACCAATGAGCCTTACGCAATTGCTAAGATCGCAGGTATCAAAATGTGCGAGTCTTATAATCGCCAATATGGTCGCAACTATCGCTCGGTAATGCCAACTAATTTGTATGGTAAAAATGATAATTTTCATCCTCAAAATTCTCACGTTATTCCCGCGTTGTTGCGTCGCTTCCACGAAGCGAAATTGAATGGTGACAGTAAAGTTGTTGCGTGGGGTAGCGGTAAACCTATGCGAGAGTTTTTACATGTGGATGATATGGCGGCAGCTTCGATTTATGTAATGAATCTTGCTCAAGAAGTGTATTTAGAAAATACGCAAGAAATGCTTAGTCACATAAACGTCGGTACAGGTGTGGATTGTACTATTCGTGAACTTGTTGAAACTGTGGCAAAAGTGGTTGGTTTTGAAGGTGATATTGAATTTGACACTACGAAACCAGACGGAACCCCTCGTAAGTTAATGGATGTATCTCGTTTAAAGAGTCTGGGCTGGAAAGCGAAGACGAGCCTAGAAGATGGTTTAACTATGACTTACCAGTGGTTCCTAGAGAATCAAGAAAATTATCGCGGTTAAAGTACCTAGGGTAGAGCTAATATAAGGGGGTAAACAAAGCACATGTTTTTAAGCAAACAACGTTTTTCTCAAGTGATTGAAAGTACGCCATTAGTTTCAATTGACTTAGTTATTGAGGACGAAAGTGGTCAAGTTTTACTTGGAGAGCGTTTAAATCGACCAGCTCAAGGTTTCTGGTTCGTTCCTGGTGGTCGTATTCTTAAAGATGAAAAGCTTGAAGATGCCTTTGCTCGTTTAACTTTGGAGGAGCTTGGGCATGAGTTTAAGCTCTCTCAAGCAACACTGATGGGACCTTATACACACCTCTATGATGACAATGTATTTGGCAATGAGTTTACGACTCATTATGTCGCGATTGCCTACAAGCTCATTGTCATTCGCTCTGAATTGAACTTACCCATGGATGTACAGCATTCTCGTTACCGTTGGTGTAATCAAGATGAATTATTGACCAGTGATAAAGTACATATTCATACTAAATGGTATTTTCAAAAAATAACTAAAACTATCACCTAATTAAAAACAACGAGTTGACTATGCTTATTCCTGTAATTATGGCCGGCGGTTCAGGCAGTCGTTTATGGCCTCTATCTCGTTCAAAATATCCTAAACAATTTCTTGCAGTAACTGGTGAGCAAACCATGCTTCAGCAAACGTTGAGCCGCATGGTTGGTCTAGAACACAATGCGCCGTTTGTGATCTGCAATGAAGAACATCGATTCCTAGTTGCTGAACAACTTCGCCGTGTTAATGGCAATCATAGCGGAATACTATTGGAACCAGTAGGGCGTAATACTGCTCCCGCTATTACTTTAGCAGCAAAATTTACCCTATCTGAAAATCAAACTTCATGTGAAGATGCTTTGATGTTAGTTCTTGCAGCTGATCATGTAATTAAAGATACTCAATCTTTCCATCAATCGGTGCAAGCTGCTATTCCGTACGCACAACGTGGTGATATGGTCACTTTTGGTATCAAAGCGAATGCACCCGAAACAGGTTATGGCTACATTAAAACCGGTGCTACGGTTACTGCTGGGGATGAGAGTCGAGGCTTTAGTGTTGACAGCTTTGTTGAAAAGCCTGCCCTCGAAACTGCAAAGCAATATCTAGAGGATGGTAGTTACTTGTGGAATAGCGGTATGTTCTTATTCAAAGCATCTACCTATCTTGAAGAGCTAGCAAAGTTCAGGCCAGATATCTTGAAAGCATGTGAAAATGCGTACGATAGTCATTTTGACGATCTAGACTTTATTCGTATGTCATCTGAACTGTTCTCACAGATCCCTGACGAATCAATCGATTTCGCGGTAATGGAAAAAACAGAAAAAGCTGTTGTTGTTCCAATGGACGCTAATTGGAGTGATGTTGGTTCTTGGTCTGCATTATGGGGCGTAAATGATAAAGATGCAAAGGGCAATGCAACTCGCGGTGATGTGTTAACTGAGCAGACTCATAATAGTTATATTTATTCACAAGATAAACTTGTTGCTACCGTTGGTGTCGAAAACCTGATCGTTGTAGAAACAAAAGATGCGGTGCTAGTTGCTGATAAAGACAAGGTCCAAGATGTAAAGTCGATTGTAAATCAGCTAAAACAACAAAACCGAGCAGAGTGTCAGCAGCATCAAGAGGTATATCGCCCATGGGGGTCCCATGAGACGGTATCTGAAGGTGAGCGTTACCATGTGAAGCAAGTGTTAGTTAAGCCAAAAGAGAAAACGGCTCTTCAGATGCATTATCATAGAGCTGAGCATTGGGTTGTCGTGTCAGGTACGGCTAAAGTGACAAAAGGTGATGAAACTTTCCTACTTACTGAAAACCAGTCAACTTATATTCCACTGGGGACTCCGCACTCCGTAGAAAATCCAGGACAAGTGCCCTTGGAGCTAATTGAAGTTCGTTCTGGATCGTACTTAGAAGAAGACGATATTGTTCGCTTTGATGAGCAAGCATCTAAGTTTGGCGGCGACTACTAACTACTTATTGAGATAGGAAATTATGGTGACAAAATTAATCAGTAGTGAAGTGCTTGATGCTTCTGGTGTTCAGTTTGGTACTAGTGGTGCGCGAGGGCTCGTCACTAAGTTTACATCGGACGTCTGTGCTGCTTTTACTCACGCATTTGTGGCATCAATGCGTAGCAATTTTACTTTCAATCAAATGGCTGTGGCAATCGACAACCGCCCTAGCAGCCCAGTAATGGCAAAAGCAGTAATTCAAGCGCTTACTGATGCAGGTGTAGATGCTATTTACTATGGTGTTGTACCCACTCCTGCTCTGGCTTTTACCGCAATGCAAGATAATATGCCTTGCATCATGGTGACTGGATCTCATATCCCATTTGATCGCAATGGAATTAAGTTTTATCGCCCAGATGGAGAGATCACTAAAGCAGATGAACAAGCAATCTTAACCGAGAGGGTAGGCTTTAGTACTATCAATGATCTGCCTGAGTTAACGGTTAATTTCCGAGCGGTTGAGCTTTACCTAACACGTTATACCGACCTGTTTGATGCAGATTTACTGGCAGGAAAGCGTATTGGTATTTATGAACATTCAAGTGCCGGGAGAGATATTTACCAAGGACTCTTTGAATCGCTTGGGGCTGAAGTCATTTCATTGGAGCGTACTGATGAGTTTGTTCCAATTGATACCGAAGCTGTCGCTGAATCTGACAAAGAAAAGGCACGTTTTTGGTCCAAACAATATAATTTAGATTTTATTTTTTCGACCGATGGAGATGGTGATCGCCCTTTAGTTACAGATGAGAGCGGTGAATGGTTGAGAGGTGATATCCTAGGTTTGCTTTGTTCGCAAGCGCTTCAAATTGAAGCGTTGGCTGTGCCTGTTAGTTGCAACACGATTATCGCTGAATCACCCGAATTCGAAGTTGTTTCTAAAACCCGAATTGGCTCGCCTTACGTTATTGCAGAGTTTTCAGAATTAGCAAAAGTTTATAAAAGAATTGCAGGATTTGAAGCTAACGGGGGATACTTGCTAGGAAGTGATGTATCGGTGAATGGAAAATCTTTAAAAGCTTTGCCAACCCGAGACGCTGTTCTACCTGCGCTAATGTTGCTTTCTTTAGCGAAAAAATCATCGATCAAAAGCTTGGTAAGTAAATTACCACAGCGCTTTACGTATAGTGATCGTATTCAGAATTTTGCGACAGAAAAGAGCTTATCGATATTGAAAAGCGGTCGTCAAAATACTAAACAGTTATTAGATTCTCTGGGTTTCTCAGAGCTTAATGCTGTCCATATTGATAACACAGATGGTTTAAGATTAGAGCTTTCTAATGGTACGATTATTCATTTACGCCCTTCTGGTAATGCTTCTGAACTTCGCTGTTATTGTGAGGCTGGCAGTATGATCAATGCAGAATTTTTAGTTGAAAAAATACTAGATGTGTTATCTAAGAAATGAATTTTTAATGGTGTATAAGTAAATTTATTATGAACGTGGCGTATATAATATCAAAATCTGAGGTTGGTGGGGCGCAAACTTGGGTAAAAGATCAGATTTCCTTATTTGAAAAAGAAGTATCATCATTCTTAATCACTAACAAACCTGGGTGGTTGTCTCAAGAGATAAATGTAAAAAAAACTCTTTTTCTACCAGGTTTAGATAAGGGGTTTAAAATTTCTAATGTCATGGAAATTTTAAAATTTTTAAAGGAAAACAATATTAACTTAATCGTTGCTAGCTCTGCTAATGCAGGGGTATATGCTAGATTAATTAAGCCATTTCATAAAGAATTAAAGGTTGTCTATGTTTCTCATGGATGGTCTTGTATATATAATGGTGGGAAACTTAAGAAAGCATTTATAATTTTGGAAAGAATACTTTCGCTATTTACAGATGCGGTGTTATGTGTGTTTCAAAAAAAGATAGAGAAGATGCAGAAAATATAATTGGAATTAAAGAAAATAAACTTCATTATATTAGGAATAGTGTTTATCCTAAAGTTAAAAGTAAAAACACCAAAACTGAAAAATGCTTGAGAATAATTTTCTTGGGAAGGTTAACTAAGCCTAAAAGACCTGAGCTTCTTATTGAAGCAGTAAAAGGAATGGATAATGTTAAGTTGGATATAGTTGGTGCTGGTGATTTAAAATGTCAGCTTCCTCGTTACGACAATGTGAATTTTTTAGGAGAAGTTGGAGGTTTCGATAGCTTCTGTAATTATGACCTGTTTGCTTTAATTTCAGATAGTGAAGGAATGCCAATGTCTGCTTTGGAAGCCGCCTCTGCTGGTGTTCCAATTGTTATTAGTGATGTTGGTGGATGCAGTGAAATTATCAAAGATAATGGGGTTTTAGTTTTAAATGATGTTTATAACATAAGAAAAGCGATTGAGCACATTATAGAAAACTATGCCGAAATTAAAGGGAACTCATTACGTGCCGCAAAATATTTCGACATAAACAACTCAAAATTATACTATAGGGAATTATATAGTAAACTTTGATTTTTTATTGCTAGCTTGGTTTTTACTCTTGGTTTTTTGGGATATATAAAGTTAATATGATTTATAAACTAATAAATACTGTTAAAAACTTTGATTGGGGAAGTAAAACCGCTTTTAATGAGTTATATAATATACCTAACGAGCAAGCTTTACCGCAAGCTGAGTTATGGATGGGGACTCATCCTAATGGGGGGTCAAAAGTCTCATTACGTAATGGAAAAATAATTTTATTAAGTGAGTTAATTAGCGAAAGCTCAAAGAATATCAAGTGTTCTAACGAGCTTCCATTCCTTATGAAGATATTAGCGGCACAAGCCCCGCTTTCTATACAAGTTCATCCAGATAAGGAATCTGCAATATTAGGTTTTGAAAGAGAGAATGAACAAGGTTTGTCTCTTAGTTCTCCAACGAGAAATTATAAGGATTCTAATCATAAGCCAGAGTTGATTTATGCGATTAGTCCATACCTTTCTATGAATGGTTTTCGCTCTCCTGCTGAGATTTTCCGAATTTTCTCTGCCTTAGAGATAGAAAAATTGTCTCCTTTAATATCAAAGTTAATGAATGATGAATCAGAGGAAGTAGTGCTACATGATTTCTTTGTTGGCTTACTTTCGTTAGAAAATAAAATAAAATATCAAGTGATAAAAGAACTTGATACTTTAACTGGAAGGAGTTGGGACAATGTTGATATTAGGGAGGCTATGTCTTTAGCTAAAAAGCTTATATCTCTATATAAAACTGATATAGGGGTTTTTTCACCATTATTCCTTAATATTATAAGGTTAGAGCCAGGCGAAGCTATGTTTTTAAATGCAAAAACTCCTCACTCTTATGTCCAAGGTGTTGGTGTTGAAGTTATGGCTAATTCAGATAATGTTCTTCGGGCCGGATTGACATCGAAATATATTGACATTCCAGAGTTAATATCGAATACAAATTTTATTTCAACTCAAAGAGATAATATTAAAGTAAGCCCTATTAAAATGGGTGAGGTTCTTAGGTACCCCGTACCTGTCAATGACTTTTGTTTTGAAGTTATACATGTACAAGCTAGTGTTGAGATTAATTCGAAGAAAGCGGAAATCTTACTATGTTTGGAAGGCAGAAGTAGGGTTTTTTTTGATGGTGATGAGGTTTTGATTTCTAAAGGAGAGTCAGTTTTCCTGTCAGGTTCTTTAGGTAAATATAACTTAATGGGTGCTGCAAAATTGGTAAGAGTATATGTCTAGATTGTTTTGACTTTATAAAATATAGCTCATTAACTTCATTTTTTCTAGAGAATGTCCTGAATTCTGTGCAACTGTCTAAACTGAAACCTTAAAGTCTATGGATGGACAATAAAGCACTTGAAGCGTTCACTGGTGAAGCAGCGAAGTCAATTAAGACAGAGTCTGATCTTAAAATGTTTACCAAGGTATCCGTTGAGAAGGCGTTAAACGTTGAACATGATGAGCACCTTAGTTATCAAAAATATCAACCTAGAACTAGAAGCAATTCCGCAATGGCTACTCGGGCAAGTCAATCATTACCGACGATGGAGAGGTTGATATCGACGTTTCTTGTGACCGTGAAGCCAGTTTTGACTCCTAACTAGTTCGCAGGTTCAAAACCCGATTCCCATCCATGGATGACAAGATACTAAGCCTTTGCGCTAAAGGCATGACCATGCGTGAAATCATCTCAACCTTCAAGGAAATGTATGACGCTGATGTATAGCCAACCCTGATATAGAAGGTGACTGCTTCGGTACTTGAGCAAGTCGTTGAATGGCAATCACGAGCTCTCGACGAAATTTACCCTATAGTCTATTGTGATTGCATTGCGGTTAAGGTACGTCTAGACAAGCAACTCATAAACAAATCGGTGTTTCTAGTACTGGGTGCTAATATGGAAGGGCAGAAAGAACTGCTTGGTATGTGGCTTACGGAAATGAAAGGCGCCAAGTTCTGGCTTAATGTACTAACAGATCTTCAAAATTGTGGGATTAATAATATTCTTATCGCTTGTGTTGACGGACTTAAGGGCTTTCCCGATGCTATCAATACAATATTCTCTGAGACTCAAATACAACTCCGTATCGTACATATGATGCGAAACTCGGTGAAATATGTTCCTTGGAAGGACTACAAGGCGGTGACGACTGACCTAAAGAAAATCTATCAATCTATCACTGAAGATGAGTCGCTGTTGGCTCTAGAGCAGTTCTCTGATCGATGGGGGAGTAATTATCCTCAAATCAATCGTTCTTGGACGACGCATAGGGATAAGCTCAATACCCTGTTTTACTACCCAAAGGATATTCGTCGAGCGATTTATGTGACTAAGGCTATTGAGTTACTAAACAGTGCTAGTAGAAAAGCGATTAAGAAACGTAAGCTGTTCCCAACAGATGAGTCCGCTCGAAAGGTGATTTACCTAACGATCCGAGATGCCTCCAAAAAATGGACGATACCGATTAGAAACTGGCGACAAGCTCTGAACCGGGTAGTGTTTAGAAATCTGTGTTATCCGAGATTCCGCAGCCAATTTAGGAAAAAACCGCGTCATACAGTGTGCCGTCGGTATGTATGGTTGTAGTCTTGTTTTTTATCGTAATAGGAAATAATTCCTTGGTCTTGGTGAGATTTTTTCGGTTTTTGTGCTCTAAGCTTGCGTAAACGAGAAGGCTAAGCGTCATGATCATTAGCAGTGCCTCGATTCGCTGAGGCTTCTTCAGGAAAATTGATGATGTTCGGAGCTCTGGGCTTTTCAAGAAGCGAAAATCGTGCTTTACCTTTTGCTGGGACTTGTAATGCTCAAGCAACGCAACCATCGTTAGATCGGAGTAGTCGGTATCGTTGGCTTCGTGTTTTTCTTCTGCCGACTGCGACCTGAGTAGATTGGCTCTTTAACGATGATCGGTTGCGCAAAGCTAAGCAAATGACACTGGCTGGCGAAGTTGCTCATTGCTTGCTCACTATGAACCAACGGCCACTTCTGAGATACCGAGCCATAGTCAGCATCAACCCAGTAACCCGAGTAGCCATTGTCGATACTGCTTAACTGCTCCGACTCAAGGACCAATAGAGCTTCTTTGGCTGACTTGATAGTCATTGGAACGCGAGTAGTAAACTTCTGCTGTTGCTCATCTAGTGAACAAATGCATTCTTCCGTGTACTGAGAGGCATCGGCGATGAAGTAGCGACTGTTTTGAGCAGCCTTTAGACAATGAATATGTCGTTTAGTGACCTCTGAAAATGCCTTAGCATTATTGGTGTTGCCATTGAGCGCTTGCAATTAAACAGGTAGGTCAGCTTGGTTTTCACAAATCAGCTCAAGGACCACTTGATTTAGTTCTGGACGTTGGTCTCGGCTGTAGACTTTTACCAGTTTTATGGCATTAAGATCTTCGCCTTGGGCGTACTAACCATCGATATAAAAGCTAGTAATATCAAGATGGACAGAGTCTGTTTTTAGTCCAAGCTCATTATCGACATGCTCTGCTATAGCTTCATAGAGTACGGACGCATCTATTTCATATAAAGCATCTAATGTACGTCCAAGTACATCGTCAGTTAAACTGTGTGCTTCAATGTCTTTAGCGAGCAACTTGGTTGCAGGCTTCGTCTCGAAGAAGTCAGAGAACATATACAGCGTTCTGCTGTGAAAGCCAAGGCCATTCAGAATCAGTGCTAAGACAGCGTCGCCATGTGATACGTTGTGATCCGAGTATTTGGGAGTGATGCGACCAATAATACCTGGTAAACCGACTTCATGGCAGAAAGCAGCGGTTAGCCTTAAGTGGTCTAGGCGTTTAATGATAGGTTGAGTAGTAGACATAATAAGCGTTCGTTAAATAGCAGTAATAGATCAAAACTGGGGAGCGCGATCAAGAGGTCTATCGCACTAATAGCTGCAAACGATCACTGGGTTCACATTATTTTAATTCTGAAATTGGCTGCGGAATGACGGGCACATGATACCGAACATACTCAGAGCGGAACCCACCAATGAAACAGAAACGCTGCATGATGAAACCCGCTTTCTTGGAACAAGCCCTTGTGGCGGGATTGATAGAGGTGGCTAAAAATCAACCACCCATACGGATGCCCTGCAATTTTGCTGACAATTTGTGACTTTTTGTTAAGGTATAATTCATAGGAAAGTATCGTATTTTTTTACTTATCACAAGATAGAGCGATACTACAGAGCAACTTTACCCTGCCTCACCTTTTCTTTAACGACCCATCCCGAATAAAACAGTTTTAATTGTTAGAAGCAAAATTTTTAACTCCATGCGCCAATTTTGATGTTTTATATAAAAAATATCGTATTTGTGCTTCCATATAGCATCTTCTACTGATGCCCCGTATGGGTACTTAACCTGAGCTAAACCAGTAACACCAGGTTTTACCGCGTGGCGAAAACGATAATAAGGAATTTCCTCTTCCAACTTTTTAATGAAAATTTCTCGCTCTGGGCGTGGGCCGACCATCGACATTTCATTTTTAAGGACATTAATTAGTTGAGGTAACTCATCAATACGAGTTCTTCGAATAAACTTTCCAACGCGGGTAACACGGGCGTCGTTTTGTGAAGCCCATTTTGCTCCATCCTTTTCGGCATCATTCCTCATTGATCTGAATTTTATTACATCGAATTCATCATTAAACTGTCCCGTTCTTCTTTGTTTGAAGAAGACTGGACCCGGGGATTCAAGCTTAATAAGTAATGCAGTGAATAAGCCTATGGGAATGGCTGCCCACGCAAGAAGAAATACAAATAACAGGTCAATACTTCTTTTTTCCCAGCTATTTTTTCTACTAGACAGGATGGAAAATGCTTTTTGGTGTAAGAAGTACCCACTATGAAGAAGCTCGGTTTCAGTGTACCCTAGTGCTCGATCTAGGAAGCTCACTAAAGGCTCTATTTGCGCTCCCAATTCAGTTGCAGCGACCAAAAAACTTTGTTGTTCAGGAGAGAGTTGCGCACTTTTGAAATGGCACAGGGTTTTGTTTTTAAAGTCTCTAATGGAATAGTCATTTAAGCAGACTGGTATGTGAGAATGCCGTTTTAAAACCGTCATTATTCCAACAGCATCACTTTCCGGACAGAAAACATATACGCAGTTATCTGATTTAGATGTGTCCCCGCCTGAAATATTTATTGTTGGAGAGCCAATATCTTTTTGAATTGGTGGCTCTGTTTGCTGGCGCCTTTGCAAGGTTTCACTGATACTATCATTCATAAATTTTATTCTAATTAGCCTAAAAACTAATGTGCAATCACAGTAGTCTCGCAATGGTAATCGATTCGGTGTGATATTTGAAGTTATACAAAGTAACAATCATTGAACATTAGCATATTTTTTATTTGAAGAATGTTACCACCAATAGATTGCACAGCATACGAATCAAGCATTATCACATGTTTGGAAATTATCAAGTTGAAAGAAGTAATATAGATTACCCTCGAACCCCAATCAAAATTCAGTTACAATTCCGACATTTTTTAAGGCGATTTCCTCGATTTGTTCGCATTTTGGAAGTGTTATCCAAGGGCGGTAGCGTGCTCGAATTCTATGGGCAAGTTGAGATTTTAAACAGAAGTGAAAACACAAGCGGGTTGGAAGCATGAAGATATTGGTAACCGGTGGTGCTGGATTTATTGGGTCGGCAGTAGTAAGACATATTATTGAAAAAACAAGCAATTCTGTGGTTAATTTAGATAAGTTGACCTATGCCGGAAATCTAGAATCTTTAGAAACGGTTAACACGTCTGATCGCTACACGTTTGTGCAAATAGACATATGTGATAAAGCGGCGTTAGAACATGTGTTTGAGCAGCACAAGCCAGATATCATTATGCACTTAGCCGCTGAATCCCACGTTGACCGTTCGATAGATGGACCATCCGAATTTATTCAAACTAATATTATTGGTACGTACAACCTTTTGGAAGTATCTAGAAGTTATTACAGCCAATTGGATGCAGCGAAAAAAGAAAGCTTCCGTTTCCATCACATCTCCACAGATGAAGTGTATGGTGACCTTGAGGGAACGGATGACCTATTTACAGAAACCACATCTTACGAGCCAAGCAGCCCATACTCGGCATCAAAAGCATCAAGCGATCACCTAGTTAGGGCTTGGCAACGCACCTATGGACTGCCTACGCTGGTTACCAATTGCTCTAATAACTACGGTCCTTACCACTTCCCAGAAAAGTTAATTCCACTCATGATCCTCAATGCGCTTGAAGGCAAACCGCTCCCAGTATATGGCGATGGTATGCAGATCCGTGATTGGCTCTATGTTGAAGACCACGCTCGCGCACTTTATAAGGTCGCGACTGAAGGCGAAATAGGGGAAACGTATAACATCGGTGGTCACAACGAAAAAGCGAATATTGAGGTGGTGCAAACACTTTGCTCATTACTGGAAGAACTGGTACCAGAAAAGCCAGAAGGTATTGCAAACTACTCAGACTTGATTACGTATGTAAAAGACAGACCTGGTCACGATGTTCGTTATGCTATTGATGCGTCAAAGATTGAACGTGAACTTGGCTGGATACCAGAAGAAACCTTTGAATCTGGAATTAGAAAGACGGTCGAATGGTATCTCAGTAACCAAAAATGGTGGTCTCGAGTGCTTGATGGTTCATATGCGCGTGAGCGCCTTGGTTCAGGAGATTCGAAATGAAAGGTATCGTTTTAGCAGGTGGCTCAGGGACGCGCCTTTACCCTCTGACTCGTGGCGTCTCTAAACAGTTGCTCCCGATTTATGACAAACCGATGGTGTTTTATCCAATATCGACGTTAATGCTGGCTGGGATTCGAGACATATTAATCATCACTACACCAGAAGATAACGCCAGCTTTAAGCGTTTGCTCGGCGACGGTTCCGATTTTGGTATCAATCTAGAGTATGCAATTCAACCAAGCCCCGATGGTTTAGCCCAAGCCTTTACCATTGGTGAAGAATTCATCGGTGATGATTCGGTTTGTTTAGTCTTAGGCGACAACATTTTCTATGGTCAGTCCTTTGGTCAGCAATTAAAGCACGCAAGAGAACTGGCTGAGCAGGGGCAAGCAGCAGTTTTTGGTTACCAAGTAAAAGACCCAGAGCGCTTTGGAGTGGTTGAGTTTGATACCGAGATGAAAGCGGTTTCAATCGAAGAAAAGCCCCAGGTGCCCAAATCGAATTATGCGGTAACAGGTTTGTATTTCTACGACAATCGTGTTGTGGAAATGGCAAAACAGGTCAAACCGTCTGCTCGTGGTGAGTTAGAAATCACCACACTAAATGAGATGTACCTTAATGATGGTAGCTTGAACGTTGAGCTACTTGGGCGAGGCTTTGCGTGGTTAGATACGGGTACTCATGAAAGTTTGCATGAGGCATCCTCTTTTGTACAAACGATTGAACACGTTCAGGGCTTAAAAGTTGCGTGTTTAGAAGAGATTGCATGGCAGAATAATTGGTTAACGGATGAAGAGTTAGCAGTAATCGCGGAACCAATGATGAAGAATGAGTATGGTCAATACTTGAATCGATTGGCTGCAAGAAAATAATACTCTTGTAGTAAATTTGATATGACCTCAATTTGGCGATAATGGAAGAATAAGGAATGATATGATCTTAGTTACTGGAGCCAATGGGTTATTAGCGACTGAAATAAGAAAAACAGCAGATCTAGATAAGTTCTATTTCGCTTCACATGATGAACTCGACATCACATCAGAAGAAAGTGTAGAAAGCTATCTTATCGAGCATAAAAATATAGAAGTGATTATAAATTGTGCCGCAGGAGCTAATGCTGAGTATATTGAAGACAATGTAGAATGGGGACATGCCATTACAGTTACGGGACCCAAAAACTTAGCGAAGCTTTCAAAGAAATATGAAATGAAATTAATTCATATTTCCACAGACTATGTTTTTGACGGTAAAAAAAATACACCTTACATTGAAGAAGATGATACGGCGGGCCTCTCTGTTTACGGACGATTAAAGGCGGAGGGCGAGAAAGAGGTTCTTAAACATTCTGAGTCATGTGCAATTGTTAGAACTGCTTGGCTGTTTTCAGAACAATGTCGAGACTTTATAGGTTCAATGATCAGAATCTCCAAAAATAGAAAGGAGGTTAATGTAGTTTATGATCAGGTAGGCAGTCCAACCTATGTTCCCGATTTGGTTGGTATTTTGATGATCATAGCAGAGCGTCTTGAAAAAGGTGAGCGCGAAATATTCCATGTTACCAATGAAGGTGTATGTAGCTGGTATGATATAGCTTGTACTATAATGCGTGTTTTAGAGCTTGAATGTTCAGTTATACCGATATTAAGTGATGAATTTGTTACAAAGGCAAAACGCCCTAACTACTCTGTGCTAAGTAAGAGAAAAGTAAAAAACAGATTTGGTATATCGATAAGGCATCATCAAGATGCTCTTAACGAATGTTTAGCTATTATCAAAGCACAATAAATGATTAGTAAGAAAAGCATAGCTGAATTTTTGGAATGTTTCTTCCCAAGTAGGAAACTAAAACCGTTTGAATTATTCCAAGCTGAAAGCGAATCGCTAGTGTTGAATAAAAGTGTTGTTGAAAAAAGAGTAAAGCTCGAAATAATTGATAGTGTTGCATGGTTTTTACCATCAGTTGGAAACCATAGGGCTGGTGGTATTGTTACAATACTTAAAATAGCAGAATATTTAAGTGCCAATTTTGGGACCCAAAACTACTTCGTTATTAGAGATAATTCTTTGGGTCAAATAGCTAGTAAGCTCGATTTAAACTATCCAAATTTACGATATGAAATTATTGAAAACTTGAATAAAGTACCCAGTTGTAGTTTGGGAGTTTGTACTTTTTGGACGACGGCTTTTGATTTGCTGGAATTTAACCGCTGTAAGAAGAAATTTTACTTACTACAGGATGATGAGCGAACATTCTACAACCGAGGTAGTATGTTTGAACTAGTTGAATCTACATATCGCTTCGGGTTTACTGGGTTGACAAATTCATTTTCAATTTCAGAGGTTTACTCAAAAATTTCACAGAAACCTTCTTATGTATATACTCCAGGGATGAATGAGTCACTTTCTAGCTGTCGTTTTGAAAGACGTGGTGACGTTAGTACAAATGTAGTTGTGTATGCAAGACCTAGTCATTCTAGAAATTGCTTTGAATCCCTTTTTACAGCCATTTCTAAGGTTGCAAAAATACTTGGTGATGATTATAGATTTTTCTTTGTTGGTGAGGATTTACATAAAATTAAAGGTAAGTTACCAAGTAACTGTATAGTTTTAGGAGATCTGGATTCAGAATCGAAGATTAAAGAATTATACGCGAAATGTCATTTTGGAATAAGCTTTATTAGTACACCAACGATTACCTATCATCAGCTAGATTTGATTCAGGCAGGTGTATGTTTAATCGCTAATTATAATAAAGAGCTCATGAGAAAATTTTCTGAAGAAGAAGTGTATTATGTATCACCGGTTTTTCATGAAATGGTCCCTGAATTAGTTAAGATTTTGAGTGATAGGGGGCGTGCAAAAACTAAAGTTGAAAGAAGTAAAGAACGCATCAAATATTATAATTGGAATGATAACCTTTCAGAAATTGCCGCTTTTTTAAAGGACGGATAGATGTTAAAAGAAGTTTCAGAAATTAAAGGTCTTTATATTTTTGAGCCTAAAGTATTCAAAGATGAGAGAGGTTTCTTCTTTGAAAGCTATAATAAAAATTTATTTGTAGATTCTGGTATTGAATTCAATGTTGTTCAACAGAATCAATCGCGGTCTAGCTATGGCACTATACGTGGGCTTCATTTTCAGAGTGGAAATTTCCCACAAGCAAAATTTATTAGAGTGATCAAAGGTGAAATACTGGATGTTGCTGTAGATTTAAGGTCTAGTTCGCCAACCTTTGGAGAATACTTTGCCATCAAATTGAGTGAAGAAAACCAAAAAGGGTTGTATATACCCTATGGGTTTGCCCATGGCTTCTCTGCGTTGTCTAAAGAAGTTGAAGTGACGTATCTTTGTGATGAGTTTTATCATGCAGACTCAGAAGGAGGGATACTTTATAACGACACTGATATAGCTATAGATTGGCTTGTGGATGTCTCTATTGCTAATGTCTCGAGTAAGGATAAGTTACAACCATCTTTACAGGATTATAAATTAAACCCAGACTTTAAATAATGAAAAGACTCACTATTTTTGCTCATTACGACAGAGACGATATAGTCGATGATTATGTGATTCACTACCTAGAAGAGCTTAGTAAAGTTTCAGATGATATTATATTCGTCAGTGTTAGTAATATTAGTAATCCAACGTCCATTAATCGAATAGTAAAAAAGATAATTGTAAGAGAAAATGTTGGTTATGACTTTATGAGCTGGCAGGTCGGCTTAGCATCAATTGATGATTTAAGTGAATATGATGAAGTAATCTTCTGTAACGACAGTTGTTATGGTCCTGTTTACCCATTAATAAAAGTATTTGATGAGATGAAGCATCAGTCTGTAGACTTTTGGGGGATAACTGATAGCAATCAAATAGCATATCATCTGCAAAGCTACTTTCTTGTATTTAAAAAAGAGGTCTTTCTATCTGATATATTTAATGGATTTTTAAGAACAATTAAGGTAGAAGATAGTAAAGATAAAATTGTTGAGAATTATGAAGTAGGTCTTACAAAACTACTTACTAAATCTGGCTTCATATCAGGCTCATATTTAAATCATACCAGAATTTTGTCTAGTTTGAATAACACTAAGATTTATAAAGATAAGTATTCAAGAATAATAGAGTTATTAAAAAGAAGTTGGCAAAGTGAAGATACATATCTAAAAAAAGTGGTTGCTATTAAATGTCTATTTGGGAAATATTGGGCGAAATTAGGTGATTTTTCTTTAAAAGATAATTCAAATATTAAGTTTGTTGCTTGGAAGGAACTACTCGATTCAAAGGACCCTTTTGTTAAGGTTATGCTGCTTAGAGATAACCCATCAAATATATCAGACTTAGATAGCTGCTACGACTATCTAGATAGAAATACAGATTATGATATAGATTTAATAATAGAACATCTAAAGAGGATTAAATAAGTTGATAAGATTCACTTTAGAATTTCTCAAACTATTTGATAGGAAATTAACTTTTGATTTTTTTCTTATTATTATAGGTGCCTTTTTTTCAGGTATTCTTGAGCTTTTTGGCATAATGTTAATTTTACCATTTGTACAAGTGGCAATGGATCCAAGCTCGGTAGCTAACAGTTCGATTTTGATGTATATATATGAATCTCTTGGGTTTGATGATTATTCCATGATGGTATATGTAGTTGGATTCTTGTGTGGTTCTTGCTTTATCCTCAAAGATATATATATGCTCGCGTTTCAGTATTTCCAATTTAATTTAGTTACTAGATGGCGAAATGAACTCTCAGAAAAATTTATGTCACTATATTTGGGGTTGAATTATCGGTTTCACCTAAGACAAGCTTCAACAGCTATCATTAATACTCTCACTTCTACCGTTAGCTCCTCTGTAAACGGTTACTTACTTCAAGTGCTTTTTATAATCTCTTATAGCATTGTAGCCTTATGTCTTATGGGTTACATGCTTGTCAATTTTTTTGAAGCAACTATTGTTACTTCTTTGTGCCTTGGAGTTCTTATTTGGATTCAATTGAAGTTTCTCAAATCAGCAAATTACCAAATAAATAAAGATAGTGTTAGAGTTAAAGAAAATAACCTTAGCAATTTGAAGCAGGGAATTGAAGCGATAAAAGAAACAAAAATGTTCTTGAGAGAAAAATATTTTTCGGATTTGTTTAGTGTTTCCAATAGAAGAGTTACTGACAATGAAAGGAAAATGAATCTAATACAATACATTCCATTATATTTAACGGAAATCATAATTATTCTTTGTATAGTTGTGTTGGTATGTACTACTGTTTATTTTAGCGAAGATTCTTCCAATCATTTTGCAGGTTTAGCAATACTTGTAGCTATCGCTTTTCGTCTTACACCTGTTATAAATAGAATTCTTACTTCATATTCTCAAGTGCGAGCATCTATGGAATCTGTAAGAGTTCTAATGAAAGAATTCTCGGAGATAAGCAAAAATCAAGATACTGTCTCTGACGAGAATGTTGATTCCGAAGAATACTTATTCTCCAAATCTATATCACTTAACAAAGTATATTTTTCATATAATGATGTTGACGTTTTACTCGACATAAATTTAACTATTAATAAAGGCGAATTTGTAGGCGTTGTTGGTCACTCTGGGTCTGGGAAAACAACAATTGTTGATATTTTAATGGGGTTACTTATACCAAAATCTGGCAATCTCTTAATTGATGAAAAAGTAGCCGGAAATTCTGATGTTAGAGCCCTTAGAAAGAAGATTGGGTATGTTCCACAAAATCCATTTATCGGAGATATGTCAGTTAAAAACAATATCGCTTATGGAAGTGACTCGGCTGAAATTGATGAAGAAAGAGTAATAAGTGTATTACGAACAGTAAACCTTCTGGACTTTTTCCTTTCTAAACCAGAAGGGCTTAACTTTAAACTAGGAGAGTCAGGTAAAGCTTTATCTGGAGGGCAGAAACAAAGGGTAGCAATTGCTAGAGCTTTATACAATAAGCCAGAAATAATTGTCTTAGATGAGGCTACATCCGCTCTTGATGTAATAAGTGAGAGTGAGATATCTCATGCATTGGCTAATCTAAAAGGTAAAACGACTATAATAGCTATTGCTCATAGGTTATCTACCATACGTAGATCCGATAAAGTGATACTTGTTAACTGGGGTAGGATTGAAGAGGTGGACTCGTTCAACAATCTAGTGGAGAACAATACCAGTTTTAATAAACTCGTTGAATTGTCAAAAATATAGAGTAATAAAGGTTATTTATGCAGCCACAAGAGCCAGCTATATCAGTTGTAATGTCCGTTTATAATGGTGAAAAATATATTGAAGATACTATTGAATCTATTTTAAATCAGACTTTCGAAAATTTTGAATTTATCATTATTAACGACTGCTCAACTGACAGTTCATTGGAAATTCTAGAGGCTTTTAGAGAGCGTGATACTAGAGTTGTAATAATAAACAATGACATTAACTTAAAACTCCCAGCTAGTCTGAATAAAGGTATAGCGAAGGCCAGAGGGCGTTACATTGCTAGAATGGATGCTGATGACATAGCACTACCCAATCGATTTGCAGTTCAGTTACAAGCGATAGAAAGTGAACCAGAGATTGATTTCCTTGGTTCAAGAGTGCAGTGTTTTTATGATGAAGAGAATGATGGAGAAGCCTATGCCAATATATCTTCGATGGAAGAATTGCATTTCAATTTTATTGCAGCGTCTTTAGACCTCAAAGATACACAAGAACTAATAACAAAAGAGAGCTATAAAACAACAAGAATATGCCATAGTACTTTATTTGGTAAGACATCAGCATTTAAAAAACTGAAATACAATGAAGAAGTCTTTGCTGAAGATTGGGACCTATATAATAGAGCAATAAATAGAGGTTACTCTATATCAAAGGTTCCAGATATTTTAGTTAAATATCGTATAGTAAACACTGGGATGTGTGGTCAATTTAATAATCAAAATCATAAAGAAATAAGAAAGAAAATTAGCACGTTGAATAACGGTATTTTAAAAGACTGTTTCGTGACTAAAAATTATGATAATGCGTTCAAGTTTCTTTGGTTCCACTATATAAGATTTTTCCTAGCAAACCTTATAGTAAAGTTCAAAACAATGGTAAATAAAATGATAAAGCGTCCGGTTTTTCTAGTGATGAAGTTAGTTTACAAATCATTACCAGACGCAGCATTAATAAAATTATATCGATTTTTCTCTATCTTGGATAGAAGGACTCCCATAGGAAAAATCCCATTAGTAAACCGAGTCCTTTCTCTGTCTTTACTCGTTTTAAGAAATAATGAAATCATTAGTGCATCCCTCAAGGAGAAACTTAATAAAGAGGTATCAATAAATATCGGTATTTGGACGATTGAAAAGAAATGGGCGATGGGGGGGTTAAATACCATTTTAAAGATGCTTCCTAAGCTTATTGAGAAGAAAGAAAATATTAGAATAGTAAATTACGGTCTTCATACCGAAGAATTAAAAAAGGACTTTCTATCTTTCTTACCAGAAATAACAGGGTTAGAAGCGAGTGTTGTAGAGAGAAAAGTAGAAGTTGTAAGTGCAGCTACATACCGAAATCAAGTCAAGGAATTTAGCACTGACGACAAATTTATTGCTGGTTTTTGGGAATCTGCTGAAGACTTTATAAAATATAGGAAGCTAAACCACTTTAAAACAAGTAAATTTGCTTACGTAATCCAAGACTATGAGCCATCTATGCTTTATCGTTGGGGGAGTGAGTATATTCGCTCTAAGTCTACCTTAGAAGATAATAACTACTATCCGATATTTAACAATTCAGTCTTTGTTTGTGGTTATATGAGAAGTCTTGGTCTTATAAAAGATTGGAGTGAAGACCAAATATTACATGGTGAGCCCTGTGATACTTACCCTTTACCCATAGATAGAATGGAAAGTAGTAATATTAAACTGGTTTTTTATTCTAGACCTACAGTAGATAAAAACATATATGAAATTAAAGTCGCGGCATTGAGGATTTTTATCGATTATGTGAAAGAGCATATGCCTGAGAAATATAAAAGCATGGAAATAGTTGGAATAGGCGAGAAGTCTGAAGACGTCTTACATGGTGACTTTAAGATTAAAAACTTAGGAAAAATCGACTTTTCTGATTACCCCAGTTTTCTAAATAAATTTAATTTGGGTATGTCTTGTATTATATCTCCTGCATTCGCGTATCCATGTATCGAGTTTCCTAGAGCAGGTCTAGTAACAGTTGTAAATAGATTTGAAAATAGAGATTTGTCTGATTTCTCAAAAAATATTGTGAGCTGTGATAACTCCGCTCAATCAATAGCTGAAAGCTTGATTACGGCTGTTAGTATGATCGGTGATACGCAGTCTCGTTTTGATGCTTCAAATTTCATTTTACCTGGCGTTGGAATTGATAAAGCGACAGAAGAAATGCTTAAAAATATTTAGTGCTGAAATATAGGAATATTATGGATTTTCGCGAGATTCTCAGAAAACACATTTCAGACAAACCCTTTGACCGTAATTTACTGAATGGTAGTAAATCAGCCTACGGAATGTCTCTTTTGGTTGAGGAAGAGTTTTCTGAACGATATCAAAACTTAACTGAAGAGTTCCTTAATATAGCTAAATTTCATAAGCATACTGATCCCGAGCCAAAGGCAAATGATATAGATTTTGTTGTACTTTGGGGGGTTTCGGAAACTGACGTAAATTGTCAAATGTTACTTAATTATGCTGTTAAACACAGTAAACCTATATTAATTATTGAAGACGGTTTCTTACGTTCCTTTTTCCCAATGGCTTTTGGTGAGGTTTCTGCGTCACTACGCTATGATCCACTTGGCTGCTATTACGACTGTAATCAGGAATCATCGATAGAAAACTTATTAAACGATGATGAATTTATTCTGACTGAACAAGAAAAAAGTGAGTTAGCAGATACGATTTATTCAATGGTCAGCAATAACATTACAAAGTACTGTTCAGTTGATACTTGCTCGCTTTGTGTAGATCAGGGTAAGGGTACAGTTTTGGTCATCGATCAGGTATATGGAGATATGTCGATACAACTTGGTGGAGCTGAACCAAGTGATTTCGAGAATATGCTAAATGATGCTCAAGCAGAGAATCCAGATAAAGATGTGATAGTTAAACTTCACCCTGAAACAGCGCTAGGGATTAGAAAAGGGCACTATGATCCTAAAAACCTAGAAGATAGAGGGTTTAAAGTAATAACTGAAAACTCAAATTCGATTGATCTATTAAAAAGAGTTGACATTGTATATTGCGCGACTACGCAAATGGGGTTTGAAGCCTTAATGTGTGGGAAAGAAGTCGTTGTGTACGGCAGTCCATTTTATGCTGGCTGGGGTGTAACTCGAGATAAAAAACTTGTGAAGAGAAGAAATAGCAGACGAAATATTTTTGAGTTATTTTATGCTGCATACATATACCAAGTTAACTATTACCACCCTGAAAAGAAATGTAGTTCTGACCTTCATAGTGTGATCGAATATTTTATATCGAAATCTAAAGATCGAAGTTATTTATCAGAAATAAAAAATCAGAATTTAGAAATCAGAATTAGAAAATTAGAGAAGAAAATTCAAGAAATTGAACCTTTAAAGCAAGCTTCAGTAACCTTAGATTGGCATGTCAATGATATCAAAGATAATTATTCTTACATGTTTGGCGCAAAGCTTAGACGAGTAGTTGACAAGATTAAAGGTAAGTTTTTTGATGTATGATAAGAAAATCAAAAGAATATTAGATGTATCTATTGTTGTCTATGGGCATAGTTTGAGTGAAATAAAGTCGGTATTGGAGTCCTTAATTCTCTCATCGAAGCATGCGCAAATCGAAGCTTTAAATGTTAGAGTTTTAGATAATAAGGGCTGCTTTGATGTTAAATCATTAGAGGCTGCTTTGAATAATGATACTTTTGGATTTACTATTAACTTTGAGCATACTGTAAGGCATGACAATCCTGGATACGGTGTCAGCAATAATATTTCCATCTTTGAGGATTCCGGATATTATCATCTAATATTAAATCCGGATGTTATTTTTGATGAGAATGCAATTGAAGTTGCTATTTCTCAATTAGAAAAGAACTCAAACTGTATACTAGTTTCCCCTAAAATTCTGGATAGTAAAGGAAAAGTTCTTTCTGGAATAAAACAGTATCCGTCCTTACTGGTTTTGGTGTTACGCTTTTTTAGATATATCTATATTCAATAACATTTTTAGAAAGACTCTAAACGCATATTCTTGCCAAGATGTTCTTGATAGTGACCTTATTACATCTGCAAAAATTGCAAGCGGCTGTTGTATGATGTGTCGAAAAAAAGATCTTATTGAGGTTTGTGGTTTTGATGAAGATTTCTTTCTTTATTTCGAAGATTTTGACCTCAGCTTGAGGCTTGGTGAGAAAGGTACAATCTATTACAACCCTAATTTTGTTATTAAACATTTCGGTGGTAATACCGGAAAGAAAGGGGTAAAGCATATTTCTTTCTTTTTGAGATCAATGGTCAGATTTTTTCATAAACATGGAATTAAGTGGATATAATGCAATATAAAATAGCTAGTCTGATACCGGTAGTCCTGAAAACAAAGATTTTAGATTACTTTGCAACACATCCATATATTAAAGATAAAATAGAGAGAGAGAGAGTCAATGATGAGACAAAACATTATGGTCTCACTTCTGCTCAAGCATTATCTAAACTCTTGCGAGATTTTAAATTTCAATCGATTTTAGACATTGGCTCCGGCGAAGGTAGACATACAGATATATTCTTAGAGAATGGTAAATCGGTTACGGCGTTAGATTATGGAGAATCGGTTTATTTTAAGAAATGTAGCGACTCAAAAAACGTAGTTAAGTGTGATTATTATAAGTATCAGCCGAAAGAGAAATTTGATTGTATATGGGCTTCTCATGTACTGGAGCATCAACCTGATACTCACAAGTTTCTTTCGAAAGTGTATAGCGATCTGAAAGACGATGGGATTGCTGCATTGACAGTACCTCCACTTAAACATGAGATTGTTGGAGGGCATGTTAATTTATATAATGCAGGGTTACTTTTATACCAAATGATTTTGGCTGGCTTTGACTGCCGCAATGCCTCGATACATACATATGATTACAATATTTCAATTATTGTGCGTAAAGATCGTTATGTAGACTTAAGCGGGTTAACATTCGACTCTGGTGATATCAACTATTTGAAACAGTATTTTCCTGTATCAGTACAGAGGTTAATAGCAGAAAGTGATCTTTTTGATGGTAGGTTGTACAATATCAATTGGTGATTAATTCATTGCTGCGTATATCCTGTAGGTGCTTCGAGTAATAGCATTTGAATGCTTTCAGAATCAAAATTGTGGCAACTAGTATCCATTCTTTCTATTAATTTACTCATATCTCGCCACGTCAATTTTTCCTCCAAAGCCGTCATGATTTTTTGATGGCTTGTACCTTCAACATCATCCCCAATTAAAAGCTCTTCATATAGTTTCTCCCCGGGTCTTAACCCAGTAATCTTTATAGCAATATCCCCCTCTTCTCCAGTGCCTTCCACATACTCTTGTAACCCCATTAAATGAATCATTCTTTTGGCGAGATCCAAGATTTTAACGGGTTCACCCATATCCAATACAAACACCTGACCGTTGTGCGCCATGGCTCCGGCTTGAATAACAAGCTGCGCAGCCTCGGGAATCAACATAAAGTAACGAGTGATATCAGTATGGGTGACGGTTACTGGTCCGCCTTTCTTTATCTGTTTTTTGAATAGTGGAACAACTGAACCTGAAGAGCCCAGTACATTACCAAAGCGTACCATGGTAAAAATAGTGTCTGTTTGCTTATCTGCAAGTGCTTGTAGTACCAATTCGGCCATTCTTTTGCTCGCACCCATAATATTTGTCGGCCGAACGGCTTTGTCGGTTGATATGAGTGTAAAGTGGCTAACTCCCGCTTCGATGGCTGCATTGGCACAGGCTAGGGTACCAAAAACATTATTCCTTATGCCTTCAATAGCATTATCTTCTACAAGAGGAACGTGTTTGTACGCTGCAGCGTGATATACAGTATCTACACCATGAGCTTGCATAATTTTTAGCAATCGATTTTCTTTCTGAACAGAACCCAATGAAGCAACAATCTTAATGTCCAAACTCTGCTTCTCTTTGAGTAGTTGTAATTCCTGATCGATCGCGTATAAGTTGTACTCATTGAGCTCAAATAAGATAAGAGTTTTAGGTTTATAGTTCGCAATTTGGCGGCAAAGCTCGGAGCCGATAGACCCTCCAGCCCCAGTAACCATAACATTCTTACCAAGAATGTTTTTTTCCATCAAATCAATGTCTGGTTCAACAGGGGAGCGCCCTAATAGATCGGCTACATCGAGATCTTTTACGTCTGTTGCTTGAGCTCTACCCGCTGCAATGTCTTCTACAGATGGGACCGACTGAACGGCGATGGGCCAGTTTGATAACTTTTCTAACAGCCTTAAGCGCTCGCCTTTATTGATATTGTTGATTGCTAGTAGCAATTTAACAGGCTGATACAGAGACATTAGGCTTTCAAAGTCCTCTGTGTGATGTACTTTGATGCCGAACATTACTTGCCCTGCTTTAGTCGCGTCATCGTCTAGCAATACGACTGGGTGATACTCATTACCTTGTACTAAGGCGTAAGCAAGGTCTCGACCAGTAGCCCCCGCTCCGTAGATAAATACGTTTGGCTTTTTTCTTCGGTAATAATGGTAGTAGATGGTTCTGAAAAGTACTCTTGGGCCACCCATAGCTAAGATAGCGAAACCACAGTAGATGAAAGGAACACTTCGAGGTACAAAAGACTGAAAAAAGAAGCTGCTCAAAGCAAGCGTCACCGATGAGATAACAACCGCAATAAAGATATTTCCTAGGGCTGGTAGCATCATATATCGGAGAACTGCTCGATACATCCCTAACCGTATGAAGCAAAATATCGTCACGATAACTGTGCAAAGGGCACTGGCTGTTTCGTCGAGTCCAATTTCGAAAGTGAAGTCGTCTAAGCGCAATGCTGTAGCAAGATAGATCGATAATACGATAGCAATTGAATCGTATGAAATACTGATAAGACGTTTGTTTTTTCGGCTAGCGCTTAAAAGTCGACTAAGTAGCTTTATCATTTATTGCTCTGAATTGTGGAATCATTTTTATCTTTTATCGGGTGTATTGTAATATTCTTAAGTTATTTAAGCTAGGCGGCAATTTTGCTTCTGAGCGTTTGAAAGGCTAAGCGGTGGGAATTTGAAAGTACTTGTAACGGGCGGAACGGGTTTTGTTGGCAGTAGAGTGTCTCAAAAGGCATCCAACATGGGGTGGGATGTGAGTGTTCAGCACAGAAATACAGTACAAGTTGATAAGCGATTCGATTTTTTTCAACTCGACCTTGGGCTTGAAACGGATTGGGATGATGCTTTGTGCGGTGTTTACTGTGTTATACATTGTGCTGCGCGAGTGCATCAAATGAAAGAAGATGAGGCTTCCGCTTTCAAAGCGTACCAACGAGTAAATACGGAAGCAACGATTCATCTTGCTAGGCAGGCGGTAAAATCCGGTGTGAGAAGATTTATTTTTCTAAGCTCAATCAAGGTGAATGGCGAAAGCACCGGAATTGGAAAAGCGTTTACATCAAAGGTTGATACTGCACCACTAGACCCTTATGGAAATAGCAAATACGAAGCAGAAATAGAACTTCAACGGCTCTCAAAAGAAACTGGGCTGGATGTGGTTATTATTCGTCCGCCTTTGGTATATGGACCTGGTGTTAAAGCAAATTTCCGCTCTATGATGAAGATTGTCCATACGGGGGTCCCCTTACCATTTGGCTGTGTCAAAAATGCTCGGAGCTTAGTATATATCGATAATTTAGTAGATTTGATTCTCGAATGTGTCACAAACGATAAGGCTGGAGGTCAAACTTTCTTAGTTTCTGATGGTAAAAGCGTGTCGACCCCGGAGATTTTTAACGCGATTTCATCGAGTATGTCTAAGCGTTATTTTATGCTCCCTATCCCCGTTCACATGTTAACATTGGCTGCATCATTACTTGGAAAAAAAGCCGTAATGGATAGAATCGCTGGGAATTTAGAAGTTGATGCGACGGATACATTTTCTCGCCTTAACTGGCAGCCTTCCATTTCTTTTCAAGAAGGTATTCAAAGAACCGTTGATCACTTTTTGGCATCCAAAAAATGAAAACGTGTATTTCACTATAGTTGATAAGATTCAGTATGACTTTTACTTTACGCATCCTAGACTTTTTGTTTGCAATTATTGGACTGATAGTACTCTGGCCAGTATTGCTTATTGTGTACATTGTTGGATTGTTCGATACCGGAGCACCAGTCTTCCGCCAAGAAAGGGTAGGTAAAAATCTAAAGCCCTTTACGCTTATTAAATTTCGTACTATGCCAGTGGAAACAAAATCGGTCGCTACTCATCTTGTGAATGCTTCTTCAGTCACTAAATTAGGTTCCTTTTTACGTAAAACTAAACTTGATGAACTTCCACAACTTATCAATGTGGTGAAGGGCGAGATGAGTTTAGTTGGTCCAAGACCTTGTCTTTTTAACCAATCTGAGTTGATTGAAAAAAGGAGTGAGCTTCATGTTTTCGATGTATTACCTGGGATCACGGGATTGGCTCAAGTTAATCAAGTTGACATGTCAACGCCCGAAAAATTATCACAATTAGACAGTGAAATGATAAAAACAATCAGTGTTCGTAATTATTTTCGATACATCTTACAAACAGTATCCGGAAAAGGCTCTGGAGATAGAGTTAGAGAGTAGCTTTGTTCAGTAAAGCGTTAGAGGTCGTATTGTGAGATTCAGTATAAAATCACGATTTAACGTTTTTGTATTTAATAATAATTACCCGTGTTTGAAATACCGTATTTTAGTCTTGAGATAGAAGGTAAGTAATGAAAATCGCAATAGCAGGGACAGGCTACGTAGGTTTGTCCAATGCCGTGTTGTTGGCTCAACATAATGAAGTTACCGCTGTGGATGTCATTGAAAGTAAAGTGGCGCAGATCAATAACAAAATATCCCCTATAGCGGATAAAGAAATTGAATCTTTCTTGGCGGAAAAATCGTTGAATTTAGTGGCGACGTTAGACAAAGAAAGCGCATACAAAGAAGCAGAGTATGTCGTTATTGCGACTCCAACGGATTATGACCCAGTAACTAACTACTTTAAAACGGCTTCTGTAGAAGCAGTGATTAAAGATGTCATGGCAATCAATCCAAACGCGACGATGGTGATTAAGTCAACAGTACCAGTTGGCTATACCGAGCGTATTAGTAAAGAACTAGGTTGCAATAACATTATATTTTCTCCTGAGTTTTTGCGAGAAGGGCGGGCGCTTTATGATAACTTGCATCCGTCTCGAATCATTGTTGGTGAGCAAAGTGAGAGGGCAAGGAAATTTGCGGACCTGCTCGTTCAAGGTGCTGAAAAAGAGAACATTGAAGTTCTTTTTACCAACTCAACAGAAGCTGAAGCTGTTAAATTGTTCTCTAATACATACTTGGCGATGCGCGTTGCGTACTTTAACGAGTTGGATTCCTACGCGGAAGCGCATGGATTAGATTCTCGCCAGATTATTGAAGGTGTTGGTCTCGATCCTCGTATTGGCAGCCATTACAACAACCCTTCATTTGGCTACGGTGGATACTGTTTACCAAAAGATACCAAGCAGCTTTTGGCGAACTATCAAGACGTTCCGAACAACATTGTTCAAGCGATTGTGGATGCCAACCGAACGCGCAAAGATTTCATTGCTGAATCTATTCTTCAAAAGCAACCAAAAGTGGTTGGGATATATCGCTTAATCATGAAAGCGGGATCGGATAATTTCCGAGCTTCAAGTATTCAAGGAATCATGAAGCGCTTGAAAGCGAAGGGTATTGAAGTTTTGGTGTTTGAACCAGCTTTGGAAGATAAAGAGTTTTTCCATTCGAAAGTCATCACAGATTTGAATGAATTTAAGAAGAAATCTGATGTTATCGTATCGAATCGTATGGGGGAAGAGCTGAGCGATGTAAAAGATAAAGTATATACGCGGGATCTGTTTGGTAGTGACTAGCCAAGCAATAGATTAAGTCAAGCCAGTCTTGTGAGACTGGCTGTTTGTTTCTTTAGGAATCTGTAAATAATGAAGTACTTAGTAACAGGTGCGGCTGGCTTTATCGGTAGCGCTACAGCAGAAAAGCTTAATGCTCTAGGGCATGAAGTAGTGGGTATCGATAATCTAAATGATTACTACGACGTTAATTTAAAGCATGCTCGGCTTTCTCGCATTGAGAGCCCTCTATTCAAGTTTGTAAATATAGATATTGCTGATCGCAAAGCGATTGAACAGCTATTTGCCTCCGAGAAATTTGATCGAGTCATTCACCTTGCAGCACAAGCAGGCGTTCGTTATTCACTGGAAAATCCACATGCTTATGCGGATTCCAATTTGGTTGGTCATCTGAATATTCTGGAAGGTTGCCGCCAAAACAACGTTGAGCATTTGGTTTACGCTTCTTCCAGCTCTGTTTACGGCTTAAATGCAAAAGTCCCTTTTGCAACATCTGATAGTGTTGATCATCCAGTGTCACTGTATGCTGCAACAAAAAAATCAAATGAGCTGATGGCGCACAGCTATTCACACCTCTACGATATCCCTACAACAGGTCTTCGTTTCTTCACCGTGTATGGTTCATGGGGAAGGCCTGATATGGCACCATACATTTTCACTAAGAAGATTATTGATAGAGAAACGATCGATATCAATAATAATGGTGACATGTGGCGAGACTTTACACATGTTGACGATATTGTGGAGGGTGTAGTTCGTATCGCAGATATTTTGCCATCTAGAAGTGCTAACTGGACTGTTGAATCAGGTACTCCAGCAAGTAGTTCAGCCCCTTATGCCGTCTACAATATCGGTCATGGTTCACCTATCAACCTAATGGATTTTGTGAAAGCGATTGAAAATGAACTTGGAATCGAAGCTAAGAAAAACTTCAGAGGAATGCAGCCTGGGGATGTTTACCAAACTTATGCTGATACCGAAGATCTATTCGCAGCAACTGGTTACAAGCCTCGAGTAAGTGTTAAAGAAGGGGTTGCGGAATTTATCTCTTGGTATAAAGAATTCTATACTAAGTAATTTACGTTTCAGTACCGTAGAGAGTTTAATAAGGGAGCTTCAAGTTCCCTTTCTGTTTTATTCGTACTTTATTAAGTATTCTTATCTGGTTAACCAAGATTTCGGATTCTGAGCTTTACTGTTTCGTCGAATCTCAAAGTATAGGGAGGTTCTGTCTTGCCCTCCTGTATCCCCTGCGAGTGCAATGGTTTCACCGGCTTGTACTTTATCGCCCTCTTTTTTCATCAGAGTCTGATTAAAGCCGTACAACGTCATGTCGCCCTTTCCATGGTCGACTAACACAAGCAAGCCATAGCCTCGTAAGTATTCTGCGAAAACCACGGTGCCCGAATACACGGCTTTTACCGGTTGTTGGTGTTTAGCGCTGATCACCATACCTTTCCAGTTTACCTGCCCAGTCTGCTTTGTGCCGTAATTGTGCAACACTCTGCCTCGAAGTGGCCACGGAAGTCGTCCTTTTTGCTTGCTTAGACCGTTCATTGGAATAGCAGCGCGTTTTGCGGCTTTGGCGATTTCGGCTTTTAATCGGTTTTCGTTGCGTTGCAGTTCGGATAAATACGTTTTGTCGTTCTTAACGGTGTTTTTAATTTTAGAGACGGTTTTCTTACGGCTTGATTGTGAGCTGGTTAGTGCTTTCTTCTTGGATTTTTGAGTCGCCAGCAAATCGGATATTTCTTGTTGTTTTTGTCTCAATGCACGGTGGGTGGTTTCCAATTCGGTTTCGGTTGCCATGAGTGCTTCAATAGTTTTAGTGCGCTCTTTGGCTAAGTGTTGGAAATAGTGCCCAATGCGATCCAGTTCGGCTTTGTTATCACTTTGCAGAAGGGATGCCGCATCGTATTTGCGTCGAGTTATGTAATAGGTTTTGACCAGCTCTTTTAACGTGTCACTTTGTAATTTTTGCTGCTTTTCTAAAGAGGACTTTTGTTTTTGGTATTGGCTTAGGTTGGTGTTGGCTTTCTTTAGGTTGGCTTCAGTCTGCTTGATCGTCTTCTCAATCGCATTGATTGAAAGCTCTTGTTTTTTGAGTTCGCCTTGCAGTTTGTTGAGCTGCTTCTGTGCTTTATTGAGCTGCTGCTGTTGGCGAGAAATTTCTGTCTTTACCCCTTTAAGTTCAGTTTGAGAAGCCGCAAGTGTACTGCCACTGAATGTCGAGATAACGATAAGAAGACATGAGAAAACGCCAGCGCGAAATGCACTGGCGTTTAAGGAATACTGTAAATTAAACAGGTTCATCCGTATGAATCGTTCCGCCATAAGACGAGGCTGAAGCAGTTCCAGCCTCTTGATTATGAGGATGATTATTTCAGATTAACGATCACCTGACCAGTCATCTCAGCAGGGATTTCCAGATCTGATAGCTGAAGCATTGTCGGAGCAAGGTCAGACAGCTTACCGCCTTCAACAAACTCAAGCTCACGGCTACCCACGTATACCAATGGAACTGGAAGGTTAGTGTGCGCAGTGTGCGTACCGCCTGTTTCAGGGTCGACCATCATTTCCGCGTTACCGTGGTCAGCCGTAATAAGAACCTGGCCGTCTACTTCACGAATGGCTTCAACCACTTTACCTACGCATGCATCTACAGCTTCGATAGCTTGAACTGCAGCTTCGTAAACGCCTGTGTGACCCACCATATCTGGG
This sequence comes from Vibrio penaeicida, assembly GCF_019977755.1. Classification (NCBI taxonomy): domain Bacteria; kingdom Pseudomonadati; phylum Pseudomonadota; class Gammaproteobacteria; order Vibrionales; family Vibrionaceae; genus Vibrio; species Vibrio penaeicida. Next base: position 3,843,107 of record NZ_AP025144.1, on the reverse strand, counting down.
TTAGGGTAGTTACAAATGATAGAGTCGTATTTGCCTGATTTGATAGCAGCGACGAATTTCTCAGTCAGTTCTGCAGAGCTCATTTCTGGTTGCAGGTCGTATGTTGCCACTTTAGGAGAAGCAACTAAGCTACGCTCTTCACCTTCAAATTCAGCTTCTACGCCACCATTGAAGAAGAAAGTAACGTGTGCGTATTTTTCTGTTTCAGACATACGAAGCTGAGTTTTGCCACACTTAGATAGCCACTCACCTAGCGTGTTGTCTAGAGAAGCTGGTGGGAATGCCGTTGCCAGAGGAATATCTGCCGCATATTGCGTCAGCATAACGAACTCTGCTGATGGGAATACGTTGCGCTCAAAACCCGCGAAATCGGTAACGAAAGTACGCGTAATTTGACGAGCACGGTCCGCACGGTAGTTCATAAAGATAACCGCATCGCCATCTTGAATGCTTGCGTCTTCTTGACCTTCAGCTTGAAGAGTTGTCGCTTTCACGAATTCATCGTTTTCGTCACGTGCGTACGCCGCTTCTAAACCTTCAACAGCGCTGCTGTATGTGAATTCTGCTTTTGCTTCAGTCAGCAATTCGTAAGCGACTTGAACGCGATCCCAGTTGTTATCACGGTCCATTGCGTAGTAGCGACCCACCAAAGAAGCCACTCGACCTTTGCCTAGCTCGGCAAACAAGTCATCAAAACGTTTTAGAGAGTTTTCTGCGCTGCGTGGTGGAGTGTCACGTCCGTCAAGGAAGCAGTGAAGGTAAATCTTTTCTGCGCCACGTGCTGCTGCCATTTTTACTGCAGCGTAAATGTGGTCTTCGTGGCTGTGAACGCCACCTGGGGACATTAGACCCATCAAGTGAACGGCTTTACCTGCGTTAACGGCTTTGTCGATAGCAGCAACCAATGCTTCATTTTGTTCGAACTCACCATCAGCAATCGACTTAGTAATACGAGTTAAGTCTTGGTATACCACACGACCTGCACCAATGTTGGTGTGACCCACTTCTGAGTTACCCATTTGACCGTCAGGCAGACCTACATCAAAACCAGATGCAGAAATAAGTGTGTTTGGCTGGGTTGCTAACAGCTCATCCATAACCGGTGTTTTAGCGTTAGCAATAGAGTTGCTTGCTGTGTCTTCGCGGTGTCCCCACCCATCCAAAATAACTAGAGCCATTGGCTTCTTAGCTGACATAGTTCTAACCTCGTCAAATTCAAAGTAACTGATAAATCAAATTAGCGTAATTTTACTACACTTTGTAGTCGAAACTGTAGCCTTAGATCAAATAATGATCGCGGCTGACTGTTACAAGTTTTCAAAAGTGCGTTGCAGCTGGAACAGATTATTGCGAATTACAGGAAGGAAAGACAATCATTTTCAGTGACGGATGGTATTGAAAGCGTCTATTCTTGGGCTAAGTTTGAAGCGCAAATTACTTAAAGACTTGGATAACGACATTGTCACAGTGAATTAGACAGGCGGTTAATTGGTAACGACCATCGCTTAACTGATCAAATTCAATCTCTGGCTTTGAAAGTGGCTGATCATTCAAATACCAACCAGCATTCTCTACGCTCGCTTTGAGGTTTAAAACTTGCCCGGGGTAGGGAAAAAACTGCATTTCGTTCTGAGGCGTTAAAATCGTGACGCTTTCTTGGCGAATCGGTGCGGATTGATTCAAAGATATACCTTTTGAGAGTGACCACTGCTGCAACGGCTCTGGCCACTGATGCAAGGTGTTGAAAGGTTCTTGGTACCTCAACGTTGGTGGTGCTTGCTCGTCAATTAGCCACGCGGGCTGAGTGCTCAAACAGTCTTCTTGTTTAATCTGCGTCTGTAATAACCCACTTGGCCAACATACAATGCTAGAAGAGACATTGATAGGCTTGATGAGTGGCTTAGATTCTGGTGGAAGTAAATCAAACACATCAAACATGATGGGAGCGGCTTGTTTGGCTCCTGTTTGCCCTACGTTGGGTGAGCCGTCTGGTCTTCCTACCCATACGCCAACTGTGTATCTAGGGCTCACGCCAATGGACCAAGCATCGCGGAATCCGTAACTGGTGCCTGTTTTCCAAGCGACTTTTCTGCCGTGAGCAGGGGCAAAACGCTGAGGCGGTGGAATTTGAGACAAGATGTCAAACAGAATCCAACTCGCTTCTGGAGTCAGTAATTTATTCTGCGACGTTGTTTCACCTTCAAGGTATCTCGGTTTTACGGCAACCCCTTCTTTTACTAGTGAAGAGTAGAGAGAAACAAGACCTTCTAAGTTAGTACCTACTCCGCCTAAAGCAAAAGATAAGTTTGCGTCATCTGCCTTTAGAGGGATTTGGCTTGTGTTTAAAAAACTCAGGAACTCTTCAGACCCTAGCAAGCTAAGAACTTGTACGACAGTAGAGTTCTTAGAGAGTTGCAGCGCTTTGTCCATGCGGATCGGACCGCTGAAATAACGGTTAAAGTTTTGTGGCTGGTAGTTCCCATGTGCAATAGGGATGTCCATCATTAAACTGCCACTGTGGATGAGCTGTTTTTCCAGTGCCATCCCGTAAATAAAGGGCTTCAACGTTGAGCCAGGGGAGCGAATCGCCTGCACCATGTCGACATGCCCATAACGACGCAAGTTCGCGAAGTCGGCGGAACCTTTGTAAGCAATCACTTCTCCGGTAGCGTTTTCCATCACAAGCACGGCGCTGGAGAGTGTGGATGACCAATCTGTCGAGCGCTTTGATATCAGTGCTTCGATTGAAGATTGCAATGTGTGATTGATGAAGGTGTCAAACTCTGCAAGGTTTGGCTGGTTTGAGCGCAGCCTTCTTGCAAGCAGTGGGCTCATCACTGGCGACAGATACCGAGATGCACCGAGTGGAGAGCTTGCTAATAAATGAGTGGTCGAGTCCGTCAGTGCCAGCGCTTCGCTGACCCTGTACAAAACTTTATTCCTTGCCGTTAATGCAAGCTTAGGGTGGCGATCGGGGCGAGTGCTGCTCGGACGCTGAGGCAGTACCACTAAAGTGAGTGATTCGGTTAAATTGAGGTTCTGAGCCGATTTACCAAAGTAACGTTGTGCTCCAGCTTCGACCCCTTCAATGTTTCCCCCCATTGGCGTATGGGTCAGGTACAAATCTAAAATCTCTTCCTTGCTGTAAGCCAGCTCGATTTGTATCGCTCTAAATATTTGCTCAACTTTACCGGCATATGAACGCTCATAAGGATAAAACATGCGTGCGACCTGCATCGTTATGGTGGAGCCGCCCGAAATTACACGCCCATGGGAGACTTGCTGAATCAGTGCTCTAGCAAGGGAAAATGGGTTAAAGCCGGGGTGAACGTAAAAGTACTTATCTTCATATTCCAGCAGGGCTGTTAAGTACACGTCCGAGACTGGGCGTAAGACCTTTCCATTACGCACTTGATGTTTTATTGGGGTTCGAAAAATACCCTTGGAGTTGGAAAATTGGCGTAGCACCTCGCCATTTTTACTATAGACCGTGGTGCTGTGATCCAATTTCTGCGCAAGGTTAAGAGGTGAGCGGGCATTCGCGATAAAAAAAGCTCCGACGATAAGCAGTATTAGAATCAAAATACTGCTTAACGCCCCAATGCACAGTCGCTTGGATAAAGGCTTCATCACGCAATCGCTTATGGGCGAATGGTAATAGATTCGATGGAGCGATAGGGTTTATAAATCAGTTTTTCAGGCTGATACATCTTTTCCATAAAGAGCGCCGGCTGTGTCGAAACCCCCGGTGTTTCAGCACGTAAAACATAATTGATTCGGTAACGCTGCCCTTTTTTCATATTGGTTGAAGCAATCAATCGGTCGTTTCGATATTCCAACATGTCCCACTTACTGCTCTCAATCACCTTAGAGGACTTTATGATATCCGCGCTATTGGTAAATTGTGGATTTTCTAATACGAAGCCAGTAGGTAGGTACTCAACAATCAGCGCGTTATTGGCTTTCTCTTTTAGGTTGTAATCGACTGAAACAATCAACTTGTCCCCTACTTTGAGAGGCTGCCCTTTGTAGATACTGCCGTCTTCTAAGCGATAAGAGCGAAGTGCTTTATTGAAATCGATAGTGGAGTTCAAATAACTTGAATTGGCGAGCCCTTTTGTGGTCAGTCGAAGGAAGACTGATTGATCACCCACTAGAGATACTGAGCTTCCTACCGCCAGCAGTTCTTGCCCTGAACCTTGGCTGGATACTTTTCTATCGACATCATTTTCACGAATGAGCAACTCTACCGTTTCGTTGGTGTCGTCTTTTAAGGCGATACCCGCTCTCACGAGTGCAATGCGTTCTTGCGTACTCAGGTAGGATTTACTTGCCGACAGTTCCATGACTCGAATGGCAAGACGGTTCCTTAATTCAATCATGTCTGGGCTTAGCTTCATGACTTTCTGTACATCTTCGAGAATAGAAATCGTTAATGCGAGGTCACGAACATCGCTTCCATACTCGTAATAGGATACGCGGCTTCGCATTGTGTCGGATTCCGCCCATGACAGATACTCTTCTCCTTGTTTGGTTTGTCCATTGAGGAGGAATGCCCCACCTAAATGTGCCGCAGACAGTCTTGAAATACCGTGCCTCGGGCTATCTTTTAACGTGGACTGTGTACTGTAGAGCTGTGCGTTATTGACTAAACCTGCTTTCGCACCTAGCCAAAGCGCGTAGAAATGGCTGGCATCGGAGGATTTGCTTGCGCCGATATAACGCGTCAGGTTTTCCAAGGCTTTAGCGAGCATTTGTTCAGGAACAGCATCACTAAAGCGCGCGTTGGCTTCGAGTAAGTATTCCGTCACGTACATGCTTAGCCAAGGATCTGCCGAGCCATGTTTGCTCCAGAGCGAGAAACTGCCGTTGGCTTTTTGCATGGTTGACAATCGATTCATCGAATCTTCAATAATTTGTCGAACAGGTTTGCCGTCTGCTGCCTTGGCTTTTACCTGATTGAGATCGCTGTCTTCAAACAACCAAGGCATCGCCTTACTGGTGGTTTGCTCAGCGCATCCGTAAGGGTAACGGAATAAATCTGATGCATGTTCAGCGAAATTCAGTTGTGGCGAGCGAGAGAAGGTCGCTACCGCGAATTGCTCGGTGAAATCTTGGTAGTTCTTCCATAAATCCGGCGTTAATTCAAAAGACTCGTTTCCTACGCTTTCTGTATTTTCGGTACTTCCGGCATCTTCTGCGCTTTCCTTGCTTTTGGGTGTTAACGTTTTCGGCGTCAATGTAATCAGGGTGCGCTGGCTCACCATCGGCTGACCAATGCGAACAGGAAGGCTCCAATCTCGCTGTTGATGATAGTGGCTATTGTCTTCGCCTTTTGCATCAATGGTTAGCTTGAGCGCAATCGTCTCTGAACTTGAGTGAATCTGACCAACTTCAAATGGAATAGGCACGCCTGTACGTTCTCCATCTTTAAGCATGAATTCAAACTCTGAATCCCCAGGTAACGACAAAATGTCGTCTGCTGTAATGGAGGCTTTAATCGTCTGGTTTACACCCGAAGTGTTAAAGAGTTCCATATAGGTCTGGCTAGAGTCGCCCGGTGCCAAAAATCTCGGTACGGCAAGTTCAGCCACAATCGGTGCAGAAATGGTAACGTTCGATTCCGATTGTCCGAATTGATTGTCGGTAAATGCCATCGCAACGACTTGTGCCTGACCGTTGTAATCTGGGATATCTACTGTGATATTGGCTTCACCATTTTGGTCAAACTGAATCAACTCCGACATGATGGTGATGGTTTTGCTTTCGACTAAATCATCTTTACTGACATTTAAATCGATTTCCTGATCACCACCGTATCGATGATGCGTGACAAAGGAGTCCGGTCTTGTCTGATACAAGCGCGAGTACAAATCAATCACGTCACCTTGGTAGCGCCTGTGCGAGAAGAACCAATCCGCCATTTTAGGAGGGTGGTACTTGGCAAGGTTCACGATGCCTCTATCCATAAGCGAAAGCGTAACCCAAGCGCGTGTTTCCACCGCTGTATCGAGTTTCACTTTGATGGTGGCAGGCTCTAGAGGCAGTAGTTTTTCTGCATGTTCAATAGAGACGGGCAGTCGACGAGCTTCGCGATCCAGCATCACTGGAGCAACGGCAAAGTAGCGCCTCGGTAGTGCATTTCCTGATGGATCTTGATCGGTTGCACTGCTGACCAAGGTCGCGGTTAAGTAAAGATCGTGGCGATTGGTGTTTGGATCCAGTGCTATTTCAAACTGGTGCTGATCTGCAGTAATAGTGTGGCGTTGCTGCAAAAGAGACTGCCCGCCATCCAAGCTGAGTATTAACTCACCCGCTTGTTTACTAAACAGAGACACTTGAACCGTGTCACCAGCGTTATAGCGTTTCTTGTCTAACGTAAGGGAAAGCTGATCCGGTTTAACGGGTTGTTGAGCATTCCCTTCATTCCAACCAGCCCAAAATGGATAGCGTGTAATGGTGCCATCCTCGGTGCGAAGCGTAAGTCGGTAACGTCCCCAGTCAAGTTTAAGTTGAAGTGGTACAGATTGGTCGGCGATGGTATCAATTTGGTTCACCTCAACTGGTCGCCATTTATCGTCGCTGCGAATATCCCAGCCACTGCTTTCACTGTATACCCAGTAATAGCCACCAGCATTGCGTTCTAAATGGTAATCGACTTTGCCAGCTTCCAATTGTTTTCCATCACCGCTCAGTAAAGCTACATGAAATTCTACAGAGCTGTACGAATCAATATCGCCTTGAGGGGCTTTAAGACCCGCCAATTTCTTCCCAGACCAAAGCTGACGCTGTTGGCTGCAAGAGACACTTGCGCCTCCGGTTTCGAATAGCTCGAAGGTGAAGCGAGCGTTAACCGGCGATTTCATCAATGAGGATTTATATAATGGAAAGGTGAGTGAGTACTTGCCTTGGTCATCGAGTTTTATGTCATCAATACTCTCTACATCACGCCAATGTGAAATCGAGAAAGCTTGACCAACAAAGTAATCGCTATACTTCGTGTCGAAATGGTTCGTTGGTTGGTAATCCGTGCGAATAGACACTCTGTTTTGTGCCGCAGGGGAGCCAAATAAGTATCGACCATCAAGGTCAGCAGTGACGCTCTTTGCACCAAGGTCAATGTCTTTGGGTAAATCGACGGTGAGATCCATTCTCTCAGGAACAAACTCGCTGACATTAAAGGTAAAGGTACTGATAGGCGTTTTGGCTTTCTTATGGAGCTTTATCTGAGCGACCCATTTACCCAGTGGCGCGCTAGTTGGAATGGCATAGTGGTCACTGTAGAAACCACTCGCGGCACTTGGGCTCAACCAACGGCCCGCCGCAATACTTTGGTCTGGTTTTACGTATTCCACATACAAGCGATGGATATCGGGCGCTACTTCACCGTCTTGGTCTCTGGCAATAATATTCAAAGGAAGAGTGTCGCCAGGACGGAATAAATCGCGGTTTGAATACACAAACGCTTCATGATCTTGATACTGACGCCCCGCGACTTGGTAGTCGGACAAATCCAGAGGCATCTCACGCAGTGGCAGTACGCTCACTTCCGCCTCTTTCTTAACAAATAAGATATCGCCTTGTTTTACCTGATAGTCAAACTGTGCAAAGCCTTCTGTGGATGTACCCAAATCGGTTTTCGAACCATCGGAGTGATAAACCGAAATTTGGGCGTTTGTAACAGGCTCAGAGCTTGATAGCGACGACAGTTGAACCGCCAGATGTTGTGGAAACACTTTGGTCTGAATACCAATGTCGGTCAGTGCTACTTGAATCGCTTTTTCGCTATCGTAACTGAAACTTCCCGTGGGCTTTACGATCAACAAATACCAGCCGCTGTCGAGCTCAGGTGGCAATAAGAGTTCTGAGTATTGAGTTTGGTTGGTTTTTGCTTTCTCAATATCAAAGCTCAACTCGGTAATCGGTTGAGTAGATTTAGTGAGTCGATTCAGTGCCCAGCGATCTGGCGATGCAGAGTAATGGGAAGCGTTGAGAAAGCGGGCAGGGTCGCTGACTTTAAGAATTTCAACAGAGACCTGTTCAACGTTGGTTGTCGATATTGGAACACTGCGCTTTCCTTTGGAAGGCACTATCGGACCGCGCCCAATCACTTCTAGTGTCGGGTCTTTTTTGTGAATGGTCACTTTTTTGGTGGAAGAACCGTTGTATTTCAGACCGTGGTTGAGCGCTACAAGATAACCTTGCCCCACATTGATGTCGGTATAAATCAGCGCATTCTTCGCTTTATTGAGCTGCCAAGTGTCTGGAAGGTGAGCCTCTTCCCCTTTTTTCTGAATGGTGACCGCATCTTGAAACGGTACGACATCATCAAACTGCACTATGATTGCTGGCGTACCATTGTGGTTATAGCCACCAATATAGGAAATGGTTGTACTTCCCCAGCTGAGAAGCGACCAAAAGGTCAATGTCATAGCGAGTGTAAATTGGGCAAATCGTCTCATGGTGGTTCCTTTACCGTGATAGGTCACTAAAGAGAAAAGTCACTGAAAGATTGTTCGGTTATTTTGATCCCAAGAAGTGTTTGAACTCTTGAGGAAATTTTGTGCGCTGACTATACAGTATCACAATCGGATTGTATAAATTTCAATGCATATGTCCTTGATATATCCATCAATTGTTAGTTTGGTTTATCGTTTTGGAAGCATTGTCAAAGTTGGGTCAGAAGCCCACGAATTGAGACCTGAAAGGTGAGCGCTGCCTCTTATTTCACTTCTTTCGCGCCCCCTTGTCGAATTTCCCCATCTTCAACGGTATACTCAGCCCTTTACAGACATCCGCGTAAGCGTTGCAAGAGCGTAGGACATGCAAGAATATTTAGATTTTATTTCCAATAATCCAATTTTAGCTATGGTGTGGGCAGGTATTGTTGTTGCACTCATCGCGAACATTGTGAAAAGTAAAACAGCCGGTTACCAAGAAGTATCGGCATCTGAAGTCACCAATATGCTGAACCGTGAAGACGGCGTTGTGGTTGATATCCGTTCAAAGGATGAGTTCAAGAAAGGGCATATTACAGGCGCAGTTCACATTTTGCCTTCAGATATCAAAAATGGTTCTACAGCGAGCCTTGAAAAGCATAAATCGAACCCAATCATTGTGGTATGCAAAACAGGTCAAACTGCGCAAGCAAGTGCGAATGAACTGAAAAAAGCAGGCTTTGAAAAGGTATACCTTCTGAAAAGCGGCTTGATTGCGTGGAATGAAGCTAATTTGCCACTGATTCGTGGCAAGAAGTAATTCACAGATACACAAACAGTTTTTAATGCTCTGACTGGGTCAGTCGGAGCAGTCAAATAGATTAAAGGATTTAGACATGGCTGAAGCAGCACCTCAAGAAGCTCAACAAAACTTTGCAATTCAACGTATTTTCCTAAAAGACGTTTCTTTCGAAGCACCTAACTCTCCGGACATGTTCCAAAAAGAGTGGAACCCAGACGTGAACTTGGATCTGGATACTCAAAGCCGTGAATTAGGTGAAGGCGTATACGAAGTGGTTCTTCGCTTAACAGTAACAGTGAAGAACGCAGAAGAAACGGCTTTCCTATGTGAAGTTCAGCAAGGTGGTATTTTCACTGCTGAGCAAATGGAAGCAGGTCAGTTGGCGCATTGCCTAGGTGCATTCTGCCCGAACATTCTATTCCCATACGCTCGTGAAACGATTTCAAGCCTAGTGGTTAAGGGTACATTCCCTCAACTGAACCTAGCACCAGTGAACTTCGACGCGTTGTTCATGAACTACCTTCAACAGCAAGCGGCTGAAGGTGAAGGCGAAGCGCAAGCTTAATCGCTTTAAGTTGGCGCTCCAGAAAATTAGAGCGCCATCTATAAAATCCAATTCTTATGCACATCTGATCTCACGATACGATGTGCATTTTGTTTTTAGCGAATCGGTACTTTGTTTTTTGTAAACCGGATGCTGAAGACAAAAGTGGGATTAGCAACATTTTCAGATCAAGCCCTACATACTTTAGAGATCCACAAACCTTAGATGTCTGCAAACCGAGAGCGACATGCTAAAGTGACTTAGGTATGGGCATTCACGATACGTAACAGGTGAAACGATGACACACACTTCAGCCAACCCAAACAGTACAAATAATAGCTACGGCAAAGAAATAGCCATGACTGTCATTGGGGCAGGATCTTATGGAACCTCGCTGGCGATTTCTTTGGCACGTAACGGAGCGAATGTCATTCTTTGGGGGCACGAGCCAGAGCATATGGCGCGCCTTGAATCTGACCGAGCCAATCATGTGTTTTTGCCTGATGTGGACTTTCCGCCTTCTCTGATTATTGAAGACAACCTAGAAAAAGCCGTTCAAGCCAGCCGAGATTTGCTGGTGGTCGTACCTAGCCACGTATTTGGCATCGTTTTACAAAGTATGAAGCCTTTCTTAAGGAAAGATTCACGCATTTGCTGGGCGACCAAAGGGTTGGAGCCAGAAACAGGGCGCTTGCTGAAAGATGTTGCCCAAGAACAGTTAGGTGAAGGGTACGCTTTGGCAGTGTTATCCGGCCCTACGTTTGCCAAAGAATTAGCGAAAGGAATGCCAACCGCTATCTCTGTTGCCTCTCCAGACAATGAATTTGTGAAGGATTTGCAGGAGAAAATCCACTGCAGCAAAACATTCCGCGTCTACGCGAACAGCGATTTCACGGGGATGCAGCTTGGTGGAGCCGTCAAGAATGTTATTGCGATAGGGGCTGGCATGTCTGATGGTATTGGGTTTGGTGCCAATGCTCGTACAGCGCTTATTACCCGTGGCTTGGCGGAAATGACACGCCTAGGCGTATCGTTAGGTGCGCAACCGGAAACGTTTATGGGTATGGCTGGGTTAGGCGATTTGGTTCTAACGTGTACCGACAACCAATCGCGAAATCGTCGATTTGGTCTAGCTTTAGGGCAAGGGAAAGATGTCGACACGGCTCAAGAAGAAATTGGTCAAGTGGTAGAAGGTTATCGCAACACCAAAGAAGTCTGGCTACTGTCAGAGCGAATGGGGGTTGAAATGCCAATAGTTGAACAAATCTATCAAGTATTGTATCAAGGAAAAGACGCTCGCATGGCAGCGCAAGATTTGCTCGCACGTGACAAGAAATCAGAAGCATAAAGCGGCAGAAATTTAAAACGCTAAAAGTTTAAAACGATAAATGCTTAAAACGATAAAAGCACAAAACGGCGCTGTACTTTAAATAATTGGACTTTGCTTAGATAAAACATCTATTTCAAGGATGATTGGAATACCACAATGAAGCTATGTGAAAAACAAAAGGTTTGGAAGGCGATAGTTCGTGAAGCACGAGAACTGTCAGAGCAAGAGCCGATGCTGGCGAGTTTTTACCATGCCACCATCATCAATCACGACAGTTTGGGGGCCGCACTGAGCTACATCCTCGCCAACAAACTGAAAACCGCCTCTATGCCTGCCATGGGAGTGCGCGAAGTGGTGGAGCAAGCGTTTAACTCCGATCCAGAACTTACCGCTTCAGCTGCTTGTGATATTTGTGCAACCGTCAACCGTGACCCCGCCGTAGCTATGTATTCCATGCCGCTTCTCTACCTCAAAGGTTTTCACGCCTTGCAAGGTTATCGTGTGGCTAACTGGCTCTGGAAGCAGGGTAGGGTGGCGTTAGCCACTTACTTGCAAAACCAAATATCCGTTGCATGTCAGGTAGATATCCACCCAGCCGCTCAAATTGGAAGAGGTATCATGCTCGACCATGCAACCGGTATTGTTATCGGTGAAACCGCAGTAGTGGAGAACGATGTTTCCATACTTCAAGACGTTACATTGGGTGGTACTGGTAAGGAAAGCGGCGATCGTCACCCGAAAATCCGCGAAGGCGTTATGATTGGTGCAGGTTCAAAAATTTTGGGCAATATCGAAGTTGGAGAAGGCGCCAAAATTGGTTCAGGCTCGGTGGTTCTTCAACCAGTGCCTGAACACACGACTGTGGCAGGTGTACCAGCAAAAATTGTCGGTAGACCTAAAAGCGATAAACCTTCTCTCGATATGGACCAGCAGTTTAACGGGAAGTCTCAAACATTCATTGGCGGAGATGGCATTTAGCCAGCGCGATGAAAAAGACCACTTGAGTATTCTTCGCTCAAGTGGTTTGATACGTTCAAGCGGCTTAGGTTTTGATCTTAAGCTCCAGAATTCTAATTATAAAATCAATAACGTCGGTTAAATGGAACACTCCCAATTATTTAAAACTCTTGCTCTGCATGCACTGCTGCATCTTCAATTTCAAATCCAGTTAAAGCCGCGTGTTGTCACGGGAACTCTGGCAAAAAACGATGTCCTCATTCGCTGGTTTAAACCCAAGTTAAAACTGAATAAGTACAAATCTATTCGTAAGCAAATCAAGCTGTTTGTTAATTTAAGCAAGCACTCTAACTCTAATTTGGAGCGTTTTTTAGAAGGCTTAGTGCTTGGGGAAGATGGGAAGCCAGGCTACCCACACCTTGATGGTTACTTATTGCTAATGAATGAGATCGAGAAAAAGCTGGGTACGACAGTCGTGTTATCAACACCCGAAGCTCTGGATTTGGATTTCAATAAAAACGGCAACTTAGTCGCTGTGTTATCTCAGGATCTTAACGCGCATTTTAACGATGCCAATCAATTGCAAATGCCAGTACCGATGTTGTTTCGCGGAAACTTAACCCATCGACATACGTTCCTTGGCAGTATTTACGCCAATAGCCAGTTTGACTATGACGTTGAGTACGAAGACGACAGTTTTATCCGTATTCTTCTCTCTGCCAAAGCGGAAAGCTAAACTTCAACACACCCCAGTTTTTCAGTCTAGTGACCGTTATCCTCTAAAATCATGTCGGCTGCTTTCTCGGCAATCATGATGGTAGGGGCGTTGGTATTGCCCGATACAATGTCGGGCATCACAGACGCATCGGCAACGCGAAGCCCCTCAATTCCATACACTTTCAAGCGATGATCTACGACGGCCATGTCGTCTTTCCCCATCTTACATGTACTGGTTGGGTGGTAAATGGTTTGGCTATATTGACGAGCTGCTTCCAGCAATTCTTCATCCGATTGATATTGGCTTCCCGGAACATATTCTTCAATAATATGCTCAGATAGGGCTGGTTGTGAGGAGATGTGTCTCGCCATCTTAATGGCATCCACCACGACTTGTTGATCGCGCTCGTCCGACAAATAATTAGGCTGAATGATCGGGTGCTGGGCTGGATCGCGAGACTGTATTTCAACGTAGCCTCGGCTGTGTGGGCGAAGCTGGCATACGGAAGAGGTAAAAGCGGAAAAGGGGTGTGCTCCTTCTCCGGGCTTATCCGCACTGAGTGGTTGCATGTGAAATTGGATATCTGGTCGCTCAACTTGCGGATTGGATCGAGTAAATACTGTGACTTGGCTGGCTGCTAATGTAAGAGGTCCTGTGCGATTAAAGGCGTACTGCATCCCTACCCATACTCGCTTCAGAAGGTTATTGACCTCATCATTAAGCGTGCGTTGGCTGGTTTTAAAGACCAAGCGAATTTGTAAATGATCTTGTAGATTTTGCCCAACACCAGGCAACGGGTGGATCAACGGAATGTCGAAGCGATCCAGTAGATCGCGATCCCCAATGCCTGAAAGCTGAAGTATTTGTGGCGACCCAATAGCACCGGATGACAGTATCACTTCTTTGCCAACCTTAGCGGTTATCTTTGTTTGGTGTTGCTGGTATTCGACCCCAACGGCTTTCTTATCTTCAAATACGATGCGGTGTACTTGTGCATGCAAAGCGACAGTAAGGTTCGACCGTGAGAGTACAGGTTTTAAGAAACCCTTCGCCGTGCTCCAACGAAACCCTTTGTACGCGGTTTGCTGAAAATACCCAACCCCTTCTTGGTGCTCGCCATTGTAGTCGGTATTTTCAGGAATGCCTGCTTGAATGGCTGCTTGGATAAAGTAGTCGGCAATAGGGCGTCGAAGCCGAAGATCCGACACTTTTAAAGGACCGCCTACACCGTGGTATTGGCTTTCACCGCGTTCTTGATCTTCCGACTTTTTAAAATAGGGGAGCACTTCGTCGTAAGACCATCCAGTATTCCCGAGAGCCGACCACCGATCATAATCCTCGGCCTGCCCTCGTACATACAGCAATCCATTTAATGCACTGGATCCCCCGATAACTTTGCCTCTCGGCCACTGAAGTTGGCGTTGATTGATGCCTTTATCAGGTGAAGTCAAATAGCACCAATCCGTTTTGGGGTTGTGCATCGTTTTAAAATACCCAACTGGAATATGCAGCCATGGGTTGTTGTCGTTACCGCCTGCTTCAATGAGTAATACCGTGTTTTTTGGATTGGCAGAAAGCCGGTTTGCTAGCACGCACCCTGCCGAGCCTGCCCCCACCACGATGTAATCGTATTGTGTTTCCGATGTGCTCATCTCTTCACATTCCCTGTGTCTGTGTGACAGCGATTCCGCGATTCTACGCAGAAATCTTTAATATATCTTAAATTTCATTTATTGAGACTAAATGGCTCAATTTTTTAAGTCAAGGGTTGTTTTTTTATTTTTTTGTGTAATAAATGAGCAACGTTGAATCATAAAATTTAACATTTGCATGGAAGAAATATTGGGAATGTAAACAGATTCAATAGCTACAACAGCGTGTTACCCAAACGAATAACCGCACGGTTATCAAAGCAAGGTAACCCTTTCTGTTTGTCGGAAGAGTGGTAGTCAAAGAGCTGAGGTTTCGCTGTTCATCATTAGTCAATGGAGTGATAACCATGAAAGACGAAAAATTAACGCGACGTGGATTTATGAAAGTCTCTGCCCGTTATGGCGTGACATCAACGTTTATTGCTGCTGGCACATTAGGGGCGGGAGCGACTCTGTCGCAGCTCGCTCAAGCCGCAGAGCAAACAACGAAAAAGCGCTATGCCGTTAAACCCAAATTCCAGCTTAAGTTTGGTGCATCTGGATTTAACGAGAAGAACCTGGATATTCAAAAGTCGGGGCAACTGTTCTTCGCCAAGGACCTTGAAGCGCGCACAAATGGCGCGATTCGGGTTGAGTTTATTGGTAGCAATCAAATTTGTGGGCAAACCAACTGCGTGAAAAAAACTCAGCAAGGCATTGTTGATATCTACTCTGCCTCCACGCAAAACTCGGCAGGTGGTGCGCCTTATCTCAACGTTCTCGATTACGCCTACATGTTTCCGTCGCGAGCGGCGCAGTATCACTTCTTCTACAGCAAAAAGAGTGAAGCGTTACTGCGAGAGCCGATGAGGAAAAGGCATAACGTCCAGTTTTTGTTTACGCACTGCGAACTCAGGGGGATTCAACTTGGGCTCAAATGGCAGGACAAACCAACGGTAACCTCTGTCGATCAACTTGCCGGAACCAAGAACCGAGTCACGGGTACGCAACTTGGCCGGATAGCTATGGAGCTGATGAACCTAAACCCTGTTCCTATCGCATGGGAAGAGACCTTGGATGGTCTAAAGCAAGGTTTGATTGACGGGGCAGAAACGTGGATGGGTGCAGTGGCATACGCGGGAATGGCCCCTGTGGTTTCGCAGTGTGTAGACCTTAAATTCTTTTGTGGTACAGAGCATACGGCAATGAATCTTTCTGTATTCGATAAGTTGGGTTCAGATTTGCAAGATGCAGTGATGGAGTCGGCGTATTTAGCACAAATATACACACAAGGTATGAATGAAGCGGGCTTGTTCGACATTGTTGGCGCAACCAATCCACAGAAACCCGACACCATTTTTGCGAAAAATAACGTTCGAGTTGCGACGTTGTCCGATGCTGAGCTGAGAAAAGCAGAAGAAATGTGCTCCCCTGAGTTTAATCCGAAACCTTGGGAGGCATGGCGCGACCGTTTAAACAAGTGGTCTGGTGGTCATGATACCTATCAAGAAATTTACGATATTGCTCGTGAGATCCCCAAAGACATGGCCGCAGTGAATGTTGAGCCACAGCGTTGGTGGCAGAGCTAATAAGAATAGGGTGGTGCAGCAGTTATTGCGGCACCTTTCCTACCCTAAACCTTGGGGTCACTTGGGTATATCAAGCATAAATTCAGATAACAGGATAGGGATATGACGTATCTTCGAACGCTTTTGGGTTGGCTGGACAAAAACACGGAAAAAGTGATTATTCTGATCACTTACATCTCGATGGCGGGGATTATTTTTGTCGAGGTGATTCGGCGTTTCTTGTTCAATCAGCAGGTTCCGTGGAGTACCACCGTTCCTGTCTTGCTCTTTTTGTGGGTGACGTGGTTTGGCGCCTCTTACAACATCAAGAAACGCACTCACTTGGCGCTGACGGAAGTTCGGTCTCGGTTGCCATATCGAATGCAGTTTTATTGTTTTGTTTTGGATGCAGTCTTATGGATTGCGTTCGCTGTGATAGTCATTTACTACACCTACCAACAGACTTGGCTGGCGTATGACAATTTCGCCATTGTGGGGGGCACCGATAACGTAATGGAATGGTGGTTTTATTTGGCGACGCCATTGGCTTGGGGGCTGATAGTGGTTCGGGTGCTTCAGAATTTGAAGCAAGATATTGTTCGCTATCGCAATAACGAACCGTTTGTGCTGCAAGCATCATTATTGGATTAAGGGAGGAATCATGGATAACGCAACACTTATTACCCTTATTTCAATCGGCGTAACGATTTTGTTTTTGCTGGGTATTCCGATTTTCTTGGTGATTGGCTTCTGGGTCGTTGGATGCAGTCTCGTCATCGATTTCACTCTTGCAAACGTGGGCGTAACCCTATTTGAAGGATTGAGCTTTTTCGGATTACTGGCGCTGCCTCTGTTTATTCTAACGGGCGACCTGATCAATGCGGCTGGCATCGCCAAGCGCATGTCGGACTTTGCCTATTCAATACTGGGCTGGGTTCGTGGTGGACTAGGAATGGCCACCATTGGTGCATGCGGAATGTTCGCTGCTATTTCAGGATCGAATGCAGGGACCACAGCAACAATCGGTTCGATCATGCAGCCTGAAATGGCAAAAAACAAATACGATGAACGCTTTGCAGCAGCCACCGTCGCTGCGGGAGGCACGGTGGGAATCATTATTCCGCCGAGCATTATCTTTATCGTTTATGGTTTTCTGCTCGACTTATCCATCAGTGATTTGTTTATAGGCGGTATGCTACCAGGCATTCTAATGGTGATTGCCATGCAAGTAACCTGCTACTTGGTTAGCCGACGCAATAACTGGGGAGACATGATTCGATTCGAACCAAAACGAATTGTTCGTGCTGGTCTTAGAGCGTATTTAGGCATACTGGCTATCGGGATTGTGATTTACGGCATATATTCTGGAACGTTTTCACCAACAGAAGCCGCAGGGGTAACAGTTGGGTTTTGTTTGATTGCGGGTGTCTTAGTGACTCGCCAAATAAAGCTTTCTAAGTTGCCGGAAATCTTGCTTCGCTCTGGGCAGATAACAGGCATGTTAGCACCGCTGATCGCGGTTTCGGTTGTTATGCAGCAAATTCTCTCACTATTGGGGGCAGGAGAAGTCGTGAATGGCTGGATGTCGAACATTGGTGACCCAGTCTTTATTTTGTTGGCGTGTATGTTCCTCGTTCTTATGGCGGGCACTGTGCTAGAAAGTTTGCCTAACACCATCATATTGGCACCGATTTTGGCACCAATAGCCTACAGTGCAGGCGTGGATCCCATTCACTTTGCGGTGGTTTTCCTTGTCGGCGATGCCATCGGGTTTATTACTCCTCCATATGGGCTTAACTTGTATGTCGCCAGTGGTATGACGGGTATACCGTACTTCACGATTGTGCGTCATGTTCTGCCATATTTATTCGCATTGATGATTGCTTGGCTTATCATTGCTTTCTGGCCACCGCTGTCGACATTCTTATTGCAATTTGGTGGTGCTGGTTAGGTCAATAAATCTAAGCAAGCTAAGGCTTTAAAGAGGGGAAAATACATGGATGAGGAACGGCATTCTTACCCTACCATCATGCGTGGATTTGTGGTGTTGGAGAGAGTGGTTCAAGCACGCAAGCCAATACCGACAGCTGACTTGATGGATGAACTCGGTTTAGCCAAGCCGACACTGAACCGAATACTTCAGCAGTTAGAGGAAGAAGGTTTAGTGGAGCGTGAGCCCGTGAGTCGGCGTTATATACCCAGCTTGCGTGCACGTGCATTTTCGAGGAGCATTATGTCGAATCATGCATTAAGTGCGCCTCGACATGCGATCTTAAAAGTATTGTCTCAAGAAGTTGATGAAACGTGTAATTGCACCATGTTAGATGGCGATCACACCGTTTACTTTGATCGCGTTGAAGCTAATTGGCCGTATCGAATTCAGCTTCCTGTTGGGTCTCAGCTTCCCCTTCATTGCACGGCAAGTGGGAAAATGCTGCTTGCTCATATGAAGCCCAAAGTTCGAGATAAGCTAATCAATGCAACACCATTGAAATCTTATACGTCATTCACGCTTACTGATCCCAGTGCTTTGTTGGAAGAGCTGGAGAAAATTCGTCATGAGGGGATTGCATTTGATCGGGAAGAATTTATGGAAGGCATGGTGGCAATTGCTGTACCCGTCCGGGATCAGAGTGGTAGCGTGTGCTTCACTGTCTCTGTTCATGCCCCTAAAATTCGTAAGACGTTGGAAGATTTACGAATGTATCTCCCCTTTCTGAATAAAGCCGCTACTGCTTTGGCTAGGGTCTATTGACCTTTCGAGATGATTTTTGCAGCGATTTGTGGGTTTTTTATACAAGGCAGAGCTCATTCGGTGTAGTCGCTCTACATCAATGAGTGATAACGCAGTAGAAATAAGCCACAAATGCTGCCCGAAGGGTTCGTTTCTATGCCTTTTACTCTTTGTTGCAAGGTATTTGCTTAGAATGACTAGGCTACACACCTTACGCCGCGATTAAAAGGCATAGAACTCGAACAAAATTTAACCACGAAAGGTCAACAGACCCTAAAGTTCAGTTTGAATAACCCTTGAGTTATGGCAAAAAAATGCAATAAAAAAAGACCAGCCGAAGCTGGTCTTTTTAATGTGTTCTGGAAAATCAGAATTACGCTTTTGCTTCTGCCGCTGCTTTAGCGATAGCTGCGAAACCTTTAGGGTCTAGAGATGCACCACCTACTAGCGCACCATCAATGTCTGGCTGTGCGAAGTAAGACGCTGCATTTTCAGGTTTAACAGAACCACCGTATTGGATGATTACTTGCTCTGCTACTGCTGCATCTTTTTCAGCGATAAGTGCACGGATAGAAGCGTGAATACGCTGTGCATCATCAGCGGTTGCTGCTTTACCAGTACCGATAGCCCAGATTGGTTCGTATGCGATGATTGCGCCATTTAGAGCTTCAACGCCGTAAGCGTCGATCACTGCATTGATTTGACGTGCACATACAGCTTCAGTTTCGCCTGCTT
This sequence comes from Vibrio penaeicida, assembly GCF_019977755.1. Taxonomy (NCBI): domain Bacteria; kingdom Pseudomonadati; phylum Pseudomonadota; class Gammaproteobacteria; order Vibrionales; family Vibrionaceae; genus Vibrio; species Vibrio penaeicida. The sequence goes on along the minus strand of NZ_AP025144.1, from coordinate 3,823,650 downwards.
CGTTTTGAGCTTCAGACTCACCGATACAGAATACTGGCTTTAGGCCGTTTTCTTTAAGAAATGCGAACTTCTTAGCAACAAACTCGTCAGACTCAGCGTGGTACTCACGACGCTCAGAGTGACCGATGATGATGTGCGTTGCACCGAAATCTTTTAGCATTTCAGGAGAAGTATCACCAGTGAATGCACCGCTGTTATTTACATCAGTGTTTTGCGCGCCCAAGATGATTTTGTTGCCGCCTTCTTTAATTAGACGCTCAGCTAGGTCGATGTAAAGTGCTGGTGGAGCAACTGCAACGTCTACACCAGTTACGCCTTCAAGTTCAGCATTTAGGCCATTTAATAGTTCAGTGACCATTGATTTGCTGCCATTAAGTTTCCAGTTACCCATCACTACAGGACGACGCATAGGAATATCTCCATTAATTAATGTAAAAAATAAACGTGATTGCGAAAGAATATAACAGATTAATACGGCTAAATCATGACTGGTGTCATGTCTTTCCGTGATCTGACTGTAAGGTCAGATCTGATGGTGTTACCAAAGAGATAAAAACCAGTGATCAAGTGGGCAGTTTCATGTCCAGAGTGCACCAAGGCGCTTAATTTCCTGTATCTTATACCCAAGTAGCCCCAATGAGTTTGGCTCAGCGAGAATGAATTGGTTATCAAGCAAGGCACCGATTTGAAGACCTAGTGGTTCTAAGTCAAGAATCGGTTACGAAGCTTGGAAGCCAATTCAACTCGCCCTTGGGAGCCCATATTCGGTTTCATTTCATCGTCAAAGTACTTGGAAAGGACTCGTCATTCCACTGCGTCCTTTTCCTTGGGCTGAAACCGAATATGAGGCTCTGAGTCCAGCTCCTTGGGGTTATTTGGGTATTACCCCAAATCACAGAAAGATGAACAAGGACGAGCAATGCCTAACTTAGTGATGGAGTATTCGAATTCGGTCGATGAACGAGTGAATGTACAATTGTTGCTGGAAGATTTACATCAAGCAGCGATCAGCAGTGGTTTGTTTGAAGTGTCCTCGGTAAAGTCTCGAGCTTTGCGTTGCCACCATTGGTTGGTGGGGGATCAAGAAGATTCGGTGGATTTTATTCACATTACATTTGATTTGTTAGACGGCAGAACCGAAGAACAAAAACGCACGTTGTCGAGTCAGTTGATGGAGATATTGCAGCAGCAAGCCAGTGAAGTTCATAGCTTGACCATTAATGTCCGTGATATGGACACCAAATGTTTTCAAAAAGTGCTCAATTGAGCAAAGGTAAGTAAAAGATGTCGATGAAGCAGTACTTGTTTTCTTTTCGCGGACGTATCGGGCGTCAGGTTTTCTGGATCTGGAATGCGTTCTATTATCTGATAGTGATTGGTTTTAGTTTTGGTGCAGGGACATTATTCCCAGACTTAGGAAATGTCATTGCCATCGTCTTCCTAGCGTTCATGCTTTTCCCTGATCTTGCTATTACCGCAAAACGTTGGCACGACAGGGGAAAATCGGTGTATTGGCTTGCATTACATATTCCGGTTATCGCTGGGCGTGTTTTGGTACCTGTTGCAGCGCCAGGCGTTGAAATTCAAACTTCACCTCTTGAAATGATTGCTTCTATCTTAGCGTTGGCGGCGGGGGTGTGGATTTTTGTGGAATGTGGTCTGCTGAAAGGTGACGACAAAGAAAACCAATATGGTGCTCCTCCGCTTAAATAAGCCAATCCTCGTGCGATATTGAAAGCGGCAAAGCGCAACGAATGCAATAGCCCAATGAAAAACGGACCGAAGGAGGTCCGTTTTTGTATTTGTACTCAATTTATACTCAAACCACCTCAAGGTGCAGGATTCAGAGCTCTATCTTCTGTTTCAGTTCAAGGAGAAGAACGCAGTGGACGAGTCCTTTCCAAGTTCTTTGACGATGAAATGAGACAGAAGATAAGCTCCCAAGGGCGAGCTTGCTTGGTTTTCATGCTGCGTTACCAATTCTTGATTTAGAACCACTAGATCTGCAAATTGGTGCCTTGCCTGAAAATCAAGCAATGCTCGCTGAACCTAGCATCTTGAGGTGGTTTGAGTATGTTTCAAAGTGTAGAGTTCAGCGAGTTTCGTTTGAGTGTACTTCGAGCTATTGTTTTCGTTCTAAGTCGAACGGAACAATGTCGGCGGATTCCTTAATGATATCGCCATGCAAAGCATCTTGGAATTTACCAATTTGAGCGGTGAGCTCGTTCATTAATGCTACGTTGGCATGGGTTGGATTTTTACATCGGTCAATGACTCGTTCGATGTGAGTTTGCTGCGCCCGCAAGCGGGGCTGCATTTCAGATGATGCGTATGTGATCATCTCATCGCACATCTTCTGGCGAAATTGATTAAATGCTTCTGGATCATCCTGAGCCAGAGCGACAAGCTCCTCAAATGGAGGTAAAGTTTGATCATATTGAGCGCGTCCCATCTGCACCCTCCTACTTCTTCGTTACAGCACATGATCAGAGCATACGATAAAATTAGCTCAAAAAATGCACTGTAACTGCTCTATTATTGTTCTGTCTCATTATTGATATATGCAACTTTAATCTTAAAATAATACGACAAATTGAGCTTTCAGCGTAAGTTTATGATGCGATTGGGAAATTAGTGAGGGCTAATTTGATAACTGCAGCGACGCTTTCCTTGGATGATATGTTCGGTTCGCGTAACTGAATAGTCTTTTCCTAAAAGCTTACGGAAGACATTCAGCTCGGATAGGCAGAGGTTGGGGCACCGTTTTGCGGCTCGGCAAATAGGGCAATGATTTTCTATGAGTTCAAATCCTAGCTCGTTTTTTAGCAGTTCAACCATGTAACCTTCGCTATCACGGAGCTCGGTAAGCACGTTTAGCTTTTCTTCCAATGTCTTACAATGCGCCATTGCCGTTTGGTATTGTCGAAGTGTGGTTGCTTCACGTTCTGCCGTGACTTTTTCCATCCCTTCTTTTCCAAAGACAGACTCTACAGCATCAATCATATTAATCATTAGGTCGCTATGACCATCAAAGAATTGTGCGTGACCTTTATCGGTAAGTGACCAATGGCGGGTCGGACGTCCGACTTTCGCTTTTATATCATCAAAATCTAAGAACCCTTCGTCTTCTAGGCTCTGAAGGTGTTGGCGTGCGCCCATCGTTGTCATGGATAAATCTTGTGAAAGTTTTTTGGCAGTAATAGCGCCTTCACGTTTGATTTTATTCAGAATCCGATCAGTGGTTTTCATGTTGTCCTTACCTCTAGCTTGATAACTATTATGAGGTATGAGGTTAATAAAGCAAACTCTTGATTAACTGTCGGTTACTTTGCTAAAGGATGAGTCTTAAAACAAAAAGCGCAGCCAAGGCTGCGCTAATGACAATATGATTATCGCTTACAGAATAAAGTCACGAACTTCGTCATCTTTACGATCAAGATAGTGAGTAGACTGAATACGGCGAATCGTACGACAACGACCTCGAATTAATAGTGTTTCGGTCGTGGCGATATTCCCTTGACGAGAAATTCCTTCAAGCAGATCGCCTTTGGTAATACCGGTTGCGGAAAAGACCACATTGTCGCTGCGCGCCATATCTTCCATGCGCAAAACAATGCCAGCAGTAACGCCCATTTCTTTACAGCGTTCTAGCTCTTTTTCGCCATGAGCTCTGTTTTCTGGAGTATCGCCTTTGACTTCGTGACGTGGTAGTAAGCGGCCGTGCATATCACCATCTAGGGCGCGAATAACTGCTGCTGATACTACGCCTTCCGGTGCGCCACCAATGCAGTACATGACATCCACTTCGCTATTTGGCATGCACGTTAGAATGGATGCGGCAACATCACCATCCGGCACGGCGAATACACGAATACCCATCTGTTGCATTTCAGCAATCACCGCATCGTGGCGAGGCTTGGCTAATGTGGTTACGGTTAATGTATCCAGTGTTTTCCCTAGAGCGGCAGCGATGTTCGTTAGGTTTTCAGCCAAAGGCTTGCTTAGGTCAATTACCCCTTTTGCACCCGGACCCACAACCAATTTTTCCATGTACATGTCAGGCGCTTTCAAAAAGCTGCCTTTTTCACCAGCGGCTAGTACCGCGAGTGCATTTGATTGCCCCATTGCAGTCATGCGAGTGCCTTCGATTGGGTCAACCGCGATATCCACGGCATCACCGCCAACGCCAACACTTTCACCAATGTAAAGCATAGGAGCATCATCAATCTCACCTTCCCCGATAACAATCTCACCAGAGATGTCAGTTTTATTGAGAAGGGCACGCATAACTTCAACAGCGGCACCATCAGCGGCGTTTTTGTCGCCTCGACCAAGCCATTTATAGCCAGCCAGTGCTGCGCCTTCAGTTACTCGGGAAAATGCCATCGCCAAATCGCGTTTCATGTGGACTCCAGATACCAAACAAAATTAGAGAAATAATTGGCGGCGATTCTATCACAGCCCCATTCAAACGTTTGCGATTTTGCCTTTGAAATCCAGTGTCGATTGCCCAGCATCAATTTTTGACGGTATATTTGTAGATATTAATAACGAACGTCAAGATTTGGTTAAATATCGACTTTTTTTTAACCAACCGAGCATAGATCACCAATTTTGAACGTGTGTCTATCAAAGATGCTGAGTAGAATGTGAGGTAATTTGTGAACTTTCATTCACGCAGACTGAATCAAAATAAACAGGTGGCTAACATGTCTTTAGAAGTCCTAGAGCAGCTAGAAGTAAAAATCCAAACCGCAGTTGATACTATCGCACTTCTACAAATGGAAGTGGAAGAATTGAAAGAGCAAAACGCTCAACTTAATTCCGAAGCAAACGAGCTGAAAAGCAACCGTGAAGAGTTAGAGTCACAAAACATTAAGATGCGTGAAGAGCACACTGCGTGGCAGGAGCGTATTCGTAATCTTCTTGGGAAGATGGACGACGTAGAATAATTTCTTTTTCCTACGGCGTACGCTCGCGTATTTCGTTGTCGGTGGTGCTCATTTATGCTTATAAATTCCGCGCCCCCTCCTAGAACTACACAAGCGTACTGTGTAGGAAACTATAGAAATTCAAGAATACAAAAAAGCAGCCGATGGCTGCTTTTTTGGTATGAGTGCTAGGGTGAAGAGACTTGTTTATTCTTCTTCGTCTGAGAAGTCGTCGTCTTCGCTTTCTAAGTCGGAGTCGAGAGGCTCTTGGGAGATGATGATGCCTGTGTTATCAGCGTAGAGGTAATCTTCTGGTAGGAAGGTTACACCACCAAAGTTGACGGCAACATCGATTTCACCAACGCTTTGCTGCGCTGCACCGACTGGAATAGAGGCGAGGGCTTGGATACCGATGTTCATGTCTTCGAGTTCGTCGACTTCGCGCACACACCCGTAAACCACAATGCCTTCCCATTCATTTTCTTCTGCTAAAGACGACAGATCTGCATCGATTAAAGCACGGCGTAGTGAACCGCCTCCGTCGATGAGTAATACTCGACCTACACCATCTTGTTCCAATACCTTTCTGATTAAGCCGTTATCTTCAAAGCATTTCACGGTTGTAAGCTGACCCGCGAACGAGGCACTACCACCAAAATTACTGAACATAGGTTCCACTACATCTACTTGATCCAAGTAGATATCGCATAGTGCTGAGGTGTTGTATTCCATAAGCAAGTCGTCTTCTGTTACGCAGTTCTGTATTCGAGTATATATGCCTAGTAAGTCATTGCAATGACAAGGCTCAATTAAGTCATCAGAGTTTGACCCGTGATCACGATTGAGAATAAGAGGTTAGTTATCAAGGCACATTTAACAATGACGGGCATCATGGGCGCCAGTTCCGTTGGGGAAGAGGCAGCAAGTACCGCTCTGCCATGATTGACCACAAATAATACGGCTAGCAACATACTCAACCCCCAAGCTAATGCAGTGCTCTGTAAAGCTAAAAATGCTATGAAGGGGACCGTTCCGCCAGCTAACAACAACATGTGGTAGCGTTTTGCACGTTGAGCGCCAAGACGAACCGCCATCGTGCGTTTGCCACAAGCGGCATCGTTGTCGATGTCCCTCATGTTGTTGATGTTAAGGACAGCCACGGCCAAGAGCCCACAACCAATCGAAGGGAGGAAAATGGTGGCATCAATAAAACCAGTATGAAGAAAAAAGGTGCCAGCAACGCCAAGTAGCCCAAAGAAGATGAACACCGAAAGATCCCCTAAACCGATATAACCATAAGGCTTGTTACCCACCGTATAGGCGATGGCAGCTACTATAGCGAGCAACCCCAGTGCTAGAAATGCGGCAATGCTGGTGGGGGATTGCAGAGCATAAAAAATGAGAGCGAGACCAGACAGTATCGTGAGAACAATATTGATGATAATGGCATTTCTCATGGTTTTTGCATCGACAGCACCCGATTGGATCGCGCGCATAGGACCTATTCTGTCTTCGTTGTCAGTGCCTTTTTGAGCGTCACCATAATCGTTGGCTAAGTTGGAGAGTATCTGTAACAGAATCGCCGTCAGTAAGGCTAGCAGCATTACAGGAAGAGAAAAATGACCATTGAATAAAGCTAGGCTGCTGCCTGTTGCGATAGAGGCAAAGGCCAAAGGCAGTGTTTTGGGGCGAGCGGCGCCCAGCCATGCACTTAAAGATTGTCTCATGCTTCGTACGTCGTTGCTCGATTTGCATCCAGTATAACAACGACTTTGAAATGGTGAATACAAAAAGCCCGCTTAAGTGCGGCGGGCTTGTTTTATATCAAATACGGGATGTTTATAGAATGAATCGGCTTAAATCTTCGTCTTCTACAAATTCACCTAACTTGGATTGCACGTAGGCGGAATCAATTGTCACTGCACTTCCACCTTTCTCAGTGGCTTCAAATGAGATCTCTTCCATCAAGCGCTCCATTACGGTATGCAAACGTCGGGCACCGATATTTTCTGTGGTTTCGTTGACTTGCCATGCTGCGTCAGCAATCTGTGAGATGCCGTCTTCAGTAAAGCTCACATCGACAGACTCCGTCGCCATTAGCGCGGAATATTGCTCAGTCAGAGAAGCTTTAGGTTCGGTTAGAATGCGTTTGAAGTCTTCGCTTGTTAGGGCTTCTAGCTCAACACGAATAGGTAGACGACCTTGCAGTTCTGGGATCAGATCGGATGGCTTCGCTACTTGGAATGCGCCGGACGCGACAAACAGAATATGGTCTGTTTTTACCATGCCGTGCTTGGTCGACACCGTGCTACCTTCGATCAAAGGAAGCAGATCGCGCTGGACACCTTCGCGAGACACATCTGGACCGGAGCTCTCGCCACGTTTACAGATTTTGTCAATTTCATCAATGAAGACAATGCCATTATTTTCTACGTTATAGATGGCTTGTTCTTTCAGTTCTTCTTGGTTGACGAGTTTCGCGGCTTCTTCTTCAGCTAGCGCTTTAAATGCGTCTTTGATCTTCATCTTGCGGCTTTTCTTGGTATCGCCTGCAAGGTTCTGGAACATGCCTTGAAGTTGGTTGGTCATCTCTTCCATACCAGGAGGAGCCATGATTTCCACGCCCATTTGAGGCGCAGCCACTTCAATGTCGATCTCTTTGTCGTCTAGCTTGCCTTCACGCAGCTTCTTGCGGAAAACTTGACGAGTATTGGACTTATCTTCTGTGTTCTCGCTTGAACCCCAGCCTTCACGTGGTGGAGGAAGCAATGCATCCAGAATGCGTTCTTCAGCTTGTTCTTCCGCGCGGAATTTTACTTTTTCCATCGCTTGCTGATGCGTCATTTTGATCGCAACGTCGGTCAAATCACGGATAATGGTTTCGACTTCTTTGCCGACATAGCCTACTTCTGTGAATTTCGTTGCTTCTACTTTCATGAACGGAGCATTGGCTAACTTAGCTAGGCGGCGAGCAATTTCTGTTTTACCCACACCCGTTGGGCCGATCATTAAGATGTTCTTTGGGGTGACTTCAGCTCGCAAGCTTTCTTCGAGCTGCATTCGACGCCAGCGGTTACGAAGCGCAATGGCTACAGCGCGCTTGGCTTTGTCTTGACCGATGATATGACGATTTAATTCGTGAACAATTTCTCTAGGTGTCATTTCAGACATAGGGTAATCCTTATTATTCTTGCGCCGCGGTGTCGAGTTCTTCAACGGTATGATGGTGGTTGGTGAAAACACAAATATCACCAGCAATTTTCAGCGATTTTTCAGCGATTTCACGGGCGTCTAACTCTGTATTTTCGAGCAGAGCAGTGGCTGCGGCTTGCGCAAAGTTACCACCAGAGCCAATGGCGATGAGATCGTTTTCTGGCTGAACCACATCACCATTACCAGTGATGATAAGCGAGGCTGTTTCATCCGCTACGGCGAGTAGAGCTTCAAGTTTTCTTAATGCGCGGTCACTGCGCCAGTCTTTTGCCAATTCAACGGCCGCTTTTGTTAGGTGACCTTGATGCATTTGCAGTTTGCTTTCAAATCTCTCGAAAAGAGTGAAGGCGTCTGCCGTACCGCCGGCAAATCCAGCTAGTACTTTATTATTGTAGAGGCGGCGCACTTTCTTTGCGTTGCCTTTCATTACGGTGTTACCCAACGATACTTGACCGTCTCCGGCGATGACGACTTTATTATTTCGGCGTACAGATACGATAGTAGTCACTTTTATTAACCTATTAATTCGCTCGCGATATAACTCGGATATGAGGGCTGGAGATAAAAAAACAAGGGAGCCAACGGCTCCCTTGTGAATTTAGTCATGAACGCAGTGTTCTATTGCGACTCTTTCCAGATGGCACAAGGCTCTATCTTGGCGCGCTGAAGTTTGTGACGATCGCGCTCTGCATCGCGTTTTTTAACATACGGTCCGAGCACGACACGATACCAGCTACTGCCTTCCTTTTTACGGATCTTACTGCTGATGCCTTGAAAGGCTATATCTACTTTACGTGCTTCTGCTTGCGCGAGCGTTTTATAGGCTCCGCATTGCATTATATATGGAATCTCCGACACCACTTGCTCTTTGGCTTCGACTTGCACTTCTCGCTTTGGAAGTGAATCGACGTATTCCCACTTTTCTTCAGGTGGTGGTGGCAGTGGTTTAGGTTTGCTCACCGGTTTCTTCGGTTTCTGAGCAATCTGAGGTTTGGGTGGTTCAGGATCTTGGCTGAGTATATAAAGCCCATAACCAAACCCGCCAGCAAGTAAAATGGCGATAAGACCTGCTTTCCACGGCTTCTTATTGGATGTTTGTTTTCTGGTAGGCTTCTTTTGCCCACGCCCTCTTCTTACGTAATCTTTATTTGCCACGGTTTAACAGCTTGCAGTCAATAAAAAACGGGTAACATGGTAATCCAGAATTGCTCTGGAAAACCAGTGTTACCAGTGAAAAGCTTGCAGGTGAGTCCACTTTCGACGTGTTAAGTTCTTGGTGGAGCGGCGCTTTCTCGGATTTTCAAGTGTGTTTCCAACAGGCGTGAACCTGCGTGAACGTCACGACCTTTCAAGATTTCAAGCAGCATCAGCATGGCTTGTCGACCGATTTCATAGCGTGGCTGCGTGATGGTCGTTAGTGGAGGGTCGCAGAATTCAGCAAACTGAATATCATCGAAGCCTACAACGGATAAATCTTGAGGTACTTTTAATCCTGCGGCTTTTGCTCCTTTGATTGCTCCAATTGCCATGGCGTCGTTATGACAGAAAACAGCGGTTGGTGGCTCTGGTAACGAAAGCAATTTGGTGACTGCCTTGTGACCAGACTCAAAGGTGAAATCTCCCATCTCTTTATAAGTGGGGTTCATCGTTATGCCAGCTCTTCTCAGCGCTTGCTGATACCCTTGGTTTCTAAACTGGCAAAGCGCAGCATCGTCTGGCCCTGAAATCTGAGCAATCTTGGAGTGGCCCATTTGCGTCAAATAGTTCACCGCCTCGAAAGAAGATGTTAGGTTATCAATATGGACTGTCGGCAATTCCAGTTCCGGTGCAAATTCACAAGCCATCACCAGTGGTGGCAGGTTTTTTTGTTCCGGTTTGCTGACATCGAATGGCAAGTGCGTACCCAAAAGCAACATGCCATCGGCTTGTTTAGTGAAAACCAAGTTGACCAACGAGCTTTCTCGTTTCTTTTGCTGACCGCTGTCCCCCAACAGTACGAGATATCCATTTTCCACAGCTACATCTTCAATGCCACGAATGATCTCAGTGAAATAGGAGTCACAGATGTCAGGTACAATTGCAACGATGGTTTTGGATTCATTACGTCGTAAGTTTCTTGCCAGTGAATTCGGTGAATAACCAGCTTCCAAAACGGCGCTCTCTACACGTTTACGCGTAGTAGATGAAACCTTCTCAGGGTTCATCAGAGCTCGTGATACGGTTGCAGTAGAAACTCCTGCTAGCTGGGCAACATCCTTCATTGTCGCCATAGTAAGTTGTCCTCTTTATTTTTCATGGCTGTAATAGCATCTATAAGATTTATATCTAGCGCTGACGTGAGCAACTTTTTTATTGGATATTTTATGCTCTAAATTAAGATTAATTTACGGGCAGATTAACAAATTTTGCATAAGTAGCGTGACATCAATCACATAGGATCATATTCATTTTCTCAAACTAGCTACAAAATACCGTTGAGTAACAGAACTGACATCACATCAATTTACAGAGATTTTACTTCTAACTAAGATCTTGGGGCTCAATATCGGTTGTCCATCGCACTTTTTTTGCCAATGGCAGTGCGTCTATGACGACCTTTGAACTGTACAACAATTTTTGCATTAAAGATCGTGACGGAGCTTGCAATATTAGTTGCCAACGCGACTTGCCAGCGCGTCTAGCTAATGGTGCGGGCATTGGACCTAATACCATGCATTCTCTGTTGAAAATTGGATTAGATTCAATGGTTTGTCTTACTTGTCTTAGGAATTGCTCACCCGTTTCTTCATGATTTGCTTCAGCGCGAAATAAGGTAAGAAAAGTGTAAGGTGGCAGTAAGGCAAGCTTCCTTTCTTCAAGTGCTGTTTGAGCAAAATGTCCATACCCTTTATGAAGAAGAGCTTGCAGTAACTGATGTTCAGGATGGTGTGTTTGTAAGATGACTTCCCCTGCTTTGCTGGCTCGACCTGCACGCCCTGCCACTTGAATAAAGAGCTGAGCTAGCCTTTCGGAAGCTCTAAAGTCACTGCTGTACAACGAGCTATCAACATCAATCAGCGCAACGAGCGTGACGTCTGGAAAATGGTGACCTTTCGCCAGCATTTGCGTGCCAATCAGGATTTGATATTCGTTATTCCGAATGGATTTCAAGGCACTCTCTAGGCTGCCTTTACGTCGGGTACTGTCCCTGTCTATTCGGATTGCTTTGAATTCGGGAAACAAGCTGGCAAGTTGTTCTTCCAACTGCTCTGTGCCAACACCGACGGATACCAATTGTGTCGAGCCGCAGCCTTGGCACTGATGCAAGACTGGATGTTGAGCACCACAGTGGTGGCATCGCATTTCTCGACTATTTTGATGAAATGTATAGTAGGCATCGCAACGGTGGCATTCGGCAATCCACCCACATTCATGACACATGAGGGCAGGTGAGTAGCCTCGGCGATTGAGGAATAGCATGACTTGGTTGCCAGCCGTTAAGTGCTTGCGCATTTCGGCAATCAATGGGGCGGATAAGCCGCTCTCAAGGTATAGCCCTTTTACGTCCAGCACTTTATTGGTTGTGGGCATGGCGGCACCAGCGCGGTTAGCCAAGGTTAAGTGATGATATTTACCATTCAATGCATTGTGGAGAGTTTCGAGAGCAGGGGTTGCACTGCCTAATATGACAGGAATCTTCTCTTTAGCCGCTCGCATCACCGCAACATCTCTAGCGTGATAACGCAAACTGTCTTGTTGTTTATATGAAGCGTCGTGTTCTTCGTCGACAATGATGATGCCAAGATCGGCAAACGGCGTCAGTAATGCAGAGCGAGTCCCGATGACAATACCGGCGTGTTTATCACGTGCCGCTAACCAAGCATTCAAACGTTCGGTATCGTTTAATCCTGAATGAATAACTTCTACTGGGACATTAAAGCGACGTTTGAATCGATTGATGGTTTGCGGTGTTAATCCAATCTCTGGTACCAAAACCAGTGCCTGCCTTCCTTTATCGAGAACGGGCTTAATCATATTCAAGTAAACTTCGGTTTTACCCGAACCAGTAACCCCTTCCAACAGAAAACAGCCAAAGTCCTTATGGCTATTTACAGCTGCAATCGCAACAGATTGCTCTTCGTTGAGCTTGGGCTTTTCCTCAGTGCTTTCTACTTGCTTTGTCCAATCTAAGGCAACAGGCTTACTTTCTATTTGTTCTACCCAGCCTTTCTCTTGCAAGGTTTTCAATACCTGGCTGGATATTTCGTTGTCGAGCATCACTTGATGGGGAACAGTTCCGTTTGCGAGTAAGTGCATTGCTTTTGCTTGCTGAACGGCTCGACCAAACCCGCTCATGATTTGGTCTTTACCAGAGGAAGTAATAACCCATTCTTTTAAAGTACTGAAGTTGGCAGGCTTTCCCTTCCTTAATAAAGCAGGCATAGCATTCGCTAACGTGTCACCTAGTGGATAGAGATAAAATTGGCTGCACCACTGCAGTAATGCGTACAGAGAACCTTGCCAAACCGGTGACTCATCAAGTACTGCTTTAATTCCCTTTAGCTGATGAACGGGAAACTCAGACTGGCTGACGAGCTCCGTTACAATACCAACCAAAGTTTGCCTGCCAAAAGGTACGCTCACGCGACCGCCAATCACTGGAAATTGATGGGGGGCAATTAGGTAATCAAATTGCTTGTCCAATGGTACGGGCAAAGCGACTCTGGCAATAGAAGGGCGCATAAATCTTTTATAAAGAACCTGATAGGAATAAAGTGAGTATAACTGAGTAAGATTCGCTAAGTAACCTATCCATCAAATCTGGCTAAACTCGAATTTTCTTACCCGTAGGGTAAACGGGTGAAAACTGCCTCTAAATCAAAAATAGTTGGCGAAAAAACTGCCAAATAGGTTGATCCTACCTAAATGTTTCATTACTATACTGCGCCTTGATGATGTGGTCATTCCGCATCGATTTATCTGAAACTACGTGTGGTGTCCGGCATAGAATCGGATGGCGACACGGCCCAATTTGAGGTTATCCCATGAAAGTAGGTATTCACCCAGAATACAAAGCTGTTGCAGCAACATGTTCTTGTGGCAACACTTTTGAGTTCAAAACAACTCTAGACAAAGATTCTATCCACCTAGACGTATGTGACAAATGTCACCCGTTCTACACTGGTAAGCAGCGTATCGTTGATACTGGCGGCCGTGTTGATCGCTTCAACAAGCGTTTTGGTGCTCTTAGCAGCAAGTAATTACGAATTCGTAATACTGACCAAATTTGAAAAGGACGCCTCGGCGTCCTTTTTTCGTTCATGAAATAAATGTTTTTTGATTTAGCTCTCGGTTAAGTGGTCTTAGCTCTTTCAAAATGACCTTTCTTTGACGCTGGCAATCTATGAAGATTGCAAGTCATACTTTAGTATAATAAAGAGTTGAAGTTAAATTTGCGGTCGGCTTCAGCTAACAATGCAAGAAACACCTTTTACCTACTCAAAAAACAATAATTGGAACGTCCCCACATGTCTGAAGACAACAGCCAACAAGATTTTCGCCAACAAGCTCTGGATTATCACGCTCAACCTACTCCCGGTAAAATTTCCGTCGAACTCACCAAGCCAGCCAATACAGTAGAAGACCTCGCGCTGGCTTACAGCCCTGGCGTAGCCGAACCTGTACGTGAGATCGCGCAAAATGCTGACAATGTTTATAAGTACACTGCCAAAGGTAATATGGTGGCTGTCATTTCTAACGGTACAGCCATTCTTGGGTTGGGTAACCTAGGACCACTAGCGTCCAAACCTGTGATGGAAGGTAAATCGCTTCTTTTTAAGCGTTTTGCTGGTCTTGATTCCATCGATATCGAAGTGAAACATCGCACGATTGATGAATTTGTTGATACCGTCGCCAACATTGCCGATACGTTTGGCGGCATTAACTTAGAAGACATTAAAGCGCCAGATTGCTTTGAAATTGAGCAGCGACTTATCGAGCGTTGTGATGTTCCCATCTTTCATGACGACCAACACGGCACGGCTATTGTGACGGCTGCCGGTATGTTGAATGCGATTGAACTTCAAGATAAGAAACTCGAAGATGCGACAATTGTTTGTTTAGGTGCGGGGGCTGCTGCCGTTGCGTGCATGGAACTGCTGATCAAATGTGGCGCACAGCGCGAAAAAATCTACATGCTGGATCGTAAAGGTGTGATTCATACTCGCCGTGATGACCTGAATGAATACAAGCAGCTGTTTGCGAACAATACAGATAAGCGCACGTTGGAAGATGTTATTGAGGGTGCCGACCTTTTCTTAGGTGTGTCTGGCCCTGATTTGTTGCCTGCAGAAGCTCTAAAGTTGATGGCGGATAAACCTGTTGTCTTCGCGTGTTCTAACCCTGATCCAGAAATCAAACCGGAAGTCGCCCATCAAGTTCGTAATGATCTGATCATGGGGACGGGTCGAAGCGATTACCCGAATCAGGTTAACAATGTTATTTGTTTCCCATTTCTTTTCCGTGGTGCGTTGGATGTTCGTGCCAGTGAAATTAATGATGAAATGAAGCTCGCAGCGGTGGATGCTATTCGACAATTAGCAAAAGAGCCTGTACCAGAAGAAGTGAAAAAAGCGGCAGGTGTTACGGCGCTAGAATTTGGTTCCGGTTACATCATCCCGAAACCGATGGACGCTCGTTTACTACCACGTGTAGCAAAAGCTGTTGCGCAAGCTGCCATTGATTCAGGCGTTGCTCGAATTGAAATGCCTGAAAACTATATGCAATCCTGAATATGACAATCTGATTCACTTTTCATGTGTGTCAGATTAAACGTACATTGCTTTTTCAATACACATAAAAAAGAGGGGATAGCCTAGGCTATCCCCTCTTTTTTGCTTATTCTTCGTCGTAGGCTTCGAACTCGATGCCCATTTCCGTCATGATTTTTTTCACTTCACTCGGAATATCGTCTGGGCGATCTTTTCTCAAATCTTCATCTGTCGGTAATGGCTGGCCTGTATAAGCGTGGAGAAAAGCTTCACAAAGCAGTTCGCTATTGGTGGCGTGACGCAGATTGTTAATTTGGCGGCGTGTTCTTTCGTCTGTCAGTACTTTAAGTACTTTTAACGGAATCGATACTGTAATTTTTTTTACTTGTTCGCTTTTTTTACCATGCTCAGCATAGGGGCTTATGTATTCGCCATTCCAATCTGCCATTGCGCACCTTCAATTATTATTTATCTAAGTTATATGGCTACTCCGCACAGAAAGCTCTTTTCATGTGTTTTAGCGACTTAGCCGTTCATAAAAACGATTTTAGCGACTTTTACTGCCACAAGCAAAGACATATGGACGTCTAGAAGTGTTGACGTCCTAAAATGAGAACGCTAAAGTATTGCATATTAATCGTGACTATCTCTGTTAAAACACGTTACACGCATGTTAACTCGCGTTCGTAATTGGTATAACAGAGGCTCGAAAAGTTTGCACCACAGGAAAGGAAGACCCTATTTATGAGCCAACGAAAGCCAGCCACTATTGCCGTACGCACTGGTATTGAAGCGGATACTCAGTATCACGCAGTTGTCCCACCAATTTACTTGTCTACGAACTATGGCTTTCCTGCGTTTGGTGAAGTGCCCAAATATGACTACACGCGTTCAGGTAACCCAAATCGAGGCTTGCTAGAGCAAGCTTTAGCTGAGCTGGAAGAAGGTGCAAACGCCATCATAACCAATACTGGTACAGCAGCCATTAACCTTTGGGTGACGGCATTCTTAGGTCCTGACGATCTTATTGTCGCGCCACACGATTGCTATGGTGGTACTTATCGACTCTTTAACACTCGCTCACTAAAGGGTGACTTCAAAGTTGAATTTGTTGATCAATCCGATGAAGCCGCTCTTGCTGAAGCACTCAGCAAAAAACCTAAACTGGTCTTACTTGAAACACCATCAAACCCTTTGGTACGTGTTGTTGATATTGCGAAAATTTGCGAACAAGCAAAACAAGTCGGTGCGCTTGTCGCAGTCGATAACACGTTTTTAACACCGGTTTACCAAAAACCGCTTACTCTTGGTGCAGATTTCGTTGTGCATTCCACGACTAAATTCATTAATGGTCACTCTGACGTGATTGGTGGTGTCATCATTTGTAAAGATGAAAAACACGCGGAAGATTTAGCGTGGTGGGGTAACTGCATTGGCGCAACTGGCACGCCTTTCGACAGTTATATGACTCTACGAGGCCTACGTACACTTGGTGCACGTATGCGAGCTCATGAAGAGAGCTCGAACACGATATTAGAATTTTTGAAAACACATGAATTGGTTGGCACCATTTACCATCCAAGTTTGCCAGAGCACCCAGGTCATGACATTGCCAAAAAGCAGCAATCGGGCTTTGGTTCTATGCTCAGCTTTGAATTGAATGGAAGCTTTGAGCAAATGAAATGTTTTGCCAGTTCTCTCCAGCTTTTCTCGCTCGCAGAATCATTGGGAGGGGTGGAAAGCCTGATCTGTCACCCTAGTTCAATGACCCATCGTGCCATGAGTGATGAAGCGCAAGAAGAAGCGGGCATTGCCCCAACATTACTACGTTTGTCTGTGGGTCTTGAAGATGCGCAAGATCTGATCGCTGATTTGAAGCAAGCCTTTGCAAAAGCCAAGGAGGTGGCGTAATGACTCTCGAACGTCAATTGCATAAATTTGGTGGCAGTAGCTTGGCGGATGCCGAATGCTATCAACGTGTGGTGAGCATACTCAAAGAATATTCGGATACGAATGACTTGGTTGTTGTGTCGGCAGCGGGTAGCACGACAAACCAACTTATCGCTTGGCTGGCGGCGTTAGAAAAAGACGGGCGTTTAGCGCATGAAGCGTTGCAAGAACTCAGACAATACCAAACACAATTAATTGAAAGCTTGTTGCCAGCAGAACGTGCAGCGCCTTTGCTTGATGTTCTTAACACGGAATTTTCTGGGTTAGGCGAATTGTCTTACCCATTAAGCAGTGCTCAAAAATCATCAGCAATGGGACACGGCGAAATATGGTCGGCGAGGCTATTGGCGGAACTTCTTAATCACAATGGTTTAGAAGCGGTTTCGCAAGATTCACGTGATTTCCTTCGTGCAGAACACGGAGCTCAGCCGGAAGTCGACCGAGCACGTTCTTACCCTTTAATTAAAGAATCGCTAGCACAGCATCGTCAGTGCCGAATTGTCATTACTGGTTTCATGGCAAAAAATGAAGAAAGTGAAACAGTTCTTCTTGGGCGTAATGGTTCAGATTACTCAGCGACCGTCATCGGTGCGCTAGCAGAAGCGTCCAGAGTGACCATATGGAGTGATGTGGCTGGGGTGTATAGCTCTGACCCCCGTAAAGTATCAGACGCCTGCTTACTGCCTCTGCTGCGCTTAGATGAAGCCAGTGAATTGGCTCGCTTGGCGGCACCAGTTCTTCATAGCCGTACGTTACAGCCTGTTGCTCAAAGTTCAATGGAATTGCATTTGCGTTGCAGCTACCAACCTGAATCAGGTTCAACACGTATTGAGCGTGTTCTTGCATCGGGTCGTGGTGCCAAAATTATTACCTCTTTGGATGAAGTGCTACTGGTTAAAGTGGACTTCGGGCACGGGCACGATTTTGAACGTTTAGCTAAAGAAGTACTTACAACGCTTTCACGCGGGCAACTCAGCCCATTGGCATTTGAAGCGCAAAGCGATCAAGGTTGCTTGCTTTTGGCGTATACCTCAGAAGTGGCTGGCGAGGCGCTTTCCCATCTACAAGATGTTTCTATTGGTGCGGAAATTAAATTGAAAGAAGGGTATTCACTGGTTGCTGCAGTAGGCGCTGGCGTAACCAATAACCCGAATCACTGCTACGGTTTTTACCAGCAACTGAAAAACAGCACCGTAGAGTTTATTAGTGAGGCTGAATCTGGTCTTAGCTTAGTCGCGATTCTTCGTAAAACCGATACATCTCGCTTAATCACAGGCATTCACAGCCAGTTGTTCCAAGCTCAAAAGCGTGTTGCTATCGCTTTGTGCGGCAAAGGCAATATCGGTTCCAGCTGGATAGAGCTGTTTGATGAGCAAAAAGACGAGCTTGAAAAGCGTCATGGAAAAACATTTGATTTGGTTGCAGTAGTCGATAGCCAAACGTATTGGTTGGACTTCGAGGGCATTGATGCCAAAGAGGTTTTCAATCGTTTTGATGATGAAGCGATCAGCAATGACGGAACGGAATGGTTGGACAAACTGGCGCATCAGCAGAAATTCGATGAAGTTATCGTATTGGATGTGACAGCCAGTGAAGCGTTATCTAATCAGTATGTCAGCATTGCTGAGCACGGTTTCCATTTGATTTCGGCAAATAAAGTTGCAGGTTCGGCACCGGGCGACGTTTATCATCAGGTACAAGATGCGTTTTCAAAGACTGGTCGCCATTGGTTCTATAACGCAACAGTAGGTGCAGGGCTTCCTGTTAACCACACAGTGCGTGATTTACGTGAAAGTGGGGATGACATTCTAGCGCTTTCTGGAATCTTCTCAGGAACGCTGTCATGGCTCTTCCAACAGTTTGATGGTCAGGTGCCTTTCAGTGACTTAGTAGATCTTGCTTGGCAGCAAGGTTTAACGGAGCCCGATCCTCGTTGTGACTTAGATGGATCTGATGTGATGCGTAAGTTGGTGATTCTCGCTCGTGAATCCGGATTAGAGCTAGAGCCTGAAAACGTGAAAGTTGAATCATTGGTTCCAGAGCAATTGCGCGATTTACCGCTGGATGACTTTTTGGACAATGGACAGATCCTGAGCGAAAACTTAGCCGAGCGCCTTGAAAAAGCCCAACGTGAAGACAAAGTATTGCGTTATGTGGCAAGACTGGAAAAAAGCGGCAGCGCAACAGTAGGTGTGGAGGCGTTACCTCGCGAGCACGCACTAGCCAACTTATTGCCTTGCGACAATATCTTTGCCATCGAGAGTAAATGGTATAAAGACAACCCATTGGTTATTCGAGGCCCTGGAGCGGGTAAGGCCGTAACGGCAGGGGCTATTCAGTCAGATCTGAATCGACTTTCAAGTTTGTTATAAATCTTTGTTTTAGTGATTTGCTATAGCGATTTGTTATATCTAAAGGGCACTCTGTGCCCTTTTTTGTTGCCTCTATCCCTTTAAAATGCTGTGGATTTTTATTAATGAAAAATGCGTAGTTTCATCATGAATAAAATTCATGGTGATCTAGTTGACATTAAATCGGATAAAAGACATTCTTTGGACATATAGACGTCTAAACGTCGCTGAGAATTTTAAAAGAATTTTTTGTGGTGGTGCCACAGGGAGAGAAGCATGAGTTATACCCACGCAAGTCACATAGATGCTTTGAATCAGAATGTTGCTGAGCTTTCTGATGACATCAATGTTTCATTTGAGTTTTTTCCACCAAGCAGTGAAAAAATGGAAGAAACGCTTTGGAATTCCGTGCACCGCCTAAAAACGTTACAGCCAAAGTTTGTTTCAGTTACATACGGAGCAAACTCTGGAGAGCGCGATCGTACGCACTCAATTATCAAAGAAATCAAAGATCAAACAGGTTTGGTTGCAGCACCACACTTAACTTGTATCGATGCATCACGTGATGAATTAGTGAACATTGCTAATGATTACTGGAGCAATGGTATTGAAAGTATCGTAGCGTTGCGCGGCGATATTCCCCCAGGCGGTGGTGTGCCGGATATGTATGCTTCTGATTTAGTTGAATTACTAAAGTCTCAGCACGATTTTGATATTTCTGTTGCGGCATTCCCTGAAGTTCACCCAGAAGCTAAAAGCGCACAAGCCGATCTACTGAACTTGAAGCGTAAAGTTGATGCCGGAGCAAACCGAGCTATCACTCAGTTCTTTTTCGACGTTGAGAGCTACTTGCGTTTCCGTGACCGCTGTGTGGCGGCTGGAATTGATGTTGAGATTGTTCCGGGAATCCTACCAGTATCGAACTTTAAGCAGGCTTCACGCTTTGCGGATATCAATAATGTAAAAGTCCCTGGGTGGATGGCGAAGCAATTTGAAGGGTTGGATGATGACCCAATGACACGTCAGTTAGTGGGTGCAAGTCAAGCAATCGATATGGTGAGAATTCTAAGCCGAGAAGGCGTAAAAGATTTCCACTTCTTCACGCTAAACCGTGCTGAAATGACATACGCGTTATGCCATACGTTGGGTGTTCGCCCGCAAGCGTAATTTAAACGTAAACTGTGAGACATAAAAAAAGGTTGGTGTACGCACCAACCTTTTTTATTAATAGCGAAGATTTACGCCATAGCTTCTAATTCTGCAAGCGCTTCTTCTGCCCAAGCAACCCATGTGTTACGAAGCAACAAGTTGCGACGAAGGGTTAAACGCTCTAAACGAGCTTGCTTGTCTAAAGTGCTTGGTGTCGCGTAGTAAACCGACTCAATTTCTTTGTAGTGGTTCACTAGTTGACGAGACTCTTCGATCAAACCAGTCAGTTGTTCAATATACGAAGTAGAAGGTTGTACGGAACATGCCATTAACTTGGCAGAAAACTCATCGCGAACGGTAGGGTGTGCAGTAGGTTGGTCAAACCACTCCCCAAGTGCTCGGCGTCCTTCTTCTGTAATTGAATAAACTTTCCTGTCTGGTTTGCCCTCTTGCGGCTCAAGCACGCAAGTCACAAGTTGGTTTTGAGCCATTTTATTTAGCTCGCGGTATACTTGTTGGTGACTTGCTTTCCAAAAATAGCCAATACTGTATGAGAACTCTTTTGTGATGTCGTATCCAGTTGCATCACGAGTACTTAAAACAGTAAGGATTACGTGCGGTAATGACATGTCTTCAATCCAATGGTCAATCAAACTGTAAAACTTGAACGCGTAAACACCGAGTGTGCTTCTGTGGCACGTTTGTATAGTGTGTTAATGCGCTCATACCAATCTAAAGACAAATTTAGACGGCTCTGTCACCTTCTTAGCCTTACATCACCTAGAAAATGGCAGCTATTGAATTTGCTACCTTAGAAACAAATGCCAATGCCATAGAATTGCTGCGGATAGTTATTAGTAAATTTACAGCGGTTAGTAAGCATATCAATAATAATAAGCATTAAGTAGAATAAAAAATATGAATGGTTTGAAAAACTGACAAAATTCTCAATAGCGAATGCCAGCCATACAAAAAGCCGCATTTAGCGGCTTTTTGTCTCACTTAAAGAATAAATGACTGGTTAACCGGTGTTGCGCATTCCTGCTGCAATACCTGCAATTGTGACCATTAATGCTTCTTTAAGCTCTGTCGATGGCGTTTCTGTCTGTCTTGTACGGTAAAGCAGTTCTGCTTGCAGCATATTCAACGGCTCTACATAGATGTTACGAAGGCGGATAGATTCTAATCCCCACGGATCACTCTGCATTAAATTTTCATTATTCTCAACATTGAGTACAGCTTTAATGTCTTTTTGTAATTGAGCTCTCAGTTTGTCGCCCAGAGCCCACAAAGATTTGTCTGTTAGCTTCTGATCGTACAGGCTTGCGATCTCGATGTTACATTTCGAGTACACCATTTCTAGCATGCCCAATCGTGTTGAGAAGAAAGGCCATTCGCGACACATTGACTCCAGTAATGATTGGTGTCCTTGGTCGACCGAATACTGAATCGCCTCTCCGGCACCTAACCATGCTGGTAATACCAAGCGGTTTTGGCTCCATGAGAAAATCCATGGAATGGCACGTAAGCTTTCGACACCACCGTTAGGATTACGCTTCGATGGGCGTGAACCTAATGGCAGCATGCCTAGCTCAAGCTCTGGTGTTGCCGCGCGGAAATACGGTACGAAGTCAGGCTCACCACGAACAACCCCACGATAGGCTTCACAAGACACTTCAGACAGGGTGTCCATCAAGTCACGCCATTCTTGCTTCGGCTCCGGTGGTGGCAGCAGGTTGGCTTCTAATATTGCACTGGCGTACATGTTGAAGCTGTTGACCGCCACTTCAGGTAAGCCCAGCTTAAAGCGGATCATTTCACCTTGTTCAGTTACGCGCAGACCACCTTTGAGGCTTTTCGGCGGTTGAGAAAGCAACGCAGCGTGTGCAGGTGCACCACCACGACCAACCGTACCACCACGACCGTGGAATAAGGTCAGCTCGATGCCCGCTTCTTCAGATACCTTCACTAAGGCTTCCATGGCACGGTATTGCGCCCAACCCGCCGCCATAACACCAGCATCTTTGGCGGAATCTGAGTAACCGATCATGACCATTTGGTGGTTCTGAATGAAACCGCGGTATAGGTCGATACCCATTAACTGGGTGATAACGGCTTCAGCGTTATTCAAATCTTCCAGTGTTTCGAACAGTGGACAAACGTCCATGCGATATGGACAACCTGACTCTTGAAGTAACAAGTGCACTGCAAGTACGTCTGAAGCGGTTCTTGCCATAGAAATTACGTAGGCACCAAACGCTTCACGAGGTTGACTTGCCACGATACGGCAGGTATCCAACACCTCTTTTACAGGCTCTGATGGTTCCCAACCTCGCGGCAGAAGTGGGCGCTTAGAGCTAAGTTCCGCTGTAAGGAAAGCAACTTTATCTTGTTCGCTCCATTGGTCGTAATCGCCAATACCAAGGTAACGCGTTAGTTCTGACAATACATCTGAGTGGCGTGTGCTTTCTTGGCGAATGTCGAGGCGCACTAAGTGAATGCCAAATGATTTGATTCGACGGAGAGTATCTAGCAGAGAACCGTCGGCAATGACGCCCATGCCGCATTCATGCAAAGATTGGTAACACGCATAAAGTGGTTCCCAAAGCTGCTCATTGGATTTCAACGGCGCTTTTACTGCCAGTTGCTCACCATTGATTTTGGCTTCGAGAATGTCTCGGGTTTCGGTGAGCGTTGTACGGATTCGTTTTAAGATCGCACGATAAGGTTCATGCTCCCCTTCACCCGCCAACTCACGCAGTGCGTCACTGCATTTGGTCATCGACAGTTCGCTAACCAGCTCATTAATGTCATTTAGGTATAGGTCGGCTGCTTTCCAGCGAGACAACAACATGACTTCGCGAGTAATGGTGTGGGTAACAAATGGGTTACCGTCGCGGTCACCTCCCATCCAAGAAGAGAAATGAACCGGTCTTGCATCAATAGGTAAACCTTCGCCAAGATATCCTTCCAAACGTTCATCTAATTCACGTAGGAAATCAGGCACACCCTGCCATAAGGAATTTTCAACAACAGCAAAACCCCATTTTGCTTCATCGATTGGCGTTGGGCGTTGCTGACGGATAACGTCAGAGTGCCATGCCTGTGCGATAAGCTGCTCTAGGCGACGCTCTGTTTTTACGCGTTCTTTGTACGAGAGATCGCTAAGCTCTAGCTTTGAAAGACACTCGTTGATTTTGACCAGTTTGTTGATCATGGTACGACGCGTAATTTCTGTCGGGTGCGCCGTTAGCACTAGCTCAATGTTCAAATCACGAACAGCCTGAGCAGTGTCGAGTTTACTGATGTCGCTTTGGCTTAGCTTTGAAAATAGACTGTTAATGGCGTCTGGTTCGCAGACGTGTTCCTCACAATGACGAGAAATGGTGTGGTATTGCTCTGCCATGTTGGTGAGGTTTAGAAATTGGTTGAATGCACGAGCAACGGGTGTGAGCTGCTCGTCTGGTAGGCTTTCAATTTCTTTTATGAGATTCTCGCGGTCTTCCTGACTGCCCCCTCGTGCTGATTTTGAGAGTTTACGAATGGTTTCGACTTTCTCTAGGATCGCCTCACCATGTGCATCTTGAATGGTATTGCCAAGTAATCGACCTAGCATGCTCACATTGCTTTTTAGCGCGGCATATTTTTCATTCATTGTTTCCCGCCTCGTAAATTTATTACATCCGATGTTTTGTTTAAGCCCACAATCTAGCGAAATTGTTTGGCTTGAGTCAAATAATCCGACACTAAAACAACGGAATTCGGGCAACTATTGATATTGCTCATTTTTGATACGCGCTTTGTAGCGCTATTGTGAAATTTTCTTTCAATAATTGCTGAAGCTTGATGTGCTCTGGTTTAAGAAGCGTTAAAAAAGCGCAGCTACCTACGCTTTTAGAGATCATTTTCTTGAAATGTTTAGAAACAGTATTGGTGAATGGCTTTCTTTAAAACATCGATGGTTGGGTCGATAAACTCAAAAGCAAGGTATTCATCGGGCTGGTGGGCCTGATCAATTGAACCTGGTCCAAGGACGAGAGTGGGGCAAAGTTGCTGCAAGAAAGGGGCTTCAGTACAGTAGTTTACGGTTTCACTTGGCTTTTCACAGATAGTTTCCATTCCACCAATAAACGGGTGGTCGTGGTTACACTCATATCCTGGGATAGGATCATGCAATGGTTGAATCTCGATTCTTCCTGGCCACTTGGCTTCGACTTCTTTAAGTGCATCGCGCAGAAGGTTGTCCAATCCATCAAGGCTGATGCCAGGTAGAGGTCTTACATCGTAGTGAAGCTCGCAACACCCACATATTCGATTGGCACTGTCGCCACCATGAATATGCCCTAAATTCAGGGTCGGGGAAGGGATCTCAAAGCCTGGGTGATGATAAGTTTTAATTAATTGATCTCTGAGCTGCATGAGCGCAAAAAGCACTTCATGCATAATTTCTATGGCATTGACACCCAAAGCAGGGTTTGACGAGTGCCCTGAATGACCGGTAACGCGCACGGCATTTGCTACATGGCCTTTGTGCCCTCGAATAGGAACCAAACTAGTGGGTTCGCCTATAATGCAGTAATCCGGTTTGAACGGAGCATCTTGAGTGAAGTGGCGCGCCCCGAGCATGGTCGTTTCTTCGTCACATGTCGCCAGTACATAAAGTGGTTTTGTTTGCGTACTCCAGTCGACGCTTTTAACGGCTTCTAATATAAAAGCGAAAAAGCCTTTCATGTCGGCCGTACCCAAACCATAAAAACGATTGTTTGCTTCTGTTAATGCATGTGGGTTGAAATTCCAGCGCCCTTCGTCGAAAGGAACAGTATCGGAGTGACCCGCTAATAATAAGCCGCCTTCTCCCTGTCCCATCTTGGCAATCAGGTTGTGCTTGCCTTTTTCGACTTCAACAACGTCCGTTTCAAACCCCAAGTCATTAAACCATGTGGCAAGTTTCGCAATGACTTCACTGTTTCCTTCATCCCAACTCGCATCACTTGAGCTAATAGAGGAGGTGGAAATTAAGCCACCGTAGATATCGATAAAACCGGGTATTTGCATATTAACTTCACTTCCACTGTTGACAGACTAAGCTTAAAACGATAAAACACATATTAAATCACAATAAGTGAATAAAAACTCAAATAGAGTTAATAATCAAGTATGGATAGTCACTTTTATAGAAATTAAGTGACAAGCGAAATTGGATGTGTTGCAGATGTTAAAAACCACAATCATTGGTGCCAGCGGATACACAGGTGCAGAACTTGCTCTGATGGTCGCCAAACACCCAAATCTCAAGCTATCAGGTTTGTATGTGTCCGCCAATAGCGTCGACGCAAATAAGCCGGTATCAGAGTTACATAAGAAGTTATCGGGTGTCGTGG
Source organism: Vibrio penaeicida (assembly GCF_019977755.1). Lineage (NCBI taxonomy): Bacteria > Pseudomonadati > Pseudomonadota > Gammaproteobacteria > Vibrionales > Vibrionaceae > Vibrio > Vibrio penaeicida. The sequence continues at coordinate 3,797,926 of NZ_AP025144.1, read as the reverse complement.
ACATGCCTGTCACTCCATTAACCGATCTTAAAGCCGTTGCTAAAGAGTCCGACGTGGTATTTTTGGCAACCGCGCATGAAGTCAGCCACGACTTAGCGCCTACCTTATTAGAGCACGGCTGTACAGTGTTTGACTTATCTGGCGCTTATCGGGTGCAGAAAGAAAACTTTTATCCAGATTACTACGGGTTTGAACACAGCAACCCAGAATGGCTAGATAAAGCGGTATACGGTTTAGCGGAGTGGAATGAAGCTGCTATTTCAGAAGCTCAGCTTGTAGCTGTACCAGGATGTTACCCAACGGCATCACAATTGGCGATTAAGCCTCTTTTAGCTGCAGGTCTAGTTGAAACGTCACAATGGCCAGTAATTAACGCGACTTCCGGAGTTTCAGGTGCAGGCAGAAAAGCCACAATGACCAACAGCTTCTGCGAAGTATCGATGCAAGCTTACGGTGTGTTTACTCACCGTCATCAACCAGAAATTGCTTCACATCTTGGGTGTGATGTTATTTTCACTCCTCATCTTGGTAACTTCAAACGTGGCATTTTAGCGACCATAACCATGAAGCTAAAAGCTGACGTGACGCTTCAACAAGTAACAGACGCTTTTCACAATGCCTATGGCGACAAGCCAGCTGTACGTTTGTTTGATGATCAACTGCCGACCATCCTACAAGTAGAAAATACGCCTTTTAATGATTTGGGTTGGAAAGTTCAGGGTGAACACGTGATCGTTGTATCGGCAATCGACAATCTGCTGAAAGGCGCTTCAAGCCAAGCAATGCAGTGTTTGAACCTTCGTTATGGCTACGAGCCACTGACGGCACTGATTTAAGGAAGTGATGATGACTACACAAAACCCACTTGTCGTAAAACTGGGCGGTGCCGCATTAGAATGCAGTGAAACGCTTGGAAAGCTTTTCGGTGCAATCAAAGATTACCAACAGTCAGAACAGCGCTCTATTGTGATTGTTCATGGTGGTGGCTACCTTGTTGATGACTTAATGAGCAAGCTTCAATTAGCCACTTTTAAAAAGGATGGTTTGCGCATCACTCCTTACGAGCAAATCCCATTCATCGCTGGAGCGCTAGCAGGCACAGCAAACAAGCTACTTCAAGGTGAAGCGATTAAATCTGGCGTTAACGCGGTTGGATTGAGCCTTGCGGATGGCGGGTTGTGCCAAGTGACAGAGCTGAACCCAGAGCTGGGTGCAGTAGGCAATGCGACTCCGGGGAATCCTGATGTACTGCAAGCCATAATGAATACAGGCGCTATCGCCATCATCAGTTCAATAGGTATGACAGAAGAAGGGCAACTCATGAACGTCAATGCCGACCAAGCAGCGGTAGCTGTAGCGGGTGCATTGGATGCTGAATTGGTGTTGCTCTCTGATGTCAGCGGCGTGCTGGACGGCAAAGGGCACCTATTGAACAGTTTAAACAAAACCGAGGCTCTTCAGCTTATTGAAGGCAAAGTGATTACTGACGGCATGATCGTAAAAGTGCACGCTGCATTGAAAGCGGCTAACGATCTTGGACGTCCGATTCAGGTAGCGACATGGCGTTACCCTGAAAAACTGACCGATTTATTTTCTGGTACCAATATCGGTACGCAGTTCTTACCTGAATAAACCAATTTTGTATGACCTTTTGGGCGCTGACCGCCAAGTGCAGACCCAAGGATTAGGAGAAGTAAAATGAGCAAAGTAAACGTAAAAAAAGTAGTCGTTGCCTACTCTGGCGGTCTGGACACATCTGTGATCATTCCATGGCTAAAAGAAAACTACGATTGTGAAGTTGTGGCATTTGTTGCAGATGTTGGTCAAGGTGCGGAAGAGCTTGAAGGCATTGAAGAAAAAGCCAAAGCATCCGGCGCTTCTGAGTGCTACATCGCGGACCTAAAAGAAGAAATGGTGGCAGATTATATCTACCCGACATTAAAAACAGGTGCGCTGTACGAAGGCAAATACCTACTGGGTACGTCTATGGCTCGTCCAATCATTGCTAAAGCGCAGGTTGAAGTGGCGCGTAAAGTGGGTGCCGATGCGTTATGCCATGGCTGTACGGGTAAAGGTAATGACCAAGTTCGTTTCGAAGGCGCATTTGCTGCTCTTGCACCGGATCTACACGTGATTGCACCATGGCGTGAGTGGGATCTAGTGAGTCGTGAAGAGTGTTTGGATTACTTAGCAGAGCGCAACATTCCATGTACGGCTTCATTAACTAAGATTTACTCACGTGATGCAAATGCATGGCACATTTCAACAGAAGGCGGTGTGTTAGAAGATACATGGAATGCACCGAATGATGATTGCTGGGTTTGGACCGTTGATCCAGAGCAAGCGCCAAACGAATCTGAAAGCGTGACACTGAAAGTAGAAAAAGGCGCTGTTGTCGCTGTCGACGGTGAAGCGATGACACCATACAACGCATTGGTTTACCTAAACGAGAAAGGCGCAAAACACGGCGTTGGTCGTATTGATATCGTTGAGAACCGTCTTGTGGGAATGAAATCTCGTGGCTGTTACGAAACTCCGGGTGGCGCGATCATGATGGAAGCGCTGCGTGCTGTAGAACAATTGGTGTTAGACAAATCGGCGTTTGAATTCCGTGAAGAATTGGGCTTAAAAGCTTCTCACCTTGTCTATGATGGTCGTTGGTTTACACCGCTTTGTAAGTCTCTCCTTGCAGCTACAGAGGAGTTGGCGCAAGATGTGAACGGCGAAGTCGTGATTAAACTGTACAAAGGTCAAGCAACCGTAACGCAAAAGCGTTCAGACAACAGCTTGTACTCTGAAGAGTTTGCTACGTTTGGCGAAGACGAAGTGTATGACCAAAGTCATGCTGGTGGTTTCATCCGCCTTTATTCCCTGTCTAGCCGTATTCGCGCTTTGAACGAAAATAAAAAATAAGCGAACGACTCGTACATTTATCACAGCTTTTTTAGCAAATTACACAAGCAAGCAAATGAGGCTCTGAAAGATTCAGAGCCGCAACTCAGGAGAGACGCCATGGCATTATGGGGCGGTAGATTTACCCAAGCAGCAGACACCAGATTCAAACAATTCAATGATTCTTTGCGATTCGACTACCGATTGGCAGAGCAGGATATTGTTGGGTCGATTGCGTGGTCTAAAGCCCTGCTGTCGGTTAACGTTTTGAATGAGGATGAACAACAAAAATTAGAGTTAGCGCTGAATGAGCTTAAGCTTGAAGTGATGGAAGATCCCGAGCAAATTTTGCGCTCGGATGCTGAAGATATCCATAGCTGGGTAGAACAGCAGTTGATAGGTAAAGTTGGCGACTTGGGCAAAAAGCTGCACACAGGTCGTTCTCGTAACGATCAGGTCGCCACAGACCTTAAGCTCTGGTGTCGCCAGCAAGGTCATCAGTTGTTAATGGCACTCGATCGCTTACAAGGTCAGATGGTTGAAGTGGCTAAAGCACATCAAGGCACCGTACTTCCTGGCTATACACACTTACAGCGTGCTCAACCTGTGACGTTTGCCCATTGGTGTTTGGCTTACGTTGAAATGTTTGAGCGTGATTATTCTCGTCTTTCTGATGCCATCAAGCGCCTGGACACTTGTCCACTGGGTTCCGGTGCGCTTGCAGGTACAGCTTACCCAATGGATCGTGAAGCTCTAGCGCACAGCCTTGGCTTCCGTCGTGCAACGCGTAACAGCCTCGATTCGGTATCCGATCGTGACCATGTTATGGAGCTTATGTCAGTAGCCTCTATTTCTATGCTTCATTTGTCTCGTTTGGCAGAAGATATGATTTTCTATAACTCAGGCGAATCGAATTTTATTGAGTTGGCGGATACCGTGACATCCGGTTCTTCACTGATGCCTCAGAAGAAAAACCCAGACGCACTTGAACTGATCCGCGGTAAATGTGGACGTGTTTACGGTGCAATGGCTGGCATGATGATGACAGTGAAGGCACTGCCTCTTGCGTACAATAAAGATATGCAAGAAGACAAAGAAGGTCTGTTTGATGCGCTAGACAGCTGGAATGAATGCATGGAAATGGCTGCGCTTTGTTTTGATGGAATTAAAGTGAATGGCGAGCGTACGTTGGAAGCGGCGAAACAAGGGTATGCCAACTCGACAGAGCTAGCCGATTACCTTGTCGCAAAAGACATTCCGTTCCGTGAAGCTCACCATATTGTGGGTGTAGCGGTAGTGGCGGCGATTGCCAAGGGTTGTGCTTTGGAGGAGCTATCGATCGCAGAACTTAAAGAGTTCTCAGACGTTATCGAAGATGACGTGTATGACATCCTAACAATCGAGTCCTGCTTAGAGAAACGATCTGCTCTGGGTGGTGTTTCGCCAAAACAAGTTGCTTATGCCGTAGAACAAGCCGAACAACGCATTGTCCAAAGAGACACATCAGGGGTGAAAGTGCGTGCGGCGCGCTTAACCGATATTGATGCGTTAGAAGGCATGGTGGCGTACTGGGCAGGGTTAGGTGAAAACCTTCCACGTACTCGTAATGAGCTGGTTCGCGACGTTGGATCTTTTGCTGTTGCTGAACATCATGGTGAGGTAACGGGGTGTGCATCTCTGTATGTCTATGACTCAGGGTTAGCAGAAATTCGTTCGCTTGGTGTTGAAGCTGGGTGGCAAGGTCAAGGTCAAGGAAGCGCACTTGTTGCACACCTGACTGAAAAAGCGCGTCAGATGGCGATTAAGAAAGTATTTGTGTTGACTCGAGTACCTGAATTCTTCATGAAGTACAGCTTCATTCCGACGTCCAAATCACTCTTGCCAGAGAAAGTACTGAAGGACTGCGATCAGTGTCCAAGAACGCATGCGTGTGATGAAGTCGCGCTGGAGATCAACCTATCAGAACAAGTGATCACTAAGGTCAACGTTGCATAACAGTGTGATTAAAAACAGTTTTTGAATCAGCTCAGATCTTTTTAAAGAAAATTGATCTTTTTTGGGAACTTATTAAGGAAGAGTGCGGTCATATTAATACCACTGCTTTTTCTTAGATGAATCTAAGAAGGCCCCTAACCAGATTTGGTTTAGGGGCTTTTTTCTTTTTCCGATCCAGCTCAATTTGAATTTCCTCTTTATATTTATGGATTGTTATAACATTACATATTCATTAAATTTTCATGAAACATTCACTTCATTGATACCTAAGCATACTTTTTGATCTTTAGAGTGTCCTCCGTTGATTATCAAACTACTTCGGAGATATCCCCATGAAAGGGCTTCAACTTTCTACGTTAGCAATTGGTGTGATTACCGCAGCGACCGTGAACGCCAATGTACCTCAGCAATCTGATACTTGGTACCAAGAAGCAAAAAGCGCGATTGCTGCTGCAAAAGAGCTTAAGCCAATTGATGGACCGGCAAAAAATGTGATTCTGTTTGTGGGCGACGGCATGAGCGTTGGCACCATAACCGCTGCACGTATTTATGCTGGTCAGCAAAAAGGTCAAAAGGGTGAAGAGTTTGTGTTGGCTATGGAGCGTTTGCCTCATACGGCATTATCCAAAACATACAACACTGATATGCAAACTCCAGACTCTGCAGGAACGGCAACCGCGATGGTGTCGGGTGTGAAAACCAAAGCGGGCATCATTAACGTGAACGACAATGTTCAGCGTGGTTTTTGTAACACTCAGAAGGGAAATGAAGTCAAAACAGCTTTCCAAATGGCAGGTGAAAAAGGTTTGTCTTTAGGTGTGGTCTCTACTGCGCGTTTAACTCATGCCACTCCTGCGACAGCCTACGCGCATAGTGCTGACCGTAATTGGGAAAACGACGGTAAGCTTCCAAACATTGCGAAAAGCACAGGTTGTAAAGACATTGCTTCGCAGTTTGTTGAGTTTGATTCCGGTAGTGGTTTCCAAGTGGCGTTTGGGGGCGGTCGACGTGAATTTATTCCCAATACGATGACCGATCCAGAAGGTAAGAAAGGCAAGAGAAAGGATGGGCGCAACTTAGTCAAAGAGTGGGAAGCGCGCTATCCGCAAGGAACCTATGTTTACGACCGAGCTGGCTTCGAGAAGCTGAATGAAAACACCAAACGAGCATTTGGGTTGTTTGAAAGTAGCCACATGCAGTATGAAGCCGATCGTGTACAGGAAAACAAAGAGCCATCACTATCTGAAATGACCTCCAAAGCCATCGAGATCCTGAAAAATAATCAGAAGGGCTATCTGCTTATGGTGGAATCGGGTCGTATCGATCACGCCCACCACGCAGGTAATGCTGCACGAGCACTTGAAGACACGGTGGAATATGACCGCGCTATTAAAGCCGCTTTGGAAATGACGGATCCAAAAGAGACACTGATCGTAGTGACAGCCGACCACGCGCATACTTTGATTTCAAATGGTTATGCAGAACGCGGCAACCCCATTCTTGGCCTCTCTAAATCCAAAGGTAAATTCAATAAAGACGAATTTGGAAAAAACTACACGACGTTGGCGTATGGTAATGGTCCTGGTGCAGTAGAAGGGAAGCGAAGTGATTTGTCGGAAAAAGAAGTACTCAAGCTAGATTACTTACAGCAATCATTGGTCAAGCTAGGCTCAGAAACACACTCTGGGGAAGATGTAGCGATTTTTGCTCGTGGTCCGCAAGCTTGGCTATTCCAAGGCGTGGTAGAGCAAAACTACATTTATCATGTGATTGATGAAGCGTTAAGGCTAACTAAGTAAGAATTAAGAAGTAGCCTTCATACAATGGAAGCCGCGCAGAAATCAGCGCGGTTTTTTATTGCGTGCTTGCCAAGGGAAAATGACAAACTTCATCCAAAGATGCATGGCAAGTAAGGCATTGAAAGCAAAGCCAGCAAAAATTAACGTCACAGACTGAATACTATTGGGAGACTCTTTTAAAGCAAACCACCAAACAACCCAGCACGCGACCGAAAGTACAGTGAGTTGATCCATGCATCGCTGGCAACGGCCTATTTTCTTCCAAAACCAGTTTTCTTGGCATGTTCGACACGGCATAAAGTCGCTTTTCGTTAAATAATTCTTTCAATAATTATAGCTAAACGAATTGCGTATCATAAGGATGCAAGTTCAAATTTAGATGAAATTAATGTGAAAAGACCCTGACTCTGGAGAAAAAGTCAGGGTAAAAAAGGACTTAGAAGCAATTTCTTATTTTAAGTAGTTAAATTCTAGGCTGAGTTAAATTAGCAACCCGGACCGCAATCCAAGCAGTGCTTAATCATTTCAGGACCAAGGTGTAACTTGGCATTTAAATCACGAAGCGCGGTTCGAACCCCTTCTTCAATCACAGGGTGATAGAAAGGCATGTCCAGCATTTCAGATATGGTCATTTTGTTTTGGTGAGCCCAGGCTAGAAGGTGAGCTAAATGCTCCGCATTCGGTCCCATCATTTCTGCACCTAAGAATCGACCTGTGCCTTGTTCCCCGTATACGTGCAAGACGCCTTTATTGCGCAGCATAACGCGAGAGCGACCTTGGCTTTCGAACGACACTTCACCCGTTGCAAAACAACCGCAGTTGCCTAGACGCTGAGTGATCTGGTGATAAGTTTCTCCCACCATTGCGATTTGAGGATCCGAGAATACTGCGGAGATAGAAGAACGACGCAGCCCTGCACGGATGTCTGGGAAGCGACCTGCATTATCGCCTGCAATACGACCTTGATCGGCGGCTTCGTGAAGCAACGGGATCTGGTTGCTTGCATCGCCAGCGATAAAGATGTTTTCAACCGACGTTTGCAGTGTGTAGTGATCCGCTTTTGGGACACCTCGATCATCTAAATCTATATCCGTATTTTCCAGATCCAGTTTGTCGACATTCGGGCGGCGACCCGTCGCAGCCAATACGTAATCGGTAACAAAGGTTTCAAGCTCGCCGTCGTGATTAATAAATTGGATCTCAACCTTATCATCGACGCGCTTCATGCTTTCGACTTTGACATCGGCATCTAGGTAAAACTCTTCACTGAAAGCTTTGTTAGCGTAAGCCATGACTTCAGGATCGGTTAGAGGACCGACTTGCCCACCTAAACCAAACAGCTTCACATCAACCCCTAATCGGTGGAGTGACTGCCCTAATTCCAAGCCAATAACCCCCGGTCCAAATACCGCGACAGAGCCAGGAAGATCATCCCAATCAAACACATCATCATTAACGATAAGGCGATCGCCTAATTCATTCCAGACACCCGGGTAGGCAGGGCGAGAACCCGTCGCAATCACAATGCGTTGTGCTTTTACTTCAGTGTGATCATCGATGATCAGGGTGTTGTTATCGATAAATTTTGCGTAACCCGATATTTTGTCTTCTGCTGGAATATCATCCACGCCTTCTAATACAAACCCGACGAAGCGATCACGTTCGCGCTTTACTCGATCCATTACTTCACGACCGTTGATGACGATCTCACCTTGCGGGTGGATACCGAAGCCTGGTGCTTTCTCAATTTGGTGAACACTTTCAGCAGCTGCGATGAGCAATTTAGACGGCATACAACCTACGCGAGCACATGTTGTACCGTAAGGACCACCTTCGATCATCACGACATTTGATGTATGCGCTTTTGCAGTTCGATATGCGCCAAGACCAGCGGTGCCGCCACCAATAATCGCTACATCAACATTCAGTTGTTTCATAATGGATTCTCTTTAATGTCGGTTTGGAATGAAAAGCCCGAGTTTCCTCGGGCTTAATTTTCAGGAATACGTCGTTACTTTGGATTACTTAAGAAGAAAGCTTTCTAATTCTTCACTGCCACCAATGTGTTTACCACCAATGAATACTTGTGGAACCGTTGCACGACCGGTGATAGCTCTTAAGCTCACGGTTGTTGCATCTTTACCCAGAATGACTTCTTCATATTGAAGACCGTGATCAATCAGATTTTGTTTCGCTTTCGCACAGAAAGGGCAACCTGGTTTTGAGAATACGGTAATGGATTCCTGAGTTTTGTAATCCGGAGCGATGTAACCAAGCATCGTGTCTGCATCCGAAACCTTGAACGGGTCGCCCGGCTCGTTTGGTTCAACAAACATTTTCTCAACAACGCCATTCTTCACCAGCATGCTGTAGCGCCATGAACGCTTACCAAAACCGATGTCATTTTTGTCGACTAACATGCCCATTCCATCAGTAAATTCACCATTTCCATCTGGGATGAAAGAAATATGCTCTGCTTCTTGGTCTTCTTTCCAAGCATTCATAACAAAAGTGTCATTCACAGACATACAGACGATTTCATCAACACCGTGTTCTTTGAATACTGAGAACAGTTCGTTGTAGCGCGGTAGGTGGCTTGATGAACACGTTGGTGTAAATGCACCAGGTAAGCTGAACACGATGACGGTCTTGTCTTTGAAAAGGTCATCCGATGTCACGTTTACCCAAGCATCACCTTGGCGAGTCGGAAAAGTGACCTGTGGTACAGTTTGACCTTCTTTTGATGCGAACATGTTGGTTTCCTCTTTGGATTTTTGAATTCTTATGTGTAGCCGACCTTAATCAGCGTAGCTGGCTTTTGTTTATTCAGCCTGTTTCGTTTTGTTGAGTCCATTATTCAACGATCGGGTTGATAGCTCCAATCGTTTATTGTTATGGTATTGATAGATAATTTCTATTTTAGGGTGGAAAGATGAACATTCGTGATTTCGAATACCTAGTGTCTCTCGCTGAGCACAAACACTTTCGCAAAGCTGCAGAAGCGTGTTTTGTTAGCCAGCCCACGTTGAGTGGTCAAATTCGCAAGTTGGAGGATGAATTAGGGACCGCGCTTTTAGAGCGCAGTAGCCGCAGAGTCTTGTTTACCGAGTCGGGTTTACAGCTTGTGGATCAAGCGAAGAGAATTCTGGGTGAAGTGAAGTTATTTACAGATATGGCAACCTTGCAGGGCAAAGAGATGAGTGGTCCTTTGCACATCGGTTTTATTCCTACGGTTGGTCCTTATTTACTCCCTAAAATCATTCCACAGCTTAAGGAGCAGTTCCCTGATTTAGAATTGTTTTTGCATGAAGCACAAACCCATCAGCTCGTTAGGCAGCTTGAAGAGGGACGGTTAGATTGTTTGGTACTGGCTTCGGTTGCAGAGACTGAGCCATTTAAAGAGTTGGATCTATACAACGAGCCCATGAGTGTTGCTGTGCCTTGTGATCATGAATGGGCAGAACGCGATGAAATAGACATGCTTGAACTGAATGGTAAGACGGTTCTTGCGTTAGGTGATGGGCATTGTTTACGGGATCAGGCGCTAGGTTTTTGTTTTGCTGCGGGTGCGCGTGATGATGAGCGCTTTAAAGCGACCAGTCTCGAAACGCTGCGTAATATGGTTGCAGCTGGTGGTGGTATTACCCTGTTACCTGCATTGTCGGTTCCCGCTGAGAAGAAGCGTGATGGCGTGTGCTACGTGCGCGCCAGTAATCCTCAACCAAGCCGACGTATTGTGTTGGTTTATAGACCAGGTTCTCCGCTTCGAAACCGTTTTGAACAGCTGGCTGAGAGTATTTCAGAGCTTGTATAAAGCGAAAGTAGGCGGTTAGTTGGAAATAAAAAAGGCGCTGATGCGCCTTTTTTTATACAGAATTAGAAATTGTTGGAGCTAATTCATGTGGTTAAAACAGCTCTTCACCGTCCTCGCTGTATATGGCTTCGCTTATAGGATCGTGAGTATACTCTCTTGGCTCCGTTCCGCGTCTGAAGTATTCAAACATGGTTGAATCGTCAGATTTGTTGGTAAGCAGCCCTGATTCCGCATCAATACGGGTTCGAATGATACCCGGAGGTAGTTTTTTACGTACCGCAGGGACATCTTCCAGTGCGACCTTCATAAAGTTTACCCAAGCTGGCTGTGCCGTTTTCGCTCCGGCTTCTGCTCCGGTAACTTGGTCTTTACCTAAGTTCGGGTTTACCACACTGCGCCCGAGTTCTCTTTGGTGGTTATCAAAACCAACCCATGCAATAGCCACCATTCCCGGTGCGTAACCGTTGTACCATGCATCTTTAGAATCGTTGGTGGTTCCTGTTTTTCCACCTATGTCGCGACGCCCCAATTTCTTCGCGCGCCAACCAGTACCATTCCAACCTGTGCCTTTACGCCAGTTGCCACCACCCCATACGTTGCTGTACATCATCTCGCGCATTAAGAAGGCGGTTTGTTCTGAAATAACTTGAGGCGCATAGGGAGAATCGACATCCTGCTCTTCAAACTCGTTGCTCTTTTGGGCTTGGCAATCTTTGTGGCAAACCACCTTTGGGTTGGCTTCCAAGATAGGTCTACCAAACGCATCTTCCACACGGCTTATGTAGTAAGGCTCGACAAAATAACCGCCATTCGCGAAAACAGAATAACCCTGAGCCATTTTGACTGGAGTTAAACTGCCTGCACCCAACGCGATAGTTTCAGAGCGAGGAAGCTGATCTTTTTCGAAACCAAATCGAGTAAGGTAGTCAATGGATTCGTCCAATCCAACTCGACGTAAGATTCGTACGGCCATGACATTCTTTGATTGAGCGAGTCCAACGCGCATGCGAGTTGGGCCAGTGTATGTCGGTGGTGAGTTTTTAGGACGCCACGCGGTGCCTTGGCTCTTGTCCCACTTGTTGACGGGGGCGTCGTTAATCAAACTCGCCAGTGTCATACCTTTATCGATGGCGGCGGCGTAAATGAACGGCTTTATGCTCGAACCGACTTGACGGACAGATTGAGTGGCGCGATTAAACTTACTGTGAACAAAGTTGAAACCGCCAACCAATGACACAACGGCACCATCATTTGGATTCATTGCGACAAATGCGGTATTGGCGTCTGGCACTTGAGCAAGTTTCCACGCCCACTGTTGCTCTAGTTTGTCATCACTTGCCGGAAGCGAAAGCTTACGCACCCAAATTTGATCTCCGACGGATAAAATCTCCGACGCTTTTTTAGGAGCACTACCTTGGCGTTTGTCACTTCTAAATTGACGAGCCCATTTCATCGCATCCCAATCGAGAGATGAGAAATTTTGGTTCTTAATGTAAATCTTGGCGGATTTCTCTCCGACTTCAGTAACGATGGCAGGGATGAGCTTTCCGTAAGTTGGCACTGTGCGTAGGTGTTTGCGCATTTTGTCCTCGGTCCAAGGCACTTCACCTGTAGCCCAAAGCTCTTCTTCTGCGCCGCGATAACCGTGTCTCTCATCGTAGCCCAACAAATTATTGATAGTGGCTTCATTGGCAGCTTGTTGCAGCTTGGAGTTCACGGTTGTGTAGATTTTCATACCTGATGTATACGCATCTTCACCGTAGTTTTCTAATGCCCAAGAGCGTGCGATTTCAGCGGCATAAGGCGCACTGAGTTCAATTTCTGCTCCGTGGTATTTTGCCACAATGGTTTCTGAACGAGCGGAATCGTACTGTTCTTGAGTGATGTACTTTTCATCAAGCATACGCATCAGTACGACATTTCGGCGTTTGGTGGCACGCTCTACGGAACGAATTGGGTTAATGCTCGACGGGGCTTTTGGCATTCCAGCCAAAGTCGCTAGTTCACTTAAAGATAAATCGCTTAATTCTTTACCGAAATAGACTTGAGCAGCGGCCCCAAATCCATAAGAACGATAGCCAAGAAAAATTTTGTTGATGTACAGCTCTAGAATTTCTTCTTTAGTCAGAAGCTGCTCAATGTGGATTGCGATAAAAATCTCTTTGATTTTCCGCATGATCTTTTTTTCGTTAGTCAGAAAGAAGTTTCTCGCTAACTGCTGGGTAATCGTACTTGCCCCTTGTTTCGCTGAACCTGTTGTTGCAACAACAATAGCCGCACGAACGATACCAATTGGATCAATACCGGGGTGGTCGAAAAAACGGCTATCTTCGGTTGCAATTAGCGCATCAATAAGCTCTTGAGGGATGTCGTCGTGTGCAACGGGTACTCGACGCTTTTCACCAAATTGTGAGATCAGCTTTCCATCTTGACTGTATACCTGCATCGGCGTTTGCAGTTCTACGTCTTTTAGTGTTGCAACATCAGGGAGCTCAGGCTTTACATAAAAGTAAAACCCAATAATTGTGGTCACTCCCAAAATGGTGCAAACCAATGAAAATATTAACAAATGCTTTATGAACTTCACCGGAGAATCCCTGTTTAATTTGGCTATCTGGTTACATATCTTCTGTTACTGCGCTAAAACGTCAGGATTATTTTTTGGATATGTCTTAAACAACTCGTTTTTCCAACTTGCCGAGTGTAACACTCTTTTAGGAGCCAAATCGCCATGGGTAGATCTTTAGTAATTGGCATCGATTTCGGTCATCACAGTATTAAAGCTGTCGCAATGAAGCCTATCGGCGAGCTAATGCAATTGGTTGGTTATAATGAGCTTAATGTACCCGAAGATATTTTCTCTGAAAACCATACCCTCGATTATCAGAAGATTGTAAAGAAACTCAAAGAACTTAAAAAGGGCTTACCTCTTTTTAGTCATCAAGTCGCAGTTTCCGTACCCGATAAGGCTGTTATCAGCAAAGTACTTCAAATTGAACAAGATATGGATGGGAGAGAGCAGGAGTTCGCTGTCCATCAAGCGTTTGGTCAACAATCACCGATCCCACTCGAAGAATTAAGCCTCGATTTTATTGAAGTGGACCAAAAAGTCACGACTCGCAGTTCGACTTCCACTTTTCAAGTTTATGCGACACGCAAAGAGGTGGTCGACTCTCGTGTTACCGCATTAACGAAAGCCGGTTTTAAGCCTCTGACGATTGATGTCCATGCCAATAGCTTGTTGAAAGTATGGCGTTTGGCTAGCCAAGTTCATCCTGATAGAAGGCAGTGGATGCTGGTGGATATCGGTTTAAATCAAACATCTTTGTGTACTGTCGCAGCAGGCAGAACCCCTTTCTATAAAGAAATCCCATTTGGTACTCAAAACGTTGCGCAGTCACAAGCAATGTCTGATGCCATGACTCTGAGTAGCGACTCCGTCACCCAGAGTTTTGTCAAAGATCTGGGTGAAAAGCTACAAAGACACATCAGCTTATACAACTCCGTAAACCCCCAACAAAACATTGATGGCATTTGGTTGAGCGGCGGCGGGGCTAATTTGGTGGGTATTGCTGACATGCTTAGTAAAGAACTTCGGCTCGAAACCTCGCCACTAAATCCGTTTGGGTTAGTTGAAAATGGCACTAAGCAGTCGGTTAAGCAATTGTCGGATTCTGCCGCTTATGGCGTGGCAATGGGGTTGGCGATTAGCGGTGTTGAGTGGTTAAAAGGAAATCACCATGCATAGCATCAACTTATTGCCTTGGCGCGACGAGCAGCGTGCTAAATACCGTCGTCAGTTTTTTTCTTATCTCGCTGCTGCGATTTTGGTTGCCGTTGGTGTGCAGTGGGGCGCTGGTGTGTATTTTTCCCAGCAGAAAAGTATGCAAGAAGAGCGCAATGCCGAACTGACTCGACACATCTCTTATCTTGACCAGCAACTACGTGGGCTAAGCCAAGTTCGCGATCAGCATGAATCTATCCTAACTCGGTTGCGTTCGGTCGAAGCGCTGCAAATAAAACGCAATAAAACAACCGATTTTATGTCTCTGTTGCCTGATGCTATTCCACCTGGCGTCTTCGTCGACAAAATTGAGATGAACGACTTTGAAGTAGAAATTAACGGCATCAGCGACAGTACAGCCAATATCACGACCATGCTCGATCTATTGGAGCGTTCAGCCAAACTCGCTGACGTGGAAATGCACTCAATTGTGTCGGGGAAGAAGTTGTTTGGCAAAGTGTTTAAGACATTCAAAGTGTCGTTTGTATTTGCACCTCAAAAGGATGAGAAATCATGATTGACTGGCAAGACCTTGATTTTGAAGACTTGCCAGAATGGCCACTTCCAGCACAACTTTTGGTATTTGGGCTTCTTTTTCTTTTAATACAGGCGCTGGGCAGCTGGTTTTATCTCGCGCCAATGAATGAAGAACTGGAGCAGCTACGCCAAAAAGAACAAACCCTGAAAAGCACGCTGATCATCAAAACCAATAAAGTAGCTGCATTACCTAAATTGGAAGAACAATTAGATGAACTCAACAGCCGCTATGACTACTTGTTAAAGCAGTTACCGGAACAGAAAGAGTTGGCAAGTATGCTTGCGTCGGTCAATGAGTTGGGCATTCAACATGGGCTAACGTTTACCCGTATTGACTGGGGTGAAAAGCAAAATCAGGAATTCTTATATCGATTGCCTCTAAACATTGAACTGACAGGGACTTACCAAAATATTGGCGAATTTTCTGCGGCAATCGCTAACTTACCTCGAATCATAAATTTTGATGATGTTGATTGGCAGAGAGTGAGCCAAGAAAGCAGCACACTGCACTTTAGGGTAAGGGCCTACACATATCAGTTTAAACCGGAGGTGAGTGATGAATAAGCCGCTGATGGCACTGGTCGCAATTGCAGCTTTAAGCGGTTGTCGTGCCAACCACGAACCGCTTCAGGACTTTATTTTAAAGACACAAGCCAACGCGTCTACGCAAGTATCCAAGCTTCAAGCAGAGCAGTCGTTTAAGGCCAGTGAATATGTGCCAGTAACGGCACGTGTTCCTTTTGCTTTACCCAAAATTGCGGTTGTTGAAACCCAACCATCTTTGGTTAAAGACTGTTGGCAACCAGCCTCCCGAAGGAAGAATGGGAAATTAGAAAGGTTTGCTCTCACTCAACTCAAGTTAAAAGGGGTCATGGGAAGCGGCAAAAAGGTGTCGGGCATTATTCAAGTCCCTGATGGTCATGTCGTCAAGGTAAAGCAGGGACATTACCTTGGTTTAAACAATGGCAAGGTAATCAACATTACTCCAAAGCACCTGACGATTCAGGAAACACTACCTGATGGGCTTGGGTGTTGGCAGCAGCGTAACGTGAAGCTCGCATTGAAATAAATTTTAGGATTTAAGATTAAAAGGGAAAAAGTCAATATGACGCAGATGTATCGTCGTGCTTTGCTTATCTTTATAGGGTTATTTGTTGCGACTGGAGCATCTGCTCAATCCAATGAATTTGTAGGAATTGATTTTAGACTCAATAAAGACAAGCATGCACTGTTGGTGATTGAATTGGCGTCTAACGCAGCGGCTGTGGATATTCAGCCAATGCCCGATGGCTTGAACATCTCCTTGCATGAAACCAGCGTAGAAGATGAAAAGCTATTTGTTGTAGATGTAGCCGACTTTTCTACTAATGTCGAAAGTGTCGAGGTGTTTAGAGAAGGTTCAAATACCCGCCTATTTGCCACGACAAACGCCGCCTACAATTATGATTATCGATTACGTGATCGCTTTCTTGAGGTCACGGTTTCCGCCAAACCAAAAGATGAGCCTGAACAAGCCAGTATTCTTGAAAAAGACGGCAAGCTTATTTCGATCAACTTTCAAGACATCCCAGTTCGAAGCGTATTGCAGCTCATAGCGGACTACAACGAGTTCAACCTTGTTGTCTCAGATTCAGTATCCGGCAATCTCACATTAAAGGTCGATGATGTCCCTTGGCAGCAAGTCCTCGACATCATTTTGAAAGTGAAGGGGTTGGACAAGCGCGTTGAAGGTAACGTGATTTTGGTCGCCCCTAAAGAAGAGTTTGATAGCCGAGAGCAACAAGATCTCGAACAGGAGCGTTTGGCACAAGAACTGGGCTCGTTGGAATCAAAAATTATTGAAGTAAAGTTCGCCAAGGCGTCTGATATTGCCGATATGATTGGCGGGCACGGTGAAGTATCGATGCTTTCTGAGCGCGGAAGTATTTCGATAGATGAACGTACAAATGCTTTGTTAGTACGTGATTTGCCTGAAAACATCGCCGTTGTTGAAGACATTGTCGAGTCGTTAGATATTCCTGTTAAACAAGTTCAAATTGAAGCGCGTATTGTCACCATAACAGAAGGGGAAATTGAGGAGCTAGGGGTTCGTTGGGGCTTCAGCTCGACCAGTGGAACCAATACTGTTGGCGGGAGCATAGAAAACAATCTTGCAACCGTTGGGCTTTACCAAGCAGGCGGTGGCTCTGGTGGCGATTCCGGTGGAGAAGGTGAGGGCGGAGGCGGCAGTTCAACCATTGATGATTTCCTTGCGGTGAATTTAGGCGCAACAAATAAAAATGCGGCAAGTATTGCGTTTCAAGTGGCAAAACTTGGGACAGATACCTTGTTGGATCTGGAGCTCTCTGCGCTCCAAACAGAAAACAAAGCGGAAATCATTTCCAGCCCAAGACTGATTACGACCAATAAAAAACCGGCTTATATTGAGCAGGGTACCGAAATTCCATATCTTGAAGCTTCTTCTAGTGGTGCGACGACAGTGTCATTCCGAAAAGCGGTATTGAGCTTGAAAGTAACGCCTCAGATTACGCCAGACAACAAATTAGTGCTGGATCTGAGTGTAACGCAGGATAGACCCGGTAAAGTCGTAAAAACAGGGAACGGCGAAGCCCTTGCTATTGAAACTCAGAGAATTGGTACTCAAGTTTTAGTAGATAACGGTGAAACAGTTGTTCTGGGAGGAATCTATCAGCAAAGTGTGACAAATACCGTCGATAAGGTGCCACTTTTGGGTGATTTACCCCTATTAGGCGCACTTTTCCGTCGAAGTTACGAAAATTTAGGGAAAAGCGAATTGCTGATTTTCATTACGCCGAAAGTGGTTCTACAGTAGTGTTTGGTCAGATTCTCAATCATCGACAAAAAATAAGGTTGCATTCAAGGCATCATAATTGAGATAATTTTGGGTCTGATCACGAATTTATCTGTGAGGAAAAGGTGCCTTGAAGGCTTTCATATAGTGCCAATCTGGCTTACTTCAAGGCGATGTCATTGAATTAACGTTGTAAATTACTGCTTAACATGGCTGAAAAACGTAACATTTTTCTTGTTGGCCCAATGGGCGCCGGCAAAAGTACAATTGGTAGACACCTAGCTCAGCAACTTCATATGGAGTTTGTTGATTCTGACACGGTTATCGAAGAGCGCACAGGCGCTGATATAGCTTGGGTGTTTGATGTGGAAGGTGAAGATGGCTTCCGCCAACGCGAAGAAGCGGTCATCAATGATCTAACGGAGCAACAAGGTATTGTTCTGGCGACAGGTGGCGGCTCAGTCAAAAGTAAAGAAAACCGCAACCGTCTATCGGCTCGCGGTGTGGTTGTGTATCTAGAAACCACAATCGAAAAACAGCTAGCACGCACGAATCGCGATAAAAAGCGTCCTCTGCTGCAAACTGATAATCCTCGAAATGTACTTGAGTCTCTGGCTGGAGAGCGTAACGGCTTATATGAAGAAGTTGCCGATTACGTAGTACGTACCGATGATCAAAGTGCAAAAGTAGTAGCCAACCAAATCGTAAAAATGCTAGAAGAACGTTAAGTTCAATTTCGGAGAGCAAACCATGGAACGGATTACGGTCGATCTTGGTGAGCGTAGCTACCCAATATCTATTGGTGCCGAGTTATTCAAAGACTCGGCGTACTTTTCTAACATATCTTCAAAGAAAGTTGTTGTTATCAGTAACGTAACAGTGGCTCCTCTTTATGCGGATACCATCGTTAGTAAGCTTGAGTCTCTTGGCCATGAAGCCAAGTTGCTTGAGCTACCTGACGGAGAGCAATACAAAAATCTAGACACGTTCAATACCATCATGACGTTTTTGCTTGAGGGCAATTACGGACGTGATGTGACGGTCGTTGCTCTAGGTGGTGGTGTAATTGGTGATTTGGTCGGATTCGCGGCAGCGAGCTATCAGCGCGGTGTCGACTTCATCCAAATTCCGACTACATTGCTGTCTCAAGTAGATTCTTCTGTCGGCGGAAAGACAGGAGTAAACCACTCGCTTGGTAAAAACATGATTGGGGCGTTTTATCAGCCCCAATCTGTAGTGATTGATACTGATTGCTTGAAATCTTTGCCTGAGCGCGAGTTTGCAGCAGGCATCGCTGAAGTTATTAAATACGGCATCATATACGATGGCGAGTTTTTCGCGTGGCTTGAAGATAACTTGGAGCGATTGTACGCGCTGGATGAAGAAGCGCTGACGTACGCCATTGCCCGTTGTTGTCAGATAAAAGCTGATGTTGTTGCTCAGGACGAGAAAGAGTCCGGCATTCGCGCACTGCTGAACCTTGGACATACATTCGGACACGCTATTGAAGCGGAAATGGGGTATGGAAACTGGCTTCACGGAGAGGCGGTTTCATCCGGTACTGTAATGGCTGCAAAAACGGCGTTATTGCAGGGAATGATTGATCAGCAACAGTTTGAACGAATCCTATCTATACTTAAGAAATCCCGTTTGCCAGTGCATACGCCTAACAGTATGAGTTTCGAAGACTTTATCAAACACATGATGCGTGATAAAAAAGTACTTTCGGGCAAGCTCCGTTTGGTGCTGCCTACGGGTATCGGAACGTCTAAGGTTGTATCAGATGTTCCAAATCATGTTATTGAGCAGGCGATCGACGCATGTCGAGTAAGTGAGTAATACGCCTGCCGATTACCAAAGGTGGCGTCAATGAGTCTTGCTCATGAAATGCGAGTACTGGAAATAGAAACACAGACGGAGCTGCTTGACAGAGTGCAGCTCCTGACTCGTTTTGGCTCCAACTTAATCAATATCACGGGTAATTCAGGCTCAGGAAAAACCTGGCTTGCTCAGCGCTATCTTGAGGCTTGGGCATCTGAAAAGAACCAATCCCTCCTTCTCTGTTTTCCCACACAATCTGATGAGCAGCAACGTGCAATGATGCTCAATCAGATAGTGTCCGATCCCCTATTTAATGAACACGATACAATCATCGACAGCTTTTCTCGCTTAGTCGGTGATGAAGCATGCGATGTCGTGTTTGTCGTGGACGATGCTGAACTATTAAGTGAAGACTTGCTCGCCGAATTGTGGATGCTGGTCATCGAAGCTCAGAATCATCCTAAATGGTCAGTGAATGTAGTGCTTTTTTCGAAAGGGGATAGCCTAGAGCACATTTTGACTCGCATTAGCTATGGTCAAGAAACCAAACCTATCGATTTCGAAATAGAACCACTCAGTTCAGAAGAAGCCATCGCATTTACTGAAGCATTAGTGATTCGCTATACCGTTGGCGAAGACGCAAAGAAGAAAGTTCGTAAATCTATCGCAAAAACACAGCGACTACCGGGGCAGCTAATGGAATTAGGAAATAAAAAAGTGGAAAGAAGAGTCATCATCCGCTCGGTGATTGAATCACCTATTCGAATTGCTATCGTCGTATTGCTGCTGCTTTTGCTGATAGGTGGTGGATACTGGTGGTACTTAAGTCAGCCGAATTTACTTGATGGTATTAATGCTGAAAACGAAAATGAGCCCTCCCAAAGCTTGTTATTAGAAGGCGACAGCGTTTCGAGCGGTTCAGGTGACGAGCTTGTGTCTGGGATCAATCTAGATGATGTTACCGCCGATAACGGTTCAAATGCTGGTAGCGACAGCAACGATGATTTTGCTGCTTTGCCTCCGCAAGTAACCGACCAAACTGCAGAAGTTGGGCAAAGCGATGCCGGAAAACGCGTTGTGGTTCCATCTGACGTTGTGGATGCGTTGTTACAAGATGAAAGACCACTGCAAACCGTTACTGTTATCAATGATGCAATTGAAGACGCGAAAACTGATGCGATTGCCAATGAAGAACTCAGCCAACAAACGCCAGTCGAAACTGAGGCTGTAAATGAAGAGTCAGCCCCTAAAGCACTTACTTTTTCTTATGCGAGAGATGAATTGTCTGCGGTGTCTTCTAGGAACTACACCCTTCAACTTGCAGCACTGACCTCCAAAGAGGAAGTGCAAGATTTTATCGACTTACACCAAATTCAAGAAAGTGTTCGCATTTATCCAACGGTTCGAAATGGCATTGAGTGGTTTATCGTCACCTACAAAGATTTTCCAACCATTCAACAAGCACGTGATGCCGTTTCTGAATTGTCTGTTGACGTTCAAGCTTTAGGACCTTGGGCAAAATCCATGGTTCAAGTTCAGAGAGAGATTGAACGTGGGAAATAACGCTGAGGTTTGCTGCAAAATATGTTACATTCCGCAGCCTTATTTTGAGTAGTTGGAATTGAACGGTCGATGAAGAAACAACGTGCCTTTCTAAAGTGGGCTGGTGGTAAGTATGGCTTGGTGGAAGACATCCAGCGCCATCTTCCTCCCGCTCGAAAACTGATAGAGCCTTTCGTTGGTGCGGGCTCCGTTTTTCTCAATTCCGATTACGATCATTACCTGTTGGCAGACATCAATCCTGATCTCATCAACTTGTATAATCTTCTCAAAGAAGAGCCTGAAAAGTACATCGAAGAAGCCAAGCGTATGTTTACGCCAGAGCACAACCGAAAAGAAGTCTACCTTGATACTCGCGCGCAATTTAACCAAACAGACGATGTTCTGTTTCGCTCGGTTGCTTTCCTATACATGAACCGTTTCGGGTTCAATGGACTGTGTCGCTACAACAAAAAAGGTGGATTTAACGTTCCTTTTGGGTCTTACAAAAAGCCTTACTTTCCAGAAGATGAGTTAATTTTCTTCTCTGAAAAGGCGAAGAAAGCCACGTTTGTCTGTGAAGGGTATGCTGAGACCTTTAGTCGAGCTCGCAAGGGCAGCGTGGTGTATTGCGATCCTCCTTATGCCCCTTTGTCT
Organism: Vibrio penaeicida; assembly: GCF_019977755.1. Classification (NCBI taxonomy): domain Bacteria; kingdom Pseudomonadati; phylum Pseudomonadota; class Gammaproteobacteria; order Vibrionales; family Vibrionaceae; genus Vibrio; species Vibrio penaeicida. Next base: position 3,776,276 of record NZ_AP025144.1, on the reverse strand, counting down.
ACCACTGCCAATTTCACCTCTTACGCAGGAAATGGTTTTTCTTTGGACGACCAAGGAGAACTGGGTGAGATTGCCGAAAAAACAGCAAAACAACGAGGCATTCCCGTTCTTATTTCCAACCACGATACTGCATTGACTCGCCGTCTGTACAAAGGGGCAAAATTGAATGTGGTGAAAGTGAAACGCACGATCAGTCGTAATGGTGCGGGTAGAAATAAGGTCGACGAATTACTTGCATTGTTTGAACCAGTCACTCCTGAAAAAGAATAAATTCTGGGATCTCTTCTCACTGTTGGGTAGAATTACGAGCAATAGTTACTCGAATTTCCAATATTGAGGTCAGGTATGACAGACTTTCTCATCGCCCCATCTATCCTTTCTGCTGATTTTGCGCGCTTAGGCGAAGACGTAGAAAAAGTGCTTGCCGCTGGTGCGGATGTGGTGCATTTCGACGTAATGGATAACCATTATGTGCCTAACCTCACCTTTGGTGCGCCAATTTGCAAAGCGCTTCGCGACTACGGTATTACCGCGCCAATCGACGTACATTTGATGTGTGAACCTGTCGACAGACTCATTCCAGATTTCGCGAAAGCGGGCGCATCGATGATTACTTTCCATGTCGAAGCAACCAATCATGTTGATCGCTCTCTACAGTTGATCAAAGAGCACGGCTGTAAAGCGGGTGTGGTGTTTAACCCTGCCACACCGCTGCATCATCTGGATTACATCATGGATAAAATTGACATGATTTTGTTGATGTCTGTAAACCCAGGCTTTGGTGGTCAATCTTTCATTCCTAATACACTGGATAAGCTTCGCGAAGTGCGTAAACGCATTGATGCTTCTGGTCGCGATATTCGCCTTGAAGTCGATGGTGGCGTGAAAGTGGAAAATATCCGAGAAATCGCAGAAGCTGGTGCGGATATGTTTGTTGCCGGAAGCGCCATTTTTGATAAGCCAGATTACAAAGCTGTGATTGATGAAATGCGCGGTGAGCTTTCCAAAGTGAACCGTTAAGCGGTCAGATAAAGTAGATTGAATGCAGTGCTTAGGCGCTGCATCACTTTTTTAGGAATAGAGAAAAATATGTCATTAAATGGAATCAAACTCATTGCTTTTGATTTAGATGGAACCTTGCTAGATAGCGTCCCAGATTTGGCTGTTGCTGCCGATCAAGCAGTTCAAGAGCTAGGGTTTGCCTCAGTGAATGAAGAACAAGTGAGGGATTGGGTTGGCAACGGGGCGGATGTTTTGATTTCTCGAGCGCTTTCCCAAAGTATTCAAATCGATTCAAATTTGTCGCCGGAAATCATTCAGGAAGCACGCATTAAGTTTGATGATTACTACGAGAAGGGTGGGCATAAGCTCAGCCACTTGTACGCAAACGTGCGTGATACTCTGGTGAAGTTGAAAGCCGCGGGATATACGTTGACACTTGTAACAAACAAGCCATCTAAATTTGTCCCAGAAGTGCTAGAACAGCATCAATTGTCTGAGTTGTTTTCCGACGTGCTAGGTGGCGATGCCTTCCCTGAGAAAAAACCGGATCCGGTTGCACTCAATTGGTTACTGCAAAAACACGGTGTTAAAGCCGACGAAATGTTGATGGTTGGTGACTCAAAGAACGACATCCTAGCCGCTCAAAATGCAGGTTGCCATTCCTTTGCGCTGACTTACGGTTACAACCATGGCGAACCTATCTCAGACGCGAAACCAGATTTCGTTGCAGACAATATTGCTGAAATTTTGAATATTGTGCCAGTCGCCGAGTATTCGTAACGAAATACCCAGTTTGCACTAGTAAAATACTTGCTAATGAGTACACTGCTTAGACGCACGCCTTTTCGCATAAGGGCGTGCGTTTCTTAATTTAGACCTATTTGAAATGAGCAAGGAAACCATCCCCATGAGCAAACCCATCGTATTGAGTGGTGTTCAACCGTCAGGTGAACTAAGTATCGGTAACTATTTGGGTGCTCTACGTCAATGGCAACAAATGCAAGACGACTACGATTGTCAGTACTGCGTAGTAGACCTTCATGCGATTACGGTTCGTCAAGACCCGAAAGCACTCCATGAAGCGACACTTGACGCGTTAGCAATCTGTCTGGCTGTTGGTGTTGATCCGAAGAAGAGCACGCTATTCGTTCAGTCACATGTACCCGAGCATGCTCAATTAGGTTGGCTTCTTAATTGTTATACGCAAATGGGCGAGCTGAGCCGCATGACTCAGTTCAAAGACAAATCTCAGCGTTACGCCAACGACGTGAATGCTGGTTTGTTTGGGTACCCTGTATTGATGGCGGCAGATATCCTTTTGTATGGTGCTCACCAAGTACCAGTGGGTAACGATCAAAAGCAGCATCTTGAACTCGCACGTGATATCGCCACGCGCTTTAATAATATATACAGCCCTGAACAGCCAATATTCCAAGTGCCTGAACCGTACATTCCTACCGTGAATGCACGTGTAATGAGCCTTCAAGATGCGACGAAGAAAATGTCTAAGTCGGACGATAACCGTAAGAACGTTATTACTCTTCTGGAAGAGCCTAAATCCATCTTGAAGAAGATCAACAAGGCGCAAACAGATGCGGAAACACCACCGCGTATTGCCCATGATTGGGATACGAAAGCTGGTATTTCTAACTTGATGGGGCTGTATTCTGCGGCAACGGGTATGAGCTTTGCCGACATTGAAGCTAAGTACCAAGGCGTTGAAATGTACGGACCATTTAAAAAAGACGTGGGTGAAGCCTTAGTCGCAATGCTTGAGCCAATTCAGTCTGAATACAAACGCATTCGAGAAGACCGTGCTTACATGGACAGTGTAATGAAGCAAGGTGCAGAAAAAGCCTCCGCTCGCGCTGCCATTACACTGAAGAAAGTATATGACGCAGTAGGCTTTGTTTCGCGCGCCTAGATTTATCTAGCACGCATCGCTTTTTCTAGCGTCATTGGGTGACGTAAGTTACACCCAATAAGTTTGTAAGAATGACTCAAAACCCTTGGTGTCCGCCAAGGGTTTTTTTGTATCTGTCACCCTTTCATTCCTCTACTTTTAACGCTCAATATAACCTTCATCAATTATTCCATTTCTTGTCATACTCTCTAGTTACTGTTTCTGTTGAAACTTGGGCTTTGATTCAAATATTAACTCTGACAGTGCGATTCACCTCTCGATTGAGTGTGTGAATGCTTTTGTCAGTTACATAAAAAGTGAACACTTCGCACGTTACCTGATCCGGTGACATTCAAAATTTGTGATATAGAACTGCTACGGATGAAAGCGGTCGACACATCCTTAGTGACAAGAGGTGGACAATGGAAACCAAATTAACACGGACAATACTCGCGCTTGCTGTCAGCGGGGCTTTTGCTGCGCCTGCGGCTGCGGATATTGTGCTCTCCCAGTATGTTGAAGGTGGTAGCTTTAATAAGGCTATCGAAATTGCGAACACCAGTGATGCCGCGGTAAGCCTCGATGGCTTTCAGCTTGCGAAATCGACAAATGGCGGTGGTACATGGGGAAGCAGGCTTTCCCTAAGTGGAAAAGTGATTGCTGCAAAAGATGTGCTTGTGATTTCTCACGCTAGTGCAAGCGCTGCTATTCAAGCCGTAACTGATGAAAACAGCTCGGTCGCGAATTTCAATGGCGATGATCCGATTGCCTTACTTAATTCAGATGACTCAATTCATGACATTATTGGTGTGATGGGGGATGTGGACTTTGCAAAAGACAAAACGCTGGTCCGCAACTCCGATAGCATGACACCGTCATCAACCTATCAAGCCAATCAATGGACAGTACTTGGAAAAGACAACATTGATGGGTTGGGTGAATTAGACGGTGGCACCCCACCCGTTGCGTTCAACTGTACGGTTGATGGACAAGCGCCAAACTTTACGTCTATTCAAGACATTCAAGGTGAAGGCGAAACTTCTCCTTTCATTAGTGGTTACCCATACATTACAGAGGACGAATACTTCGTTCGAGGTGTTGTGAGTGCAGTAACGACGGGACTAACGAAAGGATTCTATCTACAGGCGGAATCAGACGACAATAATCCGAACACATCAGAAGGTTTGTTCGTTCATACGGGCGAGAGCAGTATTGCACTTCAACCTGGTGATGTTGTTTGTGCCAGAGGTAAGGTTCAAGAATTTTACAATCACACTCAGCTAAAAGTTGAAGGTGGGAAGTACGTTAAACAAGACGAATCTTCCGTACCGAGTGCCACTGAGATCCAGATTGCAGATAGTGACGCCAATTTTGATGAAACTCTTGAGCGCTATGAAGGCATGTTGGTGAAAACCTCACAAGATCTCGATATGCGTGTGACGCGTACATTCGGATTTGATTTTGCTGCTCGTCGAAACAACATGGTTTTGGCACAGGGTCGCCCAAATACACAGCCAAACCAAAATAACGCAGCGGGTTCTGATGGCGCTAAAGCACAATCGGAAGAGAATGCGCAACGCCGCTTGTATGTTGAATCCGATGCCAAAGCCCCTAATGGCGTGATTCCATACTACCCAGACTTTGGTCGCACTGATGCGGACCAAGACGGCTCAACCGAAGATTACATTCGTATTGACGATACTGTTATCGGTCTTGAAGGTGTGATTGCCTACAGTTTTGGTGACTACCGCCTAATCGCAACCAATTCGTTAACCAACGACAACTTTGTTCACAACGACCCGCGCACAGAGAAACCCACTCTTGAACGCGGTGGTGATTTGCGTATCGCAACGTTCAACGTTTTGAACTATTTCAATTCACCATTTGGTGGCGACTCGAATCAGCATGGTAATAACCGTGGTGCGAGCAACCAAGGTGAATTTGATATTCAAGAAGCGAAAATCGTGGATGCTATCTTGCGATTGGATGCCGATATTATCGGATTGATGGAAATCGAAAATAACGGTTTTGGTCAAGGTGCAGCGATTCGTCAGCTTGTTGAAAAGCTGAATGAAAACATCGACAAAAAACGCAAGCGTTACAAGTTTGTATCTGTTGATTCGAATGCTGATGGCATGACTGACGAAATGGACTCAGTCGGTACAGATGCCATTACAACCGGTGTGATTTACCGCAGTTCGAAAGTGAAACTGAAGAAAACACGTGTTATTCCAATGCCTCGTCAGGTGGCACCAGAAGTATTGGATGACAATGGAAAAGTGATTGAAGACGGTAAGAATTACCAACGTGATAGCTTAGCGCCAACGTTCAAAGTAAAAGGCACCAAGCACAAGATCACCGTTGCGGTTAACCACTTCAAATCGAAAGGGTCGAAATGTTGGGAAGATGCCGCTCCTGTAGACCAGGGTGGTCAAGGTGGTGCGGATCCAGACAAACAGGGCTCTTGTGAAGCGTTCCGAGTTGCGGCAGCAGTTGCACTTGGTGATGCGCTAGACGAGATCAAAGGTCACAAAGTGATTCTTGGCGATCTCAATGCTTACGGCAAAGAAGATCCATTGCTGGTGTTAACGGATTACTCTCAAGAGAAATACGGCAAAGAGATCAAAGGCGCGCGCAACACCTTCATTGGTGACAGTGAGCAGTTTGGTGACAACGGTGCGGTGATTAACCATAACTATGGCTACATCAACGCGGTTGAAATGAAGCATCCAAACAGCTGGAGCTACTCGTTTAATGACGAAGTGGGCGCGCTGGATCATCTACTGATCAGTAAGAGCTTGAAGAAGAAAGTGGTCGACGCAACAGATTGGCACATCAATGGTGGTGAATCGAAATTGTTTGACTACAACGATGAGTTCAAAGGTGATTTTCCTAAGTACCAAGATCACTTCCGTTCTTCGGATCATGACCCTGCGGTTCTTGATCTGAATATGAGTGGCGCATCGGCTGGGTTCGCAAGCTTACTTGCTTTATTCGGTTTGGGTATGTGGCGTCGTCGTCGATAGAACCTAAAACACAATAAGCATGATATTCAAAAGCCAGCGTTCGCTGGCTTTTTGTCATCTATGTCTGAACGGTTTCTATAAGGTAATCAATGAACAGTCTTATTCGCGGGGCCAAATTCTTACGGCTGGGATAAAGGATGTTCATGGTTGGACCTTTTTGGAAGTAGCTAGGAAACAGTCTCGTCAGGTTTGAGTCATCAACCTGCTCAGCCAAAAAGTTTGCGATAAGCCCTATCCCCATCCCTTGTTGAATCAAAGACATCGAGCCCAGCGGGGCATTACAAATATGCTTTGGGTAGGTTTTGATTTCCTGATGCTCACCGTCTAGGTTAGTGAGAGTCAGGACATCGTTTGGTAAGTTGGATCGCGTTAACGAAACCCAATGATGCTTCTCTATATCTCGAATGCAGTTAATACTGGGCGAGGCTTCAAGATAAGCGTTACTGGCATATAGCCCTAGTTCAAAGGGGGCGAGCACTCTTCCAACAAGAGAGGATGCAGTGAGCTCCCCAATTCTAATGACCAAATCCAGCTTTGACTCAACAGGGTCTTGCACACCGTCGTCCAGTTGAATGTCGAAGGTAACGTTTGGGTAACGTTCTGAAAACTGAGCAATCAGTGGGCTCAGCAAAAAAGCGCCTACATCTATGGTTGTGCCTATGCGAATTGTGCCACACACCTCTGATGCAAGGTGGTTTACCGAGCTAAATGCTTCCTCTGCGACTTTGAGTAAGCCGCTACTGTATTGATAAAAGGTTGTTCCTTCGGTCGTGAGGTTGATTTTCCTCGTTGTGCGATGAAGCAGTCGCACATTGAGTGTCGATTCCAGCGACGTAATTTGTTCGCTTACTTTTGATTTTGCCAACCCTAGTGATTCACCAGCCATTGTAAAAGAGCCGCATTCTACGACTTTGTTGAATATTGCGATTCGTTTTAATTCATTCAACATGATTGTTCCCTTATTAGTAACTTTGGGTTCTTATTTTGTTATCTAGTCAAAATCTGAATTTGCGCAAATAATGAGTTTGGTATTTAGATTCAAATAAATACATTTGGTTTATACAAATACAAAAATATAACAAAAAACTTCATATTTAATTTAAATATTGAGATCTTACTTCCTGAATCTCGGGAGTATTAAAATGAATTCAGCAATGTCAACGCTCTTAATTTTAGACTTTTGTAAATATTCATATATCACTAATTTATTTAATTTAATTGTCTGATGGTATTTTTCGCCGTTTAAATATACCGAGAATCAGAATCTACCGAAAAAGGTAATATGTTATGAATTATAAGATAAGCCACCTTGAGCCATTTGGCGTACTTGTTGAACCTATAAATAATCAGACCAGCGTAAAAGAGTTAGATATTGAAAAGCTGCGAGATTTGTTCCGCCAGAAGCAATTGGTTTTGCTTCGAGGCTTTGATAATTTTGAAGCGTCTGACGATTTTGCTGACTATTGTGAAAACTGGGGTGAAATCAGCATTTGGCCATTCGGAAAAGTACTCGATCTGATTCAAAAAGACGATCCCGGCGACCACATATTTGATAGCAGCTATATGCCCATGCATTGGGATGGTATGTACCGACCGCAAGTACCTGAATATCAAATCTTTCAATGCGTAAAAGCACCGAAGCCAGGACAGGGGGGAAGGACAACGTTCACTAACACCATCATGGCATTGGAAAATGCTCCAGATGAACACGTCGAATTTTGGAAGAAAGTTGTCGGTAACTATGAAAGGAAAATGGAGTTCTACAATAGCAAAACCGTTTCCCCAATTATTACCAAGCATCCCCTCAATGGCCACGATGTCATTCGCTATAACGAGCCTCACTTCGAAGAACGAGGCGACTTGCTTAACCCGCCAAACACTCAATTTACCGGTATCGCCCCAGAGGAAGTGGAATACTTCCACCAAACACTACGACAAGCGCTATACAACCCAGATAATTTTTACGCGCACGAATGGCAAACTGGCGACATTGTTATTACCGATAACTTTAATCTTTTGCATGGTCGTGAAGGCTTTATTTCTCAATCGCCTCGCCACATTCGACGAGTGCAAGTTTTGAGTAACCCTCCGTATGACAATCCAAGCTTGGAGTCTTATCAATGACGAAACATACAGCAGCAGATCACACCACCGATATCTTAGTTATTGGAGCGGGTCCCGTGGGGCTCATGTGTAGCTACCTTGGGCAACGTTGTGGATTGAGCACTATAGTGCTTGATAAATCACAGGGTCCTTTAGAAGTTGGGCGAGCTGATGCGCTGAATGCGCGAACTCTGCAGTTACTCGAAACAGTAGATTTGTTTGATGACTTGTACCCACTCGGAAAACCGTGCAATACCAGTTCGGTTTGGGCAAATGGCGAATTTGTTTCCCGTCAGTCTTCATGGTGGGAGGAACTGGAAGGGTGTTTCCACAAACACTTTCTAATGCTTGGTCAGTCCTTTGTTGAGCAATTATTGGACGGCAAACTCAAGGCTTCTGGCAACGACGTATTGCGTTCAACGTCGGTAGAAAATATCGAGCTTAACGAGCAAGGGTGCCTAACCACGCTTACAAACGGTGACACTATTCAATCTCGATACCTCATTGGTGCTGATGGTTCACAATCTTACGTACGTCGCTTTTTCGATGTGCCTTTCGAAATCATCAGACCACAAATTGTGTGGGCGGTTATCGATGGGATTTTGGATACCGATTTCCCGAAAGTGCCTGAAATTATTGTCTTTCAAGCCGAAACGTCCGACGTGGCTTGGATCCCAAGAGAGGGGGAGATTGACCGATTCTACATCCGTATGGATACCCAAGATTTCACCATGGAAGAAGCCATCGAAAAAATTAATCGGGCAATGCACCCACATACGTTGAGCTTTAAAGAAGTGGAGTGGTTCTCGCAGTTCTCCGTTAAAGAATCGGTAGCTGAAAATTTCTTTGTACAAGACAGAGTTTTCCTTGCTGGTGACGCAAGCCATATTCATTCTGTAAACGGGGGGCAGGGGCTTAATACCGGTCTTGCGGATGCATTTAACTTAATGTGGAAGCTTAATATGGTGGTCAATCATGATGCTGACGAAAGCCTATTGAAAGCGTATGAAGACGAGCGACAACCTGTGGCAAGAAGTGTGATTGACAGTTCAGGGGAGTTGGTACGCTCTACTAAGTATTCTGAAACGGGTACACACGCACAAGACTACGTAAAGATTGTCGAGAAGCGATCAGGCAATATTACAGGGATGGGAATTCGATATAGCGAAGAAGGGCTTGTGGGTTCGCGCGTATTTGATTTCGGTATTCATCATGCTGGTGCTGATACACGCCTGTACAGCCTTTTGGACTACACCAAGTTTACGCTACTGATTGTCGGTGAATGTGAGCCTCCAAAAGCGTTGCCTGATTTTGTACAACTGCTTCACTTACACAAAAATGGCTCGCAAGGTATGCCTTGTGAAGATGACTCTCCGTATGAGAATCGAGTGGTACTCATTCGCCCAGATGCGTACATCGAAGAAATAGCATCACTAAAAAGCATTCATTCTGTGTTGGGTAAATTTAAACACTAGAGAGTGAATTCTTCATTCTGTTCTTATTATACAGTCAATATTCAAGATGAACCTTTTTGTTTGAACTTATTTATTATTACAAAATTGAGATATTGGTGCATGTTCACTATATGAAATTGTAATAATGGATTCGATATTTTTAATGATTTAAACATAGTCGGTTTTGTCTTTATTAATTCAATTAAATTCTCTTTTAAGAGTATCTAATAAATAATTGAAGGGATAATCATGCTCGATATTCAACGTGAACAATGTGTAGAGAATATTTCTTTTATATTGCTCAACCAACTTCTTGCTCAAACGAACGCCAGTTTTGATGGTTTAGTAAAGCTAAAAAATCAGATACGCAATTTTGTTTCCAATGAAAGCCAAATTCAGCTCTTGCTGCCTGCTTTCCCATGCAAAACCAATAATCTGGATAAAGTCTTGGGTCATAAGCCTGATATGGGGGAGTACTTAGTATTAAGAAAATTCGTGAAAGCCATTCGGGATATCCAAGCGGTCTATGAGCCTGGTGTGACTTTCTATGTCTTTTCGGATTATCACACATTCTCCGATTACATTTCTGTCGATTTAGAGCACCACTACGACTACTCCGATGATTTGAGGAAAATGGTCGAGAATATGAACTGTAGCGACAGCTTGAAAGTCGTGAACTTTGAGCATTTTCCAGCATTCGATGACTTGAGTGATGAGCAATATTTCCAAGGGCTGAAACACAAGTTCGGGGATAGCCACTACGAGGATAATTTCTCAGAACTGAAAAAACGCAATAACAAGATGAACAGTACCTATCTAGGCTTAAAGAAGTTTATGAATCAGGATCAGAAGCATATCTTGTCTTCGTTTTCTTACAAAGATAGGCGCAAACGCCTAGCGGACATCGCCAAAGGAATGATGGTTCAGGGAAAAGCGCTGGATAACTTTTTGCAGCAGAATTTTGGTGAATGTATCCGTTTGAGTATTCACGAGCACCCTATGGTCGGGAAAAAATATTCACTGTTTCTCTTTGATGAGCGCCAGTTCAAAACGCCTTGGCACAGTACTCTCATGTTTGATGCCCTTAGCGGAAAATACGTTGTCGACTCGCGAGAAAATCATCTCAACAATAAAGGTGCGGTTTTGTCGGTTACTTATAAGGACGCTCCATGGTGCTACATTAAGCTAACGGCTCGAACAGACGCGACAGAACACGCACTGAGACAGATGAAAGCAACATTAAGCCGAGAGAAATCAGGGCTCATTTTAGAGTGCATCAATGGCAGTTGCTCAGTGTCAGATCTTTTAAATAAAGAGCTAAATAACTTGGTGAAGGAGTTTGGTACTGTCACGCTTAAAGGCTTTACACAATTTAATGAGCCGGCGGAAATGGAAAACTGGTATTGCGAACGAGGTGCCGTTATTCCATGGCAATTTGGTAACGTGCAGATTATGACGTCGCTTCAAAAAGCACAAACCACCTTGCCTTTGCACTGGAATCTAATGTGTCCCCCTGCCTACATGAAAGTGACCCAAACCAAATACAATTATGAAGACTATACGCCAAATGAATTTGCGCTGTATTGCCATCAGAACACGGCAACTAAAGATTCAATGATTGCCGTTGATGCAGCTCTGGCGACACTCACTATCGATGGAAAGGAACGTGAGGCACTGAGAAATACTCATCTTGGGTATACGCCTGAGGCTCATTATTCAAACGGTGAAAAGATGGTTCACCCAGTCGTTTTCCGGTGCCCGGCAAGCCAGCAAGATATTGTTCGTTGGGCGCAAAATGGCGAGCACACGATGTCGGAGGTACTTGCTCCTATCAATGCAACCATTGAGTCGTCTAAGTCTTATGACTGTGTTGATGAACTCAGCGAAAGGTTGAATAAAATCTGTTTTGATTCGCGGGTTCTTACCGAGATTGAAATGGACAAAGGCGATATCGTACTGGTCAATAACCACTCCACGTTGCTTAGTGTGCCAGCGACAAGTGGTAAACGAGAACTGTGGCGAATGCAGCAGCAGCCCAGGTCGGTCAATTCACCATGGCAGCCACACAACATGTCAACGCTCAATCAAGCGAGTTAGTGATTTTGGGCATAAAGTCAGCGTAATGCTGGCTTTATGCTTTATACCCAAGCATCTTGAGGTGGCTTGGGTATATACCGCTTTTCACTCATACCCATCTATTTACTGCAAACATAATTAAAAACAAAGAAATACGTTTCGAATCCGTTAACGCTGAAGTTAAATTTGTTCTATTTCAGAGTATTTTGTTTATAGGATTTCTAGTACATATACAAAAGAGTGATATGCCTCAGAATCTTATGAATTGCCATTCTCTCCTAATACATCCGTTCAGAATTATAAGATAGCATAAGCGCATTGGTTGGTATGCATGCTGACTTATATATCAATATCACTACCGTTCCCGTCTTTATATTTATAAACAATGTTTGAGACTCGTCTCATTAATTTTTCAGTGAATAGCTTCTGAGTGAACCGAAAGGCACTTGCCATTCATCGAAGTTTGTTAACAGCGTACATAGGTTTAGAAATGAAACATAAGTTATTACTAGCACTGACATTATCTGTATTTGGAAATGCTTCATTTGCGCAAAGTCTTCCTCCGGTACTCATTCAAAGCTTAGGATGTGACCAAGCAACAGATAGCTGTTCCCTAACGATTGCCAATGAGCAATTTGGTTCTTCAGAGTGTGCATCCAACAAAATTGGCTGGGATTCGAGCAGTGACCAAGGAAAGCTGGCATTAGCACTGCTTTCATCTGCAATGATGACAGAGCATCAGGTTGAACTGACCGTTACCGAAGGCTGCTATAACTCTTTGCCTGAACTTGCTTCGTTTAACGTGCTGTCGCGTTCAGCTAAGAAATAGGAGCAGCACAATGACATTCAAAACTTTATTTGGATTGGTTTTTGTTTCACTAGGAGCAAGCGCAGGTGGCACACATGTCAGTGAAATCCACAATATTCAATGTTCGATGGACAGCGATTTTTGTCAGGTCGTCTTACCAAGTACGATTAATGCCGAAAGCGACTGCACTGGGAATCAAGTCTTAGTTGATGTATCTCAGCAGCAAACACTGTCTGTACTCGCGTCGGCAATGTTTACTAAAACCAAAGTGAAATTCCATGTCTCTGAGAAGTGCGAACAAGGAAGTCCTGTCGTTCAGAGTTATCAAATGCTTAAGGGGTAAGCTAGGAAATGAAACTATCTAACATATACCTTGCCGTCGGTGCGGTACTTTCAGCAGTGTCTTTCACTAGCGCTGCCAATACCTGTTCGCTCACTTCCAATGAATATCCTGCCCACGCTCAGTGGTCTTGTAGTTTAGACGATTGGGTGAGTGGCAATACGTTACCTACCAAGCGTAAAACATTGTCTTCGAGTCAAACTTCCGTTGTTTTATACCCAGAAGGGTTAGAGCTAGCGGGTGACCTAAGTGTTAGGCAAAACAGAGCAACATTTTCTGTGAGCAAAAAGCTTCAAAACTGTTCGGCTGTTTACGAGTCCTTTAATGGTCAAATTGGAAAATTTGCCAATGTGGTGACATGTGAAAGTGGACCGTATCAATTTAAAAAGGCAACGTATTATCACAGAAACGCGCATTGTAGCGTCTCTGGCAATATCGAAACCTGCGTAAGTAATAATTTAGTAGTTACTCCGTTTCAAGCTGACCTAAATTACAAGGTGCCGAAAGCGCATTATCAAGGTGAGCTGAAAGAAGTTATTAAGAAAAATCGTATTTCTAAAAACCTAGGATTGGTGCCGATCCGAGTTGGCGATATCACAACGTTTATTCCTGCAGAGGTAACAAACTTGTCACCGTTCCCTCCGGTTGTGAATCACAAGTGGTCTGGGCAATTTAAATCGGATGTTAAACCGTCTACCTACTACGAAATGAGTTGTGTCGAAAACACAACAGTACCATCGGTTAAAATTCCGCTGTTATACAAAGATGCGCAATTGTCCCAAATCGGTGTTGCATCCGATTCAGGTGTCGGTGGTTTTGAGCCTAAAGTACTGGATACCTTCATGAAGCGATGTGCCGCAAGCCCAGTAAGGTTTGCCGTGGTTAATAGCCAAGATCTGAATGAACCATATTGGAGAGTAAACCTCGATATTACAGGCGGTACTGATTACATCGGTGAACTAGAAAAACTTGCTGACGTATTGGTAGCAGAAGCTAACGGCCTCATCGTGGAAAGGCAATCTCTAAACACGTTGTTACGTAACAGTAACGATTTGAATACTCAGATAAACACTGAGCTTTCAGTTATCTGGGATATTATCGCCAATTCTGTTTATGTCTCCGACTTCTTTACCGCAGGCTATGTGCCAGCAGAGTTTGATGTGGGCGGGCTGGAATACATCTTAGTCAGTGAAACAGTGCTCCATGACTCCGTTAACTTAAAGCCTAATTTCAATAAGCTTCGTCAATTAGCCCAAGAAACGGGTGTCGAAGGTATCGAAAACTTGTTTAATTTTGATTTCGACTATCTCTATGACGAATGGGGATACAAGAAATATGAAACGGTTCATTACGCGCATTGGAATTTCTTGGTGTCTTTGGCTCAATTCACAGGGGATATCAGCTATTCAGACAATGCAACGACAGATTTAAAACCTATCATTGTGAACATGAAAAATGCCAATGATAAAAAGGTATTAGCTCTTATTAGCGTTATCGAGCACATGCTAAACGTTGCCAGAAATGCGAGCAGTATTGAGCGCGATAAAATCAAGGCACTTCAAGCTAAGTTAACGCAACTATAAGCAACTCAGCCACCTATACGAACGTTAGGTGGCTTTTTTATTTCTTATAAATCACTTCTTACTGGGTATAACATGAAAGTTAGGCTAGTTGGAGTCGCTCTGCTATTGGCTTTATTTCAGAGTAATGTTGGCGCGTCGAATATTACCTCCGAGCAATTAGATAATCAGCAGAAGTCACTCAATCAAATTAATTACCGTATAGACGAATTATTACAATCATTAAGCCAATATAAATTGGCAAGGGACGAACATTATCTTGGGCAGCAAGGCGTAGCAGATCGCGTAGGGAAGTGGTATAGCAACCATAATACGTGGATGAATCAGATGAACGAACTGCGCCGTCAGCTAAGTGACTATCAAACGTTAGCGAAATCAGATGCAGGGGCATTTAAAAGCAAAATGTCGTCACTGCTTACTGAGTTATATCGTTCGATGGATGAAGCGACCATCATTCGCCAACGTGCACTTAGAGGGATGAGCCTACTCACAAACATACCAGAGTATCCTAAAAACTATGTTCAAGAATTCAGTGCGGCCATTCCAGCATTGAATAGCAATGTCGTGATGACCCACGGTGCATTTGAAGATATACACCAAAATTTCACACACGAAAAAATGCAAAGAATCGAAAGCGCTCTGTTACTGAGTAGTGACGTCTTGCAGTCCATTATCAATTTGTCAAAGCTAGAATTTCCGGAACTGGTTCAATCGCTCACGAACTTAAAGCAGTTGTTTGCTGTTGAAGCCCTAGTGTCTGAGCCTGTGGATAGAGCATCTAAATACGCTTCTTTGGTGCTATCCAAATCGCGTAGAGATTGGTTCTTAGCAGACGCTTATTTCACAGAGTTTGAAAAAAAATATCAGTTAGACAGAAGTCGCATTTTAAGCAGCCCATTAGAAGCATCGCTGAAACAACCAAGTTTGAACTTCATGGACAAAAAGTATCAGGATGCAAAGCGTGCGTTGGCAACCAGTAAGCGGCGCAATTACATTACTTTGTATGATGTCTATCGTCGCACTGCATCTACATACGCGCCTAGATGTAAGGTGTCGGATAACCACCGTAAATACAATTGTGCGTTATTAAAAACACTTATCGGTTTAGACCGCACCGCCATTCAAAAAATGACGCTTGATCAGCAGCGTTATCTGCATGCGCAGCTTTCTCGTGTTCCACAAGCACCTTTCTCGGAGGTGACGCAATGATTCCCTTAATGAAGAAATTATTCGGCGCACTGATTCTATTCTCCCTGTTTAGCTCAGTGAATGTGTACGCCCAAAATGCAGGTGAGTCGCCGGGGCAAGAAATCATTAAGTTGATTCTTGGCGATAGAACACCAAAAGAATTTATCCCATTTACTGAAAGCGAAATTAGGGAGCTAGCTGAAAAAGATCCGAACGATGCATTAGAGCTCGATGTTCAAAGTGGCAAAACGTATCTGCTGCTGGATATTGTTTCTCAAGCTGAGCCAGAACGTATCGAAATTAACGAATACATTGGCATGGCGAATGAGCTAGAAGCGCAGATTACCCCTTATGGCTACAGCATGAGGGATGATTCTTTTGAGCAACTACCCGTCGATATTTATGAGTTATTTAACGATCCAGAAATGATGCAGAAAAGGCTTCTGGATGCGTTAGAAGTTTACGCCCAACGCGAACTAATGCGTCGTCTCGATGCCATCGATCCTGGCATGTGTCCGCAAATCAATGTCGACAGAATAGTTGAAAAGGTAAATGGACACATTGCTGATAAGGTCGACGATAAAGTTAGCGAGTTCACCGATAAGCCTCTTCGCCTAAAATCGGGTGATTTGGCTAAATTTGATGAATACATTCGTGCGGCAAACAACACCAACAAGATATTGTGTGCACTAGGCTACAGTATCTATGAAGCCATGGGTTTACCAATGAAAACGGTGAACGGTGTTACGGAAGTCGACATAGACAAACTGATTGCTTCTGTTGGCGGCGGTACTGGAAATGGCACTGCTCAGGCTGTGATTTCATACATTGAAGACAGAATCAATCAAGCGTTGGTAAGCATTGGTTTTGATATGCCTGCCATCGATAGCATTCTGACTTGGTCGCCTTTAGTTAAAGCCATGGAGTGGGGCTCTGAGTTTTTAGAGCTGGATGGGTTGAACATAAAACTGACCATGCCATCGCCTGAATTCATCAAACAAACAATTGAAGATTTAGGGTTGGCTGTGCCAGCCAATTGGGACATTCCAGATATCCCAACCATCAGCTTCAATGAATCCTTTAAGCCGCCGACAAGAGAAGATCTCGCACTCAAAAAGCGTAAAGATTGGGTTGGGTTTGATCTTGGAAAGCGCAGTGTGGCAGGCACGAAAGCTTCTGCCTATTACGAAATTAGGGGTTCTGAAGAAGTTCAATGGGCGATAGCGGTCGGGCGAGCCGACGTATATATCTTCAATAAAGAAAACAACGCGATCGGAGCGTATGCTCAAGCCGAAGTAGGACCACAAAAACTCGAAGGCAATGTGGACATCCAAGTTCTTGGTATGCAGCTGTATAAAAAACACTGGCTAAAAAATGATGGCATCATCAAAGACAGTATCGAGTTACTTGGCAATGGGGATGGTTACAGTTACTCCTACGATTACACACAACAATTTGCAATAGGTCCTATTCCTGTTTACGTCTCTGTTGGTGTGTATGCCAGTGCGAATGCGAAGTTGAATTGGGGTCTTTACCTCACGCAGGTGTATGCCGAGCTGCAACCTATGGCGAAAGCCGGTGCGTTTGGTGAAGGCGCGGTTGGCATTAAGAAAGTGTTGTCAGCCGGTGTTCGTGGAACCATTGACGTGCTTAATTTCTCCGTGCCTCTTCGAGGGAAGGCTGGTGTCTTCTTTGCGCAATCTGGCGAGCCGTACCTCAAATTGGGGCTGACATCGGATGCGATAGTCAGAGCCATGAGTGGTGGCATCAGTGCGTATGTGGAATACCCTTGGATTAAGATCTGTAAAAAGAAAATTGGTTTCATTAAAATCCCTTACCCTTGTATTCGATCTAAGCGTAAATCGAAGAACTTATACAGTTACAGCGGCTATTCGTGGTCTAAATCCATCATGAACTGGCAACTGGTCTACGGCTATCATGGCGTGCATATGACGGGTTCTTTGATTGACCAAACCGACAGACGTGAAGCGGCGGCTTTGAAAGGGCAAGTGAACCTTTACCAAAGGCATGTTGCTCTGAATGACTACAGTGCGAAAACACAAGTTAGGGTTCAAAATACGTTTGCCAAGCTGAAAGAAGAACTGGAAAGCGCTTCCGTTGCATTGGTTCCACAAAAACGAACCGCCTTGCAATTGAACGCCAATACCGCGGATAAAAACCTGACGCAATACGAATCTTGGTTAGCGGCAACGATAGATCACAACTTGGCGCAATCGCGCAGTCAAAATGTGATGCTGAGAAACTCTGCCGACTGGCGATTGGATGCGGTGAGTTCACCAGCATACGCTTCAAGCCCGTTAGTCTCAGAGGTTGCGGCTGGAACAGAGGCTGAGTATTCAGAAGAAGTAGACAACTCAAATGTGCTGCGAAGCTTACACGGATTCTTGCACTAAAAACGGCTAGGTTGGTAGAAAATGACTAAAAAGGTAACGCTGTATTTTGTCGTATTTTCGGCATTGGTTGCTTTAATTTTACTGGGGTATGTAAAAGGTACCGAAGAGGAATATCGAGTTCGCTATGAACCCGGTGAAACCTATACCTATCAGTTAGAGTACGTCAGTGAGGCATCTGGGCACGCATCAGGTTACGCCGAAGCTGCCAACCTAATCGCCGCACAAGTGAATGTTCATTATGAATTTAAAGGCAAAATGAACATTCACGTGCTGGAGGAGACGATTTCAGGGTATAAGCTTGAATTTACGTTTGACGCTGAATCGTTCAAAGCCAGCCTGAATGAAGAAACCAATTGGGTTTGGCCAAGTGATATTGTGGTGAAAGGTCATCTGAATAGAGCGGGTCAGTTGTCTGAATTGCAGTTTCAAGAGCAATATTTTTTGGAATATGCGCAAGTTCTGAAAGAGTGGATGAGCCAGTTTCAGGTGTCGCTGTCTAATCGCGGTAAAGTACGTTGGCAAACCAAAGAAGAAGACTTTACTTCACCTTACGATGTGTCTTATTCGATTGCCGCGCACTCTATCCCTTCCGTTGATTTAATGCTGACGAAGCAATTCATTCCAACAAACCCTCAAGTTCGTATGGATCAAACAACAGACATTACCATCAATCGGTTGTTTGAGCGTATTGAAACAATAGAAACTCACCGAGATAGAAGCACATTCTCTGCTAATCGTTTAATGGCGAAAGAAAATATGCATCTGACTTTGCATTTTGTCTCAACGTCTAAAACAGGGCTTTCTAAGCCTGAACTTTTAGGTGCGGTGATTGAGGATACGCTGTCTGGGGAATATCAAAAGCAGGCGTTGAAACAGCAAATGTATGCAAATACGCTGGCAAACACCGACCCAGATGGCTTTAGTGGTCGACTGCGTTCAACCTCATCTATGGGGAACCAAGCTCTTTCGAAACTCTTCTTTGAGCTTCGGGCTTGGGTGTCGCTTAACCCTAGCGAGCTAAACCAAATAGAAAGTTGGCTCCGTTTATACAATGCCAATCACCCTTCATTTCAGATGTTGAGTGCATTGTTGGTGAACATTGGCACACCGGAAGCGCAAAACATCTTACTGAGAGTGCTCGATACTTCTTCGATCTCTAAGCAGCAAGCCATCATGCTTAAACTGGCTTTCTTAGCCAATCCAACCAAAGAGAGCGTTGCTGCTGTTTCAGCAATGGCGAACTCGCTATATAAAAGGGAAGATCAAGTTCAGGCAAAATTGGTGCTAGGAAGTATGGCTAACCATCTTCTGGACTCAGACCAAGTCAGAGGGGATGATATTTACCAAAAGCTAAGCCAAGAATTGGATGGAGCAACCGATGCAAGCCAGATTGCCGAAAGCCTAAGTGTGATAGGGAATATTGGTTCTCCAAAGCAAACAGAGAAGGTCAAATCTTATCTGAATCACGAAGAAAAATCGGTCAGGCATGCTGCCGTAAACGCGCTTCGATTCGTCAATACACCGGAGGCTCAATCAGTATTGCTGGATTCTTTAAAAGCAAAAGATGAGAGAGTACGAGAGCTGGCATCCTCTGGTTTGGGGTATACAACACCTCAGAAAGAATTCATTAGTATCTACAGGAAAAGGCTTTTTGAAGAAACAAATCAGCAAGTGATAAAGCAGCTTATGGACCTCCTCGGTAACATGTCCACTCAGTACCCTAGTGCGATTGCGGTACTTGAAGAATATGTGCCCACCATTGGTATCACTAGCTTAAAAAATTATGGGGAAAGCGTTTTAGAGCAAGTTAAAAGCTGACGTTAACTCTGAATTAAGTACCCTTCATAAAAAAACAGAAGCGACTTAGCTTCTGTTTTTTTACGCATCGTATACTCTGGTTATCAATTACTTTTTCTCAGACGCCTCAACTTTTGTTGTCTTTCTCGTCGACTTGATGCATTGTTTTTTGCCGAACGAGCTGGCGTATCAGTATCGTTTCCGAGCAATAAACGGCTTTGCTGGGATACGGTGGGGCACTCAAAAACTTTGATTGTTGAAACTGGAGTAGGGCTTACCTCTGACAACATGGTGGACAGTCGAGTTGCGAGTAAAGAATTCCCGCCCACACTGAAAAAGTTGCTTTCAGGATCATCAATGTCGTGACCAAGCAATTCGCTCCAGATAGCCATGACTTTCTGTTCTTCTTCGCCAGCCGCACGATGGTTTTGCGACCTTCTCCCCAAATCCTTTTGGACATGGATAAGCAATGATTTACGATCGATCTTGCCGTTAGGGTTTAAAGGAAACTCATCCAAAAAGAGGATCACTCCAGGCACAAACGAAGGCAGTAAATGGCTGGACAGCCAGCTTTGCAGGTCGGCTTCGGTCAATGATGGTGTTTGTCGTCGGGCAAATCCCACTAATCGGTCGCCCTTGCTTCCATCGCTTACCACAAGAGCACACGCCATATCGACCTCTGAGTGACGTGTCATCAGTGTTTCAACTTCCCCTAACTCTAAGCGCAGTCCATTGAGTTTAACCTGACCATCAGAGCGCCCAAGAAATTCGATCCAGCCTTTTTCCTGATCCCATCGTCCCCAGTCTCCACTTCGATATAAGCGTTCACCAGAGATGGGATGAGTAATGAAAGTCGCGTCCGTCTTCTCTTTATCATTACAATAACCACGCCCTACCCCAAGGCCGCTGATATACATTTCACCCGGTACCCCATCAGGACGAGGATTCAGAGCGTGGTCTAGGATGTGGATTTGGTGATTTGACAGAGGAACTCCGTAAGGAATCGATGTCCAAGCAGGATCAATGTCTTTGACCACGTGCTCGACACACCAAATAGAGGTTTCGGTCGGTCCACCCATAGAAACGAGATTGCATTGAGGCGCGTGCGTTTTGACACTTCGACACAATTCCAGTGGAATGCGATCCCCAGAAAGGAACACATGGTTTAAGCTGGTTAAGTTATTTAACGTATTCTTTCCTTTCAAAAAGTCGACGTAAAGCTGCAATAACGCGGGTACGGAGTTCCACACGGTCACTTCTTTTTGAATAATCAGATCATGCCAGTGTTCTGGGTCCGTGGCGCGTTCATTGGTAGGAATCACCACGGCTCCGCCAACACCTAAAATGCCAAACACATCGTACACAGAAAGATCAAAAGATAGTGACGACACCATCAAGCAACGATCGAGTGAGCGCAAATGATTTCGTTCACATACATCTGTAACGGTATTTAGCGCTGAACGATGCTCAATCATGACGCCTTTCGGGGTTCCCGTAGAACCGGAAGTGAACAACACATAAGCCAGATCTTCAGAGGTAGTCGAGTTGACTGGCTTGGCGCTGGGTTTTAATTCCAGCATCGATTTGGTAACGGTGATGGATTCCAGTCCGTGTGTATCAATGTTTGCGTCAGCGACCAGCATTGTTTGGGCAGTGGTCTGCTTGAGAATATCTGAAACGCGCTGCGGTGGCAGTTTGGGGTCCACGGGCACGTAAGTCGCGCCTGTTTTTAGTATCGCCAATACAGCGACTATCTGCTGCCAGCCTTTTGGCATATGGACAACAATAAAATCACCCGATTTCGCTCCCATTTCCTGAAGCTGTAAACCCAATGCATCACTGGCTCGATCGAGAGCCTGATAACTGATCGACACATCTTCATTAATCACCGCAATGGCATCTGGTGTACGGGCTGCGCTTTCAATGAATGGCCCGTGTAAGAACTGGTGCTGAACGGTGGGTTGCCAGTCGGTCGAGTTCTGTTCAACTCGCTGCCAGTTGCTTGCGGTCGACGCAAAGAGTTCGGAAGTCTCCCAAGCATCGCTTTCCGCGAGCGCTGTTAACCAACTCAGTTGAACTTGTGTCATGCTCGCAACTTGATCCTCAGAAAAAGCCTGAGAAACATAATCCCAGTTCAATACTAGGTCGCCGTTCTCTTCCAACGCTTGGTGATCGACAAGTAATTGAGGTGTTTGCACGGCAGCATCGACCACCTTGCCAAATTGACCAAAAGCATCCAAATAACTTCGTCCAGTACCGAGTGCACTAGTGAACACAAACGGCGATTCAAGTGCTCGCCCTGGGGTATTTTCTCGTGCTGCTAACTTGGCTAACACTTCTACACCGCTTAAGGCTCGATGATCTAAATCACGCCAAAGTTGCGACTGTACACCCTTGGCTAATTCACTCATGTTTGATGCCGCTGCGCAGTCGATTTCTAGGAGCATCAGGGAAGTAAAATCACCAATCACGCTTAGCATGTCTTCACTTGCATGGTCGCGCGAAAACAGGGTTGTTACCAAACAAAAATGAGGCTGTGTTGCCCATACTGCCAGCAACCTACCATACACGGCCATGAGTAGTGCGGAAGCGGTCAAGCCACGTTTGTTTGCTTGTTCCTGCACCTTTAACCAGGTTTCTTTTTGTAATCGAATTTGCTTGCGTTCAAATTGAGGAATACCGAATTCTGCTGGGCTTGCCAGTAATGGAAGTTCGGGACCCACTGGAAAGTTTTTTAATCGCTCTTCCCAGTATGCTTCGGCAGCCTGATATTTTGGACTTTCTCGTAATGCGACTAAGTGCTCGACATGATCGCTGAATTGGGATTGTGTGGTCGGAATGGGTGCCGTCGGATCCTTGTACGCATTCCACCATTGGTCGACCCATATTTCTAGCGACCAAAGGTCGAACACGAGTATGTCGAAACTAATGTGTATTACCCAGCGGTTTTGGGGCATACGGTTGAGCTGGATTTCAAATAGTGGCCAGCGATCAGCGGGCAGCACTTGTTGCCAAAGCTCTTTGCGAATATCTTCCCGCTTTTCATGTGCTGTAGCATCACCCAAGTGAGTATGGTCATGTAAAGGAATCTGGTAGGCGTCTACCTGCTCAAACACTTTTTGTTCACCATCTTCAGTAATGATGGCACGAAGCATCGGGTTCGCTGTAATGACTCTATTCAGCGCATCCTGCAGTGGTTCTGGCGAAATCGACTCAGCCTCAATCTCCAGATAGCCGTGGGCGGCGACACCACCTAATTCAAAGTGAGGGTTTCTACCCAACCAGTAAGCACGCTGTACATGTGTGAGTGGGAAGGTATCGTTGGTTGTTTTTGTTGATGGAACGACAGTGGGTACTTGTTCGGTTTCGTGGGCTTTTTCCAATGATGCTTCGATGACTTTTTGCCAACCTTCAATGGAACCGGCTTCTGCCATTGCACTAAAACTGACGTGAATACCGTCTTGCTCTAATTGGCTGCATAGGCGCATTAGGGTAAGGGAGCTCAACCCTAATTCGATAAGATTTTCTGTCGTACTGAACTCGTCGGGTTCCGCTTCCAACACTTCTGCTGCAAAGCCAATCAAGCGATTCTGGCTCCAACTGTGTAATTCCGTTTGGTTAGTCATTTTATTCCTCATACTATTTGTGCCAGAAATGGGTTTGTTGTTGGATAAACCACTGAATGATTTGTGCGTATAAGGGCACGATGAAATCTTCGGACAACTCGGCCTCTTTACTCCAGCATTGGCGAGCCTTCAACATCGCCGCTACTCGCTCTGGAGCGGGTATTGCTTCGGCTGTTTCTTTGAATTGCGCGGCACTTAAAACATAACCTTTACGCATACCAAGCAACTGGATGATTTGTTTGTCTATCGTGTCGATGGCTTGGCGAACATCGCCCAAAGACTTGCAGTCATCAGGAGTCTCTGCGTCAATTCCGATGTCACGTGATGTGAGTTTGATGGTCATGCTTACACCTCTTCGCTTAGCTTTTTACGTAGGACCACTTTGTTTACCTTGCCGACCCCTGTTTCAGGGAATCGTTCGATAAAGCGAAACTCATCAGGCATTTTGAAGGCTGCGACACCTTGTTCTTTGAGGTGGCGTTTTAATTTTAAGGTGCTCAACGCCTCTACTTTTGGAATCACAAAAGCGCAAATCCGCTCACCCAGTAGTGTGTCTGGCAAGCCGACGACAACGGCATCAAGCACACCCTCATGACCAAGCAGGACATTTTCTAACTCTTCACCAGACAACTTTTCTCCGCCTCGGTTAATTTGTTCTTTCTGGCGACCCACAACCGTAATAGCACCATCCTCGCCTTGTTCAACTAAATCGCCAGAAACGTAAAAACCGTCTGCCGTGAAGGACTCGGCATTTTTGTCCGGCATGCCAAAATAACCTCGCATGGTATAAGGTCCCCGAACTTGTATGAGCCCCTTCTCACCAGGTGCAACGAGGTTCCCTTCGTTATCGACGACTCTTACTTCATCGCCCGGACTCATCGGGTAGCCTTGTGTTTTACAGATATGATCCGCGCTGCCATCCAGTTGAGTGAAGCACACCAAGCCTTCTGCCATGCCAAACACTTGCTGCAAGGTGCACCCAAGCGCAGGCGAAATCCGACGGGCAGCCTCTTCCGCCAATTTAGCGCCACCCACTTGCAATACCTGCAAGCTTTGCAGCTTTTGTGGTTGCGCATTAGCCACCCAGACTTGAGCGAGAGGGGGAACAAGTGAGGTCACAGTGACGTTATGGCGCTGAATCAAATCAAAGCAATGTTCGGGCTCTGGGCTGTTTGTAATGATGACGTGACCACCTTCAAGCAGAGTTGCCATGATGCCCGGACAAGCAAAAGTAAAGTTGTGCGCAATAGGGAGAACGCAAAGGTACACACTGCCTGAGTGGATATTGCTCGCCTTAGCCGCGCAGCGCATGTTATGCAGATATTCTTGGTGTCGGCGAGGTATCAACTTTGGAATACCCGTTGTGCCACCGGAAATTTGAAAGACAGCCACTTGATGGGGCGTTGGCACTTCAGGTAAATCAGTGGGGGTAACATTGAGCTGATTGAACCCTATTTGATGGCTATCTGGAATCCCGTCAACCACGACATGCTCTAGCTCGGGAAGCTCTGCCTGCAATTCGGCGGCGAGCTTACGAAAGTCAAATCCCCCGAATTGATCGGCAACAATGTAAGCTTTTGCACCAGTAAATCGACAGAATTGTTCAATTTCCAGCTTGCGGTATGCCGTCAGTGCAAGAACCGGTACAACGCCGATTCGAGTTAGCGCGAAAAGGCTTTCCACGAAACGAATACTATTGGGAAGTTGCACGACGACAACATCACCCGGCTGCAAACCTAGTTGGAGGTAACCGTGGGTCAAGCTCTCTACTCGATTCGACAAATCTGCGTACGATATCGTTACATCGCCTTCAGTGAGCGCTGGTCTGTCACCGTATTTTTTCGCCATCTCTTTGAGAGAAACGTCAAACGTATCGTTTAACCAATATCCTTCAGAGCGATAATGCTCAATTAACTCAGGAGGAAAGTCTGGGCATTTTTGTTCCAGCAATTGACGCTTTTTAGAATACATGATGGTCTACGTCCTCAAATTCAGAGATCTTGATTGGAAAGGCGAGAGTGGATTGGGCTGCCTTTAACATTCCCAGCGGCGGCAAAAACGTGTGTTTATTCATGCGGGCTGACCTAATGAGTGCTGTTCAACTAAGGTTGCGATGTGCACGTCTAAGGCACTGACCGTCGTATGGGTGAAAAGATCCGTGACCGGTACATCGAACGGCAGCTCCGCATTTAGTTGACCATGAGCCTCGACCAAATCGACAGAAGATAAGCCAAGCTCAAAGAAATTCATTTGGGGATCGAGATTTTTAATGCCCAATTTTCTTTTAAGAATTTTTGCAACCAAGCTATCTTTTCGAGAGCGGCTTTTGGCGGATTTTATCGATTTAGTGGCTGATAGAGCGGGGAGCGCTTTTGTATCCACTTTGCCATTTGCGGAGAGTGGCAGTTTGGTGAGCGTACCGATGCGTTTAGGCAGCATGTAGTTTGGTAATAAACGGGCACAATGTTGCTGAAGTGACGTTTCATTCACGGTGGTCACCGCATAGGCCAATAACGTGCCATCGCGAACAATCGCAATGGCTCGCGAAACGTCAGGGTGACTTTCTAAGGCGTGAATGATTTCGCCCAGTTCAATACGATGCCCCCCAATTTTCACTTGCTGATCGCGGCGTCCAAGGAATTCCAAGGTCACATCTTGCCAGAATCGTCCGTAGTCCCCAGTCTTGTATAGCCGTTCTAATGGATACTCACTGGATGGATTGAGTATGAAGGAAGACGATGTCTTTTCTTCATCTTGCCAATACTCACGAGCCAATCCTAGACCGCCGATATACAGCGCTCCCGGCACAAGGTTTGGTCTGTCTGCGCCATAGGTATCCAGTACACGATAATATTGCCCAGATAATGGTTGTCCGTAGGGCACCGTTAGCCAGTCTTCTGTTTGCTCAGCCACGTCCTGCCAATTCGACCAGATGGCGGCTTCAGTGGCACCGCCCAATGCGATTAACTTTGCTTCTGACAGCGCTTTCAGCTCTGCTCCCTGAGTCATTGGAACCCAGTCACCACTAACAAGCGCCAACCTGAGGCTCGGCGTCATTTTGCGGTTAGCGTTACGCAACCAAACGATCAGCATTTGCAACAGCGCGGGAACCGAATTCCAAATGCTAACGTTATACTGGCTCATCATGTCTGCCCAGTGTTCCGGATTCCGCTCTTGGGCAGGAGCAGGCAGCACCAATGCAGCGCCAAAGTTTAAGGTACCGAAGATGTCGTAAACTGAAAGATCAAAGCTAAGGTTGGATAACGCAAACACTCGATCTGAGGGCTGCAAACCAAAGCGTTGCTGCATATCATGGAGTGTATTCAACACCGCGCCATGCTGCATACAGACGCCTTTGGGTGTGCCTGTCGAGCCTGATGTGAAAATGATATAGGCGGGTTGTTCTGCCTGTAATGGGCAGCGTTGCCTTACCAGATTTTCTAGTGGCTGAGAGGTGTCATCGCTAGAGGGCGACACAACAATTTCTGGGACGGTATCGAGTTCTAAAGAGGCACTGCAAAGCACCGCTTTCGGGGCGGATTGTTCGCATATGGCGTGCATACGTGCTCGGGGTTGGTCTGGAGATACAGGCACGTAGACTCCCCCAAGGTAAAGGACGGACAACACGGCGGCGATTTGCTTGGGGCTTTTCTCCATAGCAATAAGTACACGGTCACCTTGTGACACCCCGCAAGCTTTCAATTTCTCGCTGATGGATACCGCCCAGCAAGCCAATTGCTCGTAACTCAACGTACCCTCTGGGCTAAAAATGGCAGGCTGTGTGGCTGTGTTGGGTAAATTCAACCAAAAATCATCAGTGAGTCCACCCGTGGGGAGAACGCCATTTTTAGCGTGGATACGATTTCGCGCCTTTGACTGAGATGCTGGCAGATCTCTGGATAACGGTTGTCGCCAAGATTCTGGTTGATTGGCTAAAGCATCAATCTGCAAACGATAGTGATCGAACGCCTCTTCTGCGGCATCTAAATCAATCGCTGATTCAGCCACGTCCCAATTTAGGTTTATCCCACCATGCTCTTCGTATATCTGGTGATCGAGTGTGACTTGTGGTGTTTGGCTGATACCATAAACCTGTTCCCAGCCTAGGGATTTTTGTGGTGCGCCATCTTCTCCGATAAGCAAGCTTGTAAAAACAACTGGCATCAGGGATTTACTGTAGTCCGCTCGTTGTCTTGCCAACTCACGAACAATCTCCACTCCAGATAAATCACTGTGTTCAAGACGTTCAAGTAGCTGGTTTTGCGTCCTGCCTACCTGTGCTTCGAAACTAAGGTTCATTTTGTCGAAGCTGAGCAATGTGGTGTTGGTGAACTCACCCAATACGCGATTAATGTCTTCGTCTCCGGGCGGGCGGTTAAACAAGGTGACATTAAGTGTTAGGTCTTCATTGGCACTCCAACAGGACAAGCTGTTCGCAAATACCGTAGCCAGTGCGCTGGTGGGCGTTAATTTGTGCTCGCGGCAGGTTGCTTGAAATGCTGCCCACTCCTTTTCAGGTAGGTGATAATGGAAGCGTTTGAACTGCCCTGTGTTGCGCCTTCCCTTAAAGGGTGCAGGTAGGTTAGGGGCATCTGGCAGGGTGGTCAGCGCGTTTTTCCAATAATGAATTGCGTCACTTTTGTCACTCGCATATTGGCTGACCATCAGATCGCGAAAACGCAGTTGTGGTGCTGGGCTAGGTTCTTGCCCTTCAATACGTTGAAACCATTCTTGGAAGAACAGTTGACAGCTCCACGCATCCAGTACGATTAAGTCAACGCAAGAGTGCAGTCGAATACCTTGCTCTGTGCGGCTAATATGCAGATCGAATAGCGGCCACTGCTCAGGATCTCGGACTTTCTCTGACAAATCTTTGCGTATGCGTTGGAGCTCCGCTTCCTGCTGCTCAGGGCTGCGACCAGTTAAATCTGTCACAGGAATACCATAACTCGGTACTTCTTGGAGCACTTTTTGTTGGCGATCGGGAAGGAGTACAGTCCTTAACATGTCATGAGATGCGATGACTTGGTTCAGTGCCGCTTCCGCAAATTCAATATTTAAGTCTGTGCGTTCAAATTCAATGTAGCTGTTTGCGGCAATTCCGCCATGGCTTAACGCATCGGTCCGACCAATCATATAAGCTTGCTGAATCGGTGTTTGAGGAAACGGTTCGAATCGCTCGGCGTCACTGCCTTTGTCATTGTCGTTAAGTCGCTGCAATAATACGGGTTTCATTTCTATCAACCGAGCGCGAAGGTGCTCATTCAGTGCCCCCGGGGGCGCTCGGAATTTTAGTTGTCCTTCTTCTGCCCAAATCTGTATTGCAGCAGCATCCAAATCATCGAGGAGTTGTTCCAGGCTCATAGCGTTTCCTCAGTTAATTCAATATTGAAAGTGGCATTGTTGGCATCACGTTGCGTCAGCATTTCGTCTGTTAAGGTACCGCCCACTAATCCGTGAACGTAAATCTGCTCTTTTTCCAGACCGCATAATTGATTGATTTGCGAAGGAGATAAATCGCCGACATGACAAGTTCCAATCCCTGCGTTTACCGCATAGTTGTCGACCAACTGCGCCATTGAACCCGCTTCAATGAGCCCAAACGGTAGGCTTGAACCTTCATAAAGCGGTACGATATCTGGCAGATTGAGGGCAAAAGCCAAAACAAAATGCGCGTCTCCAATCCATTCCTTATTGCCAGCGCTGAGGTTTTCTATCTGAGGCAAGGGGGTATTTCCCCGAGGCAGCAATTTATGTGAATGGGGATCGTATAGATACGTGCCTTTTTCTAGCCCCTCGATTTGGTAAGCAAGAAGGTATGTTTGAATTGGATACATGCCGCCAGCAGAAGCATAAGGGCGGTATTGGTTGTTGTTACACCAGTAAACTCGAAGCGCATCGAGCATTTGGGAAAGTGCGAGTTGAGTGACAGGCGTCGAACTAAATGCACGTGCACTGCGTCTTGAAGCGTCGGGTACGTTGCCAGTATCGGGTAGATTGATGGCATGTTTGTCATCGAGAGCGCGATGACGCGTTTTGAACAAGCGACGCTCAAGAGCATCCAAAATGACTGGGGTTTCCTCCAAGTAATCTTGAACCTGCTCTTCACCCGGCCAAATTGATTTCCCTTTTGTATTACCACTGGAAGAAGGCAGCAGCTCAGCAACCAGTTCAATTAGATCCGGTATGGCAACAGTACGAGCTAGTGTGGTTAATTGTGGGCGCGTGCCTGAAAATTTTTGTATTCGGCTGGCCAATGCAATCAGCTCTAGTGATGTCACACCAAGGGCGACAAGGTTGTCGTCTGGCAGAACCTGCTCGCGCTTGAGAACTTCCGCCACCATATTGCAGACCTGTTCACTCAGGTCATTGTCTGGTTTGAATGAGCGGTGCGTTGGGGCTTTTTCTGTGAGTGCCAGTAGCGCTTTGTTGTCAATTTTCCCGTTGGAGGTGAGTGGGAAACTTTCGACTTGGTACCATATGCTCGGCACCATGTAGTGGGGCAGGCGCTGCGCTAACGTTTCCTTTAATGACTCTAAACAAAGCGTCTCACTTTCTGGTTTCACAAAAGCCGCTAAGCTCTTTCGAGTCCCTTCCCCTTTGGGTAACACGCGGCAATCTTGAATGCCATCTAATCCGTTGATAGCCTGACTTACTTCACCTATTTCCAGACGGAACCCGTTGATTTTCAACTGTCCATCGGCTCGACCATGAAACTGAATCACGCCATCTTTATCATAGGCACCAAGATCACCAGTACAGTAAAGAGGAAGCCCACTGCGAGGGTGGTTGAAGAAGGCGGTGGCGGTTTTTTCTGAGTCTTTGAAATACCCATTCGCTAGCCCTTTTCCTGCAATGTATATCCCGCCTATACATCCTGGCTGCGCGATTTCAAGATCTTGTGTCAGTACGAAAACTTGCTGACCACCCAGCCCATTTCCGTATGGGATACTTTGCCATTCACTATCGACTTCATTAACTTCAAAATAGATAGACCAAATGGACGCTTCGGTGGCACCACCAAGTGAGTAAAAGCGGGCTTTAGGCCAGAAGTTTTTAGCGCGTTGTGGTGATGTAAGACCTATCCAATCACCACTGAGCATAATGTTATTCAACTCATGCTGTGGCGGCACTTGGTTGGTTTCCAAGTAATCGAGATAAATCTCAAATAAACCGGGTACGGTATTCCAGATTGTGACTTGATGGCGGTGGCATAATTGTGCCCAATGTGACGGGTCGTGCTTACCTGATATTTCCGGTAATACTATCGCGCCACCACACCCTAACGTACCGAAAATGTCCTGAATAGAGAGATCAAAATGAAGCTCTGACAGGGCAAGGACTCGATCAGTCGATGTGATGTTAAAGCGTTGATTGATATCGAGTACGGTGTTCAGTGCCGCATCGTGCTGAATCATGACCCCTTTGGGCATACCTGTGGAGCCAGACGTAAAGAGTATGTAAGCAAGAGAATCAAGCTTCGCCCCAGAACAGTGATGCAGAAGATCGCTACTGGCGATTTCATGCTGACTGATATCCCAAGATGGATGCTCTGAAAGTACGGCTGGATCGACGCCACTATGCAAGATCAGAGTCGGCTCCAAATCCTGCAAAATTTGTATCTGACGAGAATTGGGCTGATTACCGTCGATTGGTATAAACGTTACTCCAAACGTGCTGCATGCTAAGGTCGCTGCAATTTGATTGATTGATTTGTTAAAAATCAGAGCGACCTTACTGCCTTCGTCGACATCGCGAGCCTTCAACCCTTCGATTAATCCAGCTACTTTCTCCGCAAGATCGTGATGGGTAATGCTCTCATTACCTTGAATAACGGCGGGTTTGGATGCCGCGGAACTTAGGTTCTCCAGCCATAAGTCACTCAAACGTCGTGCTTGGCTTGCCTCTGGCAAGTTGGGCACCAGATGTGCATCACTTGGATCATTGAATGAAAATGGTTTTTTGAGAACTTCCGGATTATCGATGATGGCATCAATCTGAGTGCAGTAATCTTGCATCAATGCATTGGCCACTGAAAGAGACATCACATTGACGGAAATATCCCAGTGAATTGCCAATTGACCGTTTTCTTCAATAAGAAGGTTATCCAATATCACCTGAGGTGTTTGAGCCGTACTTAAAACGGGTCTGCCGGGAAGGTCATCCATTACCGTCATTAGTGAACTGGCGTCTTGTGACAGCGTAGACGTTACTACGACGGGCATCAGAGGAATATCAAGGTGCCCCTGTGCTTGCGCCATCATTGACATGACTTCAACGCCACTCACGGCGTTAAACTCTAGATCACGCCATAATGACTTCTGGATGTCGGTTATTCGGCTCTCTCGAGTTTGGTTATTTGCTGTCATATCCATATCAAACAGCATGGTAGTGGTGAAATCGCCCACGACTCGAGGTACGTCATTGTGTATCGCTTCACGGTTGAAAAGCGTCATATTTAGCGTGAAATGAGAAGATTCACTCCAACGTGCCAAAGATTGACCAAAGCACTCTAGCAACAGGCAGGATATGGTGATCCCATTCTCTTGCGCGATGTTTTTCAGAATGGACCAGCGTTCGTTTGGTATGTATTTAGAGATACGTTCGTATTGCGGTACTCCCGCTTCCTCTACACTGTTAATCAGGGGTAATACCGGGGCCGGCGGTAGATCTTTGGCGCGTGAACGCCAATGATTTTTCGACGCTTCAAGCTTTTCTGAAGAAGGTGCCGACATTGCTAGGTATTGAGGAAAAGTAAGCTCAGGAGCAGCAATATGTGTATCCGGATCTTCATAGAGCGCGGCGATGTCTTTAAGTACTAAGAGTATGCTTTGTTGGTCAGTATTGATGAGATCAAAACGAAAATGAATGTGGGTTTCCCCTGACGGCATGTGTGTGAACTCTAAGTCGAATAGCGGCCATTTATCCAGTTCTGGCAGATCTCGAGATAGCCTCTGGCGTGTATCTGAAAGGTGTTCCTGCGCAACCTCTTCAGAGGCACTTTTCAGATCGTGCTCGGGTGCGGACAATGCTTCCGTCAGCGGCCGAATCACTTGGCTCTCACTAGAGAGTATTTCAACCCGCATCATGGGATGACGATGAGTGGTGTCTTGCACGGCTTTTATAAATCGCGGTACATCCAATTCGTCGCAAACTCGCTCATAGTAGAACTGACAAGCCGCACCACCGAGGGTGAGTTGTGAGCTTCGACCCATGAAGTAAGCGCGTTGAATATCGGTCAACGGAAAGCTTGTTCCTTCAGGTATGTCTGGAAGCTCAACAAGTTCGTTATCTTCATCCAAAGCCATTAATTCGGCCATTAGATCTGTATCAAAATCATCGTCTAGTGTGTTCATTCGTTTTACTCAGGGTTACAGGCGTTTTTGCAAAGCGTTTCGCTTTTCGGATGACATCGTTTGCACTTTTATATAGGTCCGAGCAATGCGTTCCATGTTTGGATAGCTCGTCAGTAAATCTGCGAGTTCTTTTGGTGTTCTTGCGCTCATGAAGTCGGCCTGACCAATATCCGCCTTGGTGATCTTTCTCAGGCGAGACAGCAAGCGCACTGCGGTAATGGAATCTCCGCCAAGCAAGATGAAATCATCTGCGGGGTCGACCTCGGTTTGGCCAAGGATCTCGGTAAACAACAGTTGAGAAAACTGCACCAGTACAGGTTGGTCGCTGGCTATTTTGATGCTTTCTTTTGAAGCGCTGGGTTCAGCATCCGCATTGGTTAAACGCTCAGTTGAACTATCAGATGCTTCTTGCAGCAGCAAATCTAGAGAGTTTGGGGTCACAATGGCGTGTGAGATCCCTGAAGAAAGGACATCCCATAAGCTGGACAAGCCTTTTTGAACGGAAATGGCTTTCTTGCGATTTGATGTGAAAAGATCGTCGTTGTCATTCAATCCTCCCACTTGATCCCAGAAGTCCCATGCAATGACGTGCATCGGTATCTGAGAGCGTTGCTGTGCCAACATTTCGCAGTACAAATTGGAGGCGATGTAATCTGAACCACCGTATCCCGAAACTTCGGTGATGATAGAGCCGAAAATCGCCAAGAATTCTGGTTGATGTTTTTCAAATGCAGAGGCGAGTGCATCAGTACCTTGAACTTTCGCGTGGTGGTTCGGGCCCAAGTCGGTATCTGTTGTATCCGCAACCGTCTGCGACACATACCGACCCGCTAAGTTAAAGATACCGCCTACTTTATTGCCTTCTTGATCGAGCTGGCTGGCAAGTGCTGTCATGGCATTGACGTCATCGACATTGGCGGCGTGCAAACGTATCGTTGAGCCTGCAGCGATAATGCCTGCGAGATCGGCGTCTTGCTCAGGTGAATCGACCAATTCTGCTGAAATGTTTCTGCTGACCAAAACAAGGTGGACACCAAGCGGTGCGATGGTACGTGCAAGGCTACGCCCCAGAGCACCAAGCCCTCCAACGATGATGTAAGTTTTGCCCGCCGTGATTACGCCACCCGCGTCAGCGTTAGGTAGCGACAATGATGTAACTTGTCTGCGCCATAAAACCCCATCTCGTAAGCCGAGTGAATCGGCTTGCAGTCTCTCGTGGCGATTGCTGGCAGAGATTGCTCTTATTAGCTCTTGTTCATTTGGCGCATCGTTACAATCCAACCAAATGGCTTTAACTTTCGCGATTTCGAACGGCAAGCTACGAAGAATGCCGAGCGCTATTGATTGCTCTGCACATTGGGCTTCTTCTGAATGGACACTCGCCAGATTACGGGTAACCAAAGTGATGCTTTGGATGTTGTCGTTTGGCAGTAATTCTTGTGCAAGTTGGCGCAAGGTGTTTTCAGTATTTGGGTTCCAAGACAGCACCAAATGGCTTTTGCCAAGTGTGTTCAATTGACCCGATAGATTTTTGATATCAAGTGGTTTCTCGTCATCATCTATCCAAATAAGTGAGGTATCCCTCGCTTCATCACATTTGAACTCGTGAACTCGATGCCACTGGGGAACGTGCGTCCAACAGTTTGATTCGGTGCTTGCTGGTCCTTTGGAAACCGGTAAACAGTGCTCGACTTTAGAGAATGGGTAGCCGGGAAGAGGCACTTTGTTCCATACCTCAGAGCCAGTATTAAAGAGCGTTTCTATTGGAGCGCCGTTTACCCAAAGTTGAGTAATCGCAGTGAGGCAATCATTAGTTTGTGACTGCGCTGTGAGCATTAATGGCAGAGCGCCCGGAATATTACCGGGTCCAACCGCAAGGCGTTGCGCGTTTGGATAATCACGTTCGATAGCCTCAAGGTTATCCGCAAAAAGCACGGTGTGGCGAAGATGTTCTCGCCAGTATTGAGGCGTTGAAATCTTGGCTGGGTCGGCAAGATCTCCAGTCAAATTGCTGTATACAGGAATCGTCGGTTCGTTCAATGAGATGTGATTGAACAAGGATTCAAAGTCGCCAAGAATGGGCTCAAGAAGGTGTGAATGAAAACCATGAGACACCGACAGGCGGCGGAAGCGCCATCCTTGCTGATGTGCTGTTTCCTCAAAATGTTCAAGAGCGCTTTCTGTACCTGAGACAACCACTTGATTGGCTCCGTTGACGACTGCTAAGGAGAGATCGGGTGCGAGCTGTGCTTTGACACCTTCCGTTGAGGCATTGATTGCCAGCATGCCAGCATTCGGCAGTGATGCGACCAATCTGCCGCGAGCGGCAACCAAAGTCAGTGCATCTTTCAAGGAGAAAATGCCAGCGACGGTAGCCGCGACGTACTCTCCAATACTGTGTCCAAGCAATGCAACTGGATTTAGTCCACCCCCAATCAGCCATTGTGCGCTGGCATATTCAACGGCAAACAGAGCGACTTGTGTATTTTCGGTTGAGGAAAGCGTATTCAGGTCAGAATCAAAAATGAGGGGGCGAATGTCTTCATGCCCTTGGGAAATCAATATTTCAGCCGCTTCATCCAGAGTAGCTTTGAAGGTAGGGGCGTTTTGATACAGGTTTAACCCCATTCCAACAAATTGCGTTCCCTGACCAGGAAAGACAAATACGGCTTCGCTGCTTTTTCCGGTTTTGTTTACCGTGATCTGGTTTTTTAGCTTATTTGCTGCTTCTTCTGAATCCGAAGCGATGATTGCACAGCGTTCTGAGAAAGCGGTACGCCCCCACAATAAGCTCTTCGAAACATCCGATAAATTGTATTCTGTCGATGCCAGCTTTTCTGCCAACTCGTTTCTCATCGTGTCTAATGCGACGTCTGTTTTGGCCGAAAGAGGGATGATTGTGGCGTCTTGGTTTTGCTGGTTTTCGGCTTTTTGAGCAGGGCTTCGCGCCAAAATTTGATGCACATTGGTGCCACCAAACCCGAAAGAGCTCAGTGCCGCGAAGTCGTGGGTTTCTCCTGATACCGCAGTCGGTGTGAGCGATAAATGTGTACCACTCATGCCTAATTCTGGGTTTTCCCCATATTCTTTCAATCGAAGTGTTGGCGGGATAACCTGACGTTCTAATACGCCAATCACTTTGGTTAAGCCAGCAAGTCCGGCGGCGGCATTTAAGTGCCCCACATTCCCTTTAACAGAGCCAACATGGCAGTGGGTATTACGGTTGCCGTAGACGCGTCGTATTGATTCCGTCTCAATGGGGTCACCAAGTGGTGTGCCTGTGCCATGAGCTTCAATATAGGTGACGTTGTCAGAACTTACGCCACTTAAATCTAACGCTTCTTGAAGAACATCGGATTGTCCAGACACACTTGGTGCTGTAAAAGCGGCGCGGGCTGCACCATCATTGTTAGCGGCGCTGCCAGCAATAGTGGCGTAGATATAGTCGTGATCAGCCAGTGCGTCTTCTAAACGTTTTAGTACGAATACGGCTGCGCCATTGCCGCCGACAATCCCATTAGCGGATTGGCTGAAGGGCGACATGGTTGCATTAGGCGACATCACGCCGCCCGAGTCTGGGAAATAGCCGTCTTCTAAGCTCACGGATATCGAGGCTGCACCAGCCAAGGCCATATTAACTTCACCTTGCAAGAGAGCTTGAGTGGCCTGATGCACGCAAAGCAACCCGCTGGAACAGGCGCTTTGAGTCACAATGGCTGGACCGGTCAAGTTCAGCAAGTGGGCGACTCGAGTGGCGAGGTAATCTTTGTCGTTGCCAATTATCATGGCGAACATTTCGGCGGCGCTGTCGCTGAAGTCTCGCATGCCGACGTGTCTTAATACGTAATCGTTAAAACCACACGCAGCGTATACCCCTGTACGATCATCGGAAGAGCGATCACCATACCCTGCGTTTTCTAGAGCGTGCCATGCACATTCTAGAAAGACCCTATGCTGAGGGTCCATCAACGCCGCTTCGTTAGGAGAAAATCCAAAGAAATCAGCATCGAAAGCAAAACGTTCAGGCATAGAAAAACACGCTTTTATTACGTCATTCTCAGAGGTTTTTCTGACCAAGCCGTCGTTAGCCGATTCCAACATATTCCAGAAGACATCAACGTCTTTCGCTCCGGGGAAACGGGCGGATAACCCAATAATCGCTATTTGATCTAGGTTATCGGACAGGTTGTCGTTGGGGACGTTGTTTGTCATATCGATTCTGCTCCGAGTAAGGGGAAGGATTTCTATTAAGTAACGTTCGATTCTAATTCAGCTGTTTTATGTGGTGCTGCTCGTGAAGGGAGACTCTACTGCCTAAGCCGGAGAAATGAGTAAAGTTGGGGAGAGAACAGGAAAATCAGAAACAGGCAGGAAATAACCGGGTCAATGCAATGCGTGTAGCGATATGCTTGTGAAGAAGTGAAGAAAAGTTTTCGCCTGATTCTGAAAACAGAATCAGGCGAAATATTTACCCTTAAGTTGAGTACTCAAGCGCTTTTAGCTGATTAACCACGTGGCATTTTCTTGCTGTAAGGTCCACATTTGAGCGTAAATACCTTGATTCTGCATCAGCTCTGAATGGGTCCCTTGCTCGTGGATGCCCGATTTGTCCAAGACAATAATATTGTCGACGGATTGAATCGTTTTTAGCTTATGTGCCACAACAATAACCGTTTTGTTTTGGCTGAGAGTATGTATGGCTTGCTGAATAGATAATTCGTTTTCAGGATCTAGAGACGCTGTTGCTTCGTCTAGCAACAAGATAGGTGCATTTTTAAGTAACGCACGAGCAATGGCGATACGCTGTTTTTCACCGCCGCTGAGCCTTGCTCCCCCTTCGCCGACTCGACTAAAAATACCGTTGCTGAGACGGTCTATAAATTCCATACACTGTGCTTGCTCACACGCCTTAATCACCTCTGCATCTGTCGCGTTAGGTTTACCAATTCGAACATTATTAGCAATGGTATCGTCGTACAAATAGACATCCTGAAATACCTCACTCATACACGTATAAAGCGTGTGTAGGTTGAGTTCTCTGATGTCAGTACCACCGATGGTGACTTTGCCTTGTGTCACATCGTAAAAGCGGGCAATCAGGCTAAGTATTGTCGACTTGCCTGTTCCGCTGTAACCCACCAGAGCGGTAATCGAATTTTGTGGGAAATTCAGCTGGATGTTATTCAGAACATTGTCGTTTTGATAGCCAAACGTCACATTGTCAAACCTAACGTCGAAGGTGCTAGGAGGCGTGGAAATGGTGCCAGTGTCGATGGATTCAATGCTGAGTACTTGCTGAATACGCTTCAAAGATTCATTGAGGTAACGTAGGTGTAGAATATCAATCAGTAACGCCTTGAGAGGGCTAAATGCTAAATAGCCAATAACGAGGAAAACCAGCACCGTCAGGGAAGATAACCCCGATTCCGCGAAGCGCTCCAGTGAGCCCCATACCATGGCGAGATAAGCGAGATCGCAGAAAACAAAAGATATCAGCACCATAGGAGCACTTAGCATTTCTGTTCGGTAACACGCTTTGCGGTATTCATTCAAGCTATTCTCCAGACTTTTGAAACGTAATCCGGTTAGGTTGAATGCTTTTAGGTGCTTCATTCCCATGTAAAATTCTAAGAATTTGCTCGCCATCTCTCCGCGTAGCTTTATTTGTTTATGACCCAGCCATCCCACTAGACGATCCGAAGCAAAGACAAAAGGAAACAGTAGGAAGATACCCAGCAGCAGTATAGAAGCTAAGTAGAAATCGAGCCAAAACAGAAAGCCCATCAATATGATGGCTGAGAATACGCTGGTAACGACATTGGTGATGGCCTGAGAAAACAAAGATTCTACGACTCGGACATCCTGAGATATTACGGAAGAAAGAGTGCTGGGTTCATGCTTTACAAACACCCCCAAACTGATTCGGTATAAATGGGTGCCAATATCCATTCGCAACTTTTCTGACAACTTAAAGCTGAGACGATGGTTACTTAAATTGGCGTACCACGATACAAACAGTTGAACCACGAAAGATGCCGCCATGACTGCAACCAATAGCCATACGGTGGAAGTGTTGGTGGAGGGGGCGAGTAACTCTCGAAGAATAGCGACCAGCAGTACCACCGGAATAGACAGCAGTAATGCGTGGCAAAAGTGAAGGACGAGGGAAGAAGCAAAGTGTTTTTCGTGACCTTTAATTGCAAAAGTAATATTTTTTAGCAATTTCATTAGTTTTGTCCTCCACCGAGGCTGAACTCTCGAGCGCTTTGATGCGCTTCCCACATTGAAGCATACAGATTTGACGACTCTAACAATGAGGTATGAGTACCTGCAGCGACAGTTTTGCCCTGATCAAACACGACGATTTGAGCAGCGTTAACAATGGTTGAAAGACGATGCGCGATGACGATAACGGTCTTACCCGGAATGATCTGACTTAGCGCTTTTTGGATTGCGGATTCATTGAGTGCATCAGCAAACGCAGTGGCTTCATCTAGGATAAAAATTGGGGCGTCTTTTAAAATGATTCGAGCAAGTTGGATGCGCTGAGCCTGACCGCCACTAAGCCTTAATCCATCTTGACCGTACTGAGTATCATAGCCAGATGGAAGGCTTTGAATAAACTCGTGTGCTTGAGCTAACTTTGCCGCGCGCTCTATCTCTTCTCGTGAATGCCCTGCGCCCATATCAATGTTCGCCGCGATGGTATCAGCAAACAAGAAGTTGTCTTGAAATACAAACGATACGATATTCATAAGATCGTCGTATTGGATGTTCTGTATGTTGACGCCACCGATTTCAATCGCCCCTTGGGAAGCATCGTGAAAGCGGGCCAATAATTCTGCGCATGTACTTTTACCCGCACCACTAGGTCCAACTAAAGCTGTTACTTTTCCAGCAGGAATGGATAGGTTTATTCCTTTCAATGCGGAGTTCACTTCTTCATCCGAATCGCCTTTGTAGTCAAAATGCACATCTTTGTATGTGATGCTGTAGTCCTGAGGTACTTGGGTAGGTGCAAGAGCGTGGTGCATATCTTTCTGGTTGATAAGATTGCTAATCCGCTTAGTGCATTCAAGGGTGTCTGAAAGTGAAGATGCGAAACCCGAAAGACCCAAGACGGGCTTCAAGTAAGCCATCCCGACGATGAAGAATAATAATAGGACTGGCAGCTCGACGGAGTTTTCGAAGTACAACAACAAGCCAACCGTGACAATAGGCAATAAGCTATTTGAAATAAAAGAAGTTAAAGCGGAGTACATGGGAGCGACGCGTCGGTAACTCACTGATGAAAAGAGAGTCAGGTCTTCAACGGTATCTCGATAATTCGCAAATGACTTCGCCTCTTGCCCAAAGAGCTTCATGACGTTCAGTGCCCTTACGTATTCAACAATGACGCTGTCCATCTTTTCGACTTTTTGGTGAAACTCGCGCGTCATTTCAGCCGTACCTTTTGTCATGACGGCTAGCATCATCCACAACAAAAACAGAACAAATGGTGCAAGGCTTGCCAATGCTAATCGGTAATCTACCGTAAACATAAAGACCAAAACGACGATAGGTAAAACGATGGCTTTGACGAGGTCGGGGATATTGTGAGCGATAAACACTTCAAGCTTTTCAACGTCATCCACAAGAAGCTTTTTCAATGCACCTGACGTACGTTTTTGTAGGTTTCCAAGTGACATGGAACTCATTTTGTTGGCGATTAAAACGCGAAAGCGGAACAAAATTTCGTAAGCCGCCATATGAGCAGTGACTGCTGATAAGTAAAACGAGAAATAGGCAATGACCATTACCCATGCGGTAGAAGCGACCTGATTTCGCAGTTCATCCATAACTGGGCGTGTACTGCCAGTCATGGGTTTGATGATTTCCAGCATTAATAAGTAAGGCGCAATGCTGAGAATGCCGTAGATTGCGGCTAATACTGCGGCAGCAATCAGTAAAAATCGTTTTTGTAAGACGACTTGCTTAAAATGATTCATACCTGTTTCACGTTCCATTTCTTTCCTACAAATATGTCGTGGCATTGATATGGGTTGGGTGTTCATGCAAGTTCAAAATGCAGTGACAAAGGCACCAACCCACACGGGTAATCGATTCATTTGGGTGTCAAAATCGCTTACCCCTCAGTTAAAATGTTGCGATTAGAGCAATTCAATTTTTAACGTCGAGCTAAGCGATTTATCCCATACAAATGTGGAACAATTACTGGTCCGGATTGGTATCAGAAGCGGT
Source organism: Vibrio penaeicida (assembly GCF_019977755.1). Classification (NCBI taxonomy): domain Bacteria; kingdom Pseudomonadati; phylum Pseudomonadota; class Gammaproteobacteria; order Vibrionales; family Vibrionaceae; genus Vibrio; species Vibrio penaeicida. Next base: position 3,735,362 of record NZ_AP025144.1, on the reverse strand, counting down.
ATCTTGCGCCGATGCCCATTTCACGTGGTTTTCCAAATGTGATGATAGGGCCACCATACGGGTATGCAGTACCTGATGTTTTATAGCTGGTGTCAGTTAAGTTATTCACGTACGCATACACTTCGCCGTCATAAATTTCATAACCTACTTTCAGGTTTGCAACGGTATAACCGCCTTCCTCAAGTGTGTTCATTGAATCGAAGTACGTTTTTCCGTAATTCACTATGTCAGTTCGAGCATAGATACCAGAAGCGTGATTATATTGTGCGCCAATATTGAGGGAGTAAGCGGGAGTTCGTTCGATTTTATTGCCAGCTTTAACCTTCTGACCAGACGTATCTAAGAAATCACTACCGTATTCGGCTCTAGTTACACCTAGTGCAGCATTGAGCTGCAAGCTCTCATTAACAATATAATCGGCTTCTACTTCCAGACCATACGAGTGGGCTTTTTCCACATTGAAGGTTCTAAAACTCTTGTCCGCTAAGGAGAATGAAAACGCATGAATGTCTTTGATGTCCATATAGAATACGGCTGCAGACATCATTAAGCGCTCGTCCAGTAGAAGACCTTTTGTTCCTATTTCATAGCTTAATGATTGTTGCGGCTCGAACTTGTTTTTTTCTTCGTCAGCATTGTTTGCCATCATGTTGAAGCCACCAGGCATGTAGCCAGCGCTGATACTGGTGTAGGCAGACCAGTCTCTATTGAAGCGGTAATTAAGTGCGGCTTTAGGAAGAAACGCTGTCCAAGTTTCTTCAGAGTTCAGCTCAGAGAAAGGCTTTCCGAGAGTGACGTTGCCATTAACAACGGGCGTGAAATAGTAATCGAGATTGGTACTTTTCTTGATTCTCTGGTAGCGACTTCCAAGCAATAGCTCTAGATTGTCCGTGAATGGTATTGTTACCTGACCAAAAACTGCTTGTGTCTGACTATTGTTATCCGAGATATTAGTATAGTTCATGCCAGCGAACTGAGATCCAATACTATCGTAGTCGGTTTGCTCTTTTTCAAAGTACAGCCCTGTTACCCAACGTAAGCCAGATTCAAGTTGGTTTGACCAACGTAATTCTTGGGAGGTGGATTCAAGAGTCAAGTTTTCAAAAGAAAAGCCACCATCTAAGGATACTGGTCCAATTTTAGGAATAAACGTAGAATTTCCTATGCCATAGTCAATATCCGTGCGGTATTCAATCTTCGTTTTACGATGAGTGGTGATAGCTTCAAACTCGCCGTATTCACTCTGATAATTTAAGTTAAGCCCCAACGAATTGGTGTCGGTTTTAAAATATGAATCTTGGTCGTAATTCGTATTTTCGAAATCCGAACGCTTGGCGTTGTTAAAACCATCTACCGTACCAGCGGTGCCGCCATCCAAGATGCCTTCGCGACCTTTTTCATTCACCAGCAAGAGTCTGGCGCTGAAGTTTTCTGTTGGGGTGAGTAGTAGGTTCGCACCGAGTCGGTGGTTCTTTTTATGGTTGGCTTTATCATCCAAATTGGCATTGGTGTTTTTCATCCAGCCATCGTTATTGGTTAGTTCACCCCATAAACCAACAGAAAATAAGTCGGGGCTAACAGCTCCCGCTGTACTGAATGCCAATCGGTGTGAATTGTAGCTTCCAATCTCAGCGTCAGCCTGGCTCTCCCAATCTTGACCTGGTTGCTTGGTCACGACATTGATGACGCCACCAATGCTGTCTTTTCCATACAAAGTACCTTGAGGGCCGCGCAACACTTCAATACGTTCAATATTGACGAATGGGAAGTTGTACGCATAGCGGCTGCTGGTAGGAATGCCGTCTACGTATATCACCACTGGGTTGTTCCGCGTAAACATGGAAGCGTTAATACCTCTAACATTCACTTCTGCGCCAGTGATCCCCTGTACGGTATGCATGTTTGGGATTTGTCGAATAAGCTCGTTGACATCTGTAATGCCTCGCTCTTCAAGCATCACTTCGTCAATCACGGTAATGCTCTGCGCGACGTCATTAATATCTTCATTAAACTTATTGGCGGTAACAATGATCTTTTCTTGCGTTGGTGCTTCTTGAGCTTGGAGCTGCAAAGATAGGACGCAAGCCGCAGTAAGTAACGGGACTCTATATATAGAATGAATCTGCATTTTTTATTTCCTTTAAAGATTAGCGACTAGCAGAGTAATTTAGATTAAAAGCTCTAATTTGAGTGATGTGTTAAATCTGGCTTATAAGCCGCTTAATAATGTCTTGAATCTGTCTTTCATTTTTCAAAGTTAATTCGAAGTCAGGCTCTAGCTTCCAATTGACTGTATTGTTCTTCGATATTTAGCGCATGATGCGACAATAAAATCATTGAAAATAATACAACTATCCTTTATCAGACCACTTTATGAGGTGAGCCTGCCTTATAAGGATGTTTTGATTCTATTGGTTTTCTTATTTCTTGGGACGTAATCTGATATATCTAAAATTAAAATATATCGATGTTTTGTAGTATCTTTCTTGTTACACAAATGTATATTTGTTTAATTCCTCATTAACATGTTTCTAGTGCTGATAAAGTTTCATCTTCAGCTTATGTTTTACATTAAACATGTATTGCGTGTCATTGATCGCAATACATCATGTGAAATCGGGAAACATAGTAATGGGAATGAGAATGACTATCAACTAAATTATAACCAATTATTATTAGTCATGATTCTTGTATTGACATCAACTTAGGCTCCGTTTATAAATCTAAATGATTATCATTACGGATTTTATCAATTAAGTTAGAGAAATGGGCTATCATCGAAGCTTATGAAGTGTCGATACGTTTGTCTCTGGTGGCTATCACTATAGGGTTGAAACTGGGGATATATTCTAGCTAAAGGTATACCTCTGATTTAAATAATATTTAAGATTCAAAATTTAAGTATATCCGCTTAAAGAAAGGTGGAGTCTAGTGTGATATCGATCCGGATTTTTGAGTATTAGAATTTGCATATATTATTATTTAGTTAATGCGAATATAAGAAAATTGTCTTGTTTTAGGTCTAGTGGTTTACATGAATTTCAAATGACGCGCTTAAATGACGTCAATATTATTTATTCGATTGAATTCATTATTATTAAGTTAATTAAGAGACCTCTAAAGACCAATATATATCTTCGTCAGAGAATGTCGGGTACTGCTGTGACCATTTTCTTGTGATCAGGTGGGTGCCAACCTAAGGGTAAATAAATGTTATTTAATACGTATTTTTGTGATTGGCGCAAAGGTGACGTCATGCCTGTTGATATTGAAGAAAATAAGTCGACGAAAAGGCAGAAAAAAAGCTGCCTAAGAATAGATCAGCGCATACTCATGATAAAAACGGAGGGTGCACCCAATTATTTGGATTTTTTAGATATAGAACAAGACGATAGAGTTATTCTTGTTTATATTGCCTCCGAAAGAAGTGAATCAAATAATTATGCCTCTAAGCACCCGCTGAAAGTTTTTATTGATAAAAGTAAAAGCAAAGAGATTGAGCGACAACTGTCCTACATTGAAGACGATGACGTAGTCATAAGCCTTATCGTTGCCAAAGAGTATATCGAGCAATTAGTTTGCGTAAATTGCCTCAAAACTTTTTTTGGTGGGTTTGCCTGTTCAACAGAAAGTATCGCGTCATCGAGTTTTAATTTCCTCCCTCACGGTCATGTTTCGGCAATACTTCACCAACTCGTAGAGGCGAATTCGTATAACGAATTGCAGACCTTATTTGCACAAGCAAAAGTGTATGAGCTGCTTAGCCTAACGCTCGACAATATGGGTGCAGAACTGAATACGTGCAGTCTGTCTAAGGGCGATATTGCTCGCTTACATCAGGCACGTGATTTACTGGAACAAAACCTAATCTCGCCTCCCTCTCTGATTGATTTGGCTCATGAAGTTGGAATCAATGATTTTAAGCTCAAAAAGGGGTTTCGGGAGCTGTTCCAAATTACCCCTTACGCTTACCTACGCCATTACCGAATGACCGTCGCACAGAATATGCTCGCGCGTCATGACATGTCCGTTTCTGCTGTTGCCAATGCCGTTGGATATAACAATCTAGGGCATTTTGCCAAAGCATTTCGCAAACAGTTTGGTCTGAAGCCAAAGGATTTCAAGCAACAACAACGTATGTTGAAGTCGCCTAATCGAGAGATGCTTCAGATGAATTCTGCCTGTGAGAACTAAACATAATATGCAATTTTAAAGGGTCTAATTAATGAAAATTACTGCCGAAACACTTGGTAATCCGGCATTCCAAGAATATTTTTCTACACAATATGCATATTATTGTGGCTCCATGTACAAAGGTATTGCCAGTAAAGAGATGGTCGTTGCACTGGCTAATTCTGGTTTTCTAGGTTTTCTGGGTACAGGGGGGATGCGCTTAGAGGAAATCGAGAGTTCTTTAGACTATATATCCAATTCTCTTTCTATGTTTGAACCTTACGGTGCAAATATCTTACCTTCATATAACAACCCTGAGCTCGAAAATAAAACGATTGATTTATTGCTTAAGTACGATGTTCGTGTTGTTGAAGCTTCTTCATACGTAGAGCTTTCTCCTGCACTCGTTCGATACGCTTGCAATGGGCTAAGACGCGGTACTGATGGTCGAGTAATACGTAAAAACAGGGTCATCGCTAAATTATCAAGACCCGAAGTGGCTCGAAGCTTTATTGAGCCCGTGCCAGAGTCGGTACTTTCAAACCTAGTCGAAACTAAGCTAATCAGCCGTGAAGAAGCTGAGTTAGCCGCAACACTTCCTCTTGCTAGTGCAATATGCGTCGAATCTGACTCTGCTGGCCACACAGACAGCGGTATATCCTTTGCGCAATTCCCTGCGATTAAATCTTTGGCAACATCACTCACAAAAAGGAATGCCTCAGAAAAAATATTGGTTGGTTCCGCTGGAGGGCTTGGTTCTCCAGATGCAATCGCGGGTGCCTTTGCCATGGGAGCGGACTTTGTAGTAACGGGCTCGATTAACCAATGCTCTGCTGAAGCTAATATCAGCTACGAAGTGAAAGACATCTTACAAGCGCTCAGTGTTCAAGACACAACTTATGCCCCTTCTGGTGACCTTTTTGAAATGGGCGCTAAGGTACAAGTGGTCAAGAAAGGCAGCATGTTTGCACTAAGAGCGAATAGGCTTTATGAGCTTTATACCCAATACGACAGTCTTGATTCCCTCACTCCTAGCATTATAGATGAGCTTGAAACGCAATATTTCGGCAAGTCGATCTCGGACATTTGGGAAGAGACGAGCAACCACTACCAAAAAGCAAATCCCGAGGTCCTAAAATCGGCTGCAAACAATCCAAAAACCAAAATGGCATTGGTATTTAAGTGGTACTTCGTGCACACAACGCGAGTTGCACTTGAGGGCAAAAAGAATGGTCGAGGGGATTACCAGATCCACTGTGGACCTGCGATGGGTGCATTCAATGAGATCGTCAAAGGCAGCTCTTTAGAAAGTTGGCAAAAGCGCGGTGTCGCTGAAATTGGAAAATTTTTGATGGAAGGTGCTGCATCCGTCCTTAGCGATCTCTATGCAGAGCAATCAAGTAAAGCCTTTGAACAAACAAGAAAAAGTGCCACTCCAAAAAGTACAGCCAAAGTTGCTAAGACCGATGTTGAGGCGGCTATCAGCGAGCTTGAAGAAATAGTGGACGTTCAGCTGGATGCCTCTGACTGGGTGACGGTGACGCAGGAAATGATCAATCAATTTGCCGAAACCACATTGGATGAATATTGGCTTCATGTCGATCAAGAGCGTGCAAAGCAAGAGTCCCAATTCGGCGACACCATTGCTCATGGTTTGTTGGCACTTAGCCTCGTTAGCCATTTCCGCGAGCAGTGTTTTCCTGAATTCCCTAGTAACGCCACTGGCATGGTTTATGGCTTCGATAATGTCAGGTTCATCAACCCAGTGCCGGTCAATAGTCGCGTTAGAGGGGTATTTACTCTGAAGGAAATCGTAAAGAACCCAGATAACTCACTGACCACAAAAGCCAAATTTTCTATCGAAATACATGGGAATCCAGTACCAGCATTAATCGGTGACCTACTTGGCTACATCACATTTTCTTCCGGAGAGTAATTAAAATGAAGCCCGATATGCCCATTGCTGTGATTGGAATGACTTGTCGTTTCCCTGATGCCCCCAGCGTTAAAGCATTCAGAGAAAACCTTCTTTTTGGTCACGATTCTATTCATCCGTTAACACCTGAAGAAATAGAGCGTGAAGGGATAGATCCTTCATTGCTCGAAGATGATGATTTTATTAATGCCGGCACGCTCATTGAGAATGTCGCGAACTTTGATTACGGCTTCTTTTCTCTTTCGCCTAAAGAAGCTTCATTGATGGACCCTCAGCACCGGTTATTTTTGGCGGAATGCCGCAAGTTGTTAGACGTATCTAACCTGACGCGAGATGAAGATAACATTGGTATTTTTGCGGGGTGTCGTCAGAGTACGTACCAAGCCTTTCTTTCACCAATACGTCCTGAGCAAATAACCGAGTCTGAATCCTTCCAACAATTGATGGGTAACGACAAAGATTACCTTGCCACAAGAGCGTCGTATTTTCTTAACTTAAACGGTCCAGCGTTGACAGTGCAATCGGCTTGCTCAACTTCACTGGTCGCGGTGCATCAAGCCTGTCAGTCGTTGCGCAGTGGAGAATGTGACAGTGCCTTTGCAGGTGGGGTAGCCATTTCGTTCCCGCAAGGGGTTGGGTACCGAGCATCGGAAGGCATGATATTTTCGAATGATGGGAAATGCCGTCCTTTCAGCGAAGAGGGTACAGGCATCGTCGCTGGTAATGGCTTAGGTATTGTCGCGCTCAAACGTTTGGATGATGCAATCAAAGACGGTGACAAAATTCACGCGGTGTTAAAGGGCTCTGCGATTTCCAATGATGGAAAAGCCAAGCTGGGGTATACCGCACCCGGTAAGACTGGACAGAAAAAAGCCATAGAAATGGCTTTGAAAAAAAGTGGCGTCGATCCAAAAGATATCGGCTTACTGGAGGCGCACGGTACAGGGACTCCCCTTGGTGATCCGATTGAAGTCCAAGCCATTTCAGAAGTTTACAGCACGTTCGATGTGCCCAACCAAAACTGCGCCATTGGCTCAGTAAAAGGTAACGTAGGTCATCTCGATACCGCTGCTGGGGTCGCCAGTCTGATCAAATCGATTTTGTCAGTAAGAGACGGTTTGATATTGCCAAGCCTACATTGCAGACCGGAAAATCCACGTATTCAGTTTGATACAACCCCATTCTATTTAGCGCATGACTGCAGTGTTTGGCCTAACCGTTTTCAGTCTCGAATTGCAGCGGTAAGTTCTTTTGGTATTGGGGGTACCAACTGCCATATGATCGTAGAACAGCCACCAAAGCAAGAACCTGTGGTGAATTACACAAGCTCGGATGAATTTGAAATACTGGCGGTCAGTAACCATAAAGAAAGCAATGTGCTTGAACAGGCAAACCAATTTGTTTCTAGCCTTGAAAACGATCAACTTGCATCTCAATGTAAGACTGCTGCATTAAAGCGAACCCATTACCCCTCTAGAGTTGCACTTTACGGAAAAAGCAAAAAAGATTTTCGTAAAGCTCTGAAGAATGCCACCGTCCAAACGGTTAAAACGAACCCTACAGTCGCATGGGTTTTCTCGGGGCAGGGCAGCCAAAAACCAGGAATGGGAAAGGCATTTTATGAAAAGTATGCCGTATTCAGAGACGCGATTGATGATTGCGACCGCTTGTTTAGCGACGCAGGTATTGCCAACCTAAAAGAGGTCATGTTCGATGACCACCTCGCTGAAAAGCTCAATCAAACACTGTATACACAACCCGCTTTATTCGCTTGGCAGTATGCGATGGGTTTACTGCTGATTGATTGGGAGGTAGAGCCGGACTTTGTTGCAGGGCATTCTATTGGTGAGTTTGCGGCTTGTGTCATGGCTGAACATTTTTCCGTCGAGTCTGTTGTTCGATTGGTGGCGCACCGAGCGCGATTGATGCAAGAGCAAACCGATGAAGGTCGAATGTTAGCGATAAAGTTGCCTGAAGCGCAGTTACAAGAAGTGTTAAGTGCATACGAAGCCATTTCTATTGCCTCTATCAACAGCGCTGACCGTTTCACTCTCAGCGGCCGTGATAGCGATGTTTCACGTCTTATTCAAAGTTTGGATGCATCGCAGATTGCATACAAAGAACTGGACGTGCATCGAGCATTCCATTCCTCCACCATGGAAGCGATTCGTAACGACTTTCTCCAATTTACGTTGCAGCAAGAAGCGACTGCAGAAGAAGAGAGTGCAGAAGAAGAGAGTGACGTCTGCATGTACTCCACACTGACTGGAGAAGAAGTCCAGTTCGGCGACCTTACGCTCGACTATTGGTTTCAGCAATTGCGCAGTCCAGTACTCTTTCATCCCACATTAGAATCCATTGCCAAGGAAGAGCCTGATCTTGTGGTCGAGATAAGCCCAGATGGCAGCTTCTTATCGCTACTCAAACACTCTGACGTTTTTGACAGTGAGTGTGTGGTTGGCAAAGTGGGTTATGAGCATAGCCACGAATTGGTCGCGCAGTTGTTCAGTTTGGGTTACGAGCAACCTTTAGAAGCATACTACGAAAACACAGCTGTCCCGTTCTCTGAAATGCCGCCGTTGGTTTTTTCGGATACGCATTGTTGGGCATCCACTCCGATCCATTATCCTGCGGCAAGGCAGCACAGTGGCTATGGGAAACAACAAAAAGAGCCAGCCCAAAGCATGGAGTTCTGGGGATGGCAATGGCAGCCCATTACTAACGATGTCGCACCAAAACCTGAATTTGATGATGAGCGTAAACTTCGTTGGGCGATCATCGGAAACAACAAATGGGCTGACAGCTTAAATGTTGAGATAAGTGCTTTAGGTCATCAATGTGACATTTACGATACCGTTCAGAGCGTGCAAGAGTGTGATCGGATAGTGGATACCCGATCTTTAACCTTGGACTGGGCGTTAGAGGCATCAGCACAAACGCTGACGGCTGCAAGAGAACAGCTCGTTCAGCTAGGGCAATATGGTGAACAGCACCCGAAGTGCCGCATCATCACCTTGCTATCAAGTTCAGCTCAAAAAGTAAGTGCTGGGAATAGCCCACATAGTGATAACTTGCTTTGGCCTTTCCAAAACTTAAATCGCAGTTTAGCAAACGAAAAGCCGCAGCTCGCTCTTCATTGTTTGGATATTCATGAGTGCGCGGTGGATAGCGCATTGGTGTCCATACTGTCGAACCTTGATGAGCCTAGCCCTATCTTGAGCTTGAAAAATAATCAGCTCTACACTTTAGACGTTGTCAGCAAAGAGGTGGGATCACCTCAACAACCTATGGAGTGGCGCAGTGAACACTTTACGGTGATAGCCGGTTTGGGCGCCGTGGGGCTTGGGCTTGCGGAATGGTTGGTTGAGAAAGGCTGCGATAAGCTCGTTATTATTGTGCGACAGGCTTTAAACGAACAACAGGAAGCCTTAATTCAATCCCTGCAAACCCGAGAAGTGACGGTGCATGTACTGCAAGCCAGTCTTGTGGAAGAGCACGCTTTGAGCACTGCGTTCGACGCATTGGACGTGACTGTAAGTCGTGTGTTCCATACCGCGCATGCGGGGACGCATAAATTGCATCCTCTGGACGACAGCAGTGCGTTCGAGGGCTCTTTGCCTGTCAAACTTATCGGCAGTATGAACCTACACCGCGTGTTTGAGAATCAACCTCTTGAACTGTTTTGTATGTTTACGTCATTAAGTAGCATGATGGCTATTTCAGGTACCAGCGGTTACGCGACGGCAAATGCTTGGCAGGATTCATACGCAGCGTATTTGCGCCAACATGGTGTGCCTGCTCTCACAGTCTCATGGAGTCAGCTACAGCTATCAAGAGACGCCCAATATGTTGCCAGTGTTAATGACACTGGCATGGTAGCACTCTCAAAAGAACAGACGTTTTCCGTGATGGAGCAACTGATTCAGCACAATGAGTCGGGGCTTACTCCTATTCTTTATGATGCCAACGTATTAGGGCAAGTCGTCAGTAAACTTCCGGCGACATCTGTATATCTCAAAGATATCTTTACCATTGAATCAACCGATGCAGCGACACCCGCGGCAACGGATGGGAATAACCTGATCAGCCTAGACAACCTCAGTACTGAAGAAGCCAAAAAAACGGTTGCTGAATTTTTGCATCAATTGATTTGTCAGCGGCTTCAATACAGTTCCGATCAACTGGATCCCGATGGCTCGCTGACTGGCCAAGGTGTGGACTCACTGATCTTTTTAGATATTGTTCAGGTGATCAACAAAACCTTCAGTATGGATCTGCCACCGACTGCTGGCTACGAGCACGGTACGATAACGGCACTAAGCCAATACATCGCTTCACAACTTAAAAAAGACGATATTGAATTCTCTCAAAGCACCACCAGCGGGGCCGAGAGTACCATTGTTGCGGATCCTGCCGCAGCATACGAACCCTTCCCTTTAACCGATTTGCAGCAAGCTTTTTGGTTAGGGCGTTGCAATGATCTGAACTTAGGCAGCGTGTCTTGTCATGAATATCTGGAACTTCAGTTCGATGAGCTGGATATAGACAAATTAGAGACTGCTTGGAATCGACTGATTGCTCGACATGACATGATGCGTTGTGTGATCACTGGAGATGGTCTTCAACGAATATTGCCGCACAGCGACCAAACGCACTACCAAGTTGGAGTTACAGACTTGAGTAACGCTTCAGTTGAGGAACGAGAAAGCCACTTGGCAAATACGCGCCAACGCATGAGTTATCAGGTCTTTAATCCACAAACATGGCCTCTGTTTGAGCTGAGTGTTTCAAAATGGGATGGAGGTATCCGTGTTCATTTGGATATGGACCTATTGGTGTTCGATATCCAAAGTTTACGTGTGATTTTTGGTGAATTGGATACGCTCTTGCTAAATCCAGATACTGAGTTCCAACCGCTAACCTTGAGTTTCCGCGATTACATCATGGTAGAGAAGGCGCGCGAAGTTGAACCTCGCTGGTTAAGCGCCAAAGAGTATTGGCAAAATAAACTTAACGACATTCCACCTGCGCCAGAATTGCCAATGATTCGTGAAGAATCCACTTCCGAGCAGATGTCGTTTAGGACACTGGATCACGTACTTGAACGTGATACTTGGGAGGTCTTCAAGCAAAGAGCGCGTGATTTCGGGATAACACCTAGCGGAGCGATGCTGGCTGCGTATACGTATGCCATCGCGTCTTACGCCAAAAGCTCTGAATTCACACTCAATATTACGTACTTCAACCGAAAAAATGTGCATCCTCAAGTCATGGATATATGTGGTGATTTCACTTCGTTGATGTTGCTCCCCGTTTCTGTCGATGCCACCGAAACGTTTATTGACGCCGCCAAACGCACGCAAGAATCGTTATGGAAAGCACTTGAGCACCGCGACTACAACGGTATCCGCGTGATGCGAGATTTGGGACGTCATATGGGTGAAGGTGCCGATGCGATTCAAATGCCCGTTGTATTTACGTCGATGATCGGCATGGACTTTAATGATCCATCTCAACCTGGATGGGAATTGCAGCGCCATCAAATCTTCGAGGTTAACCAGACGCCTCAAGTGTGGTTAGACTATCAGGCGAGGGAATCCAATGGGGCATTGTTCACACAGTGGTTCATTGCTGATGAGTTCTTTGAAAAGTCAATGATTGAAGGGCTCTTCGAAACGTACACTTCAATATTGGACAAGCTAGCAAAAGAGGAAGAATTCTGGACAGCACAAGTCCCTGATTTGCGTAGTGATCAGGCGAAAGCCATTTCTAGCTCGCTGAATCGAGTGGTCGACACTCAATTACCAACACTCATGCCTGAACCGTTTCATAAAAGCGCGGGGCAGATGGCTCAAAGGCCGGCATTACTCACCCACGATTCATCGCTCAGTTACCAAGAAGTGCAAGCCCGAGTCAATCAACTTGCCAACCACCTTATCCATATGGGTCTATCGGCGTCGGAACCTGTCGCGGTCGTCATGCCAAAAAGTGTTGAAGCCGTGATTACCGCACTGGCGATTCAAACGGCTGGTGGTTGCTATACGCCTATCAACGCCGATTTTGATAATCAGCGTCTAGAGCAGATCCTGATTGATCTCGAACCGTTTGCGATTCTTACTTTGGCGGATATTGAGTTGTCGGTGCCTTGTTCTGTGAGCAACGTACAGCGATTGAATCTGACAGATGAATCAACAGAGAAACCGATAGCACGCCAAACAAGTGATCAGCTGTCGTACATTATCTACACATCAGGCAGTACAGGGATTCCTAAAGGGGTCATGCTGGACCATGAAGCCCCTCTAAATACGTTGCAGCAACTGGCGAATATTCTAGATCTTGGTCCTGATGACCGTACCTTATCGATGTGTGCTTTCCACCACGATATGTCGGTGTTTGACTTGTTTGCGATGTTTGGGAGTGGTGGTTCCGTTGTTCTACCAGAAAGAGACAGAGCTTACGATGCCATGCATTGGCTATCGCTCATGCATGAACACAAGCCAAGCATTTTAAATGCTGTGCCAGCGTTCATCACTATGCTGCTTGACGCCATTGAACAACAAAATTCGGTCCCACCTTCACCTCGTCATATCATGATGGGAGGAGATTGGATTCCCGTAGAGTTAGTTCGTCGAATCCAAAAAGTTTGGCCGGAGGTCGACATTCACTCTATCGGAGGACCGACAGAGACGGCCATCGTGTCTACTCATTACCGAATTCAAAATATCGAAGAGGATTCGTCGCGTATTCCATATGGACGCCCTCTGCCAAATCAGACGTGTGTGTTGCTCAACTCGGCTGGAATTGAGTGTCCACCAAATGTTGTGGGCGAAATTTGTATGGGAGGGATGGCTCGCTCATTGGGTTATCTCAAAGATGCAGAACGCACAGCAGAAAAGTATCGACCACATCCTCTAACGGGTGAACCTCTGTTCTACACCGGTGACATGGGCGTGTTAAGACCAGATGGTCAATTGGATATCCTTGGCCGTATAGACAACCAAATAAAAATTAATGGCTTACGAGTCGAGCCGGGAGAAATTGAAGCCGCGATTGAACAACATCCACAGGTTAGTGAAGCGGTTGTTGTTTACGCGGGTGAGCCCACACGTCAGCTACACGGATTTGTGAAATCAATCGAAGTCACAAGTACAGTCACTGACCAAGATTGGTATACAGCTTCCGGTGATGGGCACAATGCGATTGAACACCTCCCAGAGAATTTTGATTTGGCCGACTACGCTGAACATTATTTCGACATGGAACAGTTGGCTACATGGGTAATGCTACGTACGATCCAAGCTGTAGACTTCTTCAAAACGGAGGGGGATACAGCTTCGTTTGTAACACTTGTGGATGCACTGAAGGTTTCCCCCCATTACCAAAAGCTTTTCGAAAGCTGGGTTCGAGTACTGACAGAGGATGGTTATCTTGTCCTTGAAAAGGGTGAGTACAAGGCGACGCACCGCATTAAGGACGCGGAAGAATATGATCGCCAATTCGCTAAGATTGTTGCTCACACAGAGACGGGACCTGAGCATACTCAACGTATTTGGTCGTTAATATCGCGTTGTATTGAACGAAGTGGCGCCCTGCTCGATGGAAGTTTCAACCCGCTGGAATTAATGTTTGAGGACGGTAAAACCGATTTTGCTGAAAGTTGGTACCGAGAAAACCCCGTTTCCACGCATTTCAACCGTGTTGCAGGTAAAGTCGCAGGAGGCTTTTTAAGCAATCGCTCAGGACCGTTGCGCATTCTAGAGTTTGGCGCAGGTATCGGAAGCGTGACCCACGAAATATTGGCCAACATGCCTAGCTCCGATTTCATCTATGACTTTACCGATTTATCCACTTACTTTTTGGATAACGCCGCGGATGTCTTTAAGGCATACCCTCAGCTCAATTATGGCTTGTATAACATCAATGAAGAGCCAAGTTTGCAGGGGTATCAGTATGGTGAATATGACCTCGTCATCGGTGCCAACGTATTGCACGATGCCGAAGACCTGAATGCCGCAAGCCGACGTCTACGTGCCTTGCTCAAGCCCGATGGTGCACTCTTACTTGTCGAAGGAACAAATAACCCTCGTTTCCAGTTGGTAAGTCTAGGGTTTGTTGAAGGTTTGACGCATTACGCTGATGAAAGGCTGGAAACTTGCTTACCGATGATTTCGGCACCGAGTTGGCAACAAGTCATGAATCGCGCTGGCTTTGCGAAAGCAACGTGCTTCCCTAAAGCGGGGCATGACACCGAAGCGATGAACTATCACGTGTTGCTTGGGCAAAACAGCGGCAGTGACTGTTCGCTGGATGTTCAATCAATCCAAAGCTTGTTAAAGAACCAGTTGCCTGCACATATGCAGCCTGCGCATTGGCACCATTTGTTGGAGCTGCCACTTACGCTTAACGGTAAGGTTGATCGCCAAAAACTCGCAACTGAAATCAAACCATCAGGTCACCATGAATCGCTTGAATCAGGCGGTTTGGCACTGACGACAGATAAGGAGCATTTGTTGGCAAGTGCTTGGTCTGACACTCTTAACATCCCTGTAGAAACGGCGGACGCCAACTTCTTCATGTTAGGGGGAGATAGCTTATTGTTGACTCGTCTTAGCGGTTTATTGCAAGACAAACACGGCATTTATCTCGATTTGGCGACGCTTGTCAAAACGCCCCGATTATGTGATCAGGCTGTGTTGATGGGGGATTTACCTGTAGAGCTCGATATTGAAGAAGAAGCATTCGAAGAGGGGGTGATTTGATGGATACACTCAAAACACTATCCAACCAAGCTCAGTCTCCCCAAGAACCGCTTCCCCAAGCGCAGTCTCTTCAAGAGCTGCGCGAAGAGGCTCAAAAGCGTCAAATCCGACTTTGGGTTGAGAAAGGTCAATTACGCTTTAAAGCCCCGAAAGGGGCTATGGACGCCAATTTACTTGAAGCGATGAAAGCGCATAAAAGTGCCTTAATATCAGCGCTGAGTTCTGGAAGGCAAGCACCGCAAATAGCCTCAAATCCTCAGGAGCGCTATGAACCATTTCCATTAACGGATTTGCAACAAGCTTATTGGGTCGGAGAGCATGGCGGGTATGTCCAGTCGGCAATTGCGTGCTACGTCCACCATGTAGAGTTTAAAGATCTGTCGGAGGAGCGTGTTCAGTCTGCGCTGCATCAGTTGCAAAGTGCGCACGAAGTTCTCCGTACACGTTTTAAAGAAGACGGTACTCAGCAGATCATGCCCGTCGGTGAGTTGCCTATCCATCTTCAATGTCATTCACTTCGGTCGATGAGTCAGGAAGATGCCGAGGCTAAGTGTGTGGAGCTTGCAGACAATTTTCCTGAGCAAGTGTTGCCATCATTGCAAGATGGCCCACCCATGGCAGCCGCACTCTTACATTTGCCAGAAGGTGATAGATTAATATTTGCCGTGCGATTGATCGTGATGGACGGCCCCTCACTTGCGCGACTCTTTCACGACTTATTGTCTGCGTTGTCTGGTCAACCCTTACTGACGAAACCTCAGCTTAGTTACCGAGACTATGTGCTGGCGTTACGCGCGCTAGACACAACGGAGGCAGAGTCATATTGGTCTAAGGCGTTGGAATCCTTACCCGAAGCACCACAGTTGCCAATGAGAGGAGAAATGCCTAAACAATCGAAATTCGTTCGGTTGGGCGGCAGTTTGGGGCTTGAGGGTTGGACTCAAATCAAGAAAAAGGCACAAGCGCACGGTACGACCCCGAACGCTGTCATGTTCGCGCTCTATGCTTCTGTGCTCCGATTGTGGTCCCAAGACGAACGTTTCGTTATCAACATGCTGACTAACTTTCGTCCCTTTGATCATGCAGAAATGGGCTTGGTCGTCGGAAACCACAGTAATACCATTTTGATGACCAGTGACGGTCAGGGGCATTTCATCGAACAGGCGAAAGCCGTTCAAGCCATGTTTGCTGAGCGGTTGCCGCACGCGTCATTGTCTGGGGTTTCTCTACTAAGGCGATTACAACAAACCCGCGACCCAAACCAGCCTGCGGTGCCTTTTGTTTTTACGAGTGGGATATCGCAACAAGCCGCCGAAGGCATGCCGAACAAATTAAAAGAGATGTTCCGTCCAATATCCAGTGAACTCCGTACGCCACAAGTTTGGCTGGACCACCAAGTTGTCGAAGATCAGGATGGTCTTTTGTACTACTGGGATTACGTAGACGGCGTATTTGAAAAAGGGTTACCAGAGGCGCTATTCGAACGTTTTGAATGGGCACTGTCGGAATTACTTAATAACGAACGAGCTTGGCTAAGTGTTAATCCAGCCGCTCTTAAGGAGAGCGATCTAAAACCTTTAGTCGAGCTGCCTGAGATTTCTGCAGAAAGTAACTTGGGGCAGGCGTTTTTGAATCAGGTTCAGCGATCGAGTAACGCTGTCGCGCTGATTGATTCGCAAGGGCGTGAAATGACCTATCTAGAGCTGGCGGAAAAAGCTCTATCGGTTGCTCAAGGCTTGGTTTTATCGGGGGTAAAGCAAGGTGACCTAGTGGGGGTTTCCTTACCCAAAGGTTCTCAACAAATCATCAGTGTCATCGGTATTGTACTCGCTGGAGGAGCATGGTTGCCGATGGACATTCGCTTACCTGATGCCCGTCGGAAGGCGATCATTGAGCAGAGTGGTCTTCAATTGATTATAGGAGAACAAACCGGTGATTTAAGCGTTGATGATTTGCTCGAATATCCTGAACTTGAGAAGCCGAATATAAGCTCAAAAGAAGCGTTGGCTTATGTCATTTACACATCCGGGTCTACTGGCCAGCCGAAGGGGGTTGCCACTTCTCATGAAGCGGTTTTAAACACCCTCTATGAGATTAACCGCCGCTTTTCCATCCATTCGGAAGATAAGGTATTGGCACTGTCTGCGCTGAACTTTGACCTCAGTGTGTACGATATTTGGGGTACGCTCATTACAGGAGCATCTATCGTCATTCCTCCCGATGCGGAAGTTCCAGATCCGATGATCATACTTGAGCAGTGTAAGCGAAACGGAGTCACCGTTTGGAACTCCGTCCCCGCGTTGCTCGAAATGGCGTTCTTACAAGGAAAAGAGTTCAGTCAGCAAGCGTTAACCAGCCTTAAAGTTATCATGCTGAGTGGTGACTGGATTCCAATGCCTCTTGCGAAGCAAGTATTGAATTATCTGCCGAAAACGCACTTTTACTCTCTCGGTGGTGCGACTGAGGCATCAATATGGTCAAACTATTTTTCTGTTACAGAAATCAGGGACGATTGGCGTTCAATTCCCTATGGTTATGGTCTTGCAGGTCAACAGTTACATGTGCTCGATAAGGATGGTACTCCTTGCTTACCTTGGGTTGTGGGACAAATCTACATTGAAGGATTGGGGCTCGCTGACGGTTATTACAATGATGTTCTGCGCACTCAATCCAGTTTTATTACGCACAAAAGTGGCCGACGACTCTATTCAACTGGCGATCTTGGAAGATGGCGTGATGATGGCTCGGTAGAGTTTCTTGGGCGATTGGATTTTCAACTTAAGCTCCGCGGGCATCGAATAGAAGCTGGCGATGTGGAATCTCACCTGCTTGCTCAAGATCCAATCAAGAGTGCTGTAGTGATGGTGGTCCAAAGTAATAATGACCAACCTGTGCTGGTGGCACTGTGCACGGGAGATGGTTTTGATGCTGAGGAGATACGCCATACCTTACGTGGTGAGCTACCAGCTTATATGGTGCCAAGCCACGTGTTCCGAATCGATGCGATGCCATTGAATGTGAATGGAAAACGCGACCAAACCGCATTACGAAAACTGGCTGAGCAAGCACTGACATCGGCGACAAACTGCAGTGAAACGTGCACCGAGAGCGCGACTCTAGATGATGAGGATCTTGCTCCGCTCGCAACCCTCTGGGCAGAAATTTTAGGTTCTAAGCCCTGTAACACTGAGGCGAACTTCTTCCTAGAAGGCGGAACGTCCATGCTGGGGGTTCAATTGATCAGAGAGATAAAGCTCAAGTTCGACATAAGCTTACCCTTGGCAACTCTATTTGAAAATCCAACATTGAGCGCCGTTTGGCGTGCTATTGAAATTGCTCGTAGTGAGCACAGTACAAAGGTGAATCCATGACCTGTTTACCCTTTCCGGACGTCAAAACCAATCCGGAAATTGATTTGTTTTGCTTACCCTATGCTGGCGGCAGCTCCGCTGTATTCAGTAAGTGGGACGCTATGTTTCCCGACTGGATCTCAGTCAGACCTGTTGAATTGCCAGGACGAGGTTCGCGTCTGAACTCTTCATTGATGACATGCCCAACTGAACTCAGCATACAATTAGCTGATGAATTGGCTGAACGCATTGAACGACCATGGGCTATTTTTGGGCATAGCCTTGGGGCAGCTTTGGGTTATCGCATCGCTCACATCATAGAAAGCGAACACCCGTTACTTGGTTTTTTCCCATCAGGAAGGCATGCTCCAACTTGCCCCGACCCAGCTCCGTTGAGGGCGCACCTGAGTGATGAAGCGTTAATTGAAGAGGTGCGTTCACTTAATGGTGCACCTCCAGAGTTGTTGGAAAACAGGGAGTTTATGAACATGGTCCTACCGATTATTCGTGCGGACTTTGAACTCAGCGAACGAGGTTCATTACTCCCTCCGCTTGGCTCCATGAAGTGCGGGATGCAGGTGTTCGGTTCCACAGATGATCCGGAAGTACCCATTGCGTCACTCAAAAATTGGAAGGATGTTGCTGGCGCTGATTTTAGCCAGAAAATCTTGCCTGGCGATCATTTCTTCCTACATCATGAATCTCAGTGTCTTTCGATGCGCGACTTTATCTGCGACTTACTATCCAAAGCTTTAGCTGAATCAAAGAGCACGGTTTCGGCGATATAGAAGCAGATTATCTGTCTGCACTTGACCAACTGAGTCACATGAAAGACGTTGAGTTAGGTGCAGATAGATCATTGGTTGTGTTCTCGACTTTGCCCCGCTTCTCGCTTTCATTTTTCGAGTAAAAAGTTAGCTCTTCAGCATGTGGTTCAAACTGTGATCTTGCCATATAAATTAAGTTGTTTACCAAACCTGTGATTTTCTTGATTAGTTACTCAATTCCAATGTAGCAAGTTGGTGTGCGGTTTTCATATGGTAGAAGTGACTCGGAATAATCAATTGTACTTATACATTTCACTGCGATTAACTAAATAGGTGACTTATCATTCTGTCGATTCCCTACATTTTTATGGAGCGAGAGGAATAAGAATGAATACAAAACGTTACCTTTCAGTATTGATTGGCGGTTTATTGTCGGCAAATGCATTCGCGGCAATGAACATCCAACCGGACCCTACAAATCCTACTGGCTACATCATTTCACGTGCAGACATTCAAGCGGTTGAAAACTCAATCACTGTCGATCCAATGTATGACATCTGGTCTAAAGCATTGGAGACGCGTCCAAATACGGTAGTTGAAGCTATCCTACCGGGACTAGCAAGCAACCCAGAAAACGTTAAGCGTGTAGAGCGCGTATTCCCTCAAGCTGAGTGGGATTTCCTAACGGGTATGGCTGCTCCAGAATACACTTACACGCGTTTCTTGCGTGCGATTGGTAAATTCCCTGCGTTCTGTGGCGAGTACACAGATGGTCGTGATTCTGATGCGATTTGTAAGAAATCCATCGTAACGGCATTTGCTCACTTTGCTCAAGAAACCGGTGGTCACATTGCAATCGACAATGTTTCTGACAACCCTCTTGCGCTAGAAGAGTGGCAGCAGGCTTTGGTTCACGTACGTGAAATGGGCTGGGCTGAAGGTCAAGAAGGCTACACAACGGGTTGTGGTCAAAACGATTGGCAAAACGCGCGTTGGCCGTGTGAAGCGGGTCAGGGATACTTTGGTCGTGGTGCTAAACAGCTTTCTTACCACTTTAACTACGGCGCATTCTCTGAAGTAATGTTTGACGGTGATGCGACAGTATTATTGAAAAACCCAGCTCTAGTAGCGGATTCATGGTTGAACCTAGCTTCTGCAATCTGGTTCTTCCTGACTCCTCAAGCACCAAAACCAGCAATGTTGCATGTTATTGACCGTACTTGGGCTCCGTCTCAGCGTGAAGCAGCAGCAGGTATTGGCTATGGCTTTGGTACAACCATCAACGTTATTAATGGCGGCATTGAGTGTGGTGAGCAGAACAAGACAAAAGGTCAGCCTGTAAACCGTATTCGTTACTGGGAAGGTCTTGCAGCGCATTACCAAATTCCAGTTGAAGCTGATGAGAAAAACACATGTTATCAGCAGACTCCATACGGAAGCTTGAACTTAAATGGTGCCACTGATGTGCTTTACACCAACTGGGATGGTAACTGGAAATACCATGCCGATCGCCCTGGCGGTTTCTCATTTGAGTGTGAGCTAGTCGGTTTCCAAACGGCGTACTCAGCACTTGTACCGGGTGACTATGAGAAGTGTGTAACGAACTTCTATGGCTCACATGCGACGTGGCCTCAAGTACGTGTAACAGATAAGCCAATTCCGGTTGAACCAGGAACGGGCGTAGAGCCACCAGTAAATGGTGTTGCGGGTTGGGAAGCCACTAAGGTTTACAACAAAAACGATAAAGCAGCTCGTAAAGGTGTGGTTTACCAAGCGAAGAACTGGACACAAGGGCACGATCCTGCACTAGGTGATCCTTGGGTAGTCGCTGACGGAACAACTACGCCGCCAACGACTCCTCCTACAAACTCAGGTGGTTTCATTCAATGGGAAGCAGGTGTAAGTCAGGTTGCTGATGGCGACAAGGTGACTCACGCTGGTAAATGTTTTATTGCCAAAAATGGTCCAGGTATGTGGGAAACGCCACTGACCTCTAACCATTTCTGGGATGAGATCGCGTGTAAGTAATCTTGCCTGAATCTTTTAAAGCCTCAGCGTTTGCTGAGGCTTTTTTTTATTCTTAGAAAGTAAGGGGCAATCGCGGCCTGTTAATGTCGCTTTACAGCTTGAATATTGACAATTTCATCTTATGAACAATTTTCACTTGCCTTTCATCGCCTCTGCTGCACAATACCGCCCTTAAGTTACATAGCCAATCATCCATGTATACGACGTTCCCTATGCTGTTAATCATCGATAATTACGACTCTTTTACCTACAACCTATACCAGTACTTCTGTGAGCTGGGTGCGGATGTAAAAGTTGTGCGTAATGATGAAATCACTTTAGACGAAATCGAGTTACTGGCGCCGTCGCATTTGGTTATCTCCCCTGGCCCTTGTACCCCGAACGAAGCAGGAATTTCCTTGAGTGCAATAGAGCACTTTGCAGGAAAGTTACCTATTTTAGGTGTATGTCTTGGTCATCAAGCTATTGCTCAAGTTTTTGGTGGTAATGTTGTTCGAGCCAAAAAAGTAATGCATGGGAAAACGTCCCCAATTCAACATATCGATATTGGCTTGTTCGAGCAGTTGAATCTGCCGTTAACAGTGACACGTTATCACTCTCTTGTGGTTGAAACCAAAAGCCTTCCCGATTGTTTTGAAGTGACAGCATGGACACAGTCATCGGATGGGAAGTTTGATGAAATTATGGGCTTTCAACATAAGACGTTACCGATTGAAGGCGTTCAATTTCACCCGGAATCCATCAAAACGGAACAAGGCCACGAGTTACTGGCGAACTTTTTGCGACGATAAACCCTGCTTAGGGTCACTTTTCCTAACATTTTTCTGAATTATTTTTCTATCCGCAGTCTATGCAAAACTATTCGCAATACGATTCTCTTGTTTGCGTAACCCTACTATCTATATATGGTTAACCTCAGCTTATTTTACCCATAAGTATAAATTGCTTCATAAAAGCGGTTTGCTCGTGCATAAATAATCATGCGAGAGCTGGGGTGGCGTGTTGTTTGCTCAGTAAAAAGAACAAATCACTATTGAAATAGTTAAATTAATGTAAATACAATGTTTGAGCAGTAGAAAATGCCATTAGGTATTTGAACTTACTAATGCTGATTACATTGGGATCGAAATGGAGTATGTGATGACAATGGAAAATAAAGTAGAACGCAGCTGGTTTAACGACGTAATGGTACCTTGTTATAACCCGATGGAAATCATTCCGGTTCGAGGAGAGGGTGCCCGAGTTTGGGACCAAGCCGACAAAGAATATATCGACTTTGCTGGTGGTATTGCTGTGAGCTGCTTAGGGCATTGTCATCCAGCGATGGTTTCTGCACTAACAGAACAAGCGAATAAAATTTGGCATTTAAGTAATGTCATGACGAACGAGCCTGCGCTTCGCCTAGCAAAAAAACTGACCGAAGTCAGCTTTGCTGAAAAAGTGTTTTTTGCCAATTCAGGTGCAGAAGCAAACGAAGCCGCGCTGAAATTAGCGCGCCGTTGGGCAGTGGATACGCATGGTGAAGAAAAGTCCGAAATCATCGCATTCAAACAAGGCTTCCATGGCCGCACCTTCTTCACTGTAACAGTGGGTGGTCAAGCGGCGTATTCTGATGGATTCGGTCCTAAACCAGGTGATGTCACTCACTTGCCTTACAACGATGTAGAAGCGTTGGAAGCGCACATTTCATCAGAGCGTACTTGCGCCATCATGATGGAGCCATTACAGGGTGAAGGTGGAATTATTTCGCCAACCCCTGAATTTGTGGAAGCGGTTCGCACCTTGTGTGACAAGCACAACGTATTGCTTATCCTCGATGAAGTACAGACGGGCAACGGTCGTACGGGTGACTTTTACGCTTACCAAGGTCTTGGTATCACGCCAGATATTCTTAGCACGGCGAAATCACTGGGTGGTGGTTTCCCTGTCGGTGCGATGCTTACAACAACAGAATTGTCTAAGCACATGAAAGTCGGCACGCACGGTTCAACGTATGGTGGTAACCCGTTGGCTTGTGCCGTAGCGGAAGCCGTGGTTGACGTTGTAAGCCAACCAGACGTTTTAGCGGGCGTAAAAGAGCGCGAAGCGCTATTCCGTGAAGGTTTGACTAGAATTAACAATAAGTACCCGATTTTCTCTGAAGTTCGTGGTAAAGGTTTGCTGCTTGGTGCAGCGCTGAACGAAGAGTGGCAAGGTCGCGCTCGTGATGTGCTTGTAGCAGCAGGAAATGAAGGGCTGATGGTTCTGGTTGCTGGTGCCAACGTCGTTCGATTCACACCATCTTTAGTGATTTCAAAAGAAGAAATCGAAGAAGGATTAGCGAGACTAGAAAAAGCCATCGCAAGCTTAGTTTAGGTTAAGTCGCTCGGTTCGAGTCAAGGTCGGGTGTTTATCACCCGACCTTTTCACTTCGAATGGGGTCTTACCATAGCATCTGGAGGGAGTTGTGATGCTTGTAGTACGTCCGATTACAAAACAAGATTATGAGGCACTGCATACGTGTGCCGTCGAATCAGGACATGGATTTACTTCTCTTCCTGTCAACGAAGAATTACTGACTAATCGAATAGATCACTCTGTTTACAGCTTTGATAAGCCTGAAGTTAAAGAGCCCGGAGATGAAGGGTATTTGATGGTTGGTTTTGACAGCGAAACGGGGGAAGTCGCTGGGACAACTGGCATCGAGGCTTCGATTGGCTGGGATGTACCGTTTTATACCTATCACATCAGTAAAGTGGTGCATTCCTCACCCAAGCTTGGCGTCAATAATGTAGTGAAGCTGCTGACATTTGGTAATAACTACACGGGTTGCAGTGAGATTTGTACCCTGTTTTTACGCCCCCAATTCCGTAAAGGACTCAATGGGCGGCTCATGTCCAAGTGTCGTTTCTTAATGATGGCGGAACACCCGCATCGATTCTCCGAAACTGTCTTTGCAGAAATGCGCGGTGTTTCCGATGACGAAGGTAATTCGCCATTTTGGCAATGGCTGCAAGAACACTTCTTCTCTATTGAATTCACCATGGCGGACTATCTCACGGGGATAGGAAAGAAAGGCTTCATTGCCGATCTTATGCCCAAGCTACCAATTTACATCAATTTACTGTCGCCAGAAGCGCAGGCTGTGATTGGTAAAGTACATGACAACACACGTCCAGCGCTTCGTTTACTGGAGCAAGAAGGGTTCTCGTGTCGTGGTTATGTCGACATCTTTGATGCGGGTCCATCGGTCGAGTGTGACTTGCGAAATATTGACTCGGTACGTCGCTCTTTCAGAGCCAAAGTGAGTGTTCAAGAACATTCCAGTGCCCAACAATATTTGATGTGTAATTCGTCATTTGAAGATTTTAGAGCCGTTGCAGGCGCAGCGGCATACGACAAAGCGTCGGACACCGTTTTACTGACACAAGACATTGCCAATGCATTGGAAGTCAAAGACGGCGAATACGTGCGTTTGCTCGCACAGTAACGTGAACATGAAAAAAGGAAAAGCAGTATGAGCACGCACTGGATAAATGGATCTTGGGTTGATGGTTCAGGTGAAGAGCTGGCGTCAACTAGTCCCTACAATGGGGAAACGATTTGGCAAGGTAAAGGCGCAACAGAAGAGCAGGTTGAATCCGCAGTAAGCGCTGCCCGTTCTGCTTTCTTGCAGTGGAAGAAATTGCCTTTTGTCGAACGCGAAACCGTCGTACTGAAATTTGCAGAGTTGGTGAAAGAAAACAGCGAAGAAATCGCAACCATCATCGCGAAAGAAACCGGAAAGCCAATTTGGGAAACCCGAACAGAAGCGGGTGCTATGGCAGGGAAAATTGCCATTTCCATTCGTGCTTATCACGATCGTACTGGTGAAGCGCAAAGAGAAGCCGCAGGCAACCAAATTGTACTTCGACATCGCCCATTGGGTGTGATGGCGGTCTTTGGCCCTTATAACTTCCCGGGTCACTTGCCTAATGGACATATCGTGCCTGCACTATTGTCTGGTAATACCGTAGTGTTCAAACCATCGGAGCAAACCCCTTGGACGGGCGAGTTTGCGATGAAGCTTTGGCAGCAAGCAGGGCTACCTGATGGCGTGATAAATCTAGTGCAAGGTGCTAAAGAAACGGGCATTGCATTAGCAAATTCCAAGCAAATCGACGGCGTGTTGTTTACTGGTAGCGCGAATACGGGTCATGTACTGCATCGCCAATTTGCAGGTCAGCCAGATAAAATGCTGGCACTGGAAATGGGCGGCAACAACCCAATGGTCATAGCCGACCATTTTGGTGATGTTGACGCCACGGTATACACCATCATTCAATCCGCATTCATTAGTGCTGGTCAACGTTGTACTTGTGCGCGTCGTTTGTACGTACCTGTTGGGGAAAGCGGCGACCAATTGGTTGATAAGCTGGTGTCAGCAACGGCAAAAATCCGTGTCGACGAACCTTTCGCGGAACCTGCACCTTTTATGGGACCACAAATCTCCATTCAAGCGGCTGAAGGGATTTTAAATGCTCAATCTCACCTTCAAGGTCTCGGTGGTGTCAGCCTGATAGAAGCGGAATCAAAAGGCGAAGCGTTCGTTACGCCGGGCATCATTGACGTGACCCAAATCGCCGACCTGCCAGATGAAGAGTACTTCGGACCGTTATTACAGGTGATTCGCTACGAAGGCTTAGAGTCTGCGGTCGAGATGGCAAACGACACTCGTTTTGGCTTATCTGCTGGATTGGTTTCCACGATGGACAGTGATTGGGATTACTTCGTTGAGCACATCCGTGCCGGCATTGTAAACCGCAACCGCCAACTGACGGGAGCAAGCGGAGATGCACCATTTGGTGGACCAGGTGCGTCTGGTAACCTTAGACCAAGCGCTTACTATGCCGCAGATTACTGTGCTTACCCAATGGCTTCAATGGAAGGGCAAGAAACCTTGTTACCAGCCACCCTAAGCCCAGGTGTTGAGCTGTAAAATTAGATAAACAAGGGGCTATATTTCTATAGCCCCTTACTGTTCAAGTTAAAATAATAACAGGCAGTTAGCTAAAACTCCGTCACAGGCTTCAGTCACCTCTACCTGTCTTGGTAGTTCTAAAAAGGAGGCGTTATGTCGCCGGATACTTTGTTTGCTTCACTTTGGAACGATTACATCACCCGCCTTTGTCCTTCTGCTCAAAAGGTCCATGATTTACTGCAGGAAGATGAAGCTCTCATCAATGACCACATTGCGCTAAGAACGTTTGGTGTAGCGCCATTAGGAATAGAGACGTTGGCCAAACCCTTTTTGGAACTCGGGTACAAAGCGGCTGGCGACTATGTCTTTGAATCCAAAAAGTTGGTAGCAAAACACTTTGAACATCCAGATCCTAAGCAGCCCAAAGTGTTTATTAGTGAATTGGAAGTAGAAAAATGCTCTCCTGAACTGCAAGACATTGTCGCGAGATTGCTTGAGCAAGTGGATACTGCTCAGCTAGCAGGCAGTGAATTCCTGCACAGTGGGAGAATGTGGGATATCAACCATACCGACTATCGAGCGCTGGCGGCGGAAAGTGAATATGCGGCTTGGTTAGCGGCTCATGGATATGGTGCAAACCATTTTACTGTTAGTGTGAATCAGTTAAATCAATTTGAAGACGTTATTGATGTGAACAGCCACCTCAAAGAATCCGGCTTTACCATCAATGAATTTGGCGGCGAAGTGAAAGGCTCCCCAGACGTGTTGTTAGAGCAATCTTCTACCATGGCGGATAAAGTCCCCGTTACTTTTGTAGGAAGTTCGGAGGTTGTTCCTGGAG
The DNA here is from genome assembly GCF_019977755.1 of Vibrio penaeicida. Taxonomy (NCBI): domain Bacteria; kingdom Pseudomonadati; phylum Pseudomonadota; class Gammaproteobacteria; order Vibrionales; family Vibrionaceae; genus Vibrio; species Vibrio penaeicida. The sequence goes on along the minus strand of NZ_AP025144.1, from coordinate 3,708,569 downwards.
GCTTCTATGAATTTGCCAAGCGCTATCCAATGAAAAATGGTGAGCTCTACTCGGGTTTCGTTACCGCTTCTGCTGATAAAATTTTCGAAAGTACCGATAGCTAGCAACCACGCGTAATACACTGAAATATCATGGCATCGGCACCGTTGTCCGGTGCCTTTGGGGTATGATCTTAGCGCCTGCTGGATATAAAAGTTTGAGTCTTACAAATATCTCTTCTAACACTCTAAATTCCCCTTGCTCTTAGCGGTGTTTTTCTATACTATTTGCCGTCCTTAAAACTCGGTCATTTTTCTTTAGTTCCTTGCTTCCTCTGGACGACCGAGCCATTCGTGGAAGCTAATAATCCGTAAGGAGCAACCAAATGCGTCATTACGAAATCGTATTCATGGTTCACCCTGATCAAAGCGAGCAAGTTGCTGGCATGATCGAGCGTTACACTGGTTCTATCACAGAAGCTGGCGGTACTATCCACCGTCTAGAAGACTGGGGTCGTCGTCAAATGGCTTACCCAATCAACAAGCTTCACAAAGCTCACTACGTTCTTATGAACGTTGAAGCTGGTCAAGAAGTGATTGACGAGCTAGAAACTGCTTTCCGTTTCAACGATGCAGTTCTACGTAACATGATCATGCGCACTAAAGGCGCTGTGACTGAACAATCTATTATGCTTAAGCAAAAAGAAGAGCGTGCAGAGCGTGCTCCTCGTCGTGAAGAGCGTACAGAGCGTACAGAGCGTACAGAACGCACAGAAGCTAAACCAGAAGCAGCTGCTGAGTAATTCATTGCATGACCAATCGAATGGAGCTAAGTGGCACAGTCGCTAAAGCACCGATTCGAAGCCACAGCCCTGCAGGCGTCGCCCATTGCCGATTTTGGCTAGAGCATCGTTCTACAGTGCTAGAAGCGGATTACCCCAGACAAGTTTATTGTCGTATGCCGGTAATCATTAGCGGGCAAAGGTCGCAAGAGTTAACTCAAGAACTCGTTATAGGCAGTCACATTAAGGTAAGTGGTTTTGTCGCTTATCAAACCAGCCGAAATGGCAATGGGAAATTAGTGTTACATGCCGAAAATATCACATATATTTAAGATCAGGAGATAGCCCATGGCTCGTTTCTTCCGTCGTCGTAAATTCTGCCGTTTCACTGCAGAAGGCGTACAAGAGATTGATTACAAAGACGTAGCAACTCTTAAAAACTACATCACTGAAGCTGGTAAAATCGTACCTAGCCGTATCACTGGTACAAGCGCTAAGTATCAGCGTCAGCTAGCTCGCGCTATCAAGCGTGCTCGCTACCTAGCACTACTGCCGTACACTGACAAGCATCAGTAATCGGCACCGTCTATTTAGAAAGAGGATTAAACAATGCAAGTTATTCTACTTGATAAAATCGGTAACCTAGGTGGTCTTGGCGATCAAGTAAATGTTAAATCTGGTTACGCTCGTAACTTCCTTATCCCACAAGGTAAGGCTGTAATGGCAACTAAATCTAACGTTGAAATGTTCGAAGCTCGTCGCGCTGAACTAGAAGCAAAAGTTGCTGAGCAACTACAAGCTTCTGAAGCTCGTGCTGAGAAAGTTAACGCTCTTGAAGCAGTTGTTATTGCTTCTAAAGCTGGTGACGAAGGTAAACTATTCGGTTCTATCGGTACTCGTGACATCGCTGACGCTATCACAGCGGCAGGTGTTGAAGTAGCTAAGAGCGAAGTTCGCCTACCTGAAGGTGCTCTACGTAACACTGGTGAGTTTGAAATTAACGTACAACTTCACTCTGAAGTGTTCGCTAAGATCAACCTACAAGTTGTTGCTGCTGAGTAATTCAGTACCAAGCGATTTGAGAAAAGCTGGCTTAAAGCCAGCTTTTTTTATATCTAAGAGTCAATACTTTGTACAAATCAAAACTTGACCAGCAGATTCGCCGACACCACGGTATCCGTGTTACTTAAATCATTGGGAACGCGATCGAGATACTGCCTAGAGTGAGAAAGCTTTAGCGCGATGTCTTCTGTAATGGCGTTGGTAATACTGATTTCGTTATCGAAGCGTGTGTTGGATTTTCCGCTTACGATTAATAAGTCAGCACTGAGCGACAGTGCCGGCAACACTTTCCAGTCACCTTTGAAATGCCCTCGAAAGATAAACTCATCCACGTTGTCTGGGAAAATTAAGTCATCGTCATCCAACTCATCCAGATTAGGCTTTTGATGTCGATAACCTGGACCCAATTCCAAAGAGAGCTTTAAGTCATCCGTATAGGTAAACTGATAACCGAGCCCGCTCGACCAAGTGTAATCTTTAAAATACGCACTGTATTTTGAGTCGATGCCTTTGAAGTTGGCGTAAAGGTAAGTACGAGGTGCGAGCTTGTAGTCACTTTGAACTTGGTAGGTAGACTGTTTCTTGTCTTCCTTATCGTTTTTATTCAGTTTATAGAACTTCCATTCACCTGAATGTCGATGTCTTCCTTGTGTGTAAACCCCTTCCAAGCGGCTATTTAGGGATTCCGAATTGGAGTTACCACTGTGCGCTTGGTATCCGAATTCCACCTCTGTTTTCAAGGGAGATGAAGGCGACGTATCCGTGTCGGTACTTTCCTCTGCATAAAGGCTGGCATTAAATACCGCCAGACTAAGCACAAGCAAATTTTTCGACACCCAATACCTCTCTCATATTCTTATTTTATTCAACCATACACTTGGCTATATAGCGGCACGGCGCATGACATATGAGATTGTATTAATAGCCTTAAAGTCTCGGGTCAGGACTGTGTTAATTTCGTAAATTCTTCAAATCGGTGCCTTGTCTGAAAGTCAATTCATTCTCGCTGAACCGAGCATCTTGAGGTTACTTGGTTATAGAACTTAGCTATAATGAACGATCACGATAAGCTGTTGAGAACACCCATGCCAGATACCCGAGATAATCGTAATAAGAAGCCAATAGATAGCCAAGTTGACGCTATCAAAGTACCGCCGCATTCGTTAGAAGCAGAGCAATCTGTTATCGGTGGTCTGCTTTTAGATAATGAACGTTGGGATTCGGTTGCTGAAAGGGTAGTGGCGAAGGACTTTTATAGCCGACCACATAGAATGATTTTTGAAGGGGTGAAAACCCTTTTAGAAGAAAACAAACCACTCGATCTAATCACCTTATCGGAATTCCTAGAGCAACGAGAAACCCTCGATGATGTGGGCGGTTTTGCTTATCTAGCTGATCTGGCGAAAAACACGCCAAGTGCCGCGAATATTAATGCTTATGCCGATATTGTTGCGGAGCGTGCACTGGTTCGAAACCTAATCGGTGTGGCGAATGAAATAGCTGATGCCGGTTACGATCCACAAGGACGCAGCTCCGAAGACCTTCTTGATTTGGCTGAGAGTAAAGTTTTCGCCATTGCAGAAGACAGAACCAATGAGAATGAAGGTCCTCAGAATGTCGATAACATTCTAGAGAAAACTCTGGAACGTATCGAAATCCTTTACAAAACACCACAAAATGGTGTTACGGGTGTTGATACGGGCTTCAACGACCTCAACAAGAAGACGGCAGGTTTACAGGGGTCGGATCTAATTATTGTTGCGGCACGCCCATCGATGGGTAAAACAACCTTTGCGATGAACTTGTGTGAAAACGCCGCCATGGTATCTGATAAGCCCGTGCTTATTTTCTCGTTAGAGATGCCCTCTGAGCAAATCATGATGCGTATGTTGGCATCCCTTTCTCGCGTCGACCAAACAAAAATCCGTACTGGTCAGCTAGACGATGAAGATTGGGCGCGTATTTCTTCTACCATGGGTATTCTCATGGAAAAGAAAAACATGTACATCGATGATAGCTCTGGTCTTACTCCTACTGAAGTTCGTTCTCGTGCACGTCGTATCGCTCGTGAACATGGTGGCTTGTCACTTATCATGGTCGACTACCTTCAGCTGATGCGTGTACCCGCTCTATCGGATAACCGTACATTGGAAATTGCAGAAATTTCCCGTTCTTTGAAAGCACTAGCAAAAGAACTGAATGTTCCTGTTGTTGCTTTGTCGCAGCTTAACCGTTCTTTGGAGCAACGAGCAGATAAACGCCCAGTAAACTCGGATCTACGTGAATCAGGTTCTATCGAGCAGGATGCCGATTTGATCATGTTCATCTACCGTGACGAAGTGTACAACCCAGACAGCACGCTCAAAGGTATTGCCGAGATCATTTTGGGTAAACAACGTAATGGTCCTATCGGTTCCGTGCGACTGACGTTCCAAGGTCAATTCTCTCGCTTCGACAACTACGCAGGTCCTGCGTTTGATGATGAGTAATCTTCCCCTATGAGCTATATGAAAGCGGCGTCCGCATGCATCGATCTTTCTGCATTGAAGCACAACCTGAAAATGGTGAAGCAGCATGCGCCCAACAGTAAAGTTATGTCGGTGGTTAAAGCCAATGCTTATGGGCATGGCTTACTGAAAATAGCGCAAGCGGCCGTTGATGCTGATGCTTTTGGTGTGGCAAGAATAGAAGAAGCCCTGCAGTTGCGTGCAGGGGGGATTGTGAAACCCATATTGTTGCTTGAAGGTTTTTATTCCTCGCGTGACTTACCGATATTGGTGACCAATAACATTCAAACAGTCGTGCATTGTGAAGAGCAGCTTGAAGCGTTAGAACAAGCAACGTTAGAAAACCCCGTCAAAGTCTGGCTCAAAGTAGACACAGGGATGCACCGCTTAGGTGTTCGCCCTGAAGTGTACTCTGAATACGTTGAGCGTTTGAAAGCGTGCGACAATGTAGCTAAACCGCTGCGTTACATTAGCCATTTCGGGTGCGCAGATGAACTAGAAAACCCAGCGACTCAAGAACAAATCGACAGTTTTTTATTGCTGACTGAAGGCTGCAAAGGAGAAAGAACCTTAGCTGCGTCGTCAGGGTTGTTGGCTTGGAAAGACAGCCATCTCGACTGGGTTCGCCCAGGCATTATCATGTATGGTGTGTCCCCGTTTGCGGATAAAAGCGCAAATGAGTTGGGCTTTAAACCAGTAATGACACTGAAATCGCACTTGATTGCGGTTCGCGACCTCAAAAAGGGTGAACCCGTTGGCTACGGTGCGATTTGGCATAGTGAACGTGACACCAAAATTGGTGTAATAGCGATTGGCTATGGTGATGGATACCCAAGAACTGCGCCTGCTGGTACACCGGTATTGGTGAATGGTCGACGTGTATCGGTGGTTGGGCGAGTCTCCATGGACATGCTGACCGTCGATTTAGGAGCGGATTGCCAAGATAAAGTCGGCGATGAGGTTATTCTGTGGGGGCAAGAATTGCCTTCAGAAGAGGTCGCGCAACACATTGGCACAATCGCTTACGAATTGGTGACAAAGCTGACATCGCGTGTTGCCATGGAGTACATGGACTGAGTTATGCCAAAGCGTCTGATTATTTCAAGCCTACTTGCTTCTTCCTTCTGCGCGCCAGGTGTTGTCTCCGCCTATGAGTGGCTTCCACCTTGGATGCCAGACACCGCCGCTGTTCCTTTTGCTTTTTCATCCAGTACGTTGGGAAATACCATCGGTGTGGCGGGTCTACTGAAAGGCCTTGGTCAACCACAAGCAGGGTTGATTGGGGCAGGGCTGATATCCGATAAAGGCAGCAACATGACCTTTATTGGCTACAACAACTTTCAAGTTGGCAACGCATGGCTACTCGGTTTTGATGCCTACAATGCCAGCTATTCCGACTACATATACCATCTAGGCAGTGCGGGCGATAATGACTCTCAGTACAGCCAGAAAACCGTCACGGATGCAAAGGAAGCGCAATACCACTTCACGATGCGCTACATCATTCCTTGGGGCGCAGCCGCCTTCAAAGGAGCAAGAGCGGCGTATGAACCCAAAAGACGTATTCAAGGGGCATCTCCTGCAACCAGTGGGATTTCCACCATTAAGTTTGAGCCGTTTTTATCCGAACGCAGCTTAAGTAGCTCAAATGATTCGGCACCCGATTCGACATGGGGTGTAAACCTCGGATTTGAATGGGACAACCGTAATGACGTTCGAAACCCAAGCTTAGGGGCTAAGCTGAAATTGAACATTGCTCACGCTCCCGATTCGGGTAACGACAATACATGGACCAAAGTTGAAATTGAGCAAAGCCACTACTTTAGCCTTGGCAAAGTAGACGACGTATTTTCTCGCCAAGTTTTGGCGTTTGATATGTATGTCGCCGATACCCCTACGTGGAATCGCTGTGGTTCCGGAACGTGTGAAAGACCACCAGAATATGCAGGCGTTTCCTTGGGGGGCTTGTACCATCTTCGCGGTTACTCGGCGAATCGTTACCATGGCAGAAGTGCAGTGCACTACAGCTTAGAGTATCGAGTTATGCCTGAATGGCAACCCTTACAAAGTTGGCCAATTTTTAATTGGTATGACGTGCCATGGTGGCAGTGGGTGGCTTTCGTTGATGCAGGTAGAGTGGCGGATGAATTCAGTATTCAAGAACTGCATCGCGATATGAAATACAACTTAGGCGGTGGAATTCGCTTCCAAGTAGAAGGCATTGTGGTTCGAACAGAAATGGCATTTGGTGATGAAGAAAACATGTTCCGTGTGATGATCAATCAGCCGTTTTAGACTATCGTGATGAATATGCTGAATAAGTCTAAATGATATGAAGAGGTGCCGAAGTGCACCTCTTTTTAATCTGAAAATAATGGGTAACTATTCACATTGTCCTTGAAGCGTGGCGATAATTCTTCGAGCGCCACCATGATCGCGATGCTCTCCTAAGTACACCCCTTGCCAAGTTCCTAACGCTAATCGCCCATTACTAATTGGAATGCTCACGCTTGAACCTAAAGTGGACGCCTTGATATGTGCAGGCATATCATCATCACCTTCATAAGTATGTAAGTAGTAAGGCGCTCGTTCCGGCACAAATTTATTAAAGTGTTGTTCCATATCAGTACGAACGGTTGGATCTGCATTTTCATTCAAAGTTAAGCTTGCGGACGTATGTTGAATAAAAAGATGTAAAAGACCTATCGAGTACTGGTCAATTTGTGGTAAATGTTGTTCAATTTCATCAGTAATAAGATGAAAGCCTCGGCGTTTTGCGGTGAGACAAAAGGTAGTTTGATGCCACATAGGTTATGCCTTGTTGTTTCTAATCACTAATTGTTATAAACAATCGCATTAATAGTTGATTCCGATTAGGTACAATTGAGATTACGTGATAAACCTCAATGTCAGCGATAACGGGTTGCGCCATAATCCGGAATCTGAAAATTTATTACGTTTTTTTGTGTCGATTGGATATAACAAACACAAAAAGTACGATTCTTTATTTCGCTTAATCTGGAATTCACTCAGCATCATATAAATTAATCTGGCTGAAGAGAACATAATCGAACGAACATTGGACAATTACCATGTTAAAAAATATTGACCCTACCAAGACCCAAGCTTGGAATGCATTAACTGCGCACTTCGAATCGGCACAAGATATGGATCTGAAAGCCTTGTTTGCTGAAGATGCTCAACGTTTCGATAAATTATCTACACGTTTCGGATCGGATATTCTTGTTGATTACTCAAAGAACCTTATTAACGAGGAAACGCTTAAGCACCTATTTGCTTTAGCGAAAGAAACCGAATTAAAAACTGCCATTGATGCGATGTTCAGTGGCGAAGCGATAAACCAAACGGAAGACCGTGCAGTGCTTCATACGGCACTCCGTAATCGCAGTAACAAGCCAGTTTTAGTCGACGGTGAAGATGTCATGCCAGCGGTAAACGCTGTGCTGGAAAAAATGCAATCATTTACCAACCGTGTAATCGACGGTGAATGGAAAGGTTTCACAGGTAAAGCGATCACCGATATTGTAAACATCGGAATTGGTGGGTCAGATCTCGGCCCTTACATGGTGACCGAAGCGCTGGCGCCATACAAAAATCACCTGAACCTGCACTTCGTTTCTAACGTAGATGGCACGCACATCGTTGAAACGTTGAAAAAAGTGAATCCAGAAACAACCTTGTTCCTAATTGCGTCTAAAACATTTACTACGCAAGAAACCATGACAAACGCTCACTCAGCGCGTGACTGGTTCCTTGAAGCTGCAAGTGATGAAGCGCACGTAGCAAAACACTTTGCCGCTCTTTCTACTAACGCAACTGCAGTGTCTGAGTTTGGTATTGATACCGACAACATGTTCGAATTCTGGGATTGGGTCGGCGGTCGTTACTCACTATGGTCTGCAATTGGTTTGTCTATTGCACTATCCGTTGGCTACGACAACTTTGTGGAGTTGCTGGATGGCGCACACGAGATGGACAACCACTTCGCAAGCACGGATTTGGAAAGCAATATCCCAGTTATCCTCGCTTTAATTGGTGTGTGGTACAACAACTTCCACGGTGCAGAATCGGAAGCGATTTTGCCATACGATCAATACATGCATCGTTTTGCCGCATACTTCCAGCAAGGCAATATGGAATCCAACGGCAAATACGTCGATCGCGATGGTAATGCCGTGACCTATCAAACAGGTCCAGTTATTTGGGGTGAACCTGGTACCAATGGTCAGCACGCGTTTTATCAGCTTATCCACCAAGGTACAAAGTTGATCCCTTGTGATTTCATTGCTCCTGCTCTAAGCCATAATCCAGCGAGCGATCACCACCAGAAACTCATGTCTAACTTCTTTGCGCAAACTGAAGCACTTGCATTTGGTAAGTCTGAAGAAGCGGTGAGAGCTGAGTTTGAAAGCGCAGGTAAGAGTGAAGAAGAAGTAGCGTCGCTTGTACCATTCAAAGTATTTGAAGGTAACCGCCCTACTAACTCGATTTTGGTTAAGCAAATTACGCCGAAGACTCTGGGCAATCTGATTGCAATGTACGAGCACAAGATCTTTGCACAAGGTGTTATCTGGAATATCTTTAGCTTTGATCAGTGGGGTGTAGAGCTTGGTAAGCAGCTAGCGAATCAGATTTTGCCTGAACTGGCAGACCAATCTGAAATTAGCTCTCATGATAGTTCAACCAACGGTTTGATTAACGCGTTCAAAGCTTACAAAGCTTAAGCGTATTGAAATGCCGCATATGAGTTAAAAATAAAGGTCAGCAATTGCTGACCTTTTTTCATTCCAATGACAAATAAAAAAAGCTGTCGCATTCGCAACAGCTTTTCTCTTGTTCGGCTCTGTCTTCTTATTCGAAGCAGATCTCGATAAATGCGTTACCCCACTCAGAGGTAAATGGCATGATGATGATCGCGCCTTCACATTTGTGACGAATGGTGTGACCTTTACCCGAAACAACGACGGGTGTTGCCATGTCGAAGTCAAAACCACTTTCTGAAAGAATGCGTTTTGCACCACCTGTAACCATATTAGTGATTTCACCCACCATATCGGTTACTTCTTCGTTTAGACCATTCGGACGTTCGCCTAGCATGTTTTGCATGATTTCCAATGCCAGAGACTCGTCAAAAGTAATCGACATTGAACCTCGGCTTTGGTCTCCGACCATACCAATCAAACCAGACACATCACCACGAGCGATTTCATCTTTCTTAACTCGAGGTTTCTGAGGCTTTAGCTCCAGTGAAGCCATAGTTTTCAGTACATTCATTAGTGAAGCTAAAAACGGGTTTACAAATTCAGCGCGCATAACGTTCTATCTTTTATTTGTCCGTAAAGTCTGAAAAACAACTTTTGCAAGTACCGTGAGTTTCAATAACGTGATTGGTTAACTGAAACCCCTGTTTTTCACTATTTTTTGCCAACAAGGCTACAAGTTGGTCATCCTGATGTTCAGCTACATTCCCGCACTTATCGCAAATAAGCAGGTGAGAGAAATGCTTGTGAGTACCAAAAGAGCAACACGAGATAAAGCTATTCGTGGACTCAACTCGATGGATAAAACCTTGTTCCAATAAGAAATCCAACGCTCTATAGACCGTTGGTGGTTTTGCCTGAGGTTCACTTTCTTTCAGCCTATCTAACAAATCATAAGCGCTAGATGCACTTTTGCTTGCAAAAATTAGCTCGAACACTCTTTTACGCTGTGGTGTAAGCCTAACCCCACGGCTTTGGCAGATGCCTTCAATTTGTTCTAACAACGACAACTCCAATTGGCTCATCCATTTTGGTGCACATTATTAATAATATACCATTTATCTAGCAAGTTAGGCAGTAAAGGGCGTTTTTTTTAACCCTATGCAAAAGAAGCCAACCAATCAAGCGATGAATAGAATGCAAAAAACATTTTGTGATTGTAAGTCACTTCCAACATCAGGAATTGTGCACACTGCAACAATGTGTCACATATTTGGCATGCATGCGGTAAGTGTCTTGAACGCGTTTCTACCAGACTTTCACCAAAAACCGCAACAACTTTATGGAGAAGTGTTAAACAAGGTGTGATTTGGCGTTAATTATGGAGTAAATCTGAATTCGTCGTCATGGCGCCTCTATACCTATGAAAATACCCAAAACCATTTCGTCACCATGAGCAGCGAGCCGCGCGGAATACGCAATAACAACCCGCTCAACATTGAGTACAACAAAAACAACCAGTGGACAGGTCAAACAGGCGTTGAAGTGCTTGGGCGCTTTGCCACCTTCTCCCACATGAAATACGGCATCCGAGCGAGTGCCAAGCTCATTAAGAACTACATGACCCGTTACGGCTTAGTCACCGTGTTCGACATCATCAACCGATGGGCACCCGACCACGAAAACCCAACCAACGTTTACGCCGACACGGTCGCGGCGAGAATGGGCGTAGAAGTGCATCAACCCCTCACACATGCTCACATTCCAGACCTTGTCTACGAAATGATTAAGTTTGAGTGCGGCGTGTACGTTGACCGCGCCCTCGTGATGGAAGGCAGCCGATTAGCGGGGGCGGTGTAATTTCCGGTTTATTAATTCTCACAATTAGCAAAGGAGGACAAAATGAAAAAGCTTATCAAAGAGAAATTGAATATCGATATTGACCAGCCATCCACAAAAAAGGGTTTAGCGTTACTTGGCGCGGGAGCTGCTTTGGTATCTGGTCACCCTGAACTCATCACCGCGAGCGTATCGGCAGACGGTGTTCAATTCGGTGGCATTATTGGCGCAAGTGCTCCAATTGTATTTGGTCTTTGGGAAACCCTGCGCAATGAGTTCTAGTAATGGCAGAGTATCAAACACTAATAGTTGCGGTTGCCAGTGCTTTATCTAGCGGTGTAGGTGTCGGCATTGCACTCAAAACAGATATTAAGTGGATACGCTTAATGATGGAAAAGATGGATGAGAGGCTAACTAGGTTAGAAGTCAAAAATAGAGCGCTATGATGTTGCCTGTCTCTTTGAAGTAAATAGCCTCAAGTGGGTGTGGGAAAAATGAACATTTTTGTTCAGTTCTACATTTTTTTCTGATAGTCTCGCTGACCCAAATAAGTAACCAAAACCGGAATTTTGAAACCAAAATCGGTGATAACGATTGAAATGTTGTACTGAGTCGGGTTTAACTATTTTTTTACAAAAAGGTTCTGGTATTTTACGAGTTTATATGAGATTAGTAGCTAAGCAGACGAACGAAATTGTTTGTGTAGCTCGAAATTTAGTCTATTTTTTTAAGTAAGGCATGTATTTGTTATTTACTTAAGTGCATATTGGTCTTAGAATCTGCCGCCATTACGTCAATTGGATTGAACAGGTTTTATATGTCAAAAAATGCGCTTCTCGATAAATTAATTACAAAGCTATACGACGGTGTTATTGAAATTGCTGAATACACGTGTCAGACCTTGAACAAAAAGGATAACGTGGCTGCTTTAGCTAAGAATGACCCATCTTTTGACGAGCTTCGTAAGATCTGTTCAAGCTTACTTGTATCGTTGAATCAGTATAAAGATGTTGACCCTGCTTTTTTACAGGCAGAAGAAGTAGTGTCGATTTTGCATGAAATCATAGATGCAATTTCAGATGAAGATCATTCAACACTAGTAGATTGCACATGCCATTTAGAGCAGTTTTTAGCAATCAATGTTCGTAAGGGCGCACAGCCAGCTGTCGAAGCTCTAGCTGTATAGATTTTTGAGTAATACTAAGATTAATAAAATTTTAAAGTGGGTAAAATCACAATGGAGTCAGATATGAAAGACGAAATCAAAATGATTAGGGACCTCAAGGAGATGAACCTATTGGTTGATCGTTTGGCTGTATTAATGCGTGAAGCTCTAGAAGGATCTAAAGCGCAAGATAAAGCTGCATAGATTACATTGATCGTAGGAATGAAAAGCTCCCCAATGGGGAGCTTTTTTTATTTTGGTGTTTTATGTAATTTATGAGGGTGCAACTGAGTATAAACTTGCCATAAAATGTTCAAGTTTCTATGTCCTGTAACCTGTGCCACTTCCTCGATTGAATAGCCTTTCTCAAATAATCGACTTGCCCCCTCTCGCCTTAAATCGCGGTAACGTAAATCTTCAATACCAAGTGAATTTCTTACTCTTTGAAATCCGGCTGTAACACTGCGCGAGTTGTACGGGAAAATTAAAGCGCTGTTTCTCGGTTGTCTCATCGCGATATCGAATGACCCTGCGAGTAACGGAACAATCATGTGATTGCCTTGTTTCTTTCTTGGATCTTTTCGGTCACGAACAAGAACAGTTTTATGCTCTTCGTTGATATCTTCCCATCGTAAGCTGCAGACCTCACCAATACGCATACAAGTCAAGATACTGAAATCCAGAATATCGATAAAAGGAATTCGGATTTTCCCGTTTGAGCGAAAGTCTTGGCGAGCTTTTAGCCCCTCTTTAAGCCTATCCAATTCCGAATCAGTAGGGCGTCGGGTACGCTTTTCGCTTTTACCTATCAACCCCATGTCTATCAATACGGGAACAGCTTCCTCAAATACAGAAAAGTTGGCGTTGATATCAAATACAGGGACCGCTTTCTTCATGACCGAACGAAGGTAAGCAATATCATGATAAATAGTGACGGGTTTTGCTCCTGCACCCTTACGGTTTCTGCAGTGCTTTATGATGTCGCTAGATTTTAGTCTGTTGCTCTCAATATTAGCTATGTCACAGTCTCGCAGCATGCGGATCACATATTGTTTTGTGCGACCCGTTCTATCCCATAAATCCCTGTCATTCATGTACATATCCAGTAGTACGTATAACGGTACGGATTTTTGAACTTCTGGTGTAGGCGATTCAAGCTCGTCAACCCTTTTGAGTGCATAGGTTCTAGCGAGATCTTTTTTCCTGAATGTTTTGGATTCTCTATGTATAATCGCCGAATTCTTTTTAACGATGATGTCTGCTGTAAAGCGCAATTCTCCGCTTTTTAGCTGGCGTTTTTTATGCTGAATGATGCCATTGTCCTACTCTTTTGATGCGTACTATATACGTACTGATAAGAGAAATCGGGAGCAATTCTAGTAAATTAGTGTATATACATACAGTATCCAGATTAGTAGTAAACCATGATAAAACCTGAAAACTCTAGCAAATACGCACTTTCTCGCTTTTCTGTTGCACCCATGCTCGATTGGACTGATTTTGTTTTTAACTAATTGAAATTAAAAGATAAAATATTTTTATTTTTGAAATGGGATCTCCAGTGGGATCACGGAAAGGTCAAAATGTGCAGAAAAGAGGGTGCAAACTCCATCAAATTGACGAAGCCGCACCGCAATTAAATATAAAAGCAGCACTAACAATACTGATACGTTTTCCATAACGATCTAGCCTCATTCGTGCGTTGATCTATGTACTTCACTAATTCACTCAGATGAACCACGTAAGGCGATTTCTGAGATAGTCCGACCCTAAAGCAAGGAAAAGGCAATTCATTGCACTTAGCCTTTCTTTTAGCCGTATTCACAGCAACCCCCAAATATGGTTCAGCCAATTCTTCAACTGGGATCAGTGTTCGATTACCGAACTGAGCCAAAAGAAGGTGGTGAGTCATAGTTAAAGTAGTATCGTGCTTATTTTTCATAGTTGGCCTCAGCATTGAAGTGAGGCTAGGTGTGTTAAGTAAAACTCAACACGTGAAAGCCAAGTCCTTATACTTTCAAATAAGACTCTGTTCTTTTTGAGCGTTATTAGCTTTACAGTCTCTAATAACGTGTAGGTTTCTTCTTGCTCTAACCTTATGGCAAAACCAAAGAGCTAAAGCGTTACATTTGAAGTTACCCGCTTCTCAAAGAACATAGCCGACAACTAAATCCTACCAATACAATCTAAAACAGTCTATTCGTTAGTTCTCAAACGCTGATCTAGCAGTGACTAGAGGTTCTTATTAGCTCGGTATAATAAAAAATAATCTAACGACAAGCCTTGTGAAAAAAGGGTTAGGAGGTGAAAAATCCCTAGATGTCAAGAAAAATACAAAATAAAGCTTGCGTTTGTTGTTTTATTTTGATATCCTATGAGAACACTAAATCTTGTGAGGAAAATTTAAAGGCTAAGTGTTGCAAATGGAGTGCAGCGATTTTAGCAAGGTCAACGGAAAATGACTTAACTGTAGCGAAACCTTTCGCAATATATGGCTAATCTACGGGCATCGCCGCTTCGTGTTAGCCGCCAAAGATAGTCGAACTGACCAGTGCGTGTCACTCGACAAAAGACAAAAGCAGCCCCTTGAGGGTAGCTCTAAAAAATGATTGTAAGTGCCACTTGAACAGGAGTGACGTTTAACAGAAATAAACAGTAAATAAACGCTGATGACAGGCTTAATCGGCTGTCGGAACGATATCTTGGGATCTGTGTATTTTCGCTTTGTGTGAAGAGAAACATAAACAAGTTTCGTTTATTGCTATCACGTTTGTTGAGTTTCAGTGTGTTTTATCACTGAAAGGTGCTGTGGTATTTCGTTAAAACGCCATTTTTGGACTAACGATCTTTTTTGCTTTGGCGACTAATTTACAGGAGAAATGCTATGCCACTATTAACATCTACTCATACTAATCACACCATTCACTCGTCTGTGCCTAGCACTTACGGGGTTTTGTTGTGCCTATCATTTAACCTCTTTTTAGGTCTTTGTTTCTTCTTTCTTATGACGCACTTTCCATAAGTGCTCTCCACCTGAGTTCTGAATAGAACGCTACCGCTTAAATAAATCAAAACATTTGAAATTTAAACACTCTATCGGGTGGGGCTTTTTACACCCTAAAAAACTTAAATCTATAAGGAAAACAATATGAAACATTTAAACAAAGATCATCAAGACATTAAAAACTCAACCATCTATACACCGAAAGAGGTGACTGATTTTCTAGCGAAAGAGATCTACTCAAAGCTGAATGTCAGTAAGGTTTTTGACCCTGCTATTGGGACGGGAAACCTTGTTAAGGGCTTCAAAGAGAATGGGGCTTATGTCGTAGGTAACGATGTTGACTCCGTACCGAACTGTGCCGATGAGTTTTACAACGAAGACTTCGAGCACTTTAACCAACCGATTGATGGTGTGGATTTAGTTGTGATGAATCCTCCGTTCAATGGACACCCAAAACGCAAGCTCTATCCAGAGATATTCATCGACAAAGTGTTTGAGCTATTTGGTTCAGCAATGCCTTTAATCGCCATTGTACCGACTGGATGGCGCACTAACCAAGCTGTTGGAAGCAAGCGTTGGCGCAAGATCCGTGATACGCAAAAAATCAGTTCGATTGTCACGCTACCGCTGGATGTTTTTGAGGGCATTAAGTTTCACACAGAAATTGTGATTTTTAATGTCGATGGATTAAAGCCGCATTACTTTTTAGATATTTAACAAGCAATTAAGAGGAAATTGATATGACAAATTTAAACAAAAAACGCACGCAAACTAACCAGAAGGAAAGCACTATGAAATATGAAATGTATGAAACGAAACTGGACACCAACTTGAAAAAGGCGAGTGGAAGAAGAGCACTGAAACGAGTTTTTGGTAAGGGACCTATCGCTTACTCTGACTTCGCAGACTTAATAGCTATGGATATGCTGCATTCTTCAACTGATTTCGACAATGTGATTGAAAATCTAACGGTTCTAGGCTTGGAAAAAAGCTGGATTGAAAGTAGTTCGCCAGTTGTTTTTTTAGAAAATCGTGAGTTAGCCCAGACCCTCTTTGAGGCAAAAATTGATGTATCAGGGGCAGTAGCCCTAGAGCCTCCTTTCAAACAATTTGCCGTAGCCTTTCCAACAGAAACGCTGGTGAATGGGTATGAAATTAAAAGTTGCTTGGTCTCCATAATGACCTGTAGGGAGATTTTTGAAACTCATCATTATATTGGCGATGTAGAGGATTTATGCGATGAAAATCGAGATCTGGATGACGTTTGTTTTGTCGTCAATTTTAAAGATAGCGCTGGACGTGGAGCAATAGCGCTACGAACCCTACCTGATTTAGATGATTCTTCGTTTGTTACTGGTGAAAGCGCTGATGTGATAGACACAGTGCTGAAAATAGCTTTCACGCTATGTATTTACAATTCAGCGACAGAAGGAGAAAAGCTAGTTCAAGGATACCCTGACTCGGCTGTGAAACTGCCAAAAGGCAAAACCAAAATGAGTTATCAAGGTGCAACGTTGAAAGCGACTACCGCTAAAAAGTCTGCTTCTGGGTCGGCTTCACCTCGAAAAATTAAACATCGTATTCCGTACTTTAGAAATCTAAAAGCTCCACGATTTTACCAAGGCAAACATAAAGATGCGTTGCCAGGTTCTCGCTGGGTATGGGTTCGAGAAGTAGACATTAACAACAGTATGAATACCTTGCTTCACTGATAAGCAAGGCACTGAAAATAAACAACTTAATTCAAAAGTCTGAAATATGACAAATCAATGCACATAACATAGGAGAAAACATATGAGTGTATTAAATATAGCAAAAAACCTAACCGCACTAAGCCCAAACTATGAAAATGATAGAAGGCTACTTCTTACATCTTTGAGGTACTGTTCTGAGGTCGGTATGTTCCCTCAACACGAAGCAGAGATCGAAGCAGTTCAAGGCTTTTTTATGCTTGAGCAAGATCTTGATGTAGAAGAAATCGAGTATTGCGCTGAAGAGCTTAATGATCTTGCTGATTATATTGAGTTGCTGGTTGAAGGAAATAAAATTGATGATTTGACTTGCCTTGGTCAAACTATCACGGCAATAACGAGTTTACGAGCTGCATCTAACCTGTTGATCTTTATACTCGATTATTATGATGGTGATGTCACTATTCACTAATCATTACCTTGACGGAAATACACGCTACTGGGAGGAATAAACAAAGTAGACTTCAAATGGATGAGAACACGACAAGAAAGCCCGATTTGGGCTTTTTGTGTTTTTACTCTTTCACTAAAGAGATAATCGAGATCCATTTCTGGGTTTTTGCATTGTGAGGTTATCTGGTTCGATATCCAATATCGAATCACAGAATAACTCTTGCTTCACCTCTAGTTCTTGCAGCTTATGCTCTATAGATTTTGCGGCTGGGCCATACACATTGACTTTCTTTTCATCGGTATAAATTTCTAACCCTTTAGTTAAATGGTTAAAACCAACAATTCTCTGATTTTTAAGCGGAATCAATAAACCAAATGAGCGTGATTGTGTGTCAATGAACTGGCTGAGTTCGTCATTGTAGGCACTGTTAAGCGTCACTCGTTGGTCTAGCTGGTTAGGAACAAAATAAGCAGCTTTTTGTTGTAGCTTTAACTTGTGCTCTGCGACTGTATCACTGATGTACTGTTGCGCCTCTTTCGCTTGTTTACATACGCTGAGTAGCACTTTTTTATTATCTGAAAAGTGGCTCGACCATCCTTCTAAGTAGCGAGCGTGGGAATGAAACGTTTCTAGGCCCTCATCTAAGCACATAAACATTGTTGCTGTCTCAGCGATCAATTCCTCTTTTGAGTATGATGTACTGCCAAAGAAGCCTGACATATCACGCCCCAAATGCTTCGAAGTCGAGTGAGAAATTTCGTGCAAAATCACCGCAAAATAGGCTTTATCAGAGCAGAACTTATGCCTAGGAGGGATCACAATTTCGTGTTTACTTGGCGAATAATAAGCACGATCTTCATTCTTTTCTATGACAGGTACACCCATCGCATCAATGATGAGCTGGGCTTTCTCAACAAACTCCTGATCTCGCATTTCTTCACTCATTTGTTGCGATTCAAGTTCGGCTTGTTTGGCAAAATAACTGCGCTCGTCAATGTATGACTGAGGTAGAAGGTGTTTGATGCGCTCAATAGGAAATACTTTATATGGTTTAAGCCCCTTGCGTTTGAGGTAGCCCTTATCGTGCATTTCCTTAAAACTCATTCCTTTAGTTTCATTCTCAAATTTAGCCTTGCTGATCACCTCACCGTCTTTCTTGTAAGTCTCAAGGTATTTTACGACTTGTGCATCTAGTTTTAACCCTTTCAATGGTTTATCAGGATCGAATGTTTCTGACTTAGGAGGTAGTTGATCTTTGTGCTGCTCTAATAGTGCAGCGGCTTGCTTGAATGTGGCGTAAATTGGCACTTTGGTAGCGGATTCTTCCTGAGCTTGTAGCAACATTATGATGTTAACCCCGTTGTAGTTATTGTCGTGAAAGTTTCGGGGAAGAGCGTTTAATGCGGATCGATAAAAGCTCACATTGATGTCATTTTCTGAAGATGGTTTTTCGCCTTTCGGTTTTGAAAAGTAATCGAATAGACGGTTTAGTATTTCGTTCTGTTGGTCTGTTTTTGCTGTAGTGCGTCCTGCACTCGATCTTGGCTTTTTCATAAGTAACTCCTTTTCTTCGGCCGTTACTTATGTCGTATCACTGATTTTGAATTATCCAAGTTATTGAAAATATAGCGTTAATTTTATCCCTAGATTTCGGCTTTTTGAGGGAATAGTAGAAGCGAAATTTCTATTGCCAATTTAGTTAAAAGTGATGTCTATCAACTTGATATGAGTGTGATTTCAATAGAAAAATCAGGGTGTTTCTGATAGTATTTGGCCCAAAATTTAACCAATAAAATATTCTTAACAGAATCCTATAGGGTGTGCGTAAGTGGCTAAACAGTCTCCAAAAAAAGCAGCAGCAAAAAAGAAAGAAAAATCATTTGAAGAAACACTCTGGGATGCAGCAAATAAGCTGCGTGGTAGTGTTGAATCGTCAGAATACAAACACATCGTATTGAGCCTGATTTTCCTCAAGTTCATCAGTGATACATTTGAGAAACAGCGCCAAAAGCTGATTGATTCAGGGCTGGAAAAGCACGTTGATATGGTTCCAGCCTACACCAAAGACAATGTGTTTTATTTACCAGAAAACAGTCGTTGGAGCTTTGTTCAGCAAAACGCTAAACAAGAAGATATTGCTCTAAAGATCGATACCGCTCTAAGCACCATCGAGAAAACTAACAAAGCACTACAAGGTGCATTGCCTGACAACTATTTCTCTCGCCTTGGTTTAGATGTCAGTAAGTTATCTGCACTGATCGATGTGATTAACAACATCGACACCTTAGCGAATCCGCACGAAGATGTGGTAGGTCGAGTCTACGAATATTTCTTGTCTAAATTTGCGATTGCAGAGGGTAAGGGTAAAGGCGAATTCTACACACCAAAGAGCATTGTTAACTTAATCGCAGAATTGATTGAGCCATACAAAGGTAAAATCTATGACCCTTGTTGTGGTTCGGGCGGTATGTTTGTTCAGTCAATGAAGTTCATTGAGAACCACAAAGGCAACAAGAAAGACATTTCTGTGTATGGTCAAGAGTACACAGGCGCAACCTACAAACTAGCGAAAATGAACCTCGCTATTCGTGGTATCTCTGCCAACCTTGGTGCAGCCGCAAAAGATACCTTTGCCAATGATCAGCACGAAACTCTTAAAGCTGATTTTATTATGGCAAACCCACCATTTAACCAAAAAGATTGGCGAGCTTCCGATGAGCTGGTTGATGACCATCGTTGGGATGGCTACGAAACACCGCCAAGCAGCAACGCTAACTATGGCTGGATTTTACATATGGTTTCCAAGCTGTCTGAAAACGGTGTTGCAGGTTTTATTCTGTCAAACGGTGCGCTCTCAGGTGATGGAACGGAAAAAGCGATTCGCAAAAAGCTGATTGAAAATAATCTAGTTGAAGCGGTAATTATTCTTCCTCGCAGTATGTTCTACACCACCGATATCAGTGTCACTTTGTGGATACTCAACAAAAACAAAAAAGCACATACTGTTCCGCACGAAGATGTCACTCGCAACTATCGTGACCGTGAAGACGAAATCTTGTTTATGGATCTGCGTCAACGTGGCGAACCGTTCGAGAAAAAGTTTGTTCAGTTCTCTGAGCAAGACATTCAAGATTTTGCTAAGACGCTTCACACTTGGCAGCAAGTGGGGGCGGAAGATAAGTACAAGGATATTGCTGAATATTGTTACTCGGCAAAGAAAGCCGAAGTTGCAGCCAAAGATTACTCACTTGTTCCTAGTAAGTACATTGAGTTTATTAACCGAGATGAGAACGTTGACTTTGATGAAAAGATGAACAATCTCAGGAGTGACTTTAGTTCTCTTCTTGCAAAAGAAGAACAATCGAAGAATGACTTACTAAATGTTTTCAAAGAGCTGGGCTATGAGATCAAATTATAAGAAATTAGGACAGTTTATTCGAGTTGTTGATACTAGGAACAAAGAAAACCGTAAGGATAACCTTCTTGGTGTATCAACCCAAAAGGTGTTTATTGACTCTGTTGCTAACACTGTAGGAACTGACTTTAAAAAGTACAAAATCGTAAAAAAACATCAATTCACCTACGTTCCTGATACATCTCGTAGGGGAGATAAAATGGGTATCGCAATGCTTGAGTCGTTAGATCAGGCATTGGTATCCCAAGCTTACACTGTATTTGAGGTTAAAGATTCAAATCAGCTAGACCCAGAGTATTTGATGATGTGGTTTAGGCGACCTGAATTTGATCGCTATGCTCGATTTAAGTCTCACGGTTCAGTTCGTGAAATTTTCGATTGGCAAGAAATGTGTGATGTTGAGCTACCAATCCCATCTATCGAAAAACAGCGTGAAATCGTGCGTGAATACAATGTGGTGAATGACCGTATTGCACTCAACGAACAACTAACTCAAAAGCTAGAAGATACCGCCCAAGCTATTTACAAACAGTGGTTTGTTGATTTTGAGTTTCCGATCTCAAAAGAGTACGCAGAGTCCATCGGTAAGTCTGAACTAGAAGGCAAACCTTATAAGTCTTTTGGTGGAGAGATGAGATACTGCGCTCTACTAGAAAAAGAAATTCCACAAGTCTGGAATAGCCATTCACTTAAGGAACTTGCATTAATAAAGGGTGGTAAAAGGCTGCCTAAAGGTAAAGAGCTGGTCTCTGAAAAGACCGCTCATCCTTATATCAAAGTTGCCGACTTAGGAAATAAGAAGTTCTGTGTATTGGGTAAAAAATTTGAATACCTTGAAAAAGATGTCCAAGCGCAGATATCAAGATATACCGTAAAAAAAGATGATTTGGTTATCTCTATCGTGGGAACCATAGGCATTACGAAGGTTATTGATGGTTCTTTAGATGGTGCTAATTTAACAGAGAATTGTGTCAAAATTGTTGAGTTAGAAAAAGTAACAACTAGCTTTCTATATCACTTTTTAATGTCGAATGAAGGAAAGAACCAGCTTGATGAAAGGGTTGTTGGTGCAGTTCAAGCGAAGTTACCTATATATAATATCGAAACTTTTAAACTAGCAGTGCCTCCTCAAGAAGTGATGAGCATATTTCAGGATAATGTAGTAAAAATAGATACTTATATACAACAGAAACAAAATGAAATAGCAAGGTTAGTTGAACTAAAAGAAATGCTTCTATCAAGCGTTAGTAAGGTTTAATAATGAAATTCACAGAAGAACGGCTAGAACAAGCCATCATTGAACTGCTAGGGAAAGAAGGCTATCCACATACTCGTGGTGAGGCGATTGAGCGAGCACCTGAAGATGTGCTGATTAAGTCCGATCTTCGTGAATTTCTAGCTAAACGTTACCAAGCGGAAGGTATTACAGCCTATGAGATAGAGCAAATTATCCATAAGCTTGAGTATCTTCCAGCTTCAGATCTCTACGATACCAACAAAGCCATAATGAAGTTTGTTTCTGATGGTTTTTTGTTAAAGCGTGAAGATGCAAGTCAGAAAGATTTATACATTCAGCTTCTAGACTACGTTGGCATAGAGAACAACCGCTATCGCATCGTTAACCAAATGGAGATACAAGGCTATGAGCTGCGTATTCCTGACGGGATTCTTTACATCAATGGCTTACCTCTTGTGGTGTTTGAATTTAAGAGTGCCATTCGTGAAGAAGCGACTATCTATGATGCGTATAAGCAGCTAACCACTCGTTATGATCGAGATATCCCTGAACTATTCAAATACAACGCACTGTGTGTGATTAGTGATGGTGTGAACAGCAAAATGGGGTCGTACTTTGCCCCTTATGAGTTCTTTTACTCTTGGCGTAAAATTACGGGTGAAGAGAAGCTAGACAAAGACGGTATTAATTCATTGTTTACGATGATCAGCGGCTTGTTTAATAAGAAACGCCTTACTGATGTGATACGTCACTTTATCTACTTACCTGACACCTCAAGCAAACAAGAAAAGATTGTTTGTCGTTATCCTCAGTATTACGCAGCAACAAAGCTTTTTGCCAATATCAAACAGCATATGAAGTGCTTTGATGAGCACGGAAAGTTGGTGAGTGGTGATGGTAAGGGTGGTACGTATTTCGGTGCGACTGGTTGTGGTAAAAGCTACACAATGTTGTTCTTATCTCGTCTACTGATGAAAGATGTCGAGTTGGGCAGCCCAACTATTATTCTCATCACTGATCGTACCGATCTGGATGATCAGCTTTCAGGTCAGTTCACCAATGCAAAAGGTTACGTGGGTGATCAAAACATCATTAGTGTAGAGAGTCGTGCTGAACTTCGAGAACATCTGAAGGGGCGTAAAAGTGGTGGTGTATTCCTGACTACCATCCATAAATTTACGGAAGATTTGGAGCTACTGACTGAGCGAACCAACGTCATTTGTATCTCGGATGAAGCGCACCGTAGCCAAACCAATTTAGAACAGAAAATTACCGTTACTGAAGACGGCGTGAAAAAGACTTACGGCTTTGCTAAATATCTTCACGACTCTTTACCAAACGCTACCTATGTTGGTTTTACTGGTACACCGATTGACGCAACGTTGGATGTATTTGGTGCAGTTGTCGATAGCTATACAATGACAGAATCGGTTTACGATGAAATTACTGTTCGTATTGTGTATGAAGGTCGAGCAGCAAAAGTGCTACTTGATGGTCGCCAGCTTGATGAAGTCGAAAAATACTATAAAGAGTGTGAAGAAGCAGGGACAAACGAATATCAAATAGATAAAAGCAAAACGGCTATGGCGAGTATGTCTACCATACTGGGCGACCCAGATCGTATCAAAGCTATAGCGAAAGACTTTGTTGAGCATTATGAGAATCGTGTTGAAGAAGGCACGACTCAAAAAGGCAAAGCAATGTTCGTTTGTAGCAGTCGTGAAATCGCTTATCAGTTCTATAAAGAACTGCTTGAGCTTCGCCCTGAGTGGGATGAAGTAAAAGTCTGTGAAGACGGTGCAACTCTATCAGAAAGTGATAAGAAGAAAGTGAAGCCGATGGAACGAGTCAAGATGATTATGACTCGTAACAAAGACGATGATAAAGCTCTGTGGAACAAACTCGGCAATAAAGAGTACCGTAAAGAGCTGGATCGTCAGTTTAAAAATGGTAAGTCGAACTTCAAAATCGCTATTGTGGTAGATATGTGGCTAACGGGCTTTGATGTGCCGTTCCTCGATACCATCTACATTGATAAGCCTTTGCAAAAACATAATCTGATCCAAACCATTTCGAGAGTAAACCGTAAATTTGAAGGTAAAGAGAATGGTCTGGTAGTCGATTACATCGGCATAAAAAAACAGATGAACCTTGCACTTTCCCAATACACAGCAGGGCAAGATCAGAACCTAGAAGACATTAAACAGTCGGTCATTATCGTTAAGGATCACTTGAGCCTGTTGGATGGGTTGTTCCATAAGTTCGACTCTAAGCCCTACTTCAATGGTACGCCACTAGAGCAGTTAAATTGCTTAAATGCTTCGGCTGATTTTGCACTGAGAACCAAGAAGTTTGAAAAGACGTTTATGGATCTGACCAAACGCCTTAAATCAGCTTATGACATTTGTGTGGGTAGTAGTGAGCTGACCAAAGAGCATAAGGACAAGATTCACTATTATCTAGCGGTTCGAACCATCGTATTTAAGATCACTACGGGTGGTGCGCCAGATGTTGACCAAATGAATCGTAAGGTGCGTGATTTGGTCAAAGACGCACTAATGAGTGATGGTGTTGAAGAGATCTTTAAACTGGGTGAAAAAGACGGTGGCGAGATTGATATTTTTGATGATGATTATCTTGCCAAGTTGGAGATGGTGAAACAGCCAAACACTAAACTTCAACTTCTTCAGCAGATGCTTGCCAAAGCGATTGGCGAGTTTAAAAAGACCAATAAAGTGAAAGGTGTCGATTTCACTAAGAAAATGAATATGTTGGTTGAAAAGTACAATGAGCGTGATGAAAAGGATGTACTTCGCTCGGAAGTCATCAATGATTTTTCTGATGAAATTATCAATCTTTACAATGAACTACGTGCTGAGATGGCCTCGTTTGGTGAAATGGGGATAGATTTTGAAGAAAAAGCCTTTTACGACATTCTCATTTCACTGGCTCACAAGTACGACTTTACCTATCCAGAAGAGAAGCTCCTTGACCTATCTAAAGAGGTGAAGAGGGTCATTGATGACAAAGCCAAATACACAGATTGGAACAAGCGAGACGATATCAAAGCTGAATTGCACTTTGACCTGATCATTTTGCTCGATGAGTGGGGTTACCCACCGATTGATCGTGATGAAGTGTATAAAGAGATTTTTGAGCAGGCTGAGAACTTTAAGCGCAATGCGGCATAGGTAAAGAATAATGACAATCCCCAAGCATAATGAGATTCGATTTGTAGTTTTAACTCACTTACTTGATGGTGAAGTGAAGAAACTCAAAGAACTGGTTAAACCGTTGGCGCAACATTTCCAACTCTCTGATGAAGAGATTGAGCAAATGTATGATTCTGGTAATGGTCCCGTTTTTTTAGATCGGATCTCGTGGGCGATGAGCTTTTTAAATTTAGCAGGGTATATAGATAAGCCTAAGCGTGGTGTGTATCAAATCAATGATGCTGGTCGATTGGTATTGCAACGAGAAGACGCTCAAACATACCTCTATAAAGCTCATACAAAGAGAAAATCAAAGCCTTTAACGGTAGATGAATCGGCTGATATTGAAGCGGAAGATAAAACGCCACTTCAGCTCTTTTCTGAATCATTCGATGAAATTAAAAAATCCATCTACGATGAGATTTTAGAGACGGTTCTGAGAAAATCGCCACGAGAGTTTGAACACCTTGTCGTGTCTCTGCTTGAGCGAATGGGCTATGGTGGACAAGTTAAAAACGCTGGTGAAGTGACTCAAGCCTCTAACGATGGTGGAATTGACGGGATTATCAAAGAAGATTTGCTGGGATTAGGGCGAATCCACATCCAAGCAAAACGTTATGATATTGGTAATACGGTTGGTCGGGACGAGATTCAGAAGTTTGTTGGTGCGTTAGCTGTCGCTCAATCGAACAAAGGGATTTTCATTACCACTTCATCTTATACGAAAGGTGCTCAAGAATACGCCAATAATTTGAATGGCACTACCGCACTGGTTTTGATCGATGGTCAGCAACTCGCTCAATACATTTATGATTTTAACTTGGGAATGCAAGTTGAAAAGGTCATTGAAATTAAAAAGTTAGACAGTGAGTTTTGGGACTTGATGCAAGACGCATAACTCAATAATTTTCACTCAGAGGCAGAAAAATCTCTGATTTTTCATTTCTGTGAATCTCTGATTCATCAGCCTTATGCTCATATAGTGATAGTGGCTCTTTAAATGGCGTTTTTAGCCTGATTTAGCATTGTTGTAGCTAATGGATGGGCTAACCTTAAAAGTTAGCTTAAAACACCTTTCTATGCGCTTTGGTTATATTAAAGAAAGATTTTATTATCATTCCATTATTGAATTACCTCAGATGTAAGGGGGTGAACAATTAGGGGGGAGCAATAGAGCGTATTGGTGTGTGTAATAATCTTTGGTGTGTATAACTAGGAAGGTGTGTGTAATAAGGTTTTTGCTCTTGCAATTTGTTTTTTTTGAGGTTTACTGACTGAAGAACGAAAAAAAGAACTCGGCAAAAGTTCTTTAGTTTCGGAAAATCTCGATGCAGCGAGATATAATCATTGTTAGCATATTTTTACTTTTTATCAATAGCTTAACCATAAATTATATTTTTTCTCACGAGATAGCATAATCAACCAAGGAGAAAAAATATGCTATCAAACAACCTTTTTTTAAGATTACCTCGTGATTGTGTGGTCAACAACTCTGACGCTCAATCCGCACTTTACCCTGAAAATTTAACCCCATTTCAAATGAAATTGGTGTTGTCCTTTCTTGCTCAAGCTGGAATGAAAGACGATATCGTTAATCACGTTGAAATCTTCCTTAAAGATTTTAAATCAGAAGAGTCTCTATTTGGTTGGGTGAAGCTTTCAAAGAGTAAAATCGAGCAAGCTGTTATAAATATTCACCATCCCTTTATTGCCAAAATTTCCTGTGATGATGACCGTATCAACGTCACTTTTAGTCGCCAGTTCCTAAACCTCCAAGCAAAAGAAATGCTAGATCCAAAAGCGGTAAATGTGGGGCTAAGTGCGCTTATGTCATACAAGCAAGTCTCATCTATCAAACTGCATATTCAAACGTTGGCGTATTACCCATATAGAGCTAATTTTTACTTCTTAGTCGATTTTCTAGGCGTATCTACTAATCAAGCTCGAAAAGAGCAGATTCGTTCAATCAAGAACAAAATCCGTACAGTTGGTATCGTTAAAGATTTTGATTATCAGCATCCACCTCAAATTTCTGCGCCTCGTAGAGAAGGGGATTACGATTTTTCCATCTATCGTCTGAAAGACGGTCAATTTCAAAGTGAGAAGATGAATAAGAGAAAACCGGGTAAGAGGACATAGATAGTTTAGTGTGTTTGGTCTTGTGGCTTTGCTGTGATTTTTCGTCCAAGTGACAGATTAATTTTTATATCGGTTCTTTGCCTCTTGTCTATCAAACTCCTTTTTATAACGTCTAAGCTGATCTTGTTGTAGAGCTAGTTCAACCTCATCCATTAAGATTTTTCCAGCGTCTTCACGTTCTTGACTAAGGGACAGATGAAGCTCAACAGGCTGGATCAAATCTCGGTTAAGGTTGGATTTTTTGAACGTCAATAAGCCGTTAAACCATTGCTCAAATTTTTCTTCAAACCACTGAGACAGATTCGCTTTAGTACGTTGTAATAGTGCCTTTTGCTGCTTGGCTTTTTTGTTCCAGTTGATAGCCGTTTTTCGCTCCTGAATGGCTTTATCTTTCCAGCGTTGCTCTTGATGTTTAAGGTCGCTTACCGCTTCTATTAGCTCGGTTTTATCGTCATTGAGTTGATTGACTCCGTTATGAACTCGATGCCTAATCTTGAGGTTTGAATATTCGTGTGCGTCTTGTTTTACTTCTTGCGGTGTGCGTTTCACTGCATTGATGTTGTAGCCCAGTTTTTGTAATTGGGTATTACAGTATTTAAACATAATGTTTTGATAAAGTTGGCCGAACTGCTCTACTTCGTCAGGGCTTAACTTACTCCACTTTTTACCACTAAAGAGATCAGGCTTGTTATACAGTTTACGTACTAAGTTTAACTCGTGATCAGGTAAGTCAAACCGTCTAGTTGTGTTGTTATAACCACTCAAACGATGGTGAGCGTGTGGATTTTCTGCTTTTTCGTCTAGATGGACTGCGGTGTAATAAGCATCATAGTCACTGTAAAATTTGTTGTGGAACTGGTAGATCAACCTGTTCCAATCTTCAGCGGAGATGCTAATACCGTGCTTATCAGGAATTTTAAAAATTTTTTCTGAAGATATGACTTTTAAGGACATTGAGCTATTGTCGTTGACTGTTAGGAGTTTATTGCACTCTTCTAACTTGTGAATGGTTTTCTTCTTGTTGTTATAGCGTTTGATCTTGCCAAAGCTGGACAGCCTTTTAAGCTCTGTCTTAGCGTGAATTTTATCAATTCCCACCTTTGCCAGTAGCTCATTGAAAAAGTCTCTTTCTAGTGGATTTGAAGCATTCTCCACCCACTTTTTCAGTTTGGACTTGCTCTTAGATCGAGCAAGGTTTAGCTCTCCAACATATTTGTCAGACATTCCGCCTTTGACCTGCTTGAGCTTGTTGTGTTGGTCGACTTCGATCTCTGCTAATAGGTCGGTCAATTGTGAAGGTTCGACTTGCTTACCTTGTCGAAATATCACATTATTTTTACTAAGTTCTGAATTGTAATTACGCTCTTCTGGCGCTAATTCATCCAATCTAAAGTTATGCTGATCAAATCCTGTTTTGTTCTTGTGGAAGCCGTATGTATGTGCGGTACGGCATAATAATCTTATCTGCTTCACTGCTGTTTTTTCTCCTTTTTATTTACTCAACTTTTCAAAAGTTGACCAGCATCTATACAAACTTTACTCAAACGTAGAGCAGAGAAAGTGGGTATAGATACAAGCTGGTTGTATTAATGCTTACTTTTAGTAGTCCACAGATATCAAGATTTGCAAATTTTAAGCGGTTAAGGTGCTGAATAGATTACGGTTTTTATCTTTAGTTATGGCGATTTTATGGTTGAAACGGGTTCATCTTTTAGCCATAAAATTGTCTACCACTTTTGTTATTAGCATTAGGGTACTGATGATCTTTTTACTACTAACCTATTGTCATTGCTTGTTTTTGTGGTAGTTCAATAAGTATGGATAGGAGAAAATTATGAGTGGAAAGAAACAAGAAAGCCGATTGGAATCCGCAGCAAAAAATGAGCTGAAAAAAACACAAGAGTTGGCGAACTCTGACTTCATCAAAGGTCAGCTTAAAGAGCTTATGAGCAACAAGCTACGCAAAGACATAGTTCTGCGTGATGATTTAATCAAAAGCGGTTCTGCACCGTCTGAAAAGCTGATCAGCCGAATAGAGGGAAGACAGGAAGCATTGGATGAGTTAGTCGCTGAAACTTCGACTACTCAAACAGAGCTGTTAGGTACTTACGACATTTTAAAAGCTCTGATTTGTGAGTTAAGGAAGTACGCCCCTGAAAAAGCGGATAAGTTTGAAGGCGCACTGGTTCTAAAGATTCAGCAAAGTGGTTCAACAACAATCAAGAAGCAACGTCTATGATGTCACTTTTGTTAGCATATACAGTTCACCATTAATCGTATCTACAACATCAAACTCATCTTTTTTCAGTTGCTTTAGGCGGCTACGGAAGCCTCTTTTGTAGCGGCTGTATGGAGTCGTAAGGTTAGTCATATCTTTGCGCTGACATAATAATAAGTATTCCTCTGATGCGATCCGCTTTGCCTCTGATTGAAGCATATGAACTTCAAGCCAATCGACTTTTTCTGAAGATAGCCAGTTAATGATTTCAAGGATTTTGTCTATTTGTCGATTGATATGAGCAATCGCTGATTGTGTGTCTGTGACGGTTTTATGCTTCCATATCGGTGAGTTATGAGCGATATCATTTCTTAATTCACGCAAAGCCGAAATTTCAACTTGGATAGTGGCGTTGGTTTGACCTTTTGGTAAATGTGGAAAGACCATTGGTATACATTGGGGCCATAATGCCTTTTTATCCCCGTTAATAGAAAAACATTCTCTTAGTAGATTATCCCAAAAACCAAAGTCCATCTTTGCCACGAGTAAATCGTGCATAGTTAGCCCTTTGGGTGGTGTTTGTGTTTTACGGGCAAGCTTCTTTTTTACATCTGCTATTTGAGACTTGTGCCAATTAATGTTTCCCTGATCACGCTTGCCGACCTTCCAGCTCTTTCTGGTTTTTGTATTGATTTTATCGTACCAGTCAGGGCTAATTGCGTTCGTTGCGCTGATGTGGATAGAGTTTCGAAGTGCTACTTCCAGAGCACTAAGCAGAGGATGTATACTGGCTGCAACTTTTACCGACCAAATATACGCACCGTGTAGCTCTACAGGAGTAGTTGTTTTAAATACCTTCTCGTACATAGAGAGTCGTTGATGAGGCAGGACATTAGTTAGGGCGGTGTAGGTGATAGTATTTGGCATTTGATTCTTCTGGTTTTAGTTGACAGTCTTTGGGCTGTTGCTTAGTATATTCATATCAGCTTGTAGATGACCACTGATTCAAGCCACTACATTAGCAACCGTTCTACGGAGAGAAGCCTCAATCTTATGATTGGGGCTTTTCACTTTCTGGCTGTTGTATATTCTCTTCTTTCAGGTACTTAGCGTATCCTTCTCTACCGAACTCTTTAATATCAATCTTGGCGTAGATGTTGTGCAAGATGTTGATGTTCTTATGTCCAGTAATACGAGCTACGATGTTAATTGGTAGTCCCATTTCTGCGAGCCTTGATGCCGCTTCACGTCTAAGATCGTGATAACGTAAATTTTCAATACCTAATTCTTTACGTACACGTTGCCAACCAGCCGTTATCGATCTCGAATTGTACGGAAAAATCAATTTTGGGTTTTCAGGATCTTTAGGTTGTCGAGCGATGATTTCATAAGCTCCACCGAGTAATGGTATTTCAGAATCGTTACCTTGCTTTTGACGAGGATCTTTCCTGTTACGAATGACGATGGTTTTGTTTTGATGGTCTAAGTCAGTCCATTTTAGGTTAGTAATTTCAGAGACTCGCATTGCTGTGAGTAGTGAAATTTGAAGAATATCACCAAAAGGAATCTTTGCCGCACGGTGCTGAGAGCGTTTGATTAAACGTTCTTCCATTAGCTTTAACTCTTCACGAGTCGGTCTACGATCTCTGACTTTCGATCTACCGATTAACTTCTGATTGATAAGAACAGGAATTGCCTCATCGTGATATGAAGTATCTGCATTGACTTTGAAAACCCCTTTGGCTGTATCCATTACTGATTTTAAGTAAGTAACATCGTGGTATATGGTTTGTGGTGATGGAGTGGTAGGTTCGTTGTAGCGTTCTTCGCAATGTTTGACCAAATCACTGTATCTCAAGTTACTGGCGAGAATACTTGAGATTTCGTAATTAAGTAGTGAATTGAGAACGTAATATTTAGTTCTACCAATGTCCTTTGATAGCCTAGGATGCTCCAAGTACATTCGAATGAGATCACCAACTGTGGCTTCGATTAATTCATTTTCAGGTCGATAAACACCAGCTCTAACTCTTTCGTACTTCTCTTCCATCTCCTTTTGGATTTTGACAGCCCAATTTTTTGCAAGGGTCTTTGTCTTGAAAGTCTTTGAAATACGGTCAACAACCTTCTTCTGATGGATTTGCTGAACTCTGGCTCGATATGAAACTGTGCCTGATTTATTTGCTCGTTTTTCAATAATCACTGATGCCATGTATAATCCTGTGTATCGAATGCTGTTATGGGATCACCTGTGGGATCACCAAGTGGTCAAAATGTACCAAAATAGCCCATATTTTACAATTTGAGATGTTAATGAATCTCAAATTTACATATTTAAGATGTTGATTTTGAAAGATAAAATAAATAATTTTAAAAATAACCGTTTTTCCGTTGCCCCGATGCTCGATTGGACAGATAGACACTGTCGTTACTTCCACCGCTTAATGTCGGATAACGCACTTCTATATACCGAGATGGTGACAACGGGCGCGATCATTCATGGTAAGGGTGATTTTTTGGCGTACAGTGAAGAGGAACACCCTGTTGCATTGCAGCTGGGTGGTTCTAATCCGGCAGATCTTGCAACGTGTGCGAAGCTCGCTCAAGAGCGCGGCTACGATGAGATTAACTTAAACGTTGGTTGTCCATCGGATCGTGTTCAAAATGGTCGTTTTGGTGCGTGCTTGATGGGAGAACCAAACTTGGTGGCGGAATGTGTTGCTGCCATGCGTGAAGTGGTTGATGTACCTGTTACGGTAAAAACACGTATCGGTATTGATGACCAAGACTCTTATGAATTCCTCACGGACTTTGTTTCTACGGTTTCTGAGAAGGGTGGTTGTGAGCAATTCACCATACATGCCCGTAAAGCGTGGTTGAGTGGATTAAGCCCAAAAGAAAATCGCGAAATTCCTCCTTTGGATTATCCTCGCGCTTACCAACTTAAAAAAGATTTTTCACATCTGAATATTGCGGTGAATGGCGGAATCAAAACTCTGGACGAAGCGAAAGAACATTTGCAGTATCTCGACGGTGTAATGATCGGTCGTGAAGCCTATCAAAGCCCGTACTTGCTGGCTTTTGTTGATCAAGAGTTGTTTGGTTCTGAAAAGCCAGTGAAGAAACGCTCTGATATTGTGCGCGAAATGTACCCCTACATAGAGAAAGAGCTATCGAATGGCGCGTATCTAGGTCATATGACGCGTCATATGCTCGGATTATTCCAAAGTATGCCGGGTGCTCGACAGTGGCGTCGCTACATCAGTGAAAACGCTCACAAGAAAGGGGCTGGGCTAGAAGTTGTCGAAACAGCGTTAGCTAAAATCCCTGCTGAATTGGGTGTGTAAAAATCGCCACCTGTTAGCTAAATTGACCATGAATAGAAATATGAAGCCTTGAATTAGTATTCAAGGCTTTGTTGTATTTATTTGTTATAAAAGGAAAAAGTAGTATTTTCAAAAGTTGGTCTGCTTCCTGCAATAACTCAGCTATATAGTTGAAAGTAAAAATACAAAAGGGGCAAACAATGATTGAACTGCTATTTGTGTTGGTATTTCTGGGTGTGTTGTTTTTTACTGGCGTCACCCTAGTGTCGATTTTCGCAGCGGGTGCCGTGGCTTTCGCAGTCATGTTAGTGTTCGGAATGATGGGTATGGTATTTAAGTTATTACCTTGGTTGATTGTATTGGCAATTGCTTGGTGGTTCTTTCGTAACAAAGTGTACTGCCCGCGTTAAAATTGAGTCAGCCCTGAATGAGATGTCTTTTCGTACAGGGCAATTATGATAGTATCCCCATGTGTTCATAATTGACGGGTGGGGCTTCCTTCCATGAAAAATCGCGTTTGTGCGGCTTTGTTCTCTTCTTCTTTATTAATGTGTACGTTTTCTTCTTACGCGGAAACGGACTTTTCCGTGAAAGTATCTGGCGATGCGTGGTCGGCAAAAACGGCTTATAAGCATGATGCCGAAACTATTTTAAATAGTGACAGAGAAACCAAGTTCACAGGCTCGTTAGCGCT
Source organism: Vibrio penaeicida (assembly GCF_019977755.1). Taxonomy (NCBI): domain Bacteria; kingdom Pseudomonadati; phylum Pseudomonadota; class Gammaproteobacteria; order Vibrionales; family Vibrionaceae; genus Vibrio; species Vibrio penaeicida. The sequence goes on along the minus strand of NZ_AP025144.1, from coordinate 3,675,125 downwards.
AGAGCACAATATTGCCTATGTGCCAAATTTTAGAATTCGCTTTAGCCCAGTAGAAATGAGCTATATCAAATTCAATAAAACGGATTTTACTTTCTACTACGATCTGATTGAGCACGATCTTTTGCATTTTGATGCCGGTCTTACGGTTTCCCAATACGCGAATGGTGTCTACTCAAACCCTGTTGATCCAACGCAGGACTTCAATAAAGTTCTTTTTAGCTGGTATGCCAACGCGGCGATTACTATTCCTGAAACAAACTTTGATGTAATTGGTGAGTTTGATTTTGGTAATAGTGATGGGGATAAAACTGCCGATGTCACTGCGGGTATGCGCTATCGTTTTGATTTCGAAAAAGTTGACGTGGCTATTCGAGCTGGATATCGCGTGATGGATTACCGCTTTAACATGTTTTCAGGACCGAGTGATATGTATCTAACACATGGTGCATTTGTCGGAGTCGAAGCGGGATTTTAAACATTCTACCTCTATTTTCCCTTAAATTAGAAAAGGCATATTGAATGATATCAATATGCCTTTTTGTTATTTGTGTTAACAATCTATTTGCAAAGTGCGTATTTTGCGTCATTCTTATTAACATGCTTGTTAGCACGGAACGACCCATGACGATTTCTGAACTGCGAAGCCTGTATCAAGATAATCAACTCATTGAGGCAATCATCGAACCTTCTATCCAAGAAGGAACTTGGATTGTGGAGTTTCGCCATACGCGAGGCGGCTTTATTCTTCTTACCGATTCACACGGTGAAGAGTGTCATTACATAGACTTAGATAAGGCATCTAAATCTGCGCTAGCGGTTGGATTTCGACAAGTTCGCATTGAAGAGTACTGATTCCACCCGTTCACATCCTTTCTTACTTCCAAAAAGTTATAAAACATGCTCATCTATTCTTTTTTATTATTAAGGGGAGTGGTTAATCTATCATCACGCAATGAATAGGGATGTCGTGACATGTTACTTAAGGAACTTTCCGCCCTCGCAAGCCCACTTAACGATCAGCAAATAGGTCAATTACAACAAGCTATTTCTGAATTGTCCCCACAGCAGCTAGCGTGGGTGAGTGGTTATTTTTGGGGTATAAGTCAAAATCAACCAGCTGGTGCTGCCGCGCCTATTAATCAGGCTGCCGCCGCAGTAGCCGCAAAACCAGCCGGCAAACTGAGCATCATCTTCGCCTCACAAACGGGTAACGCGAAAGGCGTTGCAGAAGCGCTGAAAGAAGAAGCGCAAGCAGAAGGAATTGCAGTAGAGCTATTCGACGCGAGTGATTACAAAGGTAAGAACTTGGCGAAAGAAACCCACGTTATCGTGGTGGCCTCTACAAACGGTGAAGGTGAAGCACCAGATAATGCTATGGAGCTTCATGAGTTCCTACAATCTAAGAAAGCACCGAAATTACCGAACTTGCAATACGCAGTGATTGGTTTGGGTGATTCGAGCTACGAGTTTTTCTGCCAAACGGCAAAAGATTTCGATGAGTACCTGTCTAAGCTAGGTGCGACATCATTTATTGATCGCCTTGATTGTGATGTTGACTATGAAGCGCCTGCAGCAGAGTGGCGTAAAGCGGCTCTTGAAAAAGCCAAAAATATGCTTTCTGCTGGGAACGAAGCTGAAGTGGTTCAGCTTCATGCTGGCGGTCAGCCTGCTGCTGCTCACAGCCAGTACACTAAGCAAAAGCCGTATACCGCAACACTTCTGACTAGCCAGAAGATTACGGGTCGTGATTCTGGCAAAGATGTTCGTCATATCGAAATTGATTTAGATGAGTCGGGTATTACCTATCAGCCTGGCGATGCGTTAGGTGTTTGGTATGAAAACAGCGCTGAGTTAGTCGATGCTATTTTAGCGAAGGTTGGTTTGTCGGGTATCGAAACGATTGAAGTTGATGGTGAAAGTCTTTCTATTCGTACTGCGTTGATAAGCAAATACGAAGTGACGACGTCTAACCCTCAATTGGTGACTAAGTTTGCAGAACTTTCTGGCAGTAAAAAGCTAGAGAAACTGGTTGCGGACAAAGACAAGTTACGTGAATACGCGGGTAATACTCAAGTTATTGATGTGCTTGGAGAGAAGAAAACTAAGCTATCAGCAGAAGAGTTAGTAGGAATACTACGTCGTCTAACGCCTCGCTTATATTCGATTGCATCTGCGCAAAGCGAAGTTGATGAAGAAGTTCATTTAACGGTAGGTGTTGTGGAATACGGCGTAGGTGAAGAGACTCGCTATGGTGGTGCATCTAGCTTCTTATCTCATCGATTAGAAGAAGGCGGTGAAGTTAAGGTGTTTATTGAAAACAATAATAACTTCAAATTGCCACAAGACGACAACACGCCAGTGATCATGATTGGCCCTGGTACTGGTATCGCACCTTTCCGTAGCTTCGTCCAAGAGCGTGATAACCGCGATGCAGAAGGTAAGAACTGGTTGTTGTTTGGTGACCGTACTTTCACTCAAGATTTCTTGTATCAGGTGGAATGGCAGAAATACCTCAAGTCTGGTTTGTTGACTCAGTTAGATGTCGCATTTAGCCGTGATCAACAAGAAAAAGTATATGTTCAGCATCGAATTCTTGAGCACGCAGAGCAAATGTGGCAGTGGATTCAAGATGGCGCCTATATCTACGTGTGTGGCGATGCCACTCGCATGGCGAAAGATGTCAATGATGCATTGGTCTCTGTTGCAAAAGAGCATGGCGGTTTAAGCCAAGAGAAAGCAGAAGAATTCATTAACGACCTGCGTAAAGCAAAACGTTACCAAAGGGATGTGTACTAATGAGTGATAAGCAAGAAGTACTAGGCGAAGTGCTCGGTCCACTTTCCGATAATGAGCGTCTAAAAAGAGAAAGCAATTTCCTACGCGGTACGATCACTGAAAATTTACAAGATCGTATCACTGGTGGGTTTACCGCAGATAATTTCCAGTTGATCCGTTTCCACGGTATGTACCAACAGGATGATCGCGATATTCGAGCTGAGCGTGCAAAGCAAAAGCTTGAGCCACTGCACAATGTAATGTTACGTGCACGTATGCCTGGTGGGATTATTAAGCCAGAGCAATGGCTAGCTATCGACAAGTTTGCTGATGAACATACGTCCTATGGAAGTATCCGTTTAACGACTCGTCAAACATTCCAGTTCCACGGTGTACTTAAGCCAAATATTAAATTGATGCACCAAACGCTGAACAGCATTGGTATTGACTCAATTGCAACAGCGGGTGATGTTAACCGAAACGTACTTTGTACAACCAACCCAATCGAATCACAGTTTCATCAAGAAGCTTATGAGTGGGCGGCGAAAATCAGTGAACACTTACTTCCAAAGACGCGTGCTTATGCAGAGATTTGGTTAGATGGTGAAAAAGTAGAAACCACAGATGAAGAGCCGATTCTAGGTAGTAACTATCTACCACGTAAGTTTAAAACTACGGTTGTGATTCCACCTCAGAATGACGTCGACGTCCATGCTAATGACTTGAACTTTGTTGCAATTGCAGAAGAAGGCAAGCTAGTTGGTTTTAACGTTCTAGTGGGTGGCGGTCTTGCCATGACGCATGGTGATACATCGACTTACGCACGTCGCGCGGATGACTTTGGTTTTATTCCACTAGAAAAAACGCTAGACGTTGCAGCAGCCGTGGTAACCACTCAGCGCGACTGGGGTAACCGTTCAAACCGTAAGAACGCTAAAACAAAATACACCTTAGACCGAGTAGGTTCTGATGTATTTAGAGCAGAAGTTGAAAGACGAGCTGAAGTAAAGTTTGAAGATAGCCGTCCTTACGAGCTGACTTATCGTGGTGACCGCATTGGTTGGGCGGAAGGCATCGATGGAAAACACCATTTAGCGCTTTTCATTGAAAACGGTCGTCTGCTGGATTACCCAGGAAAACCTCTGAAAACAGGTGTAGCTGAAATCGCGAAAATCCACAAAGGTGATTTCCGCATGACAGCGAATCAGAACCTCATCGTTGCAGGTGTGCCAAAAAGCCAAAAAGCGAAAATCGAAAAGATTGCGCGTGAACACGGCTTGATGGATGACAGCGTGAGCGAACAGCGCAAAAACTCGATGGCATGTGTGGCGTTTCCTACTTGTCCACTTGCAATGGCAGAAGCGGAGCGCTTCTTACCAGAGTTTGTTACGGACGTTGAAGGTATCCTTGAAAAGCACGGGTTACCTGAAGATGAGAACATCATCTTGCGCATAACTGGTTGTCCTAATGGATGTGGTCGTGCAATGTTGGCTGAAATTGGCTTAGTCGGTAAGGCACCTGGTCGATATAACTTACACTTAGGAGGGAACCGCGCAGGTACTCGTATTCCTAAGATGTATAAAGAGAACATCACAGATGCTCAAATCCTAGAAGAGATCGACCACTTGGTTGAACGCTGGGCGAATGAGCGTAACGAAGGCGAGTGCTTCGGTGACTTCACAATTCGTGCGGGCATTATCGAAGAAGTCTTCATCTCTAAGAGGGATTTGCATGCCTGATACTACAGCAACAAAGAAGCCCCAGCTTTCTGAGTTACTGTCGATGACCAAGGCGGAGCAGTCGCTGCGCCTTGCTGAATTGAACGGTTATTTAGAAACACTGACGGCACAAGAAAGAGTCGCGTGGGCTATCGAAAACTTAGAAGGCACACATGCGGTGTCGTCCAGTTTTGGTATTCAGGCTGCAGTGATGCTTCATTTGGTTTCCCAGGTTAAAGCCGATACGCCAGTCATTCTGACGGATACGGGCTATTTGTTTCCAGAAACGTATCGCTTTATTGACGAACTAACTGAGAAACTCAATTTGAATCTCAAGATCTTCAGTGCTGCAACTAGCCCTAATTGGCAAGAAGCACGTTATGGAAAATTGTGGGATCAAGGTGTAGAAGGCATAGAAAAGTACAACAAGCTAAATAAAGTGGAACCGATGCGTCGTGCATTGGATGAACTTGAGGTGGGTACTTGGTTTTCTGGTCTTCGCCGCGAGCAATCGAGTTCTCGAGCGAACTTACCCATCTTAGCTATTCAAAACGGTGTATTTAAGTTTTTGCCTGTAATCGATTGGACGAATAAAGATGTCCACTATTACCTAGAGGAAAACAACCTTCCATATCATCCACTTTGGGAAGAAGGCTATCTGTCTGTAGGCGATACCCATACAACCCGTAAGTGGGAGCCGGGAATGAGCGAGGAAGAAACTCGTTTCTTTGGATTGAAGCGAGAATGTGGTCTTCATGAAGAAGAGAACGAAAGTGATGGCTCAGGCATTTAAATGACAACTTAGTATCATGATAGAAAAGCTGCTTATGCAGCTTTTCTTTTTTATAGGCAATATCAGTTGTGCGCTTTTTGTACTAAAATGAATAACTTTGTGGATAAGTTGTGCTTATTCTGGGGTAAAACATGGATAAATCAGCACTTTGAATGAAATTCAAAGAAAAGTGCGTTTTTTCCTTATTTTTTAAAGAAAAGGCTTGCCATAAAGATTAGTGTCTCTATAATGCCGCCTCACTGACACGGCAGACGCCACAAGGCTTCAGCAGTGTTAGAGAGGTGAAAAACTTCTGAGAAAATAAATTTGAAAAAGTGTTTGACTCTTCAAATTATCTCGCTAGAATGCACCTCCGCTTTGAGAGAAAAACTTCTCGAAAAGCAACGCTCTTTAACAATATAGACCTATCAATCTGTGTGGGCACTCGTTGATGATAATCCAAATAGATACTTCGGTATCAATTTAGGTTTCAATGAACTGAGTGACCAATACGATGATAACTTTCTTAGAAAGCAATCATTGGCACAGTCAATTCATTATCGTTCTGTTGGAACGATAATAGCTTTAAATTACATACGTAGTTTGAAGTCAGTATTCATTGAGCCGAACAAAATCTTAAATTGAAGAGTTTGATCATGGCTCAGATTGAACGCTGGCGGCAGGCCTAACACATGCAAGTCGAGCGGAAACGAGAATAGCTTGCTATTCGGCGTCGAGCGGCGGACGGGTGAGTAATGCCTGGGAAATTGCCCTGATGTGGGGGATAACCATTGGAAACGATGGCTAATACCGCATAACGCCTTCGGGCCAAAGAGGGGGACCTTCGGGCCTCTCGCGTCAGGATATGCCCAGGTGGGATTAGCTAGTTGGTGAGGTAAAGGCTCACCAAGGCGACGATCCCTAGCTGGTCTGAGAGGATGATCAGCCACACTGGAACTGAGACACGGTCCAGACTCCTACGGGAGGCAGCAGTGGGGAATATTGCACAATGGGCGCAAGCCTGATGCAGCCATGCCGCGTGTATGAAGAAGGTTCGGGTTGTAAAGTACTTTCAGCAGTGAGGAAGGGTGTGAAGTTAATAGCTTCATATCTTGACGTTAGCTGCAGAAGAAGCACCGGCTAACTCCGTGCCAGCAGCCGCGGTAATACGGAGGGTGCGAGCGTTAATCGGAATTACTGGGCGTAAAGCGCATGCAGGTGGTTTGTTAAGTCAGATGTGAAAGCCCGGGCTCAACCTCGGAACCGCATTTGAAACTGGCAGGCTAGAGTACTGTAGAGGGGGTAGAATTTCAGGTGTAGCGGTGAAATGCGTAGAGATCTGAAGGAATACCAGTGGCGAAGGCGGACACCTGGACAGATACTGACACTCAGATGCGAAAGCGTGGGGAGCAAACAGGATTAGATACCCTGGTAGTCCACGCCGTAAACGATGTCTACTTGGAGGTTGTGGTACTTGAGCCGTGGCTTTCGGAGCTAACGCGTTAAGTAGACCGCCTGGGGAGTACGGTCGCAAGATTAAAACTCAAATGAATTGACGGGTACCGCACAAGCGGTGGAGCATGTGGTTTAATTCGATGCAACGCGAAGAACCTTACCTACTCTTGACATCCATAGAACTTAGCAGAGATGCTTTGGTGCCTTCGGGAACTATGAGACAGGTGCTGCATGGCTGTCGTCAGCTCGTGTTGTGAAATGTTGGGTTAAGTCCCGCAACGAGCGCAACCCTTATCCTTGTTTGCCAGCACGTAATGGTGGGAACTCCAGGGAGACTGCCGGTGATAAACCGGAGGAAGGTGGGGACGACGTCAAGTCATCATACTTTACGAGTAGGGCTACACACGTGCTACAATGGCGCATACAGAGGGCGTATCAACCAGCGATGGTGAGCGAATCCCAAAAAGTGCGTCGTAGTCCGGATTGGAGTCTGCAACTCGACTCCATGAAGTCGGAATCGCTAGTAATCGTGGATCAGAATGCCACGGTGAATACGTTCCTCTTGTACACACCGCCCGTCACACCATGGGAGTGGGCTGCAAAAGAAGTAGGTAGTTTAACCTTCGGGGGGACGCTTACCACTTTGTGGTTCATGACTGGGGTGAAGTCGTAACAAGGTAGCCCTAGGGGAACCTGGGGCTGGATCACCTCCTTATACGATGATTGTCGCGATGAGTACCCACACAGATTGATACGGTTTATAACAGTTAAGAGTAATGTTGGGTCTGTAGCTCAGCTGGTTAGAGCGCTCGCCTGATAAGCGGGAGGTCGGTGGTTCAAGTCCACTCAGACCCACCAATCTTGCCAAAAGCAAGATTCCAGCAACATTATTGATGGGGCTATAGCTCAGCTGGGAGAGCGCCTGCCTTGCACGCAGGAGGTCAGCAGTTCGATCCTGCTTAGCTCCACCATCTTTAAGTATTTTTTTAATACAGAATATTTAGAAATGGTTCTTAATGAATCACGCTCTTTAACAATTTGGAAAGCTGACGAATAACAACAATCCCCTTATCTACGGATAAGCGTTGTTATTCAAATTAAAAGTTCTCAAATCCTAGATGACTTGTTCATTTAGGTACCAACACACATTCAAGTGTTCTTGGGTTTTCACGAAAGTGAAAACATATTTGAGTTCGGCAAAATCGAAGTGTTGTCTCGCTCATAACAAAGAGACAACAATAAACCTTGGTTGTTTGCCATACACCTTTTTGTCTTCACTTTCAAAAGTGAACGCAAATCGAAACCTCTTGGGGTTGTATGGTTAAGTGACTAAGCGTACACGGTGGATGCCTTGGCAGTCAGAGGCGACGAAGGACGTATTAACTTGCGATAAGCGTAGATTAGGCAGTAAAAGCCACTTGAGTCTACGATTTCCGAATGGGGAAACCCACTTACATAAGTAAGTATCCTGTTGTGAATACATAGCAGCAGGAGGCAAACTGGGGGAACTGAAACATCTAAGTACCCCGAGGAAGAGAAATCAACCGAGATCCCGAAAGTAGCGGCGAGCGAAATTGGGTTAGCCCTTAAGCTTTTTGTGCGTCAGGTGAAGTCTCTGGAAAGGGACGCGATACAGGGTGATAGCCCCGTAACCGACAACGCACATTGAGTGAAATCGAGTAAGGCGGGACACGTGATATCCTGTCTGAATATGGGGGGACCATCCTCCAAGGCTAAATACTACTGACTGACCGATAGTGAACCAGTACCGTGAGGGAAAGGCGAAAAGAACCCCTGTGAGGGGAGTGAAATAGAACCTGAAACCGTGTACGTACAAGCAGTAGGAGCACCTTTGTGGTGTGACTGCGTACCTTTTGTATAATGGGTCAGCGACTTATATTCAGTGGCAAGGTTAACCGTTTAGGGGAGCCGTAGGGAAACCGAGTCTTAACTGGGCGTTCAGTCTCTGGATATAGACCCGAAACCAGGTGATCTAGCCATGGGCAGGTTGAAGGTTGAGTAACATCAACTGGAGGACCGAACCGACTAATGTTGAAAAATTAGCGGATGACTTGTGGCTAGGGGTGAAAGAAATCAAACCTGGAGATAGCTGGTTCTCCCCGAAAGCTATTTAGGTAGCGCCTCGGACGAATACTACTGGGGGTAGAGCACTGTTAAGGCTAGGGGGTCATCCCGACTTACCAACCCTTTGCAAACTCCGAATACCAGTAAGTACTATCCGGGAGACACACGGCGGGTGCTAACGTCCGTCGTGGAGAGGGAAACAACCCAGACCGCCAGCTAAGGTCCCAAATTACTACTAAGTGGGAAACGATGTGGGAAGGCTCAGACAGCCAGGATGTTGGCTTAGAAGCAGCCATCATTTAAAGAAAGCGTAATAGCTCACTGGTCGAGTCGTATGCGCGGAAGATGTAACGGGGCTAAGTAGTAAACCGAAGCTGCGGCTGCAATCTTTTGATTGCGGGGTAGGGGAGCGTTCTGTAAGCCGTTGAAGGTGGTCTGTAAGGGCTGCTGGAGGTATCAGAAGTGCGAATGCTGACATGAGTAACGATAAAGGGAGTGAAAAACTCCCTCGCCGGAAGACCAAGGGTTCCTGTCCAACGTTAATCGGGGCAGGGTAAGTCGACCCCTAAGGCGAGGCTGAAAAGCGTAGTCGATGGGAAACGGGTTAATATTCCCGTACTTCTTACAATTGCGATGGGGGGACGGAGAAGGCTAAGTGGGCGCGCGATGGTTGTCCAGGTTCAAGTGCGTAGGCTGATGGTTTAGGTAAATCCGGACCGTCATTAAGGCTGAGACACGACGTCGAGCTGCTACGGCAGTGAAGTCATTGATGCCATGCTTCCAGGAAAAGCCTCTAAGCTTCAGATTGTAAGGAATCGTACCCCAAACCGACACAGGTGGTCGGGTAGAGAATACCAAGGCGCTTGAGAGAACTCGGGTGAAGGAACTAGGCAAAATGGTACCGTAACTTCGGGAGAAGGTACGCTCTTGACGGTGAAGTCCCTCGCGGATGGAGCTATTAGGAGTCGCAGATACCAGGTGGCTGCAACTGTTTATTAAAAACACAGCACTGTGCAAAATCGTAAGATGACGTATACGGTGTGACGCCTGCCCGGTGCCGGAAGGTTAATTGATGGGGTTAGTCTTCGGACGAAGCTCTTGATCGAAGCCCTGGTAAACGGCGGTAGTAACTATAACGGTCCTAAGGTAGCGAAATTCCTTGTCGGGTAAGTTCCGACCTGCACGAATGGCGTAATGATGGTACGCTGTCTCCACCCGAGACTCAGTGAAATTGAAATCGCTGTGAAGATGCAGTGTACCCGCGGCTAGACGGAAAGACCCCGTGAACCTTTACTACAGCTTGGCACTGAACATTGAACCTACATGTGTAGGATAGGTGGGAGGCTTTGAAACCATGTCGCTAGATATGGTGGAGCCGTCCTTGAAATACCACCCTTGTAGCTTTGATGTTCTAACTTGACCATTATCTGGGGTGAGGACAGTGCCTGGTGGGTAGTTTGACTGGGGCGGTCTCCTCCCAAAGAGTAACGGAGGAGCACGAAGGTGGGCTAAACACGGTTGGACATCGTGTGGTTAGTGCAATGGCATAAGCCCGCTTGACTGCGAGAATGACAATTCGAGCAGGTGCGAAAGCAGGTCATAGTGATCCGGTGGTTCTGAATGGAAGGTACCATCGCTCAACGGATAAAAGGTACTCCGGGGATAACAGGCTGATACCGCCCAAGAGTTCATATCGACGGCGGTGTTTGGCACCTCGATGTCGGCTCATCACATCCTGGGGCTGAAGTCGGTCCCAAGGGTATGGCTGTTCGCCATTTAAAGTGGTACGCGAGCTGGGTTTAGAACGTCGTGAGACAGTTCGGTCCCTATCTGCCGTGGGCGTTGGAAGATTGAAGGGGGCTGCTCCTAGTACGAGAGGACCGGAGTGGACGAACCTCTGGTGTTCGGGTTGTCATGCCAATGGCATTGCCCGGTAGCTAAGTTCGGAATCGATAACCGCTGAAAGCATCTAAGCGGGAAGCGAGCCCTGAGATGAGTCTTCCCTGATACTTTAAGTATCCTAAAGGGTTGTTCGAGACCAGAACGTTGATAGGCAGGGTGTGTAAGCGTTGTGAGGCGTTGAGCTAACCTGTACTAATTGCCCGTGAGGCTTAACCATACAACACCCAAGGGGTTTTGATGGACTCAGATAAGAACAGATTGAATGTGTAAGAACCAGAACTTAAAAACAGCTTTCCAGATTAAGAATTTGCTTGGCGACCATAGCGTTGTGGACCCACCTGATTTCCATGCCGAACTCAGAAGTGAAACGCAATAGCGCCGATGGTAGTGTGGGGTTTCCCCATGTGAGAGTAGGACATCGCCAGGCTTTGAATTTGAACATCTGCTTATGATAAGCGGGTATTCCACTGCGGAGTGGTAGTTCAGTTGGTTAGAATACCGGCCTGTCACGCCGGGGGTCGCGGGTTCGAGTCCCGTCCACTCCGCCATTTGTTTAAGAAACCTCAGCAGACATGCTGAGGTTTTTTGTATTTAGGGAAGGTATATTCGACCTGCGGTCGAACGAGTCCCGGTTGCGTGCGACCCCAGCCACTCCGCCATTTATTTAAGAAACCTCAGCAGAAATGTTGAGTTTTTTTTCGTTTAAGAAAGGTATATTCGTCCCACGTTCGAACGAGTCCCGGTCGTATGCGACCCCAGCCATTTCGCCATTTATTTAAGAAACCTCAACAGAAATGTTGAGTTTTTTTGCGTTTAGGGAAGACATATTCGACCTACGGTCGAACGAGCCCCGGTCGTGTGCGACCCCAGCCACTCCGCCATTTATTTAAGAAACCTCAGCAGAAATGTTGAGGTTTTTTGCGTTTAGGGAAGGGATATTCGACCTGCGGTCGAACGAGTCCCGGTCGTATGCGACCCCAGCCACTCCGCCATTTATTTGAGAAACCTCAGCAGAAATGTTGAGGTTTTTTGCGTTTAGGGAAGATATATTCGACCTATGGTCAAACGAGCCCCGGTCGTGTGCGACCCCAGCCACTCCACCATTTTTTTAAGAAGCCTCAGCAGAAATGCTGAGGTTTTTTGCGTTTAGGGAAGGTATATTCGCCCTGTAGTCGAACGAATCCTGTCGTGTGCGGCTCTAGCTGCTCTAGCATTGATTCAGAAGCCTTACGAAGTCTTTTACTATTAAGAGATATATTTACTCTCTCGGCTGAATGAATCCAAGCCCTATCTAGTTCTCCACTCTTTTATTTTGACTACCAACATGAGCCAATAAAGTTTATTCCTTTTCGGTAGATGTGCTTTAAAACTCAGAGGTGTTGATACCAAATTTCTAATTACTAGGCGTGAATGCGATGGTATTCAGTGTGCATGCCAGAGCTGATACTCTCACTATAGAAAGATACTAAGTCTTCCGTATCAGGTTGAAGAAGACTTGTGGAGTGGGTTCATGGTCTTGGTCTCTCTAAAAAGGTAAATGCTCTGGATAAAGCTCACATAGAGCCTTGCCCAGAGATGGACCTAAGAAAGGGTGATCGCGTTCATAGTAGAGAGATCTTTATGATCCCATGTCCAATACTGTTTGTTGCTGATTTGTATCCCTCCAACCCACTTGTTTTCAATGGCTGGCGCAGATTCAAAATCGCGGTCGAGCAATTCAATAGAGGCTTTTTTCCACCCCTTTTCATCGATACCTTTTGCATGAATAACGGGGTTTTCACCGAGAGTTAGAGGTTTTATCACCGCCCAATACATAAGATCAGCAAGATATACCAATGGCTCTGCCTCCATATAGCGCTTGTAAAGTGTTTTGAAATCCAATTCTTCTTCGCTATTTTTGAGTACTTGAATGGTGATTTCTTGAGTGAGCCCTAATTTCGAGATTGAGTTTGGTATCTCTTGCAAATGTCTAAAGATGACGTGTTTGATGTTTGGAAATAACGATTCATCAATATGATTGTACTGGTCTATGAGTTTCTTCGGTGTAGGAGAGCAAAATGCCGCCCACAGACTTTTTGCAGCGGTAATATGATCAATAGTCAGTTCTTTACGTGTGTCCCAAAGAACTCTTAATGCTTCGGAAGGAAGCTGTCCTAAACCAATGAAACGTTCTCCTCCAGGGAATTTATCGATTTCAATCAACTCAACGCGGTCAAGGTTTTGATAAGAAAGCAGGGCAAGAGTGCGAATGAGCATGAGTTGGTCGTAGTTGTCGTGTTCTACCCATAGGACGATTCTCTGATACTTACTTTCTAATAATTGGTTGGAGTCTCTTACGCTGTCCTCTCGGATATGCTCTATGGATTTCTCGACCCCTTTCATTTCTGAAATAAGGTTATGGTAAATAAACTCAGAACGTAGAGTGAGTAAATTTTCTTCATTTGTTACCAAGGGACCAATACAAAAAGGGTCTATGTAAGGAAGAAAATCTCCAATGAATCCGGATTTTTTGAGTGTTCCTTGAATATCGTGACCACAACGTACATGCAGTGTGTGGAGGTCGTCGTCTAGAAGCGTAAGCATATTGCCAGGTTGGTTTCTGTTGCTTTCTAATAACTCTACGTGATGTTTGAGTTTAGCCCAACTAGGAAGCCCGAGTTCGCGTGCTATAGAAAGTTGGACATCTGAAAGCTTCACGCTTTCTGCTTCTTGGGTATTGGTAATATGGTGCTCATTGAGCCAAATAAGATCGTTTTTAGATCCCGATTTAATGGCTTTAAGGCGTGTTTTAGCTTGTTTCTTTAGGTACGAAAGGTTTAGAGAAAAAGGGTTCATATATTCACCGTCTCATTGCTCCTGTACTCGCTTTTCAGAAGAGAAGGTAAACCGAATTGTGGTTCCCAAATGGGTAATACTTTAATACCTTGAGTATCACTCTTTCCGCGAGTAGGTGGCGTAGGTGGCGCGCACAGGAGAATATATAACGAATTAGGCGGGAATGAAAGGGTCGTGATGGAAATGCGCTAAGCAGGGTGAGTGAGGTGTTTATTTGCTATTACTTAATTGTGTATCTACAACGAAAAAAGCCAAGTCTTTCGACTTGGCATTTGAATTTGGCTCCCCCTGCGGGACTCGAACCTGCGACATACGGATTAACAGTCCGCCGTTCTACCAACTGAACTAAGGGGGAATTGATTATTTAGACTCTATCAAGAGTGGTGCCGACTACCGGAATCGAACTGGTGACCTACTGATTACAAGTCAGTTGCTCTACCTACTGAGCTAAGTCGGCTCTTGTGAATTCAGAATGGTTTCTAAACTCTTTAAAGTGGCTCCCCCTGCGGGACTCGAACCTGCGACATACGGATTAACAGTCCGCCGTTCTACCAACTGAACTAAGGGGGAATAATAAATGGTGCCGACTACCGGAGTCGAACTGGTGACCTACTGATTACAAGTCAGTTGCTCTACCTACTGAGCTAAGTCGGCACACTTTATTCATTGTTTGTTCGTGCAAGCACCAACAACATAAAATTGTGGTGCCCGGAGGCGGAATCGAACCACCGACACGAGGATTTTCAATCCTCTGCTCTACCGACTGAGCTATCCGGGCGACGGGGTGTATTAAAAGGCTTTTCGGCTTAGAGGTCAATACAAAAATGTAAAAAAACTATCGTTTGATGTTTTTCTGTACTTAGTGGCACGTTTTTAAGCATTAGAGATGGAAATGCCATCAATTATAAGGCGGTTTAAGTTCCTATAATTAGAATATCGTGACGAAAAGCATGAGCTCAACATATATCTGGATGATAAAAAAGGCTAAGAATGCCATGAACACTCTTAGCCTGTGTATTACCCCAATATATTATTTTTGTACGGTGAACTTGTTGACCCAAGTTTCCAGTTCATTTGAGAGTGAAGACAGTGTTTGCGTACTGTTATGACTTTCAGAAACGACACTGCTTAGCTGGTTACCACTTTCTTCAATCATGTTGATTCGTTGTGAGATGTCATCGCCAACTTGAGTTTGCTCTGCTGCTGCCGTAGCAATTTGATGACTCATTGATGTAATGGACTCTAGAGCTTCAACGATGTGCTGCAACGCTTCGGATGCGTTTCTTGACTCAACTACCGTATTTTGGCTAGTTTCAGCGCATACACCCATAGTGTTGATTGCGTTACGAGACCCTTCTTGAAGATTAGAGATCATTTGTTGGATTTCTTTGGTGCTACCTTGAGTTCTACCTGCCAGGTTTCTGACTTCATCGGCAACGACTGCGAAACCTCGACCTTGCTCACCGGCACGGGCGGCTTCGATTGCAGCATTCAAAGCCAGAAGATTTGTCTGCTCAGCGATATCACCAATAACATCCAATACTTTTGCAATGTTGTTTACGTCGTTGTCTAGGTCTGAAACAGCTTGGCTTGCTGTACCTAGCTGGGTCGCCAAACCTTCAATGTTACCTACGGTGCTGTGAATAAGCTGCTGCGTCACTTGGCTTTGTCTATCGGCTTCATCGGTGTTGGAGGCTGTGTCTCGAGCTGAATCTGCTACGTTGTTTGCAGAAGAGGCCATTTCCGTCATTGCCGTTGCAATCATTTCAGTAGACTGTTGCTGTGTATCTGTTAACCCAGCAATAACACCTGCGCGAGATTCGACATCAGATAGCTCTTGTCTTAGGGCGACCATAGATTTCTCTAAGTTGCTGACCAATTGCGCAAGAGAGCGGCTCATCTGCTGTACTGCATGGTAGATACTGCCTTCCTCTGCCTCTTCACTGAAGTTTGCTTGGATTTGACCTGCAGCGACAGCTTGAACGGCTTTGCGAACTTCCTGAGGCTCCCCACCTAGTAGTGATATCATTCGGCGAATAGCGAGAAGAAGAATAATAAAGATAGCCCCACCAATGAAGACACAAAGAGTGAGCTGCCATTTAGCGGTAGACCAGAATCGCTCATTCACTTCATTAAATCCGATACCAGTACCCACGTACCAGCCCCACACTTGAGACTTTTCAGCAATGGACAGCTTTTCTTCTATCGAGTTGTCTGCCTGTTTTTGTGTCCAGACGTATTCCGCAATGCCGTTTGGATTTTGTGCTACCGCTTGTTGAAGAATGCTACCAACACTGCCGCCGTTTCCATCTTTGAAATCATGGAAGCTGGTTCCATGGAGTTGAGGATCTAAAGGGGTCGCTACAAAGTTGAGGTTTTCATCCGCAACATAAACGTATTCATTGTCTTTATAAATATTGTTTCGAAGGATGCGAGTAGCGATTGTTTTTGCTTGTTCCTCTGTAAGGGTCCCATCCTGCGCCATTTTTTCCATCTCGCCCAAAATACTGTACGTACTTTTGAACAGTTCGGTTACACGAGACTTGTTATCTAGGTTACTGGCAACGCGCAGTGTCCACAAGCCTGTAGCGGTCAATGCTAGCAGCGAAACCAGAATGATCGCCGAAAGCAAATAAGATTGAGTTTTTAATTTCATGGTGTCCCCTCGGCAGTTTGCCTAATTAAAGTCAGCCGAAACCAAGTATCGATTTCTGCCTGCTGCTTTATATCGGCATATTAGGGTAGAGTTTAATATTTTTATAATGCTTAAATATCAAAGTATGAGTTAGATTAAATTTTTAGCTCGAAATAATTGACATCTAGGCGAATAATTAATCGAGATTTTGTTTGGTAAATTATGATATTTAGTGCATAAAATAATTGGCTGGATATTCTATTAGTACGAGTATTAATCATAGAATTCGTTATCTTATTTTGTTGGGCTAACTATCAGTGGGAATTCATAAATTATTAATATTTGAATGGTGATCAATAAAATCATCATTAATAGAAAATGAAATCTTAATTGTTAGATGACATACATTTATCGATTGCATAGCGAGTAATGTCGTTATGCGCATATGGATTTTTAAGTTGATTCTGTTGAGATAACTGACTTAATTTGGTTTCAGCTTATGGTCAAGATGACCGCTTTAGGTAGGCTGTTTTAAATGATGTTTTTCTGATGGGGCTTATGGAGCCATCAAGACCTGAAGTATAAGCGGGATATGAGTAATTAGAACGAAAAAAGCCAAGTCTTTCGACTTGGCTTCTTAAAAGTGGCTCCCCCTGCGGGACTCGAACCTGCGACATACGGATTAACAGTCCGCCGTTCTACCAACTGAACTAAGGGGGAATTATTTGTGTTATCTCATTGAGACAAGCACCAAATAATGGTGCCTCGAGGCGGAATCGAACCACCGACACGAGGATTTTCAATCCTCTGCTCTACCGACTGAGCTATCGAGGCAAAAGAATGGTGCCGACTACCGGAGTCGAACTGGTGACCTACTGATTACAAGTCAGTTGCTCTACCTACTGAGCTAAGTCGGCACACTAAATTCTTTGCTACTTTGTTAACGTCTAAATGAGACACCAACAATCAAATTGTGGTGCCCGGAGGCGGAATCGAACCACCGACACGAGGATTTTCAATCCTCTGCTCTACCGACTGAGCTATCCGGGCGACGGAGCGCTATTAAACGGATTTTCAGCCTTACCGTCAACTTCTTTTTGCAAAAAAAATCAAAAAAGTGTGTTTTTGTCGAGAAAGTAAACGATATGCCTAAGTTTCAACACTTAACTCTTACCGGAATTGAAGTCGCGCTTGAATTTAGTCACTTTTTCCAGATAACGGCGAGCTTCGCTGTTCGGGTGTTTCTTGGTCAGAGCCCAATAAACTTGATTTGGTTGAAGGGAATTTAAATCTCTCATGGCTCGTTTTCTATCGTTACGATTGAATGTATTTAACACACCTCCGGTTCCACCGTTGTAGGCTGAAATCATACTGTATTCTAAAGAGGTCGGGTGTTTCACATTTTTTAGGTAGCGGTTCTTCAGAATGTAGAAATAAGCGGTACCTGTATCGATATTCTTTTCAGGATCGAATAAGTATTCAGGGGAAGGTTGCCCTGGCTTCTTTTTGACGAGTTTAAATACGTCGCGGCCTGCAGTTTTAGGAACAACTTGCATCAAACCATAAGCATTTGCCCAGCTAACGGCATAAGGGTTGAAGCTACTCTCGGTTTTGATAATGGCGTAAATCAGATCTTCGGGGATGTCATACTTGCGTGACGCTCTTTGAACGATGTCAGCGTATTTATAGCTGCGGCGTTCAAAATGGTCTTTAACCATCGGAATTTCAACGTAGAAGGATTTTTTGAAATCAATGGTTCGTGACTTTAACTGGTTGGCGATGAGGTAATCAGCAAAACGATTTGCGCGCCAGCTCCATTGGATTGCTTTTTTGTCTTGGTCTACGACTTGTTGGTAAAGAAAGGGTCTACCTTCCAGTTTTATATTGGAAGATGAATACAAATCGACACTTGCAGGATCATCGGGTGTCAGCAACGTGGTGATAATGGCATTTTTAAGGTGTTTTTTCGGTTCAGTAGAAGAAACCGTACTGATGGTTACTTTACCTTTTGCAAAATCAACTTCTGCGCGGCTTTGGTAGTTATCTATGTATTTTACGTAATTGCTTTTTCCTGCCACTCGAATTTCAGCTTTACCCCATTTCTTTTCAATATTAATGGAGAAACTGTTCATCAACGCATCAAGTGCAGCAATGTCTTTTTGGAATTGACCAGGGAGCTCAGCGAGGTTTTTGGCGAATCGATTGGTGGGCTCGTAATCTACTTGGTAAATGTTTTCGATAAATTCACGACTGCATCCCACGAGTAATAAAGCAGTACAAAAGTAGAATATTTTTTTCATCGTTTTCCCGAAAAAGACACCGTTAATGAAAGCAATGATGTCTTTTTAAGGGATAAAGGTAAAGGTAGGTTATGCGTTTAAGTGATCATTCACTCGGTGGCGTGTAACCATCGATGACGACGTCTTTACCTTCAAACAAGAATTTGACCATTTCTTTTTCTAGCTCTTTACGATGCTCAGGGTCCATCATGTTGAGCTTCTTCTCATTGATAAGCATGGTTTGTTTGTGCTGCCACATACCCCAAGCTTCTTTCGAGATGTTATCAAAAATACGCTTGCCCAGATCACCGGGATACAGTTGAAAATCCAATCCCTCTCCGTCTTTCTTCAATCGAGCACAGAAAACAGTGCGGCTCATAATGGCTCCTTAATTTATTTCAAAGGGTAGGCTTTCAATTAACTGCTTTACAGGAGCAGCTAAGCCAATTTCTTCAGGTTGTGACAAGTTATACCAGAGACCTTTCGTTCCTTCCATTACCATATCTGGCTGTTTAGAAAGTTTGAACAAAACAGGCGTGATATCTAGATGGTAATGGCTGAAAGTATGACGAAACGCAATCAGCGTTTTTTCTTCATCTATGGTTGATTCCGTAATTGAACGTTTGTTTAACTCTGTCGCTAATTCTTGGTCTTCTTTTTGAGGAAAACAAAATAGCCCGCCCCAAATTCCACTTTGTGGTCTTTGTTCCAACCATATGTGGTTATCGTGATAGAGCAATGCGAACCAAGTCTCTTTTACGGGTTTTTCTTTTTTCGGTTTTTTACCTGGGTAATCAAGTTGATTCCCATTTTTGTTGCTTTCACACATTGTCGATACAGGGCATAACGTGCATTTTGGTTTGCTTCGGGTACAAATCATTGCGCCCATATCCATCATTGCTTGGTTGTATTTATCGACATCGGTGTTTGGAGTGTGCTGTTCAGCGTACTCCCAAAGCTTATTTTCTACTTTTTTTTG
Source organism: Vibrio penaeicida (assembly GCF_019977755.1). Classification (NCBI taxonomy): domain Bacteria; kingdom Pseudomonadati; phylum Pseudomonadota; class Gammaproteobacteria; order Vibrionales; family Vibrionaceae; genus Vibrio; species Vibrio penaeicida. The sequence continues at coordinate 3,655,690 of NZ_AP025144.1, read as the reverse complement.
CCCTGGCCAGCCAGAAACAGCAAAGCTACGCGCTAATGTACGCTTTACGTTCCCGTCTAGAATGGCGTGGGGTAGCTTGTAAACAGACGAAAGTACGGCAGCTGCAGTGGAACGACCAATTCCCGGAAGGGCGTTCATGCTCTCCAGATCTTTTGGAAATTCACCTTGGTATTTTTCAGCGACCTCCTTTGCGGCTTTATGTAGGTTCCTTGCCCGTGCGTAGTATCCAAGCCCTGTCCATAGGTGCAGGACTTCATCTTGTTCGGCATTAGCGAGATCCGTTACTGTAGGAAAGCGGTTAAGAAAACGCTCGTAGTATGGAATGACGGTGGCGACCTGAGTCTGCTGAAGCATGATCTCAGATAGCCAAACCGAATACGCGGTTTTGTTCTTTTGCCACGGTAGACTCTTTCGCCCGTAGGCGTCATACCAAGTTAAAATTGCCTTTGCGAATGGTGTCACGACATGCTCTGCTTTTTGCTTTTATTAAGGGCAAAATTGCACCACACTTAGGGCTGGATGTAAAACCGACAAAGTGTGTGGAGATAGTGTGTGAAATTGCCAAGAGCTTTTTCTTCGAATAACACTTGCACCAACGCCAATTCTTTGGATAATCCCCGCTTTGATCAATTAATGCGCAGGCTATAATCAATGAGTGAAGTGACCACTAACGAATACACTGAAGACGGCAAACTGGTACGTAAAGTTCGCAGTTTTGTACGTCGTGAAGGGCGTCTTACCAAAGGTCAGGAAAGTGCGATGAATGAGTGCTGGCCGACAATGGGTATCGACTATCAATCACAGCTTCTTGATTGGAAAGAAGTATTTGGTAATGACAATCCTGTGGTTCTGGAGATTGGTTTCGGAATGGGTGCATCATTAGTTGAAATGGCAAAAAATGCACCAGAGAAAAACTTCATTGGTATAGAAGTGCACAGCCCAGGTGTCGGCGCTTGCCTTGCAGCAGCGCGCGAAGCGGGTATTACTAACTTGCGTGTAATGTGTCACGATGCGGTGGAAGTGTTTGCGAACATGATTCCAGACAGTAGTTTAGCGACACTTCAACTTTTCTTCCCAGACCCGTGGCATAAAAAGCGTCACCATAAGCGCCGTATTGTTCAGCTTGATTTTGCTGAAATGGTTCGCCAAAAACTGAAATTGGAAGAGGGTATCTTCCATATGGCAACCGACTGGGAGAATTATGCAGAACATATGATTGAAGTGATGAATGAAGCACCTGGCTACACAAATATTGCTGAAGAAGGTGATTTTGTGCCAAGACCAGACGATCGCCCTTTAACTAAATTTGAGGCGCGAGGCCACCGTTTGGGGCATGGTGTTTGGGATATTAAATTTAAGCGTGTAAGCTAACTTTTAAGCGCTAACTGCCTAAGGTTAGAAGCAATTTATTTCTGGGTACTCACCAATTAATACTTCGGTGATGATGCCCAAAAAAGCCAACGTTATGTTGGCTTTTTTGCTCTTCTATAGGGCGAAAAAGAAAAACGATAAGAATAAAAATTAAGGTCCAATAATTAATGAAACCTACAAACTTACTGCTTGCCGACATACTTGATGATGTTCGACCGTTGATTGGGAAAGGCAAAGTCGCCGACTACATTCCTGCATTAGCAAAAGTTCACAATGAAAAATTAGCGATCGCCGTTTACACCAATGATGGAAAAGTATTTCAGTCTGGCGATGCCGATGAACCTTTTTCGATTCAGTCTATTTCCAAAGCGTTAAGCCTAACGCTCGCCATGGTTTTGTATCAGCAAGAAGAAATCTGGATACGAGTTGGAAAAGAGCCATCGGGTCAAGCATTCAACTCAATGATTCAGCTAGAAATGGAGCAGGGGATCCCTCGTAACCCTTTCATTAATGCAGGAGCCATTGTGGTTGCCGATTTACTTCATAGCCGCCTTTCTGCGCCAAGGCAGCGGTTACTGGAGTTTGTTCGCCAGCTTTCAGGGGATACTCATATTGTGTACGACAAAGTCGTGGCAGCCTCGGAAATGATGCACAGCGACCGCAATGCGGCAATTGCTTACCTAATGCGATCATTTGGTAATTTCCAAAATGACGTGATTCCAGTGCTGAATAATTACTTCCATGCCTGCGCATTAAAGATGAGCTGCGTTGATTTAGCCAAAACGTTCAGTTATTTGGCAAACAAAGGAGTATCGGTACAAACTGGTAAGCAAGTGATCACACCTACACAAACAAAACAGCTTAACGCATTGTTAGCGACGTGTGGTTTGTATGACGGTGCAGGCGAATTTGCGTATCGAGTTGGTATGCCGGGTAAATCTGGTGTTGGCGGGGGGATTGTTGCCATCGTACCCGGTGAAATGACTATCGCTGTATGGTCTCCAGAGCTCGATGCGTCGGGGAATTCTTTAGCGGGTACACGAGCTTTAGAACTGCTTTCAGAACGTATTGGTCGCTCAATATTCTAGTTAAATCTTAAATCTTAAATCTTAGGCAGGAGCTTTCCTGCCTATTCATCTTCTTCTGGCATAAAGGCCTCTAGCAAATCATTGAGGAAAAGCTTTCCTTTTTCGGTAACTTGCCAATGGGTTTCTGTTTCAGATAAGTAGCCAAGCTCTAGCGCATGGCTAATTGTGTTTTGAATTGCAGAGAAATTCAGCCCAGTCATCTCGGTGAAATCTTTTTTGGGGCAAGCTTCGAGCAGGCGAAAGCGATTCATAAAGAATTCAAATGGGCGGTCTTCGTCTGATACTTGCTGTTCTTTGTCGAGGTAAGGCTTAACCATGTTCTGATACGCAGCCAAATAGCCACGCGGATGTTTCACTTTTGTGGTGCGAACAATACGCCCATCTGCAAAACTAACCTTTCCGTGCGAACCACAGCCAATACCAAGGTAATCCCCAAAACGCCAATAGTTTAAGTTATGTTGGCATTGGTACTCTGGTTTGCTGTAGCCGGATATCTCATATTGAACATAACCCGCATCGGTCAACTTTTGGTGTCCGAGATCGAAGATATCCCATAAGTCATCATCATCTGGCAGTGTCGGTGGCTTGTAATAGAACATGGTATTGGGTTCTATCGTCAGTTGATACCAAGACAAGTGCGGAGGATCTAATTCTATCGCCTTTTCTAGGTCGCTGAGAGCCTGCTCTATGCTTTGATCGGGTAAACCATGCATGAGATCGAGATTAAAGCTGTTTAGCCCGATCTTATGCGCAAGCTTTGCAGCGTTGACGGCTTCTTCTTTGCCATGAATACGACCAAGTCGTTCTAGCTTTTCTTGTTCGAAGCTTTGTACACCAATAGATATTCGAGTAACGCCTGCTTTTCGGTATCCAACAAAACGTTCGGCTTCAATACTCCCCGGATTGGCTTCCATCGTAATTTCGATATCTGGCTTAAAAGGAAGCCGCTGCTCAATACCATGGAGTAAATCTGAGATACCTTCTGCCGAAATCAAGCTTGGTGTACCGCCTCCAATAAAGATCGAATGCAGCAGTCTTGGGTTGTCATTGAGCTTGTACCGCTCTATGTCTGTATCGAGATCTTCGAGCAGTGCAGCAATGTACTCAGCTTCGGGGATATCAGCTTTGAGTGCATGAGAATTGAAATCACAATAGGGGCACTTTTGTACACACCAAGGGATGTGTACATAAAGGCTTAACGCAGGTGGTGTGAGCATAAGACGTTAGATGCCTTGCTGCTTAAGCTGGTCAAATAGCTGGCTTAAGGCCTTTCCACGGTGGGAAAGTTGCTTCTTGCGAATAGGATCTAATTCCGCAGATGCGCAATTATCTTCCGGTACATAGAAAATAGGGTCGTAGCCGAAACCATTTTCACCGTGCGCTTGAGTTAGGATCTTTCCTTCCCATTTTCCATGGCAAACAATGGGCGTAGGATCGTTTTCATGACGCATTAATACCAATACACAATGGAAGCGAGCCGTTCTCTGTGCTTCGGGTACGTCTGTCATCGCTTGTAAGAGCTTTTCAAGGTTATCTTGGTCAGAAGCATCTTCTCCAGCGTAGCGTGCAGAGTAGATGCCCGGCGCGCCTTTTAGAAAGTCCACCTCAAGACCAGAATCGTCTGCGATAGCGGGCAGCCCCGTTTCTTTTGCAGCGTGTCGGGCTTTGATGATGGCATTTTCGATAAATGTTGTACCAGTTTCTGCCACTGAGGAAACATTGAATTCGCTTTGTGCCAATACATCAAAGCCGAATTCAGACAGCAGGGTTGCCATTTCTTTTACTTTGCCCTGATTTCCTGTCGCTAATACCAATTTGTTCATTATGAGGTTTCCTGTCAGTAAGATTGGAAGCGGCGCAAGGATATCACTTTTCAGCTATGCGACTCCATTACTCTTCTTTTTGTCACTCAATTATTCTTCCACGTAGAATTTTTGGGTAAAGCGCAATTGCCCTTTTCCAGATAAACCTGAATCTACATCTACTGTAAAAGTAATGATCTCTTCATGAGTAATCGGAATCTCAGCTAAGTAATATATCGCGGTACCTTCTTTGACTTCCCTAAACGTCAGTTCCCGTATTTGCCCCAACAAATTTTTCGCGTGACCTTTGAGTTTTGCCGTGATGGCGGGCTTACCAATTTTGGAATCATCTAAAACACTGATGTTCAGTAAAGCAGAGTACCCATTTCGTGTGAGGTCGTATTGCCTAGCCACTTTGGGAGTAAGAAATGTCGTGTTAAAGGCGGAGTAGTGAACTTCGATATTTTTGATGGTTTTGAATTGACCTGCTGTGGCTGGCGCGACTAGGCACAGTGTCAACAAGACGGTTAGCCATTTGCTCATGATTGCTTCCTCTAAAAAAGCCCTCATAGGAGGGCTAGTATTTCGTTGGGCATTTTTTTAGGAGTGAATACTCGAACTTGCTTATGCCGTCCGAGCTCTCCTTTTTCTATTTTGATTTGCCCTTTGGGAACATTAAATTGCTTCGCTAAATATTTAATGAGGTGGCTGTTGGCTTTACCGTCGACCGGTGGAGCAGTGATGGCGATTTTCAGTTCATCGCCATGTTCCCCAACGATTTTGTCTCGGCTTGCTTTAGGCTGAACGTAAAGCCTTAGCACTACCTCATCATTTTTGTACGTAACTGCCGTCGGCATTATAAGCGGAACCAAATGTCTCCGATTACATCACCCATCATGATATTGGCAAACTGCAATACAATAAACAGGACAAGTACGCTTAAATCGAAGCCGCCCATTTCTGGAAGAATACGACGGATTGGCGCTAACATTGGCTCTGTTAATTGATGGAATACATACTCGATTGGGCTTCGACCTTGGCTTACCCAGCTCAGGATAGCGCGAATTAATAGAACCCAGAACAACAGTCCGCCCGCGGCTTTCACCAAAGACAGTGCGCCTAAGTAGAGAAACTCTACGCCAAACGCAAAGTTACCATTTGTTGATATCGCAACTATCGTAACGTACTTAAGAACGCAAAGTACGTAGGCAAAAAGCAGCGTTGCCATGTCCACACTTCCGATCGAAGGGATCACTCGGCGTAATGGCGCGACGATAGGCTGAGTAGCTTTAACGATAAACTGTGAAAACGGATTGTAGAAATCCGCACGCGCCATTTGTAGCCATAAGCGCAAAATGACCACCATTATGTAGAGGTCAAATAAGGTTGAAACCAGAAAATGTAGAGAATTCATTCTTTACCCTTATTTTAGAAATCAGATGTTAGAGTTGTTTTTCCATCTCTTCTGCGCGAGCTACAGCAGCTTTCATCGCTTTGGAGACAATATCAGTCAATTGGTGTTCGTTAAATGTGCGTAGGGCTTCAGCAGTGGTTCCACCTTTTGAGGTGACTTGTTCACGCAATGTACCCAGTTCAATATTCGGGTTGGCTACCACCATTTGTGCCGCACCTATTGCAGATTGTTGTACCAGTAATCTCGCGGTGTCTTTATCAAACCCTTGCGCTATTGCTTCCGCTTGCATGGCTTCCATAAACAAGAAAAAGTACGCGGGTGCACTACCAGCAGCAGCGATGATGCTGTTTATGCCAGATTCCGTTTCAACCCAGCAAGCTTCGCCAACCGACCCCATGAGATCAAAGGCGAATGTCTTGTTCTCTTCTGATACTGAGGGTAGTGCAAAAAGTCCACTCATTCCTTTTCCTACGAGAGAAGGCGTGTTAGGCATAACTCGAACTAAGTTCAGCTTTGCGTTCAGCATTTCTTCAAGCCTTACTGCAGAAATACCAGCAGCAATGGAGATGACAAGTTTGCCACTATAATCGATGCTTTGAAGCTTTGTGCACACGTCAGCCATCATCTGAGGTTTCACTGCCAAAACGACGACATCGGCATTTTGAGTTGCGGCAAAATTGTCGGTCGTGGTGTTGACTTTGTATTGGTCTTCCAGTGCGACAAGTTTAGACTCTGTTCGCCCCGTGGCAGTAATGAGTGCTGAAGGGTAGCCACTGACAACCAAGCCAGCAATAATGGAGCGAGCCATGTTACCCGCACCAATGAACGCAATACTTTTGTGTTCCATGTTCAAAAGATCCTAAATGTAAATTCGCGAGCAGACGTTATCTTCTGATCACTTAAATTCTGTTATTGCTTGTTACTGTAATCTCGAGCACCGAAAATCGCCGTTCCGATTCTCACCATGGTGCTGCCTGCTTCTACAGCTGCTTCCATGTCACCGCTCATACCCATCGATAGCATGTCAACTTCTGGGTACTTCTCTGCCAGTTTGTCTTTTAGAGCTGCAAGTTGGTTAAACGCGGTTAACTGAGACTCATGACTGCTTACGTTCGCAGGAATTGACATCAACCCTTTTAATGTGAGGTTGGGTAAGTCATTTATCAATGCAGCCAGTTCAAACAGTTCCGCTTCGTTGATGCCAGACTTTGATGCTTCGCCGCTGGTATTGACTTGAATCAGCACGTTTAATGCTGGTAGGTCTGCCGGGCGTTGATCATTGAGACGCTGTGCGATCTTCGCTCTGTCGACTGAATGCACCCATGCAAAATTTTCTGCTATAGGTCGAGTTTTGTTGGACTGTATCGGTCCAATAAAGTGCCATTCAATGGCATTGTCGCTATAGTGTTCAGCAAAATACTGAACTTTATCAACACCTTCTTGAACGTAGTTCTCCCCAAATGCCACCTGACCAGCTTTAAGCGCGTCGGCAATGGCTGCATTGGGTTTTGTTTTACTTACGGCTAAAAGTTGCACCGAGCCTGAAGCTCTACCACACTTTTCTTCAAGACTGCGAATTTGTGCGGTGATCTGCTGAATGTTTTGTTGAATACTACACATAATTGACTTAATTAAGGATTTTTATGGATATCGCTGAGTTACTGGATTTTAGTGTAAAGCATAATGCATCAGATCTACATCTTTCTGCTGGAGTTCCTCCAATGGTGCGTGTAGATGGCGATGTACGTAAGTTAGGTGTCCCTGCTTTTACACACGCCGATGTTCATCGACTGGTCTTTGAAATCATGAACGATGCGCAACGAGCAGAGTTTGAAGAAAAGCTGGAAACCGACTTTTCCTTCGAGCTGCCAAATGTCGGGCGTTTTCGTGTCAATGCGTTTAACCAATCCCGTGGCAGTTCTGCGGTGTTCCGTACGATTCCTACTGAAGTACCTAGCTTGGAGCAACTTGATGCCCCAGATATCTTTACTCAAATTTCCAATTATGAGAAAGGGCTTGTTCTGGTAACAGGACCAACAGGTTCAGGTAAGTCAACCACACTGGCAGCCATGGTCGACAATATCAATCGCAACCATAACAAACACATTTTGACGATTGAAGACCCGATCGAATTCGTACACCAGAGCAATAAATGTTTGATCAACCAGCGTGAAGTACACCGCGATACACACAGCTTTAATGCGGCACTTCGAAGCGCACTGCGTGAAGATCCGGATGTGATTCTTGTGGGCGAGCTCCGTGATAAAGAAACCATTAGCTTGGCATTGACGGCGGCGGAAACCGGACACCTCGTATTTGGCACCTTGCACACCAGTAGCGCGGCGAAAACCGTCGACCGAATCATTGATGTGTTCCCGGGTACCGATAAAGACATGGTGCGTTCTATGCTTTCTGAATCATTACGTGCGGTGATTTCGCAAAAGTTGTTGAAGCGTTTGGGTGGTGGCCGAGCTGCGTGTCACGAAATCATGTTAGCGACACCTGCGATTCGCAACCTTATCCGTGAAGACAAAGTCGCTCAAATGTATTCCGTGATCCAAACGGGCGGGGCGATGGGAATGCAAACGACAGAGCAACACGCAAAGCAGCTGATTGCACAAGGTGTGGTAGATGCAGATGAAGTCCGCGCCAAGCTTGAATCAGACTCCTTCGGCTTTTAGGTGACACTATGGAACTGAATCAAGTCTTATCTGAAATGGTGGCTCAGAAAGCCTCAGATATCTACATTACCGTTGGTGCACCTGTTTTGCTGCGAGTCCATGGCGAATTGCAGCCATTGGGAGAAGTGTTGACGGAAACACAAGCCTTTTCCCTGCTCGATAGCATGATGGATGAAGAGCGACGAGGCGATTACCGTAAAAATAAAGAGTCCAACTTCGCGATTGTTCGCGATGTGGGTCGCTTTAGGGTCAGTGCTTTTTTCCAGCGTGAATTACCAGGAGCGGTAATACGCCGAATTGAAACTCAAATACCTACCTTTGAGGATCTTCGATTACCCGATATCTTACAAGACTTGTCTATTGCTAAACGTGGTTTGGTGCTGGTGGTTGGTGCTACAGGTTCAGGTAAATCAACCACCATGGCAGCCATGACAGGCTTTCGTAATCAAAACCGAACAGGGCACATTCTGACGGTTGAGGATCCTATTGAATTTGTTCACGAGCACAACAAGTGCATCATCACACAACGTGAAGTTGGGCTGGATACCGATTCTTATGAAATTGCGTTGAAGAACTCGCTTCGTCAAGCGCCAGATATGATCTTGATTGGTGAAATTCGTTCACGAGAGACCATGCAATACGCCATGACATTTGCTGAGACTGGGCACTTGTGTATGGCGACTCTGCACGCCAATAACGCCAACCAAGCACTAGAGCGAATTCTTCATTTAGTGCCTAAAGAGCAAAAAGAGCAATTCCTATTCGATCTCTCCATGAACCTCCGAGGAGTGATCGCTCAGCAATTGATCCGGGATAAGAGCGGTAAAGGGCGTCATGGGGTGTTTGAGATCTTATTGAATACGCCAAGGGTATCTGATCTTATTCGTCGCGGAGAATTGCATGAGCTAAAAGCGACGATGTCGAAATCGAATGAATCGGGTATGAAAACCTTCGATCAGTGTTTGTACGAGCTGGTGGTTGGCGACAAGATTACAGAGCAAGACGCCATGCACAGCGCCGATTCGGCAAACGATTTAAGACTAATGCTGAAAACCAACCGTGGAGACGATTTCTCTGGTGGCGCATTGGACGGTGTGAAGATCGATATGAATTGATGCCTTTGAAAAGTAGAATGAAAGAATAAAGGGAAGACGATGATGTCTTCCCTTTTTTATTTGTCGCTACACCAAATCTAGTCTTTTTAAGCTTAAATTAGCTAGCCCACTGTGCCTCGAACCAACTTTCTAGGATAACAACGGCAGATTGGCAATCTACGTTTCCTTTGCTCAAGGCTTTGTAGCCACCCATGGAAAAAAGCTCTGAGCGCGCTTCTGTGGTAGAAAGCCTTTCATCATGCAGTTCCACAGGCACTCCAAAGCGCCCGAATAACCGATTCGCAAATTTCTTAGCTCTGGGTGTAATGGTTTCTAAATCACGCCCATGTAGGTCGGTTGGTAAGCCCACAACCAGTAGATTGGGTTGCCACTCTTTAATTTGCTTTTCTATGGCGTCCCAGTTTGGGATGCCATCGTTGGCTTTAAATGCTTTTAGTGGGCTGGCTGTGCCCGTTATTTCTTGCCCGATGGCACTGCCAATACTTTTGGTGCCAAAATCAAAGGCCATGATGGTGCGTGAAGTCATGAATGTCTCAATGTGTTTCGTTTTATTAGAGGCGAAAACCGCCTCTTTATGCATGCCCAATTTGCGACGATAGCTGGCTTGCGTCGATTCCAAGCATTTGAACGGCTTTCTTCCATCGTTCATGGATGGGTGTTTGAAAAATTACACTAGGATCGGCTTCAATCGTTAACCACGAATTGTCCGCCAATTCACTTTCAAGTTGACCCGCTTCCCAACCCGAATAGCCTAGTGCTACAACATAGTGATCCGGTTCTGCTTCTGTACCGAGTACGCTCAAAATATCCTTTGATGTCGTGACCGCAATGGATTGTGTCATCTGGATACTTGACTGGTAATGATCTTTGGGTTCATGAAGAATGAACCCCCGATCTTCTGCTACCGGTCCACCGTTCAATACTGGCTTCTCTAAACTGTCGGTATTGAGCTGTGGGTGAACAGGTTGCACTTCGACTTGCTTGAGCATGCCGCCAACGGAGATATCAATGGGAGCATTAATAATAATACCCATAGCGCCATCATCACTATGATCACATATGTAAACAACGGTGCGCTTAAACAACGGGTCTTGCATGCCGGGCATGGCAACAAGAAAATGATTCGCTAAGTTCATAACATCTCCAGTGTCGAGCTTAGGGTCAACAGCCCTTAGTTATTTTTGACTCTTCGCTCTATCGCATCCATCAACTTACCAGTGATAGATATATCGAATGCCGCTTCGATTTCGCGAATGCAAGTTGGGCTGGTGACGTTAATTTCAGTTAGCTTGTCACCAATAACGTCCAAGCCCACAAATATAAGCCCTTTTTCCTTAAGTGTAGGAGCTACAGCGTGTGCTATCTGTAAATCTGTTTCACTTAATGGTCTTGCCACGCCAGTACCACCTGCGGCAAGGTTACCTCGGGTTTCACCTTCTGCAGGAATACGCGCTAAGCAATAAGGCATTGGCTCCCCATCCACCACCAAAATACGTTTATCACCGTTGCTGATATCCGGTACAAAAGTTTGCGCCATGGCGTAATTCTGCCCGTGGTTTGTCAGCGTTTCGATGATTACCGAGACATTAGGATCGCCTTGCTTCACTCTGAAAATAGAAGCGCCACCCATACCATCTAATGGCTTAAGGATCACATCACCATGTTTGGCTTGAAATTCACGGATTTTTTCCGCTTTGCGAGTAACGATGGTAGTTGGAGTCAGTTCTGGGAACCAAGCAGTAAATAGCTTTTCGTTACAGTCACGTAGGCTTTGTGGCTTGTTGACGATCAGCGTCCCTTTTTCTTCCGCTCGCTCAAGAATGTACGTTGCGTAGATGTACTCTGTGTCAAACGGAGGATCTTTTCTCATCAAAACGGCATCAAGTTCTGAAAGTTCGATCGTTTGCTCTGATTGGAATTCATACCAACCAGAAGGATCTTCTTTCAGAGTAACCACTTTCGTGTCAGCAATAGGGGTGCCTTGATCTAAGTGGAGGTCGTTCATCTCCATATAGTGGATTTCCCAACCACGACGCTGAGCTTCTAACATCATTGCAAAGCTAGAATCTTTTTTGATGTTAATCGATGCAATGGGATCCATTACGATGCCGACTTTTATCATTCGAATATCTCCGTTTATCCAAGGTCGCCAAAGCGAACTTGTAATGCAGTAATAGCGGTTAACGCTGCGGTTTCTGTCCGTAATACTCTAGGACCAAGCAACGTTTCTTCAAATTGGTACTCTTCTGTCATGCGGATTTCTTCTGCAGACAATCCGCCTTCAGGACCTATCAATAATCTTACTCTTGTAATAGGTGTTGGTAAGGTATTGATTGAGTATTGGGCTCTTGGGTGTAAATTCAATTTCAGAGCGTCGCTTTGCTCGGCACACCATTGTTCAAGCTGCATGATGGGACGAATTTCTGGAATGGTATTGCGCCCACATTGTTCACATGCACTGATGGCTATTTTCTGCCATTGTGCCAGCTTTTTTTCGAATCGTTTGGTGTCCAGTTTTACGCCACATCGTTCAGAAATCAAAGGGGTTATGGTATTTACACCCAATTCAACGGATTTCTGAATGGTGAATTCCATTTTTTCACCACGAGAGACAACTTGTCCTAGATGAATGTTTAACGGCGATTCAATACTGGTTTCGACACGCTCTAGAACATCTACTGTGACATTTTTTTTACTGACTTCTGAAATGATTGCAGGAAATTCAGCATTGCTGCCATCAAACAACAACACATTTTGCCCTTCTTTCATGCGCAGCGCTCTGCCTATATGACCAGCTGCATCATCGCTTAATTTCACCAAGCCGAGTTCATTGATGGTTTCGGGGTGATAAATTCGAGGGATTCGCATGTTTTTTTGTTTCCTGCATGACACATATTTAGTGACTAACATGGATGCGTGAAGAGGAAAAAACAAGGGGCTAGCGCCCCTATAGACTGGAAGAGTTCTTAGGAACGGTTTTGGCAGGCTTCGTAAACAAAAGTATTGTGGTTACCTTGTACCTTATATATGCGCTCATCACGCGTGCATTCCCATTCACCGACTGGGAATTGCTTATTCCACGCTTTCATTAAATTGGTTTGTTGCTTAGAAAGGCGAAATCCATACTCTTTACTCATGTAAAGGTATGTGCGCGCGATAGATCCTTTGGCGCGATCGGGTGGCATAACCCTTCTTTGTTTGAAGTTGACCTGCACTTCACATTGACCATAGGTCGCGCCATCGACGCCATTCCATTGGCTAAAGTTGTAATTGGAACGATCGCCATTAACTTCACCGATGGTCGGAGTCAGATTGTGAAGATCAGCCTCCATTGAGCGAAATACTTTGTCTTTTTTAGTGCAGTTCTTTCTTCCGCCTGTTTGCCAGCATTGTCGCTGATGACCAAATTGCCACGCAGGTACTACGTGTTCCCATTCAATTCGAGAAGCGCGTTTTAGTTGTTTTCGCACTTCATAACCGCACCCTTTTAGATCAGGAACGCCTTTTTTCCCCTTCCACTCAATATCACATCCGCAGTAAAAGCTAATTGGATGATCTGCGTAAATCTTAACTGCCTCTCTTTTGGCTTTTGAAAACGAAGAGGGCGGGGCAGCAATGGTAGCGGCACTGAAGAGAGCCAATACAAGGAAATAATATAGTGGACGCATAGTTATTGATAATTAAGATTATTAATAACTTGAGTCTAGCAACTACGTGATATTTTTATCTATAGATATAAAGGAAATTAACAAACTTAAGACAATTGAGTGCCTGTAAATTTGAGGTCGTGCTGACAGGCTTTACAGCGATAACTGGTTTCTCCCCTCAGAACCTTATTGTGTCGACGGATAGATAATGGGTGAACTTGGCAACCACATTGGTACTCGAATGTTTTTCCTTGAACCCCTGTTACGTCAAAGCTATGTGTTGTTTTTGCCGGGATACCTAAAACGGATTCCATGACATATTGCCATTCTTTACCGTGAGGTTTGACTCGACCAAAGTATTGGTAGGTAATCAGATGTGCGACTTCGTGTGGGATAACTTCTTGTAGAAAGGCTAACTTATTCTCTTTAAATAAAGCGGGGTTGAGGCGGATCTCCCATTGTTGTAGGTACGCCTTTCCAGCAGCCTTACCCCTGACATTAAAGTTCCATGTAGGCTGTACAAATTTCTTTTGAAACACGCGTTCTGCTTTTTTGATGCACTGTTTGATGATTTGTTCGATCGCGTAGTGTGTTGTCGGGTCTTGCATAAGATAACAGCCTCTGGATTGAGGCTGTTATTGTACTTAAATCTGCTAATTTGTTAATGATGTCGACGTTGAATTGTCGCTTCGTAGCCGTGCCATGTTCCATAACCCAATATTGGCATTACGACCATCATTCCAAGTCCGAAAGTGGCAAAACCGATAATCAAACCACCGCAAATAATTGCAGCCCAGACAATCATTGCTGGGATGTTTGATTTTACCGCGTTAAAGCTTGTAAAGATGGCGGTCATAATATCGACTCTGCGTTCCATCATCATTGGAATAGAGAAGACGGATATACAGAAAATAATAGTAGAAAGTACAATCCCTATTAAGGAGCCGATAACAAGAAACGGTAAGAACTCAGAAATAGGTGCCCCTTCGACGGAAGGGTATAAAGCGTGTAATAAGGCTGCGATCCGCATCCAGAATATCATGGCAATACTGAGCATGAGGGCAAACCCCCACTGAGAGACGGAATTTCTCCCAATAGCATGTATTGAATGCATTAACCGAGGTTTATGACCTTTCTCGAGCTCCCAAGCGGCATCATACAGCCCAAGTGCAAGGAAAGGACCGATGAGCATATAAACAATTAAGCTTGGCAAAACAACAAGGTGAGTTCCTTGCCAGTATACTAAGCCGACAACCCCTATCGCGGCCGCGGTAAAGCATAAACCGTAAAAAGCGCTGATAAGTGGTGTTCTCATTAGGTCGTGAACGGCCATTGCAAGCCATTGAAAAGGCTCAGTGATACCGACTTTATTACAAGGTATGGTTTTGGCGTATTCAGAATCTGGGATGACATTGTCTTTCTTATCAGACACGTTATCTGGATTGAGTGTACGAGGCATAAATCCTCCTGAATGAGTGCATTCAACTACCACTGATGGGCAGTTTCCCCTAATTCGATGCAGAATGAGTTCGTGAACCCAACCCCTTGTCACGAATGCATTTTGCATCTCACAGTTATTAACCGGCTCAAGTACGACAAAACCTTAAGGGGCGGAAAATAACAAAATCCTTTGAATAAGTGGGTGAACCGTGATGACAAAAATATAATACCCACACTTTTCTTACTATTAACTATGTCATCACCCAGCGAAAAAACAACCTTTAATGTTTAAAAAATGATCTTAATGTAAATTTTATGTAACAAAAAGCCCTCGCATTGCGAGGGCTCCAGTTTGAATATTTTATCTTACAGACCAGCGAATTCGCGTAGTAGAATCGCTTTGTCTGTTGCTTCCCAAGGGAATTCTTCACGACCAAAGTGACCGTAAGCCGCAGTCTTCTTATAGATAGGCTGAAGTAAGTTCAGCATTTCTTGAAGCCCGTATGGGCGTAGGTCGAAGTTCTGACGAACCGCTTCAATGATGATGTTATGTGGCACTTTTTCAGTACCGAACGTTTCCACCATGATAGATGTTGGGTCAGCAACACCGATAGCATATGAAAGCTGAATCTCACAGCGATCAGCCAAACCTGCTGCTACGATGTTTTTCGCAACATAACGTGCCGCGTATGCTGCACTACGGTCTACTTTTGATGGATCTTTACCTGAGAATGCGCCGCCGCCGTGACGAGCTGCACCACCGTAGGTATCAACAATGATCTTACGACCAGTCAAACCACAATCACCCATTGGACCGCCGATCACAAAACGACCGGTTGGGTTGATGAAGAAGTTGGTTTCTTTGTTCAGCCATTCAGAAGGCAAAACAGGTTTAATGATTTCTTCCATTACTGCTTCACGCAGGTCTGGTGTAGAAATAGAATCACAATGCTGAGTAGATAAAACGACCGCATCGATACCAACAATTTTGCCTTGATCGTACTGGAAGGTTACCTGAGATTTCGCATCAGGTCGCAACCATGGAAGGCTGCCGTTTTTGCGGACTTCGGCCTGCTTCTGAACCAGTAAATGTGAGTATGTGATTGGAGCTGGCATGAACACATCAGTTTCATTTGTCGCGTAACCAAACATAATGCCTTGGTCGCCTGCGCCTTGCTCTTTAGGATCCGTTTTATCGACACCTTGGTTGATGTCTGGGGATTGTTTACCGATGGTGTTCAGTACTGCACAAGAATCGGCATCAAAGCCCATGTCAGAGTGCACGTATCCGATTTCTCGAACGGTTTGGCGAGTCAACTCTTCGATATCAACCCAAGCTGAAGTAGTGATTTCACCACCGACCATTACCATGCCAGTTTTTACATAAGTTTCACACGCTACACGAGCTTTTGGATCTTGTTCTAGAATCGCATCAAGTACAGCATCAGAAATTTGGTCTGCAATTTTATCTGGGTGACCTTCTGAAACTGATTCAGAAGTGAATAGGTGCTTTGCCATGATAGCTCCACTCTTTAAAAAGTTTAAGAGACCGATTATTCAAATCCATCTCGCTTAAATACATTAAATTTTGTAGGTGTTTCTACATCTAGACGTCTATTCTAATTTCGAATTGATAGAATTCAAGCAAATTTTGTACATATCTCATAACCAACCGATTGCGCAAGTTGCTGTGATTTCGCAGATGTTCACGCGCAATGTAGTAAAAGGGTAGCAAATGTCACGAAATGGTAGGTAAATCGATTGCAGCACCTATTGCGCTTTGCGACAATACGCGCTCACAATTTCTCTTTCAATTCGCTTAATGCATTCAGGAGCAGACATGTCTTCTCGTAACCTTCTTTCAAACAAAGAGCTAGCTAATGCAATTCGTGCCCTTAGCATGGATGGTGTTCAAGCTGCTAACTCTGGTCACCCAGGTGCACCAATGGGTATGGCTGATATCGCCGAAGTACTGTGGCGCTCTCACCTAAACCACAACCCAACCAACCCTGAGTGGGCAGACCGCGACCGTTTCGTTTTATCTAACGGTCACGGCTCTATGCTGATTTACTCTTTGTTGCACCTTGCGGGTTACGATTTGCCAATCGAAGAGTTGAAGAACTTCCGTCAACTGCATTCAAAAACACCAGGTCACCCTGAGTACGGTTACGCACCGGGCATCGAGACCACGACAGGTCCGCTTGGTCAAGGCATCACTAACGCAGTGGGCATGGCTCTGGCTGAGAAATCTCTAGCGGCGCAGTTCAACAAAGACGGTCACGACATCGTTGACCACTTCACTTACGCCTTCATGGGTGATGGCTGTCTGATGGAAGGTATCTCGCACGAGGCATGTTCTCTTGCGGGTACGCTGGGTCTTGGCAAGCTGATTGCGTTCTGGGATGACAACGGCATCTCTATCGACGGTGAAGTGGAAGGCTGGTTCTCAGACGACACACCTAAGCGTTTTGAAGCGTACGGCTGGCATGTCATTCCTGCAGTAGACGGTCACGATGCGGATGCGATTAACGCAGCGATTGAAGCGGCGAAAGCGGACCCACGTCCAACCCTTATCTGTACCAAAACCATCATCGGTTTCGGTTCGCCAAACAAGTCGGGTTCACACGACTGTCACGGCGCGCCATTGGGTCATGAAGAAATTGCAGCAGCACGTGAGTTTTTAGGTTGGGAGCACGGTCCTTTTGAAATTCCGCAGGAAGTTTACGCAGAGTGGTCTGCGAAAGAAGCAGGCGCAGCTAAGGAAGCAGCGTGGAACGAGAAATTTGCAGCTTATGAAGCAGCATATCCAGAGCTTGCCGCCGAGTTCAAACGTCGAGTAAACAACGAACTGCCTGCAGAATGGGAAGCGAAAGCAAGCCAAATCATTGCAGATCTTCAAGCTAACCCAGCTAACATTGCGTCACGTAAAGCGTCGCAAAACGCGTTGGAAGCGTTCGGTGCTATCTTGCCTGAATTTATGGGTGGCTCGGCTGACCTTGCGCCTTCAAACCTGACCATGTGGTCTGGCTCTCAATCACTGACGGCGGAAGACGCGTCCGGTAACTACATCCACTACGGTGTGCGTGAGTTCGGTATGACAGCCATCATGAACGGCATTGCTCTGCACGGTGGTTTCGTACCATACGGCGCAACGTTCCTCATGTTCATGGAATACGCACGTAACGCGATGCGCATGGCAGCACTGATGAAAGTGCAGAACATTCAGGTGTACACGCACGATTCTATCGGCTTGGGTGAAGACGGTCCGACTCACCAACCGGTTGAGCAAATCGCCTCTCTACGCCTAACGCCAAACATGAGCACATGGCGTCCATGTGACCAAGTGGAATCGGCAGTGGCTTGGAAACTGGCGATTGAGCGCAGAGACGGTCCAACATCGCTTATCTTCTCTCGTCAAAACCTAGCGCAGCAAGAGCGTGACGCCGCACAAGTGGCTGATATCGCAAAAGGTGGCTACATCCTGAAAGACAGCGATGGCAAGCCAGAGCTTATCTTGATTGCAACGGGCTCTGAAGTAGAGTTAACCATTGAAGCCGCAGCGCAACTGACAGCAGCAGGCAAGAAAGTACGCGTAGTCTCTATGCCTTCAACGGATGCATTCGACAAGCAAGACGCTGCTTACCGCGAATCAGTACTGCCTTCAGACGTAACCGCTCGTATTGCAGTGGAAGCCGGCATTGCTGACTTCTGGTACAAGTACGTGGGCTTCGATGGTCGTATCATTGGTATGACGACGTTCGGCGAATCTGCACCAGCGGGCGAGCTGTTCAAGATGTTCGGCTTCACGGTTGAAAACGTAGTCGAGACCGCTAACGAACTGTTGGCGTAAACCTCTCCCAAGCCTATAAAGAAAAAACCGAACCATCGCTGGTTCGGTTTTTTTATGTCTATTCGAATTCGTTACCCTGATTCTTTAGCTCTTTTGTATGGCACGTTTTACAAGTGACATAGCGATCCATATCGTAGTAACTGCCACCATTAATAATGGTATGAAGAGAGAGCTTTATTCTGCCTAGTAATGAAGTATCGCTATCATAACTACTTGGCTTGCGTACCAAGGTTTCTGTATGCGAGGTCGTTTTTCGGCACGTATTGCAATACTGTTCGGCAGACCATTCAGTCATGTATTTGTCCTTTGGTGAGAAAATGAGGGTAGAAAGCGCCAAAGGAACGTTACATTGGTTTTATAAACATGAATGTTAACAGGTTCAATTGGAGGTACACTCGAATGCGAGTGACTTCAACTTTAAGAGTTGCTTTGTTGCATCAAAGGGTACGACCAGCCACGACTTCCATGGTAGGGCTTGGCAATCTTTCCACAACTCATTCTTATGGAAATAAAGGACCGGATAAGGCTATGGCTGCCTGTGAACTTTCAGTAATATCAGTTACTATCTGTACCACGCAATTTATGTGAGGGCAGCAGAGATGCTAAAAGTCGCGATCAACGGATTTGGTCGAATAGGGCGTAACGTGTTACGTGCGGTTTATGAAAGCAGTAAAAACCAGCAGATCAAAGTGGTTGCGGTTAATGAGCTAGCGCAGCCAGAAGCCATGGCGCATCTTCTCCAATATGACACCTCGCATGGTCGATTTTTTAAAAAGATATCTCACGACCAAGAGCATCTTTTCATTCATCACGATAGTGGTGAGCGTGATTCTGTTCGCATTTTGCATTTAGAAGATATTGAATTACTTCCGTGGCGTGACTTAGAAGTCGACATCGTGCTGGATTGCACAGGTGTGTATGGGTCTCAGGCTGATGGGCAAAAACATATTGCGGCAGGTGCCAAAAAAGTTCTATTTTCGCACCCTGGGGCTGGTGATTTAGATAACACCATCATTTACGGTGTGAATCATGAATCCATCAAAGCAGAACACAAAGTCGTATCCAACGGCTCCTGTACGACAAACTGTATCGTGCCAATCATAAAGGTACTTGATGATGCCTTTGGTATCGATTCGGGAACCATCACGACCATTCATTCATCTATGAACGATCAGCAAGTAATTGATGCATACCATCCAGACTTGCGACGTACTCGAGCGGCCAGCCAATCTATTATCCCAGTCGATACAAAATTGCACTTGGGTATTGAACGTATATTCCCGAAATTTTCTAACAAATTTGAAGCAATTTCGGTTCGAGTACCTACCGTAAACGTCACTGCAATGGATTTGAGTGTAACAATAAATACAAATGTGAAAGTTAATGACGTAAATCAAACCATTATTAACGCTTCTCGGTGTACATTAGACAACATTGTTGACTATACTGAGGCGCCGTTAGTTTCCATCGACTTCAATCACGATTCCCACAGTGCCATAGTGGACGGCTCGCAAACACGAGTGAGCAATGGACATCTTGTTAAGATGTTGGTGTGGTGTGATAACGAATGGGGCTTTGCTAACCGGATGCTGGATACCGCGATTACCATGCACGAATTGGGTTAAATCAAGCGGTAAAAGTTTTAATTTGGGGCTTGAAATAAATGTGTTTTGCCCCAAAGTAAGCACCAGAGAAAGAATTTATTGGCTGAGCGTGATGCTGAGCTACCAAACTTTAAAATTGAAACATTGAGAGGACAAACCATGTCTGTAATCAAGATGACTGACCTGGAACTAGCAGGTAAACGCGTATTTATCCGTGCTGACCTAAACGTACCAGTAAAAGACGGTAAAGTAACTTCAGATGCTCGTATTCTAGCATCTCTACCAACCATCAAGCTTTGTTTGGAAGCTGGTGCAAAAGTTATGGTCACATCTCACCTAGGTCGTCCTACTGAAGGTGAATACAACGAAGAGTTCTCTCTAGCTCCTGTAGTTAACTACCTAAACGACGCACTAGACTGCGACGTTAAACTAGCGAAAGATTACCTAAACGGTCTTGAGCTGAACGCTGGTGAACTTGTTGTTCTTGAAAACGTTCGCTTCAACAAAGGCGAGAAGAAGAACGAAGAAGAGCTATCTAAAGCATACGCATCCTTATGTGACATCTTCGTAATGGACGCATTTGGTACGGCTCACCGTGCACAAGCGTCTACTCACGGTGTTGGTACTCACGCTCCTGTTGCATGTGCTGGTCCTCTTCTTGCTGCTGAGCTTGAAGCACTAGGCAAAGCAATGGACAACCCAGAGCGTCCACTGGTTGCTATCGTTGGTGGTTCTAAGGTTTCTACTAAGCTGACAGTTCTTGAATCTCTTTCTAAAGTTGCTGATCAACTTGTTGTTGGTGGTGGTATCGCAAACACATTCATCGCAGCTGAAGGTCACAACGTAGGTAAATCTCTATACGAAGCAGACCTAGTTGACACTGCTAAGAAGCTAATGAAAGAGTGTGCTATTCCAGTCGCGACTGACGTTGCATGTGCTAAAGCATTCGACGAGAACGCAGAAGCTGAAATCAAGCATGTTTCTGAAGTTGCAGACGACGACATGATCTTCGACCTAGGTCCAGATTCAACTGCGGCTCTAGCTGAAATCATCGGCAACGCAAAAACTATCCTTTGGAACGGTCCTGTAGGCGTATTCGAATTCAAGAACTTCGAAGCGGGTACAGCGGGCATTTCTAAAGCAATCGCGGAATCTGCAGGTTTCTCTGTAGCAGGTGGTGGCGATACACTAGCAGCAATCGACAAGTTCGGTATTAAGGCTGACGTTTCTTACATCTCTACAGGTGGCGGCGCATTCCTTGAATTCGTTGAAGGTAAAGTACTGCCAGCAGTAGCGATGCTTGAAGAGCGCGCTAAGTAAGAATAACTGAAAGCGGGAGTGAATCCCGCTTTCTTGTTTGCTGCACGCCAAATGGTTCTCTGTTAGAATACCTCGCGTTGTGAGCAAACGTTTGCAAGAATTTAAACTTAATCAGTTTTATTTTAAAACGACAGATAAATAGGATTACATCCATGTCTAAGATCTTCGACTTCGTAAAGCCAGGTGTTATCACTGGTGATGACGTTCAGAAAGTATTTGAAGTTGCTAAAGAAAACAACTTCGCACTTCCAGCGGTTAACTGTATTGGTACTGACTCTGTAAACGCAGTACTAGAAGCAGCTGCAAAAGTTAAAGCGCCAGTTATCGTTCAGTTCTCTAACGGTGGTGCTGCTTTCTTCGCAGGTAAAGGTCTAAAACTTGAAGGCCAAGGTCTACAAATTCTTGGTGCTGTTGCTGGTGCAAAATACGTACACGCTGTAGCTGAAGCTTACGGTGTACCAGTAATCCTACACACTGACCACGCGGCTAAGAAACTACTTCCTTGGATCGACGGTCTGCTAGATGCTGGTGAAGAGTTCTTTGCTCAAACTGGTAAGCCTCTGTTCTCTTCACACATGATTGACCTTTCTGAAGAGTCTCTAGAAGAAAACATTGAAATCTCTGCTAAGTACCTAGAGCGCATGGCTAAAATGGACATGACTCTTGAAATCGAACTAGGTTGTACTGGTGGTGAAGAAGATGGCGTAGACAACTCTGATATGGATGCGTCTGAGCTATACACTTCTCCAGAAGACGTAGCTTATGCTTACGAGAAGTTGAATGCTATCAGCCCTCGTTTCACTATTGCTGCATCTTTCGGTAACGTACACGGTGTATACAAGCCAGGTAACGTTGTACTGACTCCAACAATCCTACGTGATTCTCAAGCATACTGTGCAGAGAAGTTTGGTATTGCACCTAACGCTCTGAACTTCGTATTCCACGGTGGTTCAGGTTCTTCTCAAGAAGAAATTCAAGAGTCTATCGGCTACGGTGTTATCAAAATGAACATCGATACTGATACTCAGTGGGCAACTTGGGATGGTATCCGTGCATACGAAGCGGACAAGCACGATTACCTACAGGGTCAAATTGGTAACCCTACAGGCGATGATGCTCCTAACAAGAAATACTACGATCCACGTGTATGGCTACGTGCAGCGCAATCTTCAATGGTTGTTCGCCTTGAGCAAGCATTCGCTGACTTGAATGCAGTAGACGTTCTTTAATTCTTTCGAATTGAACTGAAAAGCCCGCTCATTGAGCGGGCTTTTTTATGCTTGCTATCTTTTCAAACACCGCTAAAGTTGGTTGAGGGTTATTCTATTGATTACATAACCCTTTCGCTAAAAGCCCAAATTTTTAAGTCGTAGTCTCAATATTAATGTGGCGATGACTTTCATTGAGTTCAATTGTAAGATATTTTGTCGAAATTCTGTCGCAGAGATGCACCGCCCTAAATTAGTGAAGTTACTAATTTGGACAAGGCACACATATTCAAAATAAGAAACCTAGAGGTAAAAAGGAATGGCAAGCGAACCATCAGTGGTTGATAACCTAAACTTAGCAGGAGGAGTCAGTAAAATGGAATCTTGGCTGACAAACAACTCAGATCTGATCATTCAATATGGTGTAAACATCATTTCAGCAGTACTGATACTGTTTATCGGTAACATTATCGTTAAAGCTATCGCAAACAGCGTAGCGAAGGTGATGAAGAAGAAGAACATGGATAAAGCGGTGGTGGAGTTTATCCACGCGCTGGTTCGTTACTTGTTGTTTGTTATTGTTCTTATTGCAGCATTAGGTCGTTTGGGTGTTCAAACTGCTTCAGTAGTTGCGGTTATTGGTGCGGCTGGCTTAGCAGTTGGTTTGGCACTGCAAGGCTCTCTGTCTAACTTCGCGGCAGGTGTACTTATCGTTGCGTTCCGTCCATTCAAATCGGGCGATTACGTTGAAATAGGTGGCGTATCTGGTTCTGTTGAGTCTATCCAGATCTTCCAAACCGTTCTTACTACACCAGACAACAAGATGGTTGTAGTGCCTAATGGCGGTGTTATTGGTGGTCCAATAACAAACTACTCTCGTCACCAAACACGACGTATTGATCATGTTATTGGTGTTTCTTACAACGCTGATCTTAAGAAAACTCAAGAGATCATTGCCGAAACATTGGCAAAAGATGAGCGTATTCTGAAAGATCCAGGTGTGACCATTGGTGTGGTTGCACTTGCAGATTCTTCTGTTAACTTTGTTGTTCGTCCTTGGGTGAAAACCGCGGACTACTGGAATGTTTATTTCGACTCTCTTCAGGCAATTAAAGAAGCACTTGATGAAGCAGGTATCGAAATTCCATTCCCTCAAATGGATGTGCACTTGAACAAAGTTGATTAATTTTCTTTGTAGATCAAAACACTTCCATTGAAATAAGGCGCTTACTCAGTTAAGCGCCTTTATTTTTGAATCTTTTTTTGTGATTTATGTTCAGTGTCAGCTATTCAGATAGCTTATAAATCGGATTCTCTAGAGACTCCAGCAGTATTTCTAAATAGACAATATTAATTCCAATCGTTACAGCAGGATCCCCAGATGTATAAAGCAGCTCGTCATGTGTCAGAAGTGCAGTATCCAAAATAATGGGGACTGAGGTGGGTAATGTGAATGGGCAAACAGCCCCAACTAAATAGCCTGTTTTTGCTGTCATTTCTTCATTATCACAGATAGATACACGTTTGCCTAAAAGCCCTTTAATTCCTTTAGCATTGAGGCGGCTGTCTTTATCGGTTAAGTAAAGTGCGTAACCACCACCTTTAACTTTCAGAAATAAGCTTTTAGACAACGTACCTGTCCAGCCCAACTCCTTGGCAATCGCTTCATCTGTCGCAAAATCCAAAATTGGACGATGTTGCCATTCATTGAATGGGATGTTGAGTTCGTTTAAAAGATCGATGTTCCTTTGGTAAATCTGTTGAATTACATCCATGTCATATCCTTAAGTTTGAACAAGAATCTACATGTATTGCTGCCATAACCCATTCGCGAGAATTATTGCGATAGTGAACATCATTGCGGCCACACCAATATCAATCCCTTTCTTTACTTTAGGTTTAGAGAGCGTAGGTCCCAACTTTGCTGCGCCAAGGGATAAGCTGTAAAACCAAGCAAACGACGCCAGTACTGTACCTATAGCGAAAGCAATACGATCTTGTCCTTCGTATTGTCCTCCGATAGAACCCAAAATGACGACCGTATCTAAATACAGGTGAGGGTTAAGAACGGTAACTGCGAGCGCCCCTAAAACGACTGCACGCTTTCCTCTTGCAGTGATTTGGGCATTAGATTCTCGTTGCTCTGCTGGAGCAAAAGCACTTCTTAGAGACATAAGACCATAGATGCTTAAAAACGCGATTCCCCCCAGAGTGACAGAGGTGAGTAGCAATTCGTTTTGAGAAAGGATTGCACCACCACCAAAAATGCCTAGAGAGATGAAAAAAACGTCCAATAAACTACAGATCGTCGCGGTTGTAAGATGGTGATTGCGCTTAATGCCCTGGTTCAGCACATACGCATTCTGCGCTCCAATTGGAATGATCATCGTTGCGCCTAACCCAAAACCTTGCAATAACACCCAGAAGTTCACAACGTTACCCTTACTTAAAAATAGAAATATCAAAAATGAGCCGCAAGGATAAGGGGAATAAGAAAATAAATTAAACTAATAATTTTAATGAATGATAAGTTAAACTTATATCTTGGGTGCGTGAGTTGAGGGAAATATGAGAGGGTTAGATTATCGATGGATTGAAGCACTAGACAGTGTACTTAATCAAAGAGGTTTTGAACGAGCCGCGGAGCAGTTATGTATCTCCCAATCGGCTGTATCTCAAAGGATTAAACAGTTAGAGAAATGGCTGGCACAGCCTGTATTAGTTCGGGAACAGCCTCCCAGAGCGACTCAAGCTGGAAAGAAATTACTTGGACTGTACCGACGAGTTTGCTTGCTAGAAGAGGAGCTTTTGCCCGAGCTTAGCACTGAAAACAGTGAGCGCCCATTGTCTGTCGCATTGGCTACGAATGCCGATAGCCTTGCCACTTGGCTTTTACCTAGCTTGTCACCTTTGCTGAAACAAAAGCGAATTGAGCTGAATTTGGTGGTAGATGATGAAGGAAGAACCATTGATAAGCTTCGAAGTGGTGAAGTCGTTGGGGCAATAAGCCTTGATTCTCAACCGATGTCTGGATGTGATGCCGACTACCTAGGAAGAGTGGATTATTTGTGTGTCGCGAGTCCAGATTTTTGTCAGATGTACTTTCCTGAAGGTGTAAATAGAGAAGCGCTAAAACGAGCGCCAGCAGTGGCTTTTGATCAGCATGATGATATGCATGAAAGATTTGTTCACCAGCACTTCAATTTACCCATTGGAAGTGTATTGAAGCATACAGTTCGCAGCTCAGAAGCTTTTGTTAAATTGGCGATCAGTGGTGTGGCTTATTGTTTGATCCCAAGGCAGCAAATTGAATCTGAACTCAAGCAAGGAGTGTTGATAGACATTACACCGAGTTTTTTTCTCTCTCACCGCATGTATTGGCATCATTGGCAGTTAGAGAGTGGAGTACTAAAAGAAGTTTCCCAGTCAATTATTCAATACGCGAGACAACATCTCCCTCAGTAAACTTTGTGTCAAATATGAATATGAATGGAATCAATCTCTGATGTTAGCGTCTATTATAGCGACGAACCCTTAGGAGAACGGCATGAAAAAATTATCGATGATCGGTGTGTTGCTCATGGGAGTAATGATGGCTCCTGTTAAAGCAGAAGAGCTTTCATTTCCGCATATTTCTACGTCGGGGCACGGCGAAGTGACCGCTGTGCCAGATATGGCTGAGTTTACTGTTCAAGTGGTAGAAACCATGTTGACAGCAGAGCAAGCGAAGCAAGCGGTAGATAAAGCTGTGAGCTCTTTTGTTGAGCGCTTAACCGCTGCTGGAGTGAAAAGAGACAACATCGCCAGCACTAATTTGTATTTAGCGCCGCAGTATCACTACCCTAAAAGTGGCAAAGTCGAACTGGTTGGGTATCAAGCTTCCCGCAGTGTCACGGTGACCGTTGAAGTCTTAGGTAACTTAAACAGTTATCTTGATGGTGCCTTAGGCGATGGGATTAATCGCATCGACGATATTCAATTGAAAGTAAAAGACGAATCCAAGTATCAAGAGCAAGCGCGTTTGGCGGCAATCAAAGACGCGACACAGAAAGCAAAATTTCTCGCAGAAGGTTTTGAGCGTGAAGTGGATGGCGTTTGGAGAATCAGTTACAACAATAATTCAAACCGTCCGATGCTAATGCGAAGCATGGCTCTTGGGGCAGAAAAGGCATCCAATACTTATCAAGATTCCAGCATTGTTATCCGTGATAGGGTGGATGTGATTTACAAGCTGAAAGATTAAGCGACGCAAGTTTTAAACTAAAAAGGGGGACGCCAACTGGCGTCCCCCTTTTTACCAATGTAGCTAAGAATGTGAAATTAGTGAAGAATACGAGCTCGAATAGTTCCCGCGATTTCTTTCAGCTTCAGTAAAGCTTCTTCAGAGCGATCTGCTTCAACATCAATAACCACATAACCCATTTCTGAGCTGGTTTGTAAGTACTGACCCGCGATGTTAATTCCCTCTTCAGCGAAGATGGTGTTAATTTGCGTCAGAATACCTGGGCGGTTTTCATGAATGTGCAGTAGACGAGATGTTCCTCTGTGCTCTGGCAGCGACACTTCTGGGAAATTGACACTGGATAGTGTTGAGCCGTTATCTGAGTATTTTGCTAGTTTCCCAGCAACTTCAACACCAATGTTTTCTTGTGCTTCTTGGGTAGAACCACCAACGTGAGGAGTCAGGATACAGTTATCGTATTTAAGCAATGGAGACTCAAATGGGTCAGCATTGGTTTTTGGTTCAACAGGGAATACGTCAATTGCTGCACCAGAAAGATGTTTGGTTTCTAATGCTGAAGCGAGAGCTGGTATATCCACGACAGTACCGCGAGCTGCGTTGATGAAGATAGAGCCAGGCTTCATGCGAGCGAATTCAGCTTCGCCCATCATATTCTTAGTGCCGTCCGTTTCAGGAACGTGCAGCGTTATCACATCACATTTGTTTAGCAGTTCACTCATGGTGTGAACTTGGGTTGCGTTACCCAATGAAAGCTTGTTCTCAATATCGTAGAAGTAGACACGCATGCCTAAGTTTTCAGCAATAATACCCAGTTGAGTACCGATGTGACCGTAACCAATGATACCTAAACGCTTACCACGTGCTTCGTAAGAACTGTCCGCACTTTTCTTCCAAATACCACGGTGTGCCAATGCGTTCTTTTCAGGGATACCACGAAGTAACAGAAGGATTTGACCCAATACCAACTCAGCCACACTTCGAGTGTTGGAGAAAGGTGCGTTGAACACAGGAATACCGCGTTTTGCCGCAGCGCCAAGATCAACTTGGTTGGTTCCGATACAGAAACAACCGATAGCGACCAATTTTTCTGCCGCTTGGAATACTTTTTCAGAAAGGTTAGTACGGGAACGAATACCAATGAAGTGCACGTCTTTAACGGCTTCTAACAGATCTTCTTCCGCCATTGAGCCTTTTACATACTCGATGTTGCTGTAACCAGCCGCTTGAAAAACTTCAACTGAAGAAGGGTGAAGCCCCTCAAGAAGGAGAATTTTTATCTTATCTTTATCCAGTGATACTTTGGCCATTGATTATCGTCCTTAAACTTCGGGCTATAAGCTGAGTACAGAAGAGGTACGCAAACGTTTACCTTCTGTATATATTGAACAATAAAGTAACAAAAAATATTCGCTTTGGGTAAGAAAATTACGGAATAAGGCATAATTTCTTAAAGAAAAATAAGAGAAAACGGCACCTATAGGTACCGTTTGTAATCAAATGACGGAAATTAGTGCTAACCATCGCATAAAAATGCAATTATCGAATACTAAAATGTATGGTTTTACTCTTCGATTTTTGCACCATCAGGCGTGCCTGTAATCACGACATCTGCACCTCGGTGTGCGAACAGACCGACTGTCACGACACCCGCGATCGCATTGATTTTGTCTTCTAGATCTTTTGGATTTGTTATTTTTAATCCGTACACATCCAAAATCATGTTGCCATTGTCTGTTACCACACCTTCTCGATAAACCGGATCGCCGCCCAACTTGAGCAACTCTCTTGCAACGTAGGAGCGAGCCATAGGAATCACTTCCACTGGAAGTGGGAATTCGCCTAATACGTCTACGGCTTTTGTTCCGTCAACAATACACACAAATTTCTTTGAGATAGCGGCAACAATCTTTTCACGCGTCAGGGCTGCACCGCCGCCTTTGATCATTTCGCGACCTGGGTTAACTTCATCAGCGCCATCAACGTATACGTCTAGCTCGAATACGTCGTTGCATTCAAAGATTTCAATCTCAAGCTCTTGCAGCCTTTTAGTTGACGCTTCTGAAGAAGAAACAGCACCTTTAATCTCTTCTCTTATTGATCCAAGTGCATCGATGAAGTGATTGACGGTCGAACCCGTACCAACGCCAACAATGCTGCCCTTTTCAACATACTTCAGTGCGGCCCAGCCAGCGGCTTTTTTCATTTCATCTTGAGTCATGCCTTTCTCCAGAATTTAGGTGAACAAATTAAAGTCGCGCGATTATACCTGCAACTTATGTAAAGGTGCAGTGATCTGCGTGAATATATTGATGTCGGTTAGCTAACGCATTCATTTGTGACTTAACGAGGCTTTGTATCCCATTGCCATGTTTTTGAAGGGGTCACGATAGTTTGTAGAGGAATGTCCCAAGCTTCCACTGGAAGAAGAGGGACTTGCTGGCAATCATGAGCCAAGCCAATTGCCTGATTCCCTGATGTCGCTTCCCAAGACGCTAGGGTTCGATCGTAGTAACCCCCTCCCATACCAAGCCTTTGTCCTTGATCGTCAAACGCAACTAGTGGGGTATAGATAATATCAATTTCGTTAACAGGGACAATTTGAGACATTTTCAGCTTGGGCTCTGCAATCTTGTATTGATTGGCAATCATATCTGTCTTTGGTGTGTATTCTAAGAAAAGTAAGTGCCCGTTGGAGAAGGGGTGAAGCACGGGTAAGCAGACCTTTTTCCCCATGTTCCAGTACCATTCGATAACTGGTGTCAGGTCGAGCTCACCATCAACGGCAAGATATAATGCAACGGTGTTGGCATCGGTCGCGGCAGAGTGCTTTTTTAGTTGTGTCAGCAAACAATGAGAGGCTTCGATTTGTTTTGCATTGGAAAGGTCACGCCTTTTGCAGCGTATGTTCTTTCGGATGCATTGTCGCTGTTCAGCTGATGCTATTGAAGGTGTGAAAGATTTCATATGAGGAACCCCAGAGTGCCGTTGAGGATTGTGGCCCTTGAACCAGCTGGTTCAAGGCGGATCAGCAATGATAACCGTAGGCTTCTCGGTACGAGCCGAGCTTGCTCAATAGTTTTCAAGTACTAACCCTTAATTATTGCTTATCGGCTCAGGGACTTAAATCCGCTGACGCACACTCCAGGGTAAAACTTTTATTCGCGTCCTAGCTGTTTGAGCGCACCATCTAGTGACGCCGAGAGCAATTCCATTCGCTCTGTTATTTCTGTGGTTTGACCATGTACTTCTTGCTTAGATATTTGCAATTCGTAACAGATGTTCAAAGCAGCAATCGTTAATAGCTTTTCTGTATTGGTTACCTTAGTTCTTTCCGCCATTTCATTCAATCGCGTATTCAAATCTTCGGCGGCTTTTAGCAGTGACTCTTCTTGCCCAGGTGGACAATTCACTCGCGTAAGCTTCCCCAATATTTCAACTTCAACTGCTTGACTACTCATTACGGTACACTCTCGACCAAACCAAAGACAGGGAGTACAAGCTCACTTCTGTCAGGGAGGAAACTATAGGTAAACCGACCTTAAGATTCAAGCCCTTCCATCTTTGTTTCCTGATATTGCGGGACTAACTACACACGAAATCAACAAATTGAACACGCTATGTTCAGCTATACATTTTCGCTAAGCGCCTTAAGTGATAGGATTAGCCCAACTAACTTACATTATAGCGAATCCCTTATGAGTGAAGTGAATTATCCTGCTTTTCCGCAACTCGTTAATGAACTTAAGACAGCACAACTTGCGGTATCACCCGCTGAGTTACATGGCTTATTGACTGGAATGATAAGCGGCGGATTAGCGATTAACGACAACAGCTGGCAGCCTCTATTGTTTGATTACACAAATGATGGGTTAGGTTGGCCAATAAGCACTGTTGGTGTTGCTGAAAGCTTGCTAAAAGCAACATTAAGTGAGTTGGCAAATGATCAATTTGAATTGACGTTGATGTTATCGGAGTCGGATTCTGATTTGTTTGCTACCGCTGATGGGTTATCTGAATGGGTGAACCACTTTATTTCTGGTTTAGGGTTGGCCAATCAATCGATAAACAAAGCACCAGTCGATGTAAAAGAAGCGCTGGGTGATTTGGAAGAAATTTCTAAGTTGGGCATTGATGAAGAGGATGATCTAGAAGAGCAAGCCGATTTACTGGAGCAGGTGATCGAGCACGTTAAAGCGTGCGTATTTACGGTGCATGCAGAGTATGGCGTGAGACCGAGTGAAGACAAAAAGCCGACTATTCATTAAGTAGGAAAGCCTCATGACACAATATGATGTGGTCATTGCTGGTGGAGCAATGGCAGGTGCGACACTAGCATTGGCATTGAATCGACTGAGCAAGGGTACATTGTCTATTGCTGTTATTGAACCTTTTCAAGTCGAGCATACTCTCCATCCTGGCTTTGATTCTCGCTCTATTGCGCTTTCCCACGGCACTTCGTTGATACTGGAAAACGTCGGGCTCTGGGAGCAAATTCAGCCTTTTACGACCCCCATCGAGCATATTAACGTATCCGACAAAGGGCATGCCGGTTTAGCCGACATCACTAAGCAAGCTCTGAGTTTGAACGCGCTTGGGTATGTTGTTGAACTCGCGGATGTTGGGCGAGTTTATCAGTCGCTATTGGATAGAGCCGATAACATTGATTTTCTCTGCCCTGATTCCGTGAGTAATGTGTCGAGAGATAAAAATGCGGTGACGGTCACCCTGTCGTCAGGGGCTTCAATTGAAGCGAAACTGCTCGTGGCGGCAGATGGTGCGTTATCGCCATCTGCCCAGAATATTGGTTTACCGCTGCAAGAACACGACTTTGAGCAAGTTGCACTGATAGCGAATGTCTGTTTGTCCCAACCTCACCTTGGACGTGCGTTTGAACGATTTACTGAATCGGGACCTCTTGCATTACTGCCAATGTCTGACAATCGAATGTCATTGGTGTGGTGCTTACCCCCTGAAACAGTTGAGAATGTTGCCAAGCTTTCTAATGAGGAATTTCTTGCCAAATTACAGCAATGCTTTGGCTGGCGTTTGGGGCAATTCATAAAAGTTGGTGAGCGTACATCTTACCCTTTGCTATTGCGTTCCCGTGACCCCATCGTATCGCATCGATTTGCTGCTGTGGGTAACGCAGCGCAAACTTTGCATCCCATCGCTGGACAAGGATTCAACTTAGGTATTCGAGACGTAGCGACCCTTGCAGAGCAAATCTTAGTCAATATGGATGATCCCGGTCACTATAGCGTTCTCAGTGCTTATAGAAAGAGAAGAGAACAAGATCGAAAACGAACGATTGAACTGACGTCTGGTCTGGTTCATCTCTTTTCGAATGATTTTATTCCAATGAGAGTAGGTCGAAATATTGGACTGATGGGGTTTGAGGCTTTAGGTTCGATGAAAAGCCCTTTTTTGGCGAGAACACTTGGTATGGTAGAAAGATAATATGATGCAAAGTTTTGATATCGCCATCATTGGCGGTGGAATGGTAGGGCTAACGGTTGCAGCATTACTCCAAGACAGTGATTTAAGAATTGCTGTTGTTGAAGGGAAGCTTCCTGAAGAGCAGTTAAATGAACTGCCAGATGTTCGTGTCTCTGCATTAAGCCGGGCCAGTGAAAACATCCTCAAAAATGTTGGTGCATGGGCTGGTATTGAAGCTCGTCGGTCTTCGGTGTATGACGCAATGACGGTATGGGAGCAAGACAGTTTCGCGAAAATTGAGTTTTCAGCTTCAGAAATCCATCAAAAAGATCTAGGGCACATCGTTGAAAATAGAGTGATTCAGTTAGCTTTACTTGAGCAAGTTAAGAGCCAAGATAATGTCACGCTTTTCGCACCAGAACGATGTAAAGATGTGGTGATGGGAGAGACGGAAGCTTGGGTTACTTTAGAATCTGGTCAATCATTTACGACTAAGTTGTTGGTAGGGGCTGATGGTGCAAACTCTTGGCTACGTAATAAATCCGAAATTCCATTAACACATTGGGATTATGGTCATTCCGCTATTGTCGCAAACATCAAAACGGCAGAACCTCATGGCGGTGTGGCGCGGCAAATATTTACACCAGATGGACCTCTGGCATTTTTGCCTTTAGGCGAATCAGATCTTTGCTCTATTGTGTGGTCTATTGATCCGTTGAAAGCTGAACTGCTAATGGACTTGGATAGTGCCGAATTCAATAAAGCTCTAGCCACCGCTTTTGATGGGCAGCTTGGATTGTGTGAAGTGCAAGGAGAACGGCAAGCCTATCCCCTTAAGATGCGTTATGCGCGTGATTTTGTGCGTGATCGAATTGCGTTGGTCGGAGATGCTGCTCACACCATCCATCCATTGGCGGGACAAGGGGTAAACTTAGGTTTGCTCGATGCTGCTAGTTTGGCGCAAGAGATAGAGCGATTGTGGCAAAGTGGCGAGGATATCGGCCTAAGACGCAATTTACGTCCATTTGAGCGCTGGAGAAAAGCGGAAGCAGCAAAAATGATTGCTGCCATGCAAGGTTTTAAAGAACTATTTTCTGGTGAACATCCTGTCAAAAAATGGGTTCGAGGCGTTGGTTTGACAATAGGTAATACTGTACCGTTGGTCAAAAATGAGTTGATACAGCATGCTATGGGGTTGAAAGGAAATTTACCTGACGCGACCAAAGCGAAGCGCTAAGAAAATTACGTTGTAAAAAGCGAATCATTAAAAAGCTACAAGTATGAAAAAGGGTCGACAAGTCGACCCTTAAAAATTTCTTTTTACACATTCAATAATTATGCATGTGCACATCTTAACCGCATGATTTCTTGATTAATTTCTTTAACGGTTTTGAAATGTCGTTTCTCCGCTTTTTCAGGAAGAATTAACTTGCCATTATCGAATTCAAATTTCCCCACGCCATAAATATAAATCCTACCTTTAAACAACCGACTTACGTGTTTAGCTATCATACTTGGTGTATAGCGCTTAAACAGTCTCATACTTTTATCCTTATTATGTGTTGCGCCACGAATTATACGAAATTTCGTGTGTCAGTATTGTGACTGAACAGGGGTTAAATACAGCTTAACACTATGTTTTCAGCGTTTTGTGCCGCCCTTGGCATTTTGGTGATATAAACGTCTCATTGGTGTGACGCTCTCCTCATTTTATGCCGCTAGCCCCTGTAAATAATGCAGCAATACGGTGTCATGTTTTTATGATATTTATAAGAATAGACCATGTCAGAAATAAAAAAGTTTCATGAAAAAAAAGCCCGATATAAATATCGGGCGAATAGTCACAGATGCATTACACAAAAAGTGGATTTAACTGATTAATTCAGCGGATTCACTTTCCTTGTTAAATGAGGGCTTTAAGCTCAATTGAGCAAGGGGAACTCATAATAACAAGTAACATTTACACTACATTATAATTATCAGGATCACTATTTATTCATTTAAATAAGATAAAAATTCACTTGGTAAAATTATTAAATGTGATTAAGATCACCTGGCGGATGAAATTTGAGAGGGATTTATTAGTTTTGGATAGGGTTTTGACGCGAAATTTCACTGATCGTCGGTGAGGCTAGCTTCAAAAGGTCATCCAAATTAAGCTCAACCCCTGCCATATTAGACCCACTGCTGATGGTTACATGCTCTAATGAAATGATCTTCTTATCAAAAATAATGGGTATTGTCGTATCTAACAAAATAGGGGCGACACAGCCAATTGAATAGCCAGTCACAGATTCAACTTCCTGAGCGGATGCACAAGTGATTCGCCTAGAGCTCAATACAGCGCGTACTTTTCTAGGGTCGGCTTGATCATTGCCTGAGACGCATGCAAGTGCATAACGTCCCCCCATATCTTTGAGTAGAACGCATTTCACCATCATGCTTGGTGAAATCCCTCGTTGGCGGGCTGCATCTTCAATACTGATGGCTGGAGTTTTGTGAGGGAGCAAGTGAAAGGGCACTTGCTGCTCACTTAAGTATTGAGTAATACGAGTTTGTATTATCGGATTAGTCTTCATCTAAGGAATAAGGTAAAGGCAATATT
The DNA here is from genome assembly GCF_019977755.1 of Vibrio penaeicida. Classification (NCBI taxonomy): domain Bacteria; kingdom Pseudomonadati; phylum Pseudomonadota; class Gammaproteobacteria; order Vibrionales; family Vibrionaceae; genus Vibrio; species Vibrio penaeicida. The sequence goes on along the minus strand of NZ_AP025144.1, from coordinate 3,620,866 downwards.
GACCAAGTTGTGCCTTCTTGCCCTTTCACTCGAAGTTGTGTCCCTTCTTCAAGGTTGTTGGGCAAAATAATCAGCCCTTCAGCGGCACCGTCTTGATATTCAAATTGCGTGATTAGGTGACCAGCACCACGCCAATTTTCACCTACTGCACGCTCTATTTCTGCCTGCTCTGGAAGCGCCTCAAGAATATTGCCAGCTACACGGTACAGTGCTCGCTTATTCGTTCCTCTGTATTTCGCTCGTGCAACCATCTCCTGACCGGTATAGCAGCCTTTGGTAAAACTAATACCTCCCAAGGCTTGGAGGTTCATTGCCTGTGGAATATGTTGTGATTGCTCTTTCTCATCAACACGAGGAAGCGCTTCCACAATATCGTATTTATCCCATAGTGACTCATGAACCACGGCATCGCGTTGATCTTCAAATAAGCGTTCCGCGATCGATGACTCAAGCACCAATAACCAACGTTTATCACTTATACGAACGGCAGTACCACCGTCTATATCACGTACATTACTGCGTTCGTCATTGAGCGTGTCAATCCAACTTTCGGCATCCTTACCGCTAATACCAACCAGTACGTCAGCTCCTTCCTCGATGGTGACTTTAGAGAATACTGCGTACTTTTTAATCTCGGTGAGTTCAGTTGTCAGTGCACTTTTACGATGCACCATGGCATAACCTTCATTATGGTGGAACATGTTAAAAATACTCCACATTTTTCCCTTTGCATCACAATGAGCACCGTATGTCGACTCAGAAAGTTCTAATGAAACCACATCACACGTAACTTGACCTTGAAGGTACGACTTTTTGTCTTCGCCTACGAAAGTAATGGTGCCCCAAGAAGGAAGAGGGCAAATAGCGAATTCTGGTAACTCAGTCTGAGTGGATAGTGAGATGGAAGATAAGTTTTCAAGCCAATCCATTGTTTCTAAACCTTAAGAGATGTTTGATGTCAGTATGTTAATGCTATACCTAAGCAACCTCAAGGCGTTCGATGTTCACAACGAAGCAACTTTACTTTCTATACTTTTCATTAGCAGAGAGGAAGTTGACGTTGGTTAATCTAAATGACGAGAGCAAATCACACTCTGTGACTCGCATAATAGCTGTAGGGTAGTGAGATTGATACACTGCCCCCACAAAGGAGTCATCAAAGGAATAATAATGTACACCGCCGAAGAAAAAGCCCGAATTAAATGGGCATGTCGCCGTGGGATGTTAGAACTTGACGTAGTTATCATGCCATTTTTTGAAGAGCAATTTGAAAGCTTGTCGGAACAAGAACAAAAAGATTTTGTTTCTCTTCTTGAGTGTGATGATCCTGATTTATTTACTTGGATTATGGGACACGGAAGGAGTGACAATTTGAGTCATGCATCTATGATAGACAAAGTCGTTGCATACAACCTCAGCAAAGTTCGCTAATTTAAAATTATCCCTCAGTGCCCGGCTATGTCAGCTCTTTGTTCTGGCAACACTTAGTTGGGCACTTGCTGCTTCTCCAGCTCCAATTGCCCTAACGCTATTTGTGTTCACAGCAATTCTAATTCCTTTGCTATCTAAATTCATACAGCCTTCTTCTGAAATCTTACTGGCATGGAGCGAGAGTGGTGAGTTCAGAATCAATCAAGAAAAGAAGACATTGGATCGCGCTTGGTTAGAATGTTCTGCTTTGGTGACGTTACTCGTTTTTGATGACAAATCGAGACTATTGGTCTGGCGAGATGCCTGTTCTGACAAAGAATATCGAGCGTTACTCCGCCATTTACGTTGGCAAAAAGGCAATAAAAAAGAGCACTCAACAAGTGCTCTTTAAATGTATACCCAAGTGACCTCAAGATGCTTGGTTCAGCGAGAATTAATAGGCTTTCAGGCAAGGCATCGGCTTGAAGATCTAGAAGTCTAAATCAAGAGTCGGTAACGCAGCATGAAAGCCTATTAAACTCGCCCTTGGGAGCACATATTCTGTACCACTTCATCGTCAAAGAACTTGGAAAGGACCTGTCATTACGCTGCGTTCTTTTCCTTGAATTGGACCAGAATATGCTGCTCTGAATCCTACATCTTGAGGCCACTTGGGTATATTCATTCCACCGAAAAATAGTAAAAACTAAAACTTTTCGGGGATCAAAATAGTCGGTCCGCTATTTTCAGCCAATTCTGGATAATCCAATGTGTAATGTAGACCACGGCTTTCTTTTCGTTCCATAGCACAACGAACCATGAGCTCTGCTACTTGCAGTAGGTTACGAAGCTCTAAAAGGTTATTGGATACACGGAAATTACTGTAATACTCATGAGTTTCTTGTTGCAGCAATTGGATGCGGCGCAATGCGCGCTCTAATCGCTTATCGGTTCGTACAATTCCCATGTAGTCCCACATAAACAAACGCAACTCGTGCCAGTTATGTTGAATCACAACTTCTTCATCTGAACAAAGAACTTGGCTTTCATCCCATTCAGGTAAGGATCCCGCCAGTTCAGCATCACTAATTTTGCTAATGATGTCATCCGCAGCAGAGCGTGCATACACGACACATTCGAGAAGAGAATTAGAGGCCATTCGGTTTGCGCCGTGCAGGCCGGTATAGCTTACTTCGCCTATTGCATAAAGATGGTTTAAGTCCGTGACACCTTGTTGATCAACCATGACACCACCACAAGTGTAGTGGGCGGCTGGGACTATGGGGATCGGCTCTTTAGTCATGTCGATGCCAAGGTCTTTCAGGCGCATATCAATGGTTGGAAAGTGTTTCGTGACAAATTCAGGGTCTTTATGGCTAATGTCTAGGTACATGCAATCTGCACCCAGCCGCTTCATCTCAAAATCAATAGCACGTGCAACGACATCACGTGGTGCGAGTTCTTCTCGCTCATCAAAATCTTGCATGAAACGCGAGCCGTCTGGTCTTCTTAAATATGCTCCTTCGCCTCGCAGAGCTTCAGTTAGCAAGAAATTGCGAGCTTCAGGGTGGAAAAGACACGTGGGGTGGAACTGATTGAATTCTAAATTGGCAACGCGACAACCTGCTCGCCATGCCATTGCAATTCCATCCCCTGAGGATACATCAGGGTTAGATGTGTATTGGTACACTTTAGAAGCGCCGCCTGTCGCCAGCACAACAAACTTAGCTCTGACGGTTTCGACGTGCTCTTGATTCCTGTTCCATATATACGCACCAATGACTTTTTTCTTATCACCGCCAATTTTGTCTTCGGTGATAAGATCCAAGGCATTGTGGCGTTCCAATACATGAATGTTTGGATGGCTGTGCGCGTTATCCTGAAGAGATGTTTGCATTGCCATACCTGTTGCATCTGCCGCATGCAGAATACGTCGGTGGCTATGACCACCTTCACGAGTTAGGTGGTAGCGTGGGCTTTCGTCTGAATCGTTTTCTTCACGATCAAAGGGAACCCCACCGTCAATTAACCACTGAACGCTTTCTTTTGCATTCTCGGCAATGAACTTAACGGTATCTTCTTCGCATATTCCACCACCAGCGATTTGGGTGTCCTGAACATGCGATTCAATGCTGTCCGATTCGTCAAAAACAGCTGCAATACCGCCCTGAGCATAGTATGTGGCCCCTTCACTACGAGGTCCTTTACTCAACACAATGACTTTGCCATGTGGCGCTACTCGCAATGCGAGGGACAATCCTGCCGCACCACTGCCAACCACTAATACATCGCATTGATGTTCTCGGTTATCGTTCATATAACTTTAAAAATCCCAGGTTATCTTAGAGCCTGCCCAAATTGACTCTATAAGCAATTAGCTTTTGGCTAATCCCATAACGCATATCTTCTTGGTGGTGTTTATTATCTTTATCTGCACCCGTTTGAGCAAATACAATGAAGGTTACATCACATTGCCAGACAAATTTGTTAAAAAAAATTCGTCGGATTGAACTTTCTTTGACTATATCAGTCACAATAGTGCTCATGTAGGCGGTGGTGTCAATACTACATTTGACAGAACTTAATGTTCATACCTGTGAAGGTAGGGGCAAATAACAATAGGAGTGGACGCTCGAATGAGCGAGCAGTTAACCGATCAAGTACTAATTGAGCGTGTCCAACGAGGAGATAAACAAGCATTCAATCTTTTGGTTATCAAATATCAAAACAAAGTTTGCAACTTGATTTCTCGATATATAAACAACTCTGGTGATGTTGCAGACGTTGCACAAGAGGCTTTTATTAAGGCGTATAGAGCCATCCCAAATTTTCGGGGAGAAAGTGCGTTTTATACTTGGTTATACCGGATCGCCGTTAATACAGCTAAAAATCATATTGTTGCCCAAGGGCGCAGACCTCCCGCAACCGATTTGGATGCAGAAGAGGCCGAGTATTACGAAAGCGGTAGCGCATTAAAAGAAATATCGAACCCAGAGAACATTACGCTGTCCAAAGAATTGAAACAGGTTGTTTTCGAAGCGATTGAAGCGTTACCAGAAGATTTAAAAACAGCAATGACATTACGAGAATTGGATGGTCTTAGCTATGAAGAGATAGCCGAGGTTATGGATTGCCCTGTCGGGACGGTTCGTTCTCGTATATTCCGTGCTCGTGAAGCGGTTGAGAAGAAAATTCAACCACTTCTACAGCGTTAGACCAATGAGTTAAATGGTGAAAATAATGGCTGACAAAGAACAACTTTCAGCACTCATGGATGGAGAAAGCGTGGATCAGGCTCTGATTTCAGAACTGGAGCACGATGCAGAAGGTCTGAAGTCTTGGCAGAACTATCACTTAATTGGTGATGTAATGAGGGGGGAAGATCCAAAACGCGCTGATTGGGATATTGCAAACAGTGTTGCATTGGCGTTAGACAAGGAACCGGCTCATTCTCCAATGCACGTACCGGATCATGTTGTTACCCCTGCTATTGAGTCACAGCCGACTCCTGAGGTTGCACGTGTAAGTATGCCAGGTTGGATGACTCAATTTGGTCAAGTTGCCATGGCTGCCTGTGTTTCACTGGTTGTGATTCTCGGTGTGCAGCAATACAACGGTCAAAGCGGTGTACAGTCAGAAAATGAACTACCAGTACTGCAAACTATTCCAGTAATTGGTAGTGCAGAGCCAGTGAGCTTGGCACAAGAGCCGATTACGCCTTCCTCTAATGAAGCACAGTTGATGGAGCAACGTAAGCGTGTGAACGCTTTGCTTCAAGATTACAGTATGCAATTGCGCCTAAATAGTGCCGTTATGGATAAAGAAGCCGCGCACCCTACTAAATCGGATCTAGAATGAAAAAAATCCTGATCAGTGTGTTGGCACTGTTCAGTTTGAATGTACACGCCGCCTCTGCAGAGGAGATCTCTGCTGAGGCGTTGTTGCATCAAATGAACGAAGCAAGCCAGCAATTGAGCTATGAGCTGTCTTATATTCAAATAAAGAAAAACAGTATTGAGCCCCTCCTATACCGACATGGTCGCCGAGATGATAAGCAATTTGCTCGCTTGGTATACCTTAGTGGTCCTTCTCGTGAGGTTATTCGACGAGATAACGAAATAAGTTACTTTGAACCGGGAGTGGATCCATTTTCAATCGAATCTGGAGAAATGGTTGCGCCGTTGATCCCATTGATCAATACCAATGTAACGGTACTGGAAGATCACTATGATTTTGTCAAGCTGGGTCGAGCGCGTGAAGCTGGGACGCCTTGCCAAGTCATTCGTATCGTCCCGAAAGATGGTCAAAGATACTCTTATGTTCTTTGGGTCGATGAACGCACTCACCTTCCTCTTCGTGCCGATTTAGTTGATCGTGATGGCGAAGTTTTAGAACAATATCGCACCATTTCCTACGCAGTAAACGATAAGATTTTTGATCTGCTTTCAAGGTTAGGTGAAGCTCAATTACCTGACGCTATTTCTTTGCCTGAAAGTGAAGCAAAAAGTTCGTTCTGGCAAGTGGGCTGGGTTCCCAATGGGTTTAAAGCGAACCCAATGAATCGATACAGAATGGGGATGACCAATAAAGTGGTTGAAAGCCAGATGTTTAACGATGGTCTTTTTAGCTTTTCTGTTTATGTGTCTGAAAAAGATGATCTTTCTTTGAAAGGGCAACTGGTTCGCCAAGGTCGCCGTACTCTACATAGTTTTGTAAGCGGTAACGTAGAGGTTTCGGTCGTCGGTGATATTCCTCCCTCAACGGCCAAACGTGTGGCACAATCAGTCACCATGACGGCTAACAAAACCCAGTAACACATTATGATGACGGCACTAGCGACGGTGGTCGCAAGTAACCCTTCCAAGTCTGGATTCCGAATCCAATTAAGCTGTGAGCAACAAACCAGTTGCTCTAGCTGTTCATCTCAAAAAAGCTGCGGCACTGGTGTCGTATCAAAAGCCTTTGGCAATAAAGCACACGCTTGGTATTTAGAGTCAAAGCAATCTTTGACTCCAGGGCAAGTTGTGGAGATCGGTTTGCCAGAAAAGCAGTTGTTGCAGTCGGCTGCTTTAATTTATTTGTCTCCCATCGCATTTTTGTTTTTAGGGGCACTCTTGGGGCATTTCTGGCTTCAACCAATGCTAGGTTCTGGTGAACTGGCGGTCATAGCAGCATCAGTGTTGTTTGCATGGGTAGGAACCCTTTGCGCTAAGTATTGGACCGGGAAACTAGAGCGAGAATCTGAGGATAAAGTGTCCCTAATTCGCGTGCTAGGGAGTCCTTTGACAGGAATTGCTACATTTCCTGATAGCGACAAGCCCTGAAATTGGGTAGAATCTGCCAACTTGATCGAAATACCAACAAATGAACGGTATTTCTCCTATCCATTTTTGTAAGAGTTTAGTCACACCAACCTATGAAGCACATTCGTAATTTTTCGATAATCGCCCATATCGACCACGGTAAGTCGACCCTTTCAGACCGCTTAATCCAAGTTTGTGGTGGACTCAGTGATCGTGAGATGGAAGCTCAGGTTCTTGATTCCATGGATTTAGAGCGAGAGCGTGGCATCACCATCAAATCTCAAAGTGTGACGCTAAACTACACCGCAAATGATGGTGAAACCTACCAACTTAATTTCATCGATACTCCAGGACACGTAGATTTTGCCTACGAAGTTTCCCGTTCATTAGCCGCTTGTGAAGGTGCGCTATTGGTAGTCGATGCCGGGCAGGGCGTAGAAGCTCAGACCCTAGCAAACTGTTACACAGCCATAGAGATGGATTTGGAAGTAGTGCCAATCTTGAATAAGATTGACCTTCCTGCAGCGGATCCAGAACGTGTGTCTGAAGAAATTGAAGAAATCGTCGGCATTGACGCTATGGAAGCGACACGCTGTAGCGCCAAAACGGGTATTGGTGTTGACGATGTTCTAGAAAACATTGTCGCGTCAATCCCTGCACCAGAAGGTGATCCAGACGCGCCACTGCAAGCTCTTATCATCGATTCTTGGTTTGATAACTACCTTGGTGTCGTTTCTTTGGTTCGTATTAAAAACGGCGAGCTCAAGAAAAATGATAAAATCAAAGTAATGAGCACAGGGCAGATTTGGGGTGTAGATCGTCTAGGTATCTTTACACCAAAACAAGTCGACACGGATGTTCTTAGAACGGGTGAAGTAGGTTGGGTTGTTTGTGGCATTAAAGACATTCTGGGCGCTCCTGTAGGTGATACGCTAACATTGTCAAAGCATGGCTCTGAAGTCGCACTTCCTGGCTTTAAGAAAGTTAAGCCTCAGGTTTACGCGGGCTTATTCCCAGTATCGTCAGACGACTACGAAAACTTCCGTGATGCGTTAGGAAAACTGAGCCTAAACGATGCTTCCTTGTTCTACGAACCAGAAAACTCCGCAGCATTAGGTTTCGGCTTCCGTTGTGGTTTCCTTGGCATGCTGCACATGGAAATCATTCAGGAACGTTTAGAGCGTGAATACGATCTGGATCTGATCACGACCGCACCGACAGTAGTTTATGAAGTCGAAAAGACGGATAAAACGATGCTTTATGTTGATAGCCCGGCTAAGTTGCCAGCGATCAATGATATCGAAGAAATTCGTGAGCCAATCGCGCGCTGTAACATTTTGGTTCCGGCAGACTACTTGGGTAACGTGATTACACTGTGTGTTGAAAAGCGTGGTACTCAGGTAGATATGGTTTACCACGGTAATCAAGTCGCGGTAACTTACGATATTCCGATGGCAGAAGTGGTACTTGATTTCTTCGACCGTCTCAAATCAACCTCTCGTGGTTATGCTTCACTTGATTACAACTTCCAACGCTTTGAACCATCGAACATGGTACGTGTTGACGTTCTTCTGAATGGTGACAAAGTGGATGCATTGGCAATGATCACGCATCAGGCTCATTCGCAGACACGTGGTCGTCAGCTTGTAGAGAAAATGAAAGAATTCATTCCTCGTCAAATGTTTGATATCGCTATTCAGGCAGCGATTGGTAACCATATCATCGCGCGATCAACAGTGAAGCAGCTTCGTAAGAACGTTATCGCAAAATGTTACGGTGGTGACGTGAGCCGTAAGAAGAAACTTCTGAAGAAGCAGAAAGAAGGTAAGAAACGCATGAAGCAAATTGGTAACGTGGAACTTCCACAAGAAGCATTCCTTGCCATTCTTCATGTAGGAAAAGATTAAACTTTTTCGTACTTTTACACTCAAACAAAGACTTAGGCAGAAAGGGTATCGGATACCCTTTCTTCTTTTTCACTAGAGAATACGAAGGGAAGTAAATGGCAAATACATTTTCACTCATACTTGTGATGGTTACATTAGTGACAGGCATTGTATGGGCGCTTGAAAAGCTGGTCTTGGCAAAAAAGCGTCAAGAAAAACTGGGTGCGATTGAAGGTCAGACTAACGAAGGCCTTGATGCATCTTTACAAGCGAAAGTGGCTGCCCAACCTTGGTGGGTAGAAAACAGTGTCTCTATCTTCCCTGTGATTGCCTTTGTTTTGGTTCTGCGTTCTTTTATTTATGAACCGTTTCAAATCCCATCAGGTTCAATGATGCCGACGTTACTCGTGGGTGATTTCATTTTGGTTGAAAAATACGCTTACGGACTGAAAGATCCTGTATGGCGCACTCAATTGGTTGAAACAGGTAAACCTGAGCGCGGTGACATTGTGGTATTTAAATTCCCGCCTAATCCAGGTATTGATTACATCAAACGTGTAGTCGGTCTGCCGGGTGATGTGGTTCGTTACAGTGAAAAGAAAGAACTGTGCGTGCAGCGTCAAGGGGAAGCCAGTTGTAATGCGATTGAAACCTCTAATGTGACAGAAAGTATTTTTCAAGATGAACGAATCGGTATTCCGATGATTCAGATTGATGAGAAATTGGGTGAAGAAACTCACCAAATTTTGGTACATCCATTAACTCGCGATGACGTGAGAGCTTACCAGCCACGTCCAGGTGTTCGTGAGTGGGTAGTACCACAAGGTCAGTATTTTGTTATGGGCGATAATCGTGATAATAGTGCTGACAGCCGTTTTTGGGGGTTTGTCCCTGAAGGCAATTTAGTAGGCAAAGCGGTCGGAATTTGGATTAGCTTTGAATTTGAACGAGATCAAGACAGCGCCTTGCCGTCTTGGATTCCAACTGGTGTGAGGTTTAACCGCATCGGTGGCATACATTAATAGAGAGAGTATGAATACTCCTATCAGTAAATTAGAAAAACAGCTCGGCTATCAATTTAATGATGCTGGGCTGATCCATTTGGCGCTGACCCATCGTAGCGCCAATGGTAAACATAATGAGCGTCTTGAATTTCTGGGCGATTCAATTTTAAGTTTTGTCATTGCTGATGATTTGTATCACCGCTTCCCGAAAGTGAACGAAGGTGATATGAGCCGCATGCGTGCAACATTAGTTCGTGGCAATACCCTTGCTGAACTAGGTCGTGAATTCGACTTGGGAGAGTACTTAAAATTAGGTCCAGGTGAGCTGAAAAGTGGCGGATTCCGTCGAGACTCCATTCTTGCAGATGCCGTAGAAGCCATCATTGGCGCGGTTTACCTTGACAGTGATCTCGAGATGGTTCGCAAGGTTGTTCTGAGCTGGTACCACTCAAGGTTGGTCGCCATTCAGCCTGGTGTCTCGCAAAAAGATCCTAAAACACGGTTGCAAGAATTCCTACAGGGGAGAAGAAAACCTCTCCCTGCGTATTCTGTGACTAAAATTAAAGGTGAAGCACACAACCAAGAATTTACGGTGGCGTGTGAAATTGCAGGACTGGATGAGCCTGTTATCGGCAAAGGTACAAGTCGACGCAAAGCGGAGCAAGCAGCGGCTGAATTAGCATTAGGATTACTCACCAATGTCTGATGAAAAAGAATTTGATTTGGACGCGTATTTCGAATCTGAGAAGCAGGAATCGTCGGCTGAAAACCAACATTGCGGGTTTATCGCGATTGTTGGTCGCCCAAATGTGGGCAAATCAACATTGCTCAACCAATTGTTGGGACAGAAGATTTCTATTACCTCTCGTAAGCCGCAAACGACGCGCCATCGCATCATGGGTGTGGATACGGAAGGTGACTATCAAGCCATTTTTGTTGATACGCCAGGGCTTCATATTGAAGAAAAACGTGCAATTAACAGGTTGATGAACCGAGCAGCTAACAGCTCGTTGAGCGATGTTAATCTGGTATTCTTTTTGGTTGATGGTACGCACTGGACGAATGATGATGAGATGGTGTTTACCAAGCTCAGCAAGTCAAACTTCCCAGTTGTGTTGTGCGTGAATAAAGTTGATAACGTAAAAGATCGCAACGAAGTGATGCTTCATATGCAGTCTTTGTCGGAAAAAATGGACTTTGTGGACGTCGTACCTATTTCGGCGAAACACGACAAAAACATTGATGTGCTGCGTAAGCATGTGCGAGAGCATTTGCCAAAAGCGACACACCATTTCCCAGAAGAATACGTCACCGACCGCTCTCAACGCTTTATGGCGTCGGAAATTGTCCGTGAGAAACTCATGCGTTTCACTGGTGAAGAATTGCCTTACTCGGTAACTGTTGAGATCGAGCGATTTGATTACAACCCTGAAACCGATGGTTTCCACATCAATGCGCTGATCTTAGTTGAACGCACTGGTCAGAAAAAAATGGTAATCGGGAAAGGTGGCGAGAAAATCAAAACCATTGGTCGAGAAGCCCGCCTTGATATGGAAGAGCTTTTTGAGCGTAAGGTTTACCTAGAAACGTGGGTGAAAGTGAAATCTGGTTGGGCTGATGATGAGCGTGCTCTCCGAAGCCTCGGTTACATTGATGACCTTTAGAGCGAAATTGGTGTAAGTTAGAAGGGAGTGTAATACTCCCTTTTTTGTGCCTGCTATACGAGCTTTATGTTTGCTGATATAACGCACAATATTTGTCCAAGGTTAATTAATACAGTTCAAGGTTACTTAAGAGAGTCGTGTATGTCTGATGGGTTACAGCGGTGTTTTGTTTTGCATCGTCGACCATACAGTGAAACCAGCCTGATTTTGGATGTGTTCAGTGAAGAGCATGGTCGAATGTCGGTTATGGCAAAAGGCGCGAGAAGCAAACGTTCCAACCTAAAAGGTGCATTACAGCCGTTTACGCCACTTTTGATGAAGTGGTCGGGCAAAGGAAGTATGCGAACATTGCGCCAAGCCGAGCCTATCAGCCTTGGGCTTCCTCTTTCAGGTATACATCTCTATTCTGCGATGTATGTGAATGAGTTGATTGGGCGAGTATTGGAAAGCGAAACGCCCTACCCTGCATTATTCCACGACTATTTACTCGCTTTGACCGAACTTGCGCAAGCCGATAACCCCGAGCCAGCATTGCGGCGATTTGAGCTCGCTTTGCTGTCATCCTTAGGCTACGGCGTAGATTTTATGCATTGCGCGGGAACTGGGGAAATGGTCGAGCCAGAAATGACTTACCGTTATCGAGAGCAAAAAGGTTTCATTGCCAGTGTGAGGCGAGACAATCTGACATTCATGGGAAATGAGTTAATTGCAATTAGTGAGCGGCGCTTTACAACCAAAGAACAACTTAAAGCAGCAAAACGCTTTACACGTGTAGCACTAAAGCCTTATCTTGGCGGCAAACCACTAAAAAGTAGGGAACTGTTTCTCCCAAGAACAGGCTTTCCCGGAGCACGGAGTATTGAAAAATGAGCTCAATTCTACTCGGGGTAAACATTGATCATATCGCCACTTTGCGTAATGCACGTGGAACCAAATATCCAGATCCAGTGCACGCAGCAGAAATTGCAGAACGTGCTGGTGCCGATGGCATTACCATTCACCTTCGTGAAGATCGCCGTCATATTGTAGATCGTGATGTTAGGATTCTACGTGAAACGCTGCAAACCAGAATGAATTTGGAAATGGCGGTAACAGATGAAATGGTCGAAATTGCGTTGCAAACGAAACCTGAATACGTTTGCCTAGTGCCTGAAAAACGCGAAGAGCTGACAACGGAAGGCGGTTTAGACGTGGTCGGCCAGCTGGAAAAAGTAAAAGCCGCGACGCAAAAATTGACGGAAGCGGGCATTAAAGTGTCTTTATTCATTGACGCTGATCGTGAGCAAATTGATGCATCAAAAGCATGTGGTGCACCTTACATTGAGCTTCACACTGGTCATTATGCCGATGCGACGACGGAATGCGAGCAAACCAACGAGCTGAAAAAGATCGCTGCTGGTGCAAGCTATGCCGACAGCATTGGTATTAAAGTCAACGCAGGGCATGGCTTGACGTACCACAACGTTGCGCCTATTGCGGCATTACCAGAAGTGTATGAACTTAATATCGGTCATTCCATCATGGGACGTGCGGTCTTTGATGGTTTGCATAAAGCAGTTGCTGATATGAAAGCGGTTATGCTTGAAGCTCGTCGTTAATTTCCATTCATAACGTCAGCCACTGTATTCAGCAGTGGCTGTTTGTTATTTCGCATTAATTTTTAAGCGGAGAATTTATGGCCATCGTTGGATTAGGAACGGATATAGCGGAAATAGATCGCTTCGAAAAATCCTTATCTAAACTTGGAGAAGCATTTGCGAAACGCATTCTAACAGAGCTTGAGTTAGTCACGTTTCATGCCACGAAACAGCAATCTCGCTTTCTCGCTAAGCGTTTTGCCGCAAAAGAAGCGGCGTCAAAAGCATTGGGTACAGGAATTGCGAAGGGAGTGACCTTTCATGATTTTGTTGTCTCTAATGACGCCAACGGAAAACCTGTACTTTCTCTTCATAATCAAGCGCTAGCATACGCAACGAGCGCTGGTGTGACCCACATCCATCTTTCTATTTCTGACGAACGTCATTACGCGGTTGCTACCGTAATCTTTGAGCGATAACTCAATCACTGTTCTACACTCATATTAGTGGTGACTCATGCAGTTGAGCCAAAATTAATACTATGAGATGGGTGTATGAGGTTAACAGGGATAAGTTTACTATTCGCATTGCTTTCTTCTTCGGTTCTTGCTGAAGACTGGGATTTTTCAGGATTTGGTAACGTTGGCTACAGCTACGACACCAGCGACAGCTTTGGCTATATGCGTGACCTTACGCAAAAAGCCGACCCCGATAGTGATGGATCATTTCTACCTGATTCCAAAATCGGTGCTCAGATAAACTACAACATCAATTTTGAATGGGATGTGACTGCTCAGTATGTTATCGCAGAGAGGGCGGGGGATGAGTTGCTGGATGGCTTAGAGCTTGCCTTCTTAGCATATCGCCCAACGTCTGATTTCGACATTCGTGTTGGTCGATTGGGGTACAACGTATTTTGGTTCGCAGAAACCCGCCGTGTAGATTTCGGCCATCTCTGGGTGAGACTACCTCAAGAAATATACAGCTGGATCCCTTTGCAAAATATTGATGGAATCGATTTCACCTATCGTTTCTATGTCGACGATGTCAGTTTTTCTTCTGCTTTCCAATACGGTTCAACACAGGCGACAACCGATTTACATGAGGGCTATGAACCTAACCGATTCTATAGCAACAGTGCGCTTTCCTTGAGCTTAGTTGCGAATTGGGACGTGTGGCGAGCACGTGCTTCTTACGCGCAGTTACGGGTTGATTCAGATCTTCCTCCACAGCTAGATGACTTAAAAGGTGGTTTAGACAAAATTGGCAGTTCGGGGTTGGGATCTATTAGCGATGAAGCCAATTATTATAGCGAAACAATGAATCTTTCTGGAGCCGTGGTTCGGTATGGTCAAATTGGGGTTGAATACAATGATGGAAGTTGGCATTTGCTGAGTGAGCTTGTAAAGGTAAAAGCCGATAATGCATTGTTGCCTCAAGGTCAGGGGGGATATATCAGTCTTGGTCGGCGGTTCTATTCGATTACACCTTTTATGAGTCACTCTTGGTTTAACCCTGAAGTTGAAAAATTAGAAGCTAAGTACGATTGGAGCATTTTACCTGATCCACAAATAGCGCAATTGCAGCAAGGAGCAATTACATCAATCAATGCGACTTTAATCGACCAGTCTACTTGGTCTTTTGGTACACGTTGGGATGTTACTGAGCACGTTAGCCTTAAGGCACAAGTTGATTTGGTACATATTGAAGATACGGGGCACGGACTCTGGGCAACACAATTGTTGCACGCAAAACCTGATACTAGGGTACAGGTATATTCACTTTCAGCCAGTTTTATCTTCTAGGTGGTCAAATGAGATTAATTACTTTAATTTTGTTGCTGATAAGCCCTTATTCGGTTGCGGATATATACATTGTAGTGGGCATTCAAAGTGACCTAGAAGGCGTTACCAAAGAGCAGATTTCGGGATTGTACCTTGGTCGAAATAGAGGGATGAAAAATCGTAGGCTCACGATATTGGAACGTAGCGGAGATGTAAGGGAAATGTTCTATGAAGAGATCAGTGATTTGTCGTTGAGCCAAGTGAACGCACATTGGGCAAAACTGAAATTTTCCGGTCGAGTTCGTGCCCCTTTGGTGATGAAAACGGAAGAAGAATTGATAGAGCGATTACTGAAAGATAAGTCAGCGCTTGGATATGTTCGGAACAAACCTACACATTCAAAATTAAAAGTGATTTTAACAATTAATGATGATGAATAGACAAGCTCTCGCCAATCGACTTTTGGTTACAGTGATTTTGTTTTCGCTAATGTATTTAATACTGGCGGCAAGCTTCTTATCACTTTTTTATTTTGAGAGAGCGAGATTGAACGTTAAAGGAATGGAAGAAAAATTGGTGCTCACCGTCTCTAATTCTGCCTCCATCGCTCTTTATGTTGATAACCCAGAAATCGCTGACGAAGTGATGAGTTCACTGCTGCTTCATGATGAGTTTAATGGCGTGAAATTGAAGGGGTTAGATGGTGTGGAGTATAGCCTATCTAAGCTTGTGAGCGATGATAAGCAGTGGAAAAACTTGACCCGATTTCCATTGGTATCTCCCGTGAAAGATGAAGTGATAGGGCATCTTCTTCTTGATGTTAACCAGAAATATTTGGATTCCGTAACGCAAGAGAAAGTGTTTATTCAGCTGGTAATGTTGGTCAGTCAGTTGTTGATGCTAATGGTGGTAACCGCGTTTGCTGTTCGTAAAGTCGTGGGAGCTCCTTTAAAGGAGTTAGCTGAAAATTTATCTAAGGTGAAGCCTGGTCGGGACGACATGCTGCCATACAACAATGAAAACCGAGACAATGAAATCGGTTTAGTTACCGCAAGTGTCAACCGCTTTGTAGAGGCTTCGCATCAAGCCATTGAGACTGAAAGAAATTTGCGAGCTACTATTGAGCGAATGGAACGTCACTACCGCCACATATTTGAAACAACGCAAGTGGGTATTCTTGTGTTGGACAAGAACGGTCACCTGATCCATAGCAATCCCACTCTGTTTGGTCGCCTGATAAAAGAAAGCTTCGAGCTAACGGCTATCTTAGAAACTCAGCCATTCTTTGAACATGTTTTCCAAAACCCAGAATTGGCGTGGCAAATGTCGGAACAAACTATTTCAAGTGGGGATGTGGCGGCAGGCGATCTGCGTATCAATAAAAAATACAATAATGAGCAATGGGTGCATTTACTGCTGTCTGCCCACAAGGATGAACACAGCGGTGAATGGATAATCGAAGGAATCATGTACGACATAACTGTCCGAGTGCAAAAAGAGCGAGATACCATGTTACTCGCCTTAGAGGATAATCTTACAGGGTTAAAAAACCGTCGTGGTTGTGAGCGCTTCTTTGCCCGATTAGTCAGCCAAAAAGAGGCGGGTTATATCGCAACAATGATGGTGGACTTAGATGGGTTTAAAGTCGTCAATGACACGCATGGTCACGCCGCAGGTGATGAGGTGCTTTGTACTATTGCACGGCGACTAAAGCGAGTTGCGAGGGGACGACAGGATGTAATAGGCAGATTGGGAGGGGACGAGTTGCTCGTTATTTTAGCGTTAGAGCAAATGACCCCAGATGTACTGACCGACATCGCTGAACAGATTGTTGAAATTTGTGCTCTACCTATAGAACTGCCCTCTCGTACTTCCGTGAATATAGGAGGAAGTGTCGGAGTCTCGTATGCTCGCTTAGCGGACATCGAATTCGACGTATTGCTTCAGCAGGCGGATGAGGCAATGTATCACGTGAAGCAAAACGGTAAGAATGGGTACGCTTTCTATAGCCCCGAATTACGCCGAGCATAACGTAAAGTTTGGTTATGCTCGTGGAATGCTGTAATCAAATCTGTCACTAAAGCCAACTACGCTATTGTACGCCTAATTAACATAATGCTGTGCGCTAGCAATGACTTTCTCCATCTCATCTTGAAGTTCAAACAGCTCCGGTTCAACCGTTTCTATATCCGATCCGGATCTCAATGCTTTTTCTATTTCAGCACAGACTTTTTTGAGTCTTGGTACGCCACTGTACGAACAACTGCCATGGAGTTTATGAATGTGATGAATCAGTTGTTCATTATCTTGCTCGTCACCATTAATAACGCCTTCAACAAATTGATCCACTTCTTTAATGTAATCCACCAGCATTTGCAGCATCTCTCTAGCTAAGTCTTCTTTGTTTGCCGCTTGCTTCAATGCAAGGTTCCAATCAATGATGACCGTACTGTTTCTTTCGTCGGTAGAGTTATCTGGCTGAACTTGCTCGCTAATTTCCAATTTATCGACTTGGTTTTCGTCAGTGTGGGGGCTCCAATGCACCAGTACTTGCTGAAGAATATGCTCTTCGATTGGCTTGGTTAAATAGTCGTCCATTCCTGCTTTTAGAAGGCGATCTCGCTCTCCAGCCATGGCGTGCGCGGTTACAGCAATGACAGGTGTATGAGAGTTAAGCTTGGTTTTCTTTACTTCCAGACACGCCATCACTCCGTCCATTTTTGGCATTTGAATATCCATTAAGACAATATCAAATGCTTGTTGCTGTGCAGCAGCGACGGCTTGTTCACCATTGCTACACGTTACTACATGGTCCACTCTTTCTTTTAGCAATGCTGCAATGAGTTTAAGGTTGGCTGGGTTATCGTCCACCGCCATGATTTTAAGCGGAAGCTTTTGCTGATGATCGACTGAATCAATAATAGGAAGAGCCAACTCTTGAGAAGAATGGTACTGAGTGAGTGCTTGCAATAACTTACGTCGTGATAGGGGTTTGGTTATGCACTGTACGTGGTGCTCCGTAACCAATTGTTCAGATAGCGCCAACTCGGTACTTGGCAAACCTAGTATTATATTGTTCGCAATTTCACGAGCCCTTGCTATCCAATGCTCAACAGAAGTTATATCGCATTTTTGGTTTGGTGGCAGGTTTAGCAACACGAATTCATGGCTTTCTATGTGCTCTGGCATGTTTGAACGGTAGGTGACCAGCAGCCCTTCGTTGATGAGCTGCTGTTGAATTACGGAAGCAGCTTGCATGTTTGGTTCAATCAGTAAGAGCTTTTTGCCTTTGAGTACTTGCGTGTCTATATCGCTAGCGACAGGCATATCGCTGGTGGCTAAACGCAAAGTAAACCAGAATGTCGAACCTTGGTGCAGTCGACTTGTTAGGCTGACTTCTCCACCCATTTGACCGACTAACTTCTGAGTGATAACTAGACCCAGCCCCGTTCCGCCATATCGGCGAGAGATACTGGCATCGGCTTGGCTGAATGCTTGGAATAGCTGCGCTTGTTGACGCTCAGAAATACCAATACCCGTATCACGCACCATGAATTGGAGTTCTATGAAGTCTTCTTTAAACGTGCGTAGCTCGACGCTGATATCGATATTACCGCGCTCGGTAAATTTGATTGAGTTACCCACAAGGTTGGTCAGCACTTGCTGAATTCGCAACGGATCGCCTACGACACCCGCAGGAATCTTAGGATCAATCTTAAGTGTCAGTTCTAGCCCTTTCTCATGAGCGCTGGTGGCTTGTAAGCTCGCGACTTCTTCAAGGCATTCTTGGAAATCGAATGGAATATTTTCTAGCGCCAACTTCCCTGCTTCAAGTTTCGAGAAATCGAGAATGTCATTGATGATACTCAGTAAGTTGTTGGCACTGCGCTCAATCGTTTGGAGGTAGTCCTGCTGGCTAGACGATAAGCGAGTTTTTAGCATTTGTCTGGTAAACCCAATCACACCGTTTAAAGGCGTTCTGAGTTCGTGAGACATATTCGCTAAGAATTCGGATTTAACTCGTGCGGCTTCCTGCGCACGTTTTTTCGCAATATCCAACTCAACATTCTGAATCTCAAGCTGTTCGAGCGTTTCACGCAGATCCGACGTTGCCTGATCGATACTGTGTTGCATCTCAACATGGTATTCAGACAGTGACATCGCCATCGCGTTGATGCCGTTTTTTAAGGCGTCTAACTCACCATGCATTTTCCCTTCGATTCGCACATCTAAGTGTCCACGTCGAATTCGATCCACCATGTTCTTCATATGAGTGATAGGCAAGGTCACATCGCGCATTAGGCGGTAGGCAAACAAAGCCGACAGACCTAACCCTAAAATTAATACCAATAACGCGGCAAAAATTTCTTGGTATTGTTGCAATCGAACCGCAGATAAGTCGAGCTCAATCGCGATATAGCCCAACGCTTGGTTAAGCTCGGTTTGAGGTCCATTGGAATCGGCGTATTTTCCTTCTGCCAGAATAGGTGTGCGTATAACCAAGTCGGTGTCGACCAAATCAATCGTGCTGAGTAATGGTATGGGCTGATCTTTTGGAAACGTTAACGACTCGAAATCTGGGTGGAAATTAGATGTCACAAACAAATCATGATCGGATGTGAAAACGGCAATACTCCGAACGATGTCGGAATTCTTTCGATGGGCGTAGCTTATTAATCGACGAACGGCCTCACGACTGCGTTGATCCATGCCGATTTCACTGGCGATAGCGATAGGTTCAATAATGCTTTTACCGGTTGAAATCAGTTGTGATTCAAGGTCGTTATAGCGATTGGACGTAAAGAAGGCGCTCAGCAATAGACCGACAATAAGAGTTGGGGCTAAGGTGAGGGTAATTACGCGTGCTCTTAAGCCGTATCGTGTCATGTTCTCATTACTGTCTGGATATGGGAAAATAGAAGCTAATGGCTCAAGCTTTCTTACATTACGTAAGACCAATTAAGCTATACAACCCATTATAAACGAATAAACGGTTAGCTTAATCAAGTCTGCCGAATTCGACAATCTCTGAGGGGGGAAATAGTGACCCTGAATGAGAAAACACTGAAGCAAAATAGGCAATTAAAGTATGGCGCGTTTTTATCAGCCAAAGAAAAAATCATCTGTTGAAACTAAGCATCAGGTTTTCAACATCGAAAAGCTTGACCATCATGGAGCGGGCATTGCTTATCATAACAAGCGACCTGTATTTATTGATGGTGCGTTGCCCGGTGAATCGGTTGTGGGCCAGTTTACCGAGCAAAAAAGTAAATTTTCACGCGCAAAACTCATCAAGATAAAGAAAGACAGCCCAGTACGAGTCAGTCCGTTTTGCAAACATTATGAGTCATGTGGTGGCTGTAACCTTCAGCATTTGGAGCAAAAGGCTCAAGTCGAACACAAAAACCAGACACTACAACAGCTGATGAAAAAGTTTTCAGGCAGCGAGCTCGCCCTTGAAAAAGAAGTAACAGGCGTAAGTGTGGGTTACCGCCGCCGCGCTCGAATCAGTGTGCAGGTAGATAAAAAAACGCGTGAGCTGAATTTTGGCTTTCGTGAAAAAATGAGTAAACGCATTGCGAATGTTGATAGCTGCGCTGTGCTTGCCTCAGAACTAGAAGCGCTATTGGTGCCAACAAAAAACTTACTTAATTCTTTTTCTCGAAAGGAAAGCATTGGGCATGTTGAACTCGTAAAAGCAGACAACACTCTAGTATTTTTGCTTCGCCATACTTCTGAATTGAGTGACAAAGACCAGAAACAGTTGATGGCATTTGCAGAAGAGCACGCTCTTACCCTATATCTAATGCCAGCAGCAGATGTATTGAACAAGGTATCTGGCGTGCAGCCTATCTATAAAGAAGTTGGGGTTGAATTGCCGTTTGAGCCAACAAACTTCATTCAAGTGAATGCTCAAGTGAACGAAAAAATGGTGGCTCAAGCTTTAACATGGTTGAACACAAAGGCTGATGAACGTGTGTTGGACCTATTCTGTGGGCTTGGTAATTTCAGTTTACCGTTAGCGAAACAAGCGGGCTCTGTCATTGGTGTGGAAGGTATTCAAGATATGGTGGAAGTTGCTACAAACAATGCGACCTTAAACCAGCTCAACAATGTCCAATTTTATCAAGCTAACTTAGAAGAAGACATGTCCAAAGCGCCATGGGCAAGCAAGCGATTTGATAAAATATTGCTCGATCCTGCACGCGCAGGTGCGGCAGGTATTGTCGACCAACTTTCGCGATTAGGAGCAAAAGCGGTCGTGTATGTTTCTTGTAATCCTGCTACGCTTGCACGTGACAGTCAGAGCTTACTTGAACAAGGCTACAAACTTAAAAAAATCGGGATGCTTGATATGTTTCCCCATACCAGCCATTTAGAAAGCATGGCGCTATTTGAAAAAGATTAACTTCACGCATACTAGGTCAACAAACCCTAATATCTGTCAAAGCACGGTAATGTTCCGCCGCTTGGGTATTTTGCTGGAGAATCGACAGGTGACTCACCTGTATGTCTGTTGCTAGATAGGAAAGAAACATGGTCGCTGTACGCGGTGCGCATTTAAATACTGAAGAATTTGAATTAGACAGTTGGATAGCCAGCTTAAAACAAGATGAAAAAACCAGCCATAAGTTGCTGGCGGTTTATCGTCACTGTGAAGAACTTCTCGGTGATGAACCCCAAGCGCAACTTTTACTGTGGCGCGGTCGAGAAATGATCGAAATTCTCATCACATTGTCTATGGATGCGCCGACGCTTATTTCTGCTCAACTATTCCCCGTGGTCACATCAGGCTTTTATGACCGCGAAGAGTTAACCGAAAAATATGGCAAAGAGACATTAAAGCTGATCGATGGTGTCGAAGAAATGGCAGCGATCGGTCAACTTAATGTCACGCTGGATGGATCGGCAGCGTCTGGGCAAGTTGATAACGTACGACGAATGCTTCTCGCAATGGTTGACGATTTCAGATGTGTCGTCATTAAGCTATCTGAGCGGATTTGTAATTTACGCGAAGTGAAAGACGAGTCTGATGAAGTGCGTCAAGCAGCAGCCAAAGAGTGCGCCAACATATACGCGCCCTTGGCCAACCGCTTGGGTATTGGCCAGCTAAAGTGGGAAATTGAAGATTACGCTTTTCGCTATAAGCATTCAAAAACCTACAAACAAATTGCTAAACAACTGTCTGAAAGACGTATTGTTCGTGAGCAATACATCGAAGACTTTGTCACGGATCTGTCCAAAGAGATGAAGGTCTGTAATATCAATGCTGAGGTCAGTGGTCGCCCTAAGCATATTTACAGTATTTGGCGAAAAATGCAGAAAAAGAGCTTGGCATTTGATGAGCTTTTTGATGTTCGAGCAGTACGAATTATTGCCGACAAACTGCAAGACTGTTATGCCGCTTTAGGCGTCGTGCACACTAAATACAAACACTTGCCAAGTGAATTTGATGACTATGTTGCCAACCCGAAACCGAATGGCTACCAGTCTATTCATACAGTAATCTTAGGGCCAGAAGGCAAAACCATCGAGATCCAAATCCGAACCAAGCAAATGCATGAAGATTCGGAGCTTGGAGTTGCGGCGCACTGGAAATACAAAGAAGGCGCGTCCAGCGGTCGCAGTGGTTATGATGAGAAGATCACATGGCTACGTAAGCTTCTGGATTGGCAGGAAGAAATGTCTGATTCCGGTGAAATGCTGGATGAATTACGAAGCCAGGTCTTTGATGACCGCGTTTATGCCTTTACCCCACGAGGTGATGTGGTCGATTTGCCGATGGGCGCAACGCCACTTGATTTTGCTTATCACATTCACTCAGAAGTCGGGCATCGTTGTATCGGCGCAAAGGTGGCGGGGCGAATTGTGCCATTTACGCACAAACTTACCATGGGTGACCAAGTTGAAATTATCACCTCAAAGGAGCCAAATCCCTCTCGTGACTGGTTAAACCCTTCACTAGGATTCGTGCACTCAGGTCGTGCACGCGCCAAAATTAATGCATGGTTCCGCAAGCAAAGCCGAGAGAAAAACCTCGAAGCAGGGCGTGAAATATTGGAAACCGAATTAGCGAAAATCGGTGCATCCCTAAAAGATGCGGACCAATATGCGCTGAAACGATTCAATGTGAATACGCCAGACGAGCTCTATGCCGGTATCGGCAGTGGTGATTTGAGAATCAATCAAATCGTCAATCACATCAATGCATTGGTGAACAAACCCACCGCCGAAGAAGAAGACCAACAAGCGCTAGAGCGCCTTCAGGAAAAAGAGAACAAAGCCCCAGCTCAAAGCCGCCCGAAAAAGGACGCGGTGGTTGTTGAAGGTGTGGACAACTTAATGACGCACCTAGCGCGTTGCTGCCAGCCCATACCGGGCGATGAAATCTCAGGTTACATCACTCAAGGGCGTGGTATTTCTGTTCACCGAAGCGACTGTGAACAGCTTGAGGAGCTAAGGCACCACGCGCCAGAGCGTATCATTGATACCGTCTGGGGAAGTGGTTTCGTCGGTTCCTACATCATTACAGTTCGGGTTGAAGGTCTAGAGCGAGGCGGCTTGCTAAAAGACATCACCACCTTGTTTGCCAACGAGAAAATCAAAGTCACCAGCATGAAAAGCCGGACGGATTACAAAAAGCAAATGTCGATAATGGATTTCGATTTAGAAGTCACTAATGTGGAAATATTTACTCGGGTGACGAAGCGAGTTGAGCAGATCAAGGATGTGATGTCGGTGAAACGATTAGGCTAACTTTCACTTCGCATTTGCCATTTTTACTGCGTTAACGGCGCTTATTCGCTCCATCACATAGCCAGCTATGCTCAGGAGTCTCACTCGCTTGTTGCCTTGTAAAAACGGCAACTGCTTTGCGAAAGAGAGCAGTCAAATGAAAGGCGAGCAGTTATATTGCTCGCCTTTTTCTTTATATAACTTTGTCAAAGGAACAAAAATGAGTCATCCAATTGAACAGCTTAAGCAAATTATGGAACAACTAAGAGATCCTGATGGGGGCTGTCCTTGGGACTTGAAGCAGGACTTTGACACTATTGTGCCTCACACCATTGAAGAAACGTACGAAGTGGTGGATGCCATTCATAAGCGTGATTGGAGCAACTTGAAAGAAGAGTTGGGTGATTTGCTGTTTCAGGTCATCTTCTACAGTCAATTGGCAAAAGAGCAAGATTTGTTCGATTTTGATGATGTAGTAGAAGGTGTGAATGAAAAACTGACTCGACGTCATCCACATGTTTTTTCAGATGCAGAATTTGCCAGCGACGCTGAAATCAATGCGAATTGGGAGCAAGAGAAAGCCAAGGAAAAAGCGGAGAAAGGCACCTCTGAAGAGAGTATTCTCGACGCTGTGCCCACGTCTTTACCCGCGATGTCCCGTGCAAACAAAATTCAGAAAAAATGCGCCCAATACGGTTTTGACTGGAAAACGTTAGGTCCCGTCGTTGATAAGGTTCAAGAGGAAATCGATGAGGTTATGGAAGAAGCACTGCAAGTCACGCCCGATCAAAATTTAGTGGAAGAGGAATTGGGTGACTTACTCTTTGCCGTAGTCAATTTCTCTCGTCATTTGAACGCAAACCCTGAATCTGCGCTCAGCAAAGCCAACACTAAATTTGAACGCCGCTTCAGGCTGGTGGAAGAGAAAGTACGAGCGGAAGGCAAAGTCCTTGGGGAGTGTTCTCTTGAAGAACTCGATACGCTTTGGGACGAAGTTAAAGTGGATGAAAAAAGAAAAAGCGGATAATTCACTGGTTCTACCAATACTGAAAAACACGAATTTCTTTTGCAGTAGCACGTAAAGTTATCTAACGTATTGAAGTTTGCTGATTTGATTTGAAGCAAAAAATAAAAATATTGAGTGTGATAAGTTTCACGTTGTGGCGGTAACGGCCTTCTGGTATATTTGCATCCCGTCCAGAAGAATTCCATTTCCCTCATTCAACCAATTTCAGGTTAAACATGACGACAAATTACATTTTTGTTACTGGTGGGGTTGTATCCTCTCTAGGTAAAGGTATTGCAGCAGCTTCTTTGGCCGCTATTCTTGAAGCTCGTGGTCTTAAAGTGACTATGATGAAGCTTGACCCTTACATCAACGTTGATCCAGGCACAATGAGCCCTACTCAGCATGGTGAAGTGTTCGTCACGGAAGATGGCGCAGAGACAGACCTAGACCTTGGTCACTATGAGCGTTTCATTCGCACCAAGATGACTAAGCGTAACAATTTTACTGCAGGTCGTGTTTATGCAGATGTTCTACGTAAAGAACGTCGCGGCGATTACTTGGGTGCAACGATTCAGGTTATCCCTCACATCACCAACTCAATCAAAGACCGCGTAATTGCAGGTTCTGAAGGTCACGATGTGGCTATCGTTGAAGTGGGTGGCACAGTAGGTGATATTGAATCTCTACCGTTTATGGAAGCCATTCGTCAGCTAGCTGTTGAATTAGGTCGTGAGCGTGCAATGTTTATGCACCTGACTCTTGTACCATACCTTGCAGCAGCGGGCGAAGTGAAAACCAAACCGACTCAGCATTCTGTTAAAGAGCTGCTGTCTATCGGTATCCAGCCAGACATTCTTGTTTGCCGTAGTGACCGTATCATTCCTGCAAACGAGCGTAAGAAGATTGCCCTTTTCTGCAATGTGTCAGAAAAAGCGGTTATCTCGATGAAAGACGTAGATTCTATCTACAAAATTCCTCAGTTAATTAAAGCTCAAGGTCTTGATGATCTTGTGTGTACTCGTTTTGGCATAGATGCTCCAGAAGCGGATTTGTCTGAATGGGAACAGGTTATTTACGAAGAAGCGAACCCAACTGCAGAAGTTACTATCGGCATGGTGGGTAAGTACATCGAACTTCCTGATGCTTACAAATCGGTGAACGAAGCGCTGAAACACGCGGGTCTTAAGAATCGCCTGAGCGTGAAAATCAAATACGTCGACTCTCAAGACGTCGAAACCAAAGGTGAAGAAGCGCTTGAAGGTTTGGATGCTATCTTGGTTCCTGGTGGGTTTGGCGATCGTGGCATCGAAGGCAAAATCCGTGCAGCGCAGTATGCACGTGAAAACAACGTACCTTACCTAGGTATTTGCTTGGGTATGCAAGTCGCATTGATCGAATACGCACGTAATGTCGTGGGTATGGAAGGTGCGCATTCAACAGAATTTAACAAAGAGACACAGTACCCTGTGGTAGGTTTGATCACTGAGTGGGTTGACGGTGAAGGTAAAGTTGAAGAACGTACCGAAACTTCAGATCTTGGTGGTACTATGCGTCTTGGTTCACAGCTATGTCACTTAGCGAAAGGGACAAAAGCACGTGAAATGTACGGTAGCGCAACGATTCATGAGCGTCATCGTCACCGTTATGAAGTGAACAACAATCTTCGTCCACAAATCGAAAAAGCAGGTCTAAAAGTATCTGGTTTGTCAGCAGACAAGAAACTGGTCGAAGTGATTGAGAACCCAGCTCACCCATGGTTTGTAGCGGCTCAATTCCACCCAGAGTTCACTTCAACACCTCGCGATGGTCACCCACTATTCGCAGGTTTCGTAAAAGCGGCTGGTGAATTCCAGCGTGACGAATTAGAGAAGTAAAAGGATACGGGTAGTCGCGAACGCAGTGCGGCTACCCTTTAAATTTGACATTTATATTTGAACGAGAGGAAACATTAATGTCTAAGATCGTTAAAGTTCTAGGTCGTGAAATCATCGACTCACGTGGTAACCCAACTGTAGAAGCTGAAGTACACCTAGAAGGCGGTTTCGTAGGTATGGCGGCTGCACCATCAGGCGCATCTACTGGTTCTCGCGAAGCTCTTGAGCTGCGCGACGGTGACAAAGCACGTTTCCTAGGTAAAGGTGTTCTTAAAGCAGTTGACGCTGTAAACGGCCCAATCGCTGAAGCTCTAGTGGGCAAAGACGCGAAAGCTCAAGCTGACGTTGACGGCATCATGATCGACCTAGACGGAACAGAGAACAAATCTCAGTTCGGTGCTAACGCTATCCTAGCAGTTTCTCTAGCGAATGCTAAAGCAGCAGCAGCAGCGAAAGGCATGCCTTTGTTCGAGCACATTGCTGAGCTTAACGGCACTCCTGGTCAATTCTCTATGCCTCTACCAATGATGAACATCATCAACGGTGGTGAGCACGCAGATAACAACGTTGATATCCAAGAGTTCATGATCCAGCCAGTTGGTGCTAAGACTCTTAAAGAAGCGCTACGTGTAGGTGCTGAAGTATTCCACAACCTAGCTAAAGTTCTTAAGTCTAAAGGCTACAGCACTGCAGTTGGTGATGAAGGTGGCTTCGCTCCTAACCTTAAGTCTAACGCTGAAGCACTAGAAGTTATCGCAGAAGCTGTTGCTAATGCTGGTTACGAGCTAGGCAAAGACGTAACTCTAGCTATGGACTGTGCTGCATCTGAGTTCTTCGACAAAGAAGCTGGCATTTACAACATGAAAGGCGAAGGTAAGACTTTCTCTTCTGAAGAGTTCAACCACTACCTAGCTGAGCTAGCTAACCAATTCCCAATCGTTTCTATCGAAGATGGTCTTGACGAGTCTGATTGGGCTGGCTTCAAGCACCAAACTGAACTACTAGGTGACAAGCTTCAACTAGTAGGTGACGATCTATTCGTTACTAACACTAAGATCCTAGCGGAAGGTATCGAGAAAGGCGTTGCTAACTCTATCCTTATCAAGTTCAACCAAATCGGTTCTCTAACTGAGACTCTAGCTGCAATCAAGATGGCTAAAGACGCAGGTTACACAGCTGTAATCTCTCACCGTTCTGGCGAAACTGAAGACGCAACTATCGCTGATCTAGCGGTAGGTACTGCTGCAGGTCAAATCAAGACTGGTTCTATGAGCCGTTCTGACCGTGTTGCTAAGTACAACCAGCTAATTCGTATCGAAGAAGCTCTAGGTGAAAAAGCACCTTACAACGGTCTTAAAGAAGTTAAAGGTCAAGCTTAATTCTTCACTGAATTAAACGCTTAGCTTTCATGCTTTAAAAAATGCCTCGCATATGCGGGGCATTTTTGTATCTGCTTGACCAAACCTCTGCCGTTCTCTTCGCTCTAACCGCCTGAATATGGTATATATGCCCCTACGTTTTTTTCTTGGATGACACCATGCGATTCTTTGCCATAGTCTTAGTCGGATTACTGATTGCTTTGCAATATGCTGTTTGGTTCAGCAAGAATGGCGAGCTAGATCTGGCGTCAACTCAAAGAGACATCGCCATCCAAGAAGATGTGAATGAGAAGCTGCGTCAACGCAACCAAGAAATGTTCGCGGAAATTGATGATCTTCGCCAAGGTTTGGATGCCATCGAAGAACGAGCTCGAAATGAGCTAGGGTTAATTAAAGATGACGAAACTTTCTTCCGTATTATTGGCGAAGAAAGCAGTTCCAGATAATCAGATAAAGTAATGAAAAAAACAGATTCTCAAACAGGTTCTCATGCAGATGGTGTGATAGCCATCGTTCCAGCGGCAGGTGTTGGTAGCCGCATGCAAGCAGATTGCCCAAAACAATATCTCACCATTGGTACTCAAACCATACTAGAGCACACGGTTCGCCTTCTTCTCTCTCATCCACAGATCGAGCATATCGTGATAGCAGTGAGCGAAAATGATGAGTATTTTTCTGACCTTGCTATTGCGGAACACTCGAAAATAACACGAGTAGCGGGTGGCGTTGAGAGAGCCGATTCGGTTCTTTCTGGATTGAATCATATAAATACTCACTTTGCACAAAACGAGTGGGTTCTGGTACATGATGCCGCGCGTCCATGTATCACACTTAGTGATATTGATAAGCTTATAGCGGCATGTAAAGAACACGCTGTTGGCGGAATTTTGGCTGCGCCTGTCAAAGACACCATGAAACGCAGTGATGCTAGCAAACATATTAAAAATACAGTGGAACGTGAAAACTTGTGGCATGCGCTAACACCACAAATGTTTCGCTGTAAAAAGTTGCAAGAGGTTCTTAATGAGGCACTTGTACAAGGTGCGCTTATTACAGATGAAGCCTCGGCTATGGAGCGATGTGGTTATCAACCTCTATTAGTAACAGGTCGCTCTGACAACATTAAGATTACTCAACCAGAAGATTTAGCACTCGCTGAGTTCTATCTGAGCCGGAATGATTAAGGAATACAAAATGATTCGAATTGGACACGGGTTCGACGTGCATAAATTTGGTGGTGAAGGACCGGTTATCATTGGTGGGGTCAAGGTGCCTTACGAATTTGGTCTTGTTGCCCATTCCGATGGTGACGTGGCGCTTCACGCTCTATCCGATGCACTACTTGGTGCTATCGCGGAAGGTGATATAGGTCGTCATTTTCCTGATACCGATGATAAATGGAAAGGTGCAGATAGCCGTGCATTGTTGCGAGACGTATACCGCCTAGTTAAAGAAAAAGGCTATGTCATTGGCAACGTCGACGTCACGATAATTGCTCAAGCACCTAAAATGGCACCTCACATTAACGCAATGTGTGAATCCATAGCAGAAGATCTAGAAACTGATATCAGCAACGTTAATGTGAAAGCGACGACGTCTGAACGTCTTGGTTTTACTGGTAGAAAAGAAGGCATTGCGACAGAAGCAGTAGCTTTAATCATCAAGAAGTAAATTATGAACGATATTCTCGCCCCATTTGCGTATTCGAATGGAAAGCCTCAAGCCGAGGCAAAGCTAAAAGCACAGCCGCAACATTTTGTTGTGAAAGAAGACTTGGGTTTTTCATTTACAGGTGCTGGAGAGCACTTAATGCTGCTCATTCGAAAAACAGGTGAAAATACCAGTTTTGTTGCGAATGAATTGGCTAAAGCATGTGGCGTGAAATCAAAAGACGTCAGCTGGGCTGGCTTAAAAGATAGACATGCCGTGACTGAACAATGGTTAAGTGTCCATTTGCCCAAAGGCGATACTCCCGACTTTTATGCATTTTTAACGCAGTATCCCAGCATCGAAATTCTCGATATAACCCGCCATAACAAAAAATTAAGACCGGGTGATTTGAAAGGCAATTTCTTTGAGATAACACTGACTCAGGTGACGGATATTCCGAGTGTGATATCACGCTTGGAGAATGTTACTCGCCATGGTGTGCCAAACTATTTTGGTGCGCAACGTTTCGGACGTGATGGGAACAACGTAGAAGAGGCTCGACGTTGGGGACGAGAAAATGTGCATACTCGCAATCAAAACAAGCGCAGCTTGTATCTTTCTAGTGCACGTTCGTGGATATTCAATCACATTCTTTCCAAGCGAATTGAATCGGGCGTGTGGCAATCTCCACTGATTGGCGACATCCTTTTAAATGCAGAAGGCACACTTAAAGTGACAGAGACCAACTTTGCAGACAGCGAGCAACTTGTCTCTAACGGAAAAGCCGAAATAACAGCGGCAATGGCGGGTGATAACGCACTGCCAACATCCGATACTGCACTGAATATAGAGCAGCCTTGCTTGGACGCTGAGCCTGATTTGATGGCACTTATTCGCGGCAACAGAATGCGACATGAACGTCGGGTAGTACAGCTTTTCCCTAAAAAATTAGCGTGGGATGTACAGGATAATGAGATCGCACTCAAATTCTGGTTACCTTCCGGATGTTTTGCTACTTCTATTATGCGTGAATTGGTGAATGCTGAGGAAGAAGAGCGTCAATTTTCGCCTTCTTAGTGCTTAACCTGAACTCGGGATAACAACTTGCCTTCTAATGGCTCTTCTCACTGAATACTGCGTTGAACCCTCTCCCAATAACCCGTTATTGGTTCGTGGTTTCGCCTTGTCTTAAGTGAAAATTTCTCATTAGAATGTCTCGATATAAAATTTTTATTTATTTTATTGGGTTCGCTAACCTCTTATCCCGAGTTCAGGTTACTTAATCTAGAAAGCACTTAACATAGAAAGTACATAACCTTAAAAGCGCATAATCTTCGTAGCGTATTAACCCTTTCGGTATTGGGTAGAGATATAGATGAAAATATTATTGAGCAATGATGATGGTGTTCATGCTCAAGGCATACATGAACTAAAGCGTGCACTGTCAGATATTGCTGACGTTATTCTTGTTGCTCCAGATCGGAATCGTTCCGGTGCGTCCAATTCCCTGACGCTTGAAACACCCTTACGAGTCATTGAACTAGAAAAAAACGTGTATTCAGTGCAAGGAACACCAACAGACTGCGTGCACTTTGCGTTGAATGAGTTGTTGAAAGAGGATAAGCCTGATCTTGTTGTCTCTGGGATAAACCATGGTGCAAATTTAGGTGATGATGTCCTGTACTCAGGAACCGTTGCAGCAGCGATGGAAGGTCACTTTCTTGGGGTTCAGTCGATAGCAATATCGTTGGCGGGAAAACATCATTTTGAAACCGCTGCACATGTCGCAAAACAATTAGTTGAGCAGCATCTTATCCATCCTATTCCGACCAATAGACTGATTAATGTGAATGTTCCCGACATTCCGATTCATGATCTTGAGCCTTTCAAAGTAACAAGGCTCGGTGCTCGCCATCATGCCGAAGACATGATTAAGCAAAAGGACCCAAGAGGACATGAAATTTATTGGTTAGGCCCTCCTGGAAAAGAACAGGATGCAGGGGAAGGAACCGATTTCCATGCAATTTCAAATCGATTAGTGTCTATAACGCCACTGCAAGTAGACTTGACGGCGCATGAATCTTTACCAGGCATGGAGCGTTGGTTAAAGGGGAATAGGTAGATGAGTCATCCACAAGCCAATAAATTAATTGAATTTTTGCAGGGAATGGGTATCCAAGATATCAATGTATTGGATGCTATTCGACGATTGCCAAGAGAGTCTTTTGTTTCGCAAGCAATGATGCATCAGGCTTACGATAACAACGCGTTGCCCATTGGAGCAGGACAGACCATTTCTCAGCCCTACATTGTGGCAAAAATGACTGAACTCCTAAACCTCCGTACTGACAGTAGAGTACTTGAGGTGGGCACGGGATCGGGCTATCAAACTGCAGTATTGGCCCAACTGGTGGATCATGTCTATTCTATAGAGCGTATTAAATCGTTGCAGTGGGATGCGAAACGCAGGTTGAAACAACTGGATATCTATAATGTTTCGACCAAACATGGTGACGGTTGGAAAGGCTGGGCAGCAAAAGCCCCATTTGATGCCATTATTGTTACAGCCGCAGCCAGTGAAGTACCAACAGCGCTCGTGGACCAGTTAGATGAAGGGGGGATCTTAGTGATCCCTGTCGGCGAAGCCGAACAAACTTTGATAAAAGTACAAAAACTTAACAATGAGATAGTTACAGAAGTGATTGAAATGGTTAGATTTGTACCATTGGTTGCGGGTGATTTAGCTTAAAGGGTATTGAGTGTCACTGAAAATAACAGCTTCGCTTTTTCAAATAATTCTCGCTACTACTCTGGTAGGGTGTGCAGCGCACAGCCCTGCACCAGTTTCTAGCCTAGGGAAGAATTACGAGCAAGTAGAACGTGGCAGCTATCGCGGTAGCTATTACGAAGTCGAAAAAGGTGACACCCTATTTTTCATTGCTTATGTCACGGGCAAAGATGTTAATCAACTCATTAAATACAATAGACTTTCCTCTCCCTACACGATTCACCCCGGTCAAAAAATCCGATTATGGCAACCTGCTTATGTCGCACCAGATTTAGCTGGCTCGGGTTCTGATTCCGTTAAAGTAGCGGCAGCGACAACCGCATCGGCAGCAACGGTAGCGACAGCAGGGGCTGCCACAGCGACAGCTGCGAGTGTTCCCAATTCAAAAGCGAGTGAGCCGAAAAAGAAAGAAAAGTCACAGGTTAAAAAAGAATCAACAAAGAAGCTTGATCAATCCAGATCAAAGGAGTATGTTGAAAATAAAAGTAAACAGGTTGTTAACAAACCTGTTAAGACAACAAAAAAGAATAATACTAAGATTTCTAAGTGGTTATGGCCTACCAAGGGTCGAATCACAAAAGGTTTTTCCACAGGAGAGCAGGGAAATAAAGGGATAGACATTGCGGGACAGCGAGGTCAATCCATAGTCTCTACTGCGGAAGGAACAGTCGTTTATTCAGGTAACGCGCTGCGCGGATATGGCAATCTTGTCATCGTCAAACATAATGACAACTATCTCAGTGCTTATGCCCATAATGAACGCTTGCTAGTAAAAGAAGGACAAAGTGTAAAAGCTGGTCAGAAAATCGCAACAATGGGTTCATCTGGCGCCAACAGTGTTCGTCTACACTTCGAAATTCGCTATCAGGGAAAGTCAGTGAATCCTAAGCGCTACTTGCCCTAGTTACAATTCAACGACATTGATAGTAGTAATGTCTTGCGAACTCGCCAGGGGGAGGCACTATGAGTATCAGCAATGCAGTAACGAAAGTCGAAGAAGAGTTTGAAGTTGAAGCGGTTGCAATGGAACAACCTTCCGCAGAAACAAGAGCTCTGACACCTGAAAAACAATCTGAGCAAAAAGAAGACTTTGAAGTCACGTCGAAAAGCTTAGATGCCACTCAACTTTACCTAGGAGAGATTGGTTTTTCTCCACTGCTTACGGCCGAAGAAGAAGTTTTGTATGCGCGTCGCGCACTTCGCGGTGACGAAGCTGCCCGCAAACGAATGATCGAAAGTAACCTGCGATTAGTTGTGAAAATTTCACGCCGTTACGGTAACCGTGGTCTTGCGCTACTCGATCTTATCGAAGAGGGTAATTTAGGTTTAATCCGTGCAGTAGAGAAATTTGATCCAGAGAGAGGTTTCCGATTCTCAACTTACGCAACTTGGTGGATCCGTCAAACCATTGAACGGGCGTTGATGAATCAAACAAGAACCATCCGACTGCCTATTCACGTAGTAAAAGAGCTGAATATTTATCTCAGAACAGCTCGAGAGCTTTCTCAGAAGCTTGATCACGAACCGACGGCTGAAGAAATCGCACAAAAACTTGATAAACCTGTTGATGACGTGAGTAAGATGCTTCGTCTTAACGAGAGAGTCAGTTCTGTGGATACGCCAATTGGCGGTGAAAGTGAAAAAGCACTACTCGACATCATTCCAGACATCAATAACTCTGATCCTGAAGTTTGTACGCAGGATGACGATATAAAACATTCTTTAATTGACTGGCTTGATGACCTGAATCCTAAGCAGAAAGAAGTGCTTGCACGACGTTTTGGTCTTCTTGGCTATGAACCATCCACTTTGGAAGAAGTGGGACGAGAAATCAATCTAACTCGTGAGCGCGTTCGTCAGATCCAAGTAGAAGGGCTTCGCCGCTTAAGAGAGATCTTAGTGAAACAAGGTCTGAACATGGAATCGCTATTTAATGTCGAAAACGACTAGGCGTTGAAATGTGAAGTAAGAGCTGCCGATGGCAGCTCTTTTTGTTTGCCCATAGAATTTGTATTTTTGGGATCTAAGTAGTCTTATTTTGTTAACACTCCTAATGTATTCATTGAATGTATGTTTGATTTGGGTTTAATTTTTGAGCAAAATGTTTTGCGATATTAATAAAAAGATTCAAAGGACTTCAATGAAACGTTTAATTCTTCCCACTATTGTATCGGCTTTAGTTTTAACAGGATGTTCTTCCACGCAACAAAATCAAATTGTTAAGGATATTAGCAATTCAACTATTGATGCGGTGTTTGGTGGTTCTTCGTCATCTACGGATAACGCAGTTACAGACACTCGTTCTACTAAAAAGACAGCGTTTTACATTACCGAGGCAACCGTTCATTCACCAGATTTTGGCAGGGTTTCGGTATCTAAAGCGAAAAACCCCAAAGGGTTGACTGAAGTGAAAATTGGTAAATCGATACATTTAGACAGTGGCGGAGAATTGGGGGCTACGATGTACCTATATCCAATTACGTCTGAAGGTTATATCGTAGATAAGCCAGAAACCTTCCATAGAATGAGTCATTTGGCGGTCGTCAACAGCGGTCGATACTATGTAAAAGCGGAGGCGTCCGGAAACAGTCTCTATGCATCAGGTTACGTGGACATAGAAAGAGGGGTAACAAACAAGGTGAATCTTTCTTTCGAATAATGAATATTAAGCAAGAAGGGCGAGAAACATCTCGCCCTTTTTGTATGTTAAATTACAGCCGCTGCTTCAATCACAGCATCTTCTTCAATCGATACAGCGCATCCAGTGCTTGCCTTGGCGTGAGATCATCAGGATCGATATCCGCAAGTGCCAACTCAATATCACTCGGCTCCGGAATCAGGCTCAATTGATTTGCTACATCCACTTGGCTAGGAGAGTTAGGTTGTTGGTCGCTCAATTGCTCAAGTTGATTCAATTTAGCGCGTGCATTTTTAATGACGGTTTTTGGCACACCGGCCAAACCCGCAACCGCCAAACCATAAGATTTGCTTGCGGCACCTTCTTGAACAGCATGCATAAAGGCGATAGTGTCACCATGCTCGACGGCGTCTAAATGCACGTTAGCCAATGCTGGTAACTGGTTTGGCAGTTCGGTTAGCTCAAAGTAGTGGGTTGCGAATAAGGTCATCGCGCCAATGTTTTTTGCCAGCCATTCAGCGCTTGCCCACGCTAACGATAGCCCATCATAGGTGCTGGTTCCGCGTCCAATCTCATCCATTAACACCAAACTGCGTGCCGTGGCATTGTGAAGAATGTTCGCTGTTTCAGTCATCTCGACCATGAAGGTTGAGCGACCAGAGGCTAAATCGTCCGATGCGCCAATTCGGGTAAAGATTCTATCTGTTGACCCGATAACAGCTGATTCAGCAGGTACATAAGAACCAATGTGTGCCATTAGCGTGATTAACGCAGTTTGACGCATATAGGTGGATTTACCACCCATATTAGGGCCGGTAATGATCAACATTTTACGCTCTTCACCCAGAACAATCGGGTTGGCGATAAAGGGATCATCCATCACTTGCTCAACCACAGGATGACGACCAGCCTGAATGTGGATGCCAATTTCATCTTTTAACGTCGGGCGGCAATAGTCTAGGCTTTCTGCTCTCTCGGCTAAATTTTGCAAAACATCCAGCTGTGATAATGCAGAGGAAAGGTTTTGCATGGCTTCAAGGTGAGGCAAAAGTAGGTCGAACAATTCTTCCCAAAGTTTTTTCTCTATCGCAAGCGCTTTGGATTTCGAACTCAGAACTTTGTCTTCATGTTCTTTTAGCTCAGGAATAATGTAACGTTCTGCATTTTTTAATGTTTGCCTGCGAACATAATGAGGTGGAACAAGATGGCTTTGCCCACGGCTCACTTGAATGAAAAAGCCATGAACATTGTTGTAGCCGACTTTGAGTGTATCGATGCCATGTCGATCGCGTTCTTCAGCTTCGAGCTTTTCTAGATACTCCGTTGCGCCATCCGCGAGATCGCGCCACTCATCGAGTTCAGCACTGTAGCCTTGAGCAATCACACCGCCATCACGAATAACCACTGGTGGGTTTTCTTTTATGGCACGTTCTAGCAAATCACAGAGATCACTTTGAGGAGAGGTAAAACCGGCAAGCTTTTTAAGGTAAGGATGAGCCACACTCTCGAGGATCTCTGAAAGCTCAGGAAGTTGCTGCATCGCATGGCGAAGGCGAGCCAGATCTCGTGGTCTTGCACTGCGAATAGCCAGTCTTGCCAGAATTCGTTCTATGTCGCCGATCTGTTTTAATACAGGGTGTAATTCACCAAACAGTGCGCTCTCTTTTATTTCAGAAATCGCATCTAATCGTTGGTTCAAGGTATCCAACTGACGCATCGGCTGGTGCAGCCAACGTTTGAGCATACGGCTACCCATAGCGGTTGCCGTATAATCAAGCACTTCCGAGAGGGTATTTTCCGACCCGCCAGCCAGGTTTTGAGTTATTTCTAGATTACGTCGAGTGGCGGCATCTAAGATCACAGAGTGATCTTGTCGATCGTAGGTCAATGATCGAATGTGTGGCAGAGCGGTACGCTGCGTGTCTTTTACGTACTGAATCAGGCATCCGGCGGCACATAAGCCTAACTCTGCTTTTTCAACACCAAAGCCAACCAGGTCTTTCGTGCCAAATTGCTGATTAAGCTGCTGCTTTGCGGTGTCCAGTTCAAATTCCCAGATAGGGCGGCGACGGTTGCCATTTCGGCTTGCCATCAAATGAACCGGTGCAAAATCCTCAGGGAAAAGCAATTCTTTAGGGGAGGTACGCTGCAGTTCGGCCGCCATGGCCTCTTCTGTATCGGGTTCCATGAGCTGAAAACGACCCGACGTCATATCGAGTGTAGCGTACCCAAATTTATCATTGTGGTAGTAAATAGCGGCAATGAGGTTGTCGACTCGTTCAGCAAGAAGAGCTTCGTCAGTGACGGTGCCGGGTGTCACTATACGAACGACTTTACGCTCTACTGGTCCTTTGCTGGTGGCAGGGTCGCCAATTTGCTCACATATCGCTACCGACTCACCGAGTTGAACCAGTTTTGCCAAGTAGCCTTCTACAGCGTGGAAAGGAACCCCAGCCATAGGGATCGGCTCACCGCCAGAAGCGCCACGTTTTGTCAGAGAAATATCCAGTAACTGAGACGCCCGCTTTGCATCATCATAAAAGAGTTCGTAAAAATCCCCCATGCGATAAAAAAGCAAGATGTCAGGATTTTCCGCCTTGAGCCTCATGTATTGCTGCATCATCGGCGTATGTTTTTGCGTCGCGGTGCTGGTTGTCACTGGTTTTTCCTTTTTGATTGTCTTATCAGACAAAAATGTGGCGTAAATGATATTAACCAGCCAGCCAGAAAGCAATGGCGTTTTAGGCTTGGTTGTAATCCAACAGACAGGATGAGAAACGTACATGTTAGCGCGAGCTTAAATGGAACACGATTTTGTTCCACGGAATAGCAATTCTTAAATATGAATTCTGAACTAATTTCTCATTGATAATAAATTCAATGTATTTTTTTGAAGCGCATCAATAAACCCTGTAACTGACTTTTATTTTAATAGGTCGTTCTGTATCGTTTTGAAAATAAATCTTAAATAGATAACGTTAGCATTAGCCCGGCTAGGCAGTGACTAACAACAAATTGGATAAACGCATGGCTTTTGAACTGTTTTTGTCGGTACTACTTTCGTTTCCGACGAACGTCTTTTTTATTCCTTTTATCATCTTCTTTGTCATCATGCTCATTGATTTGGTCTTTGATGTATTTGAAGGCTTATTAGGTGAACTGGATATTGTTGATTTGGATAATATGACAGGTGGCAGCCTCATTTTGCCTCCTATATTAACCAAGGTTCCACTGCCTATTGCGTTGTGCGTTAGCCTGTTTGTCGCAACGATTATCGAGTACTACCTCGATACTATTCTACTTTCTTCTTTATCCGATACGCTGTCTATTGTCTTTGGTGCTATTTCATTGCCGATTGTTGCTTACATAGCTCTATACATAGCATCGATCTTGCTTAAACCATTGGCTCCGTTTTTTAACAAAGAAAACGCTTTTGCCAAGATTGACTACATTGGGCTCAGAGCAAAAGTGCACAGTAGCCAAGTTAGCCAAGATGTTGGTGGAGAGGTCATTATTCTGCATAACGGCAATGAAGTGTTGTTGGATGTGCTATCCAGCAGTCAGCAAGACATTCAATATGGCGATGAAGTGGTCATCGTGTCTAAAGATAATGAATCGCAGCGCTATGTCGTTGCGAAAGCATAAATACAATTAAAACCCTTTAAGGAGTTGGTCATGGTTTTATCACCCAGTATGGTGTTCATATTAGCCGGTGTCGTGCTATTTTTAATGGTTCTTATTT
This sequence comes from Vibrio penaeicida, assembly GCF_019977755.1. Classification (NCBI taxonomy): domain Bacteria; kingdom Pseudomonadati; phylum Pseudomonadota; class Gammaproteobacteria; order Vibrionales; family Vibrionaceae; genus Vibrio; species Vibrio penaeicida. The sequence continues at coordinate 3,582,422 of NZ_AP025144.1, read as the reverse complement.
TCCTTACTTCTCGCTATAAAAAAGTCAGAATTGAAGGTGAAGCCTTAATCGTAAATGGCATCGACAGAACACGAGCATCACTAACGGGTACCTTTGTTTGGCCGGTTGTAAACCGATTCGAATATATGGATATCACACGTAAGAAAATCTCGGTTGTTCGCAGTGGTCGTAAAGACCAAGAAGGCGAAGAATACGAAGGCTTGCATTGTAGCGATAATATCCGCGCAGACTTGAAAGTGGATTTCTACATTGGTGTTAACCATGAAGAAGACGACATTGTTCGCGTAGCGAAACTCTTCACAGCAAATGAAGCATCTAACCTAGACCGTCTTAAAGAGCACTTCCAACCTAAGTTCTCTGAAGCATTAAAAACAGCGGTTAAGCAGTTTGAGTTTGAAGAGCTGCTAACCAACCGACGCGCATTCCGTGATGCCGTTGTACAAGTTATCGGTAGCGAAATGGATGGTTTCAAAATCTATGATGTTGTTATTGATAAGATTGACCAAACATCACTTGAAGCACACAACCCAGATAACATTCTAGATGTTGAAGGTATTCGCAAAATTTCTTCTATTACTGCTCAGAAGAACACCGAAACTAATGCGATCCGCCAAGACGAGCGCACAACCATCAAGAAAAAAGACGTTGAAGCAGAAGCAAACCGCCTTCAATTGGATAAGCAAGAAAAAGAAAGCATTGCACGTACTCAGCGCGAAATTGAAATTATTGAAGCGCAAGAAAATGCACTTTCTGAAGAGAAGCGTCAAGAATACGAACGTGTTTCTCAGCTTGCGAAATTAGAAACCGAAGAAGAAGTCTCTAAGAAACGTGAAAGTGTAGAGATGGAAGTCGAAATGACGCGTATCGCGAATAAGCGTCAGGTAGCGATTCAAGAAGAAGAGCTAAGCCGTGCGGTTGAAACTGAAAAAGTTCGCACTTCTTCTGAAGTGGTACAAAAAGAGATGGAAAAAGAAACATCTGTAGAAGAAGCACTTAAATCCGTCGCTGAAACTCGTTCACAACGCGTAGAAATTGAAAGAAAGATTGCACGTGAAGAGGAAGAAACTGAAAACTTGCGTGTCAATGAGCAAGTTAACCGTAAGAAGCGTGTTTCTATGGTTGAGGCTGAAGCCGTTGCAGAAGCGAAACAACTTGAGTTACTTGTCGCAGCACGTGCTGAAAAAGACGCAGCGAAAGAAAAAGCAGAGCGTTTGTTGATCGAGAAAGACGCAGAATTGAAAGTGAAAACTCGTGATGCTGAAAACGAATTAGCGGTGAAAACTCGTGAAGCAGAAGCTGCACATATAGTGGCAACCAAACAAGCGGATGCAGAAAAAGTTGTGCGCCAGCGTCAAGCGGAAGCTGAACTAGAAGCTGCAGCGAAAGAAGCAGAAGCGCAATACTTGTTGAAAGAGCGTGAAGCCGCTGCGAAAGAGCGCATGGCACTTGCAGAGAAAGAAGAAATCAGTGCAACTGGTTTGGCGCAAGTGGAAGTGGATCGTGAACGCGCCCAAGCGATACGTGAAACCGGTGAAGCGGAAGCATACACATTGCAAAGTGCTGGTGAAGCAGAAGCGAACGCACTACGCGCGAAAGGTCTGGCTGAAGCAGAATCGCAAACCGCACGTTTTGAAGCGGCTCAGAAATACGATGACCAAACTCGTGAACACGACAAGTGGGTTATGCAGCTTCAGCAAGAGAAAGAGCTGGATCTGGCGCGTATTGATGCTCAAAGAGACGTTTCAAGTGAAAGCGCGAAAGCGTTGGCACAAGCCTTGGCAGCCGCAGACATCAAGCTATTTGGTGGCGACGGTATGGAGCAAATTCGCCGCACTGTGATTGATTCTGCGTCGATGGATGTGAAATTTGAAGAGTCGAAAGTCTTGAACCCATTCGTTGCGGAATACATGAATGGCGACCGCAGCTTGCCGCAAGACATCAAAGACATTCTAGGAAATACAGACCTGAAAAGCAGTGATTTAAGTAATGTAGCTCTGGCGAGCTTACTTAACTCTCAAGGTGGTGCAACAGAACTTCTGAAGAAAATTCAGCAGACGGTAAACACCTCTGATAGCACAGAATCTTAATCGCCCCTATTGAGTCCAACACCCACACTGACTTCCTGTAAGTGTGGGTTTTAAAGGTATAAGCATGTCAGAAACAACTCAGCAGGCTGTCACTGAAGGCGGTGCCTACGAGGTGCTGAAGTCTCGCCTTTCTCAACAAGGCAGCAAACTTAAAGACATTTCTCAACAATTCAATCAGCAACGTCAGCAGGTTTTTGGCGGTCAAGAACTCTCTTTGATCGGCAAAGCGAATGTACAGACGGAAGCGCGATGTGTACCAGTCGATATGGCGCAGGTTAACCAGCAATTATTGTTCGGTTACGAAGTACATGTCGGCATGAAATCGCAACCCGCGTTAGAAGATGTATTTGGTCTTTACCAACTGCATGAAAATGATGGCACATTCAGAATAGAACCCATCAGTTTGAAAGAGAGCTTTCTCTCTGAACCTCGTTTTGTGCATGAATTCACCGAGCTGTTTACCTATTATCAAGATGCCAAGTTGGCACAAATTTCTCGGCAAGAAAGCACACTGTATATCGCTTTCCAAATTGGAATGCGTGCGGAAGATCGCAAAGTATTCCGATTCCAACTGAACAAGCACTCTATTGAATATATTGATTCGCTTGGACACACCTCATTAGAGTCAGCAACTCAACATGATTTTGACTGGATTGAAACCACACGTGACGATCATGTTCTAGGGAAATACCCTCACGTCTCTATCAAAGATAAGCTTTTTGTGGAATGTGTAGGTGGCGACCTTACCATCAAAGTAGAAGACAATACCGAAGAGGGGAAAGGGATCTACCGCGAAGAGGTGGATGACCCTCACCAAAGTGTTGCCGATGCGAGTATTGCTTATGCGTTTATTGGTGATCTGATTGCTCTTAGAGTTCTACCGAACCGAGAAAAGCAAGAACGCTATTTTCTATACAACCCACTAAACCAAGCCGTGACACGTGCGGATGCGTTAGGTGTAAGTGCAAAAGAACTGCCTGAAGAGCACGGTATTCTTTACTCTCATGGCTTTGTTCTAGCCAATGGAGAGAGCAAGCATTTCGATATGCCATGGGAGGATCTTAAATTCTTCCAAAAGATAGCCTCTCCGAATGGTGAAGATCTGATGTACATCTTTTTCAACATGGTCAAAGGGTATTACGTTGTTTATACCTACAACATGATTGAAAAGCAGTTTTCTGCGCCAATGGAAAGCCACGGCTACAGTTTGTATCCAGACGGGCGTTTATTGGTATTCCAACTTTCTGAAAACGCAGAAGCTTCTACAATTCACCCGATGAGAATATGGGAAACCCCGTATTCAACCCCGGATTACTACAGCCGCCACAGCGCGAAAAGTGATGCATCGAGCCCGTTGTTTAATCTGGGCAATGCAGAATTAGTACGAGCTTTGTCGTCGGTGCTGTCGATTTGTCATTTTGCGTCGACGGAGGAAGTTACCCAAGCGGCATACGAAGCGTTGCTGAAACAGTGTCAGGCAACATTGGATCATTACCATTGGTTAGCTCACGACTATGCGCTAGGGCTCGGTGATGCCATCCAAGAGGTGATGGCTACATCCGATAAAATCATTGATGAATTTGCCAAAGTTCAGCAGCTTCAAGTCCATGCGTTACACGCGCTAGAGCAAGAATCTGAAGCCGTCACGGCATTGATTGGCAAAGTAAAGCTAGCGCCCAAAGATCAAGCCGCAAGCCTGTTAACGCTTCTTTCCGAAGTGAAAGCGCAGGTGGGTAACACCATGGCGCTGCGACAACATCATTACATCAATACGTTGAAGGTCGATGAGCTGTTAGCGTCGCTGGATGAACAACGACAATATTTGAATCTGCAGTTACTCGAGTTACTGCAAGATGAAAAAGCCTATCAGCCATTTAAGAAGCAAATCCAATCGGTTGAAGAACAGCTAGAGACGGTAGAAAAAACGTCGGATATTCAAGACCTTCAAGAACAGGTCGAACAACTACGCTCAGAGCTTCAGTTAGTGACAGAAGAAGTCACCGACATTGAAACGGAAGATCCGACACAGTCGACTCGAATTCTAGACATGACTACTGAAGTGTCGTCCATGTTGAATGCGGTATCGGCGAAGCTCAGAAACAAAAATAGTGGTTTACGTAGCGACGAAGCCAAAGCGGAATTTGGTGCTCAGTTCAAATTACTTGCACAATCGGTCAACAGTGCCATGGAGCAAGCGACGACACCGGATGAGTGTGATAACCAGCTCGCCAAATTAATCGGTCAGCTTGAAAAGCTCGAATCGAGATTTGCGGACTTTGATGAGTTTCTTGGAGAAATCTACACCAAGCGCGATGAAATCCAGTCCACGCTGGAGAACCACAAACAGCAGTTGGTGAGTGCTCAGCAGCGCCGGATTCAAAACTTGTTACAAGCGGCTAATGTTACCTTCAATAGCATTGAAAAACGTGTTGCTCGATTTGATGATGTGGCTGGGTTAAACAGCTATTTTGCTACAGACGCAATGGTGATGAAGTTGCGCCAGTTGTCGGATTCCATACGCGATTTGGGTGACAGCGTAAAAGCAGACAGTGTTGATGCAAAACTGAAATCGGTGCAAGACCAATCGCTTCGTTCTCTGAGAGATAACCAAGACATCTTTGAAGACGGTGGCAAGATTCTACGTCTAGGTAAACACCGATTCAGTGTAAACCAGCAACCGTTGGACATCACATTGGTGGAGCATGCTGGTGAGCTGAACACCCATATCTCTGGAACGGATTTCTATCAATCTATTGAAGATGAAGAATTCCTTGCACTGCAAAATATCTCCAAATTGGATGTTGCCTCTGAAACAGACACCATCTACCGTGCAGAATATTTATCCTACTTGATCTTACATTCCGCAATGAATTTGGCGGATGTCTTTGATGTTGATGCGCTACTGGCAGCGAGAAAATCGGGTCAATTACTCAGTTTGGTTCAACGTTTTTCAGCGCCTCGCTACAAAGAGGGCTACGTCAAAGGTATTCATGATCACGATGCAGAAAAGATTCTAAATCAACTCCTTCCTGTTTTTGAGCAAGCTGGATCGCTTCGGTTTGGACAAAAAGAACGCGCGACTGCTTGGATGTGGCTCATTGCCCAAGAACGCAAAGATCTTTCTGATTGGAAGGCGAAAGCAAACAACGCGAATTTGCTTAAAACGCACTTACAATCGCCCGATGTGTACCAACAGCTGCAAAAGGAATTGGAGCCCAACCTCACTCAGTTTGGGCGTGGCGTACTGATTGATGCCAGTGACTATTTGATTCAACTCCTAGCCAAATCGGACGATCGAATTGAAGTCAGCCGTGATGCGATGGAGTTATGTGATGACTACTTACAATTCCGCCGCAGCTTGGGTTGGAGCTCTAGCAAAGCGGCACCTGAAGTCAGTATGCAAGATCACCTTCAATGGCTAACAGCCTACACAGTTCAGCAAAGCCGTGGAGAAGCGTTTGTCGTTGAAGCCGCTGCGATAGCAGTTTGGAAAGAACAGCCTGAACCTTCCCTTAGCCCTGTTGAATTTTCACTGACTTGTGAGGTTGAAGGGTTACTGGGTGAACATGGAAATCTAGAGCAAGGTAAGTTGAACTTGGTTCTAGACGATTTTCTGCAGCGCTGCGAACTTCACCGTAGTATTACGATTCCGCAATTTGAGTCGTACCTCAATAAGAGAGCGGAATTGCTGCAAGAAGCGAAATCAGACTTCCGACTTGGCGAATTCAAACCAAGGCCGCTTACCTCTTTTGTCCGTAACAAGCTGATCAGTGAAAGTTATCTTCCGCTGATTGGTGACAACTTTGCCAAGCAAATGGGCACGGTCGGAGAAAATAAGCGCACCGACTTGATGGGGATGTTGCTTCTTATTTCCCCTCCTGGTTATGGTAAAACCACCTTGATCGAGTATGTGGCGCATAAGTTGGGCTTGGTCTTTATGAAGATCAATGGCCCGTCGATTGGGCATCAAGTTACATCGCTTGATCCTCGTGATGCACCCGATCAAAATGCCGCTCGAGAGATTGAGAAGATCAACCTCGCGTTTGAAATGGGGAACAACGTTCTTCTTTATCTCGATGATATTCAGCACACTCATCCCGAATTCTTGCAGAAATTCATATCTCTGTGTGATGGCACAAGGCGAATTGAAGGCACGTGGCGTGGGGAAACTAAGACTTACGATATGCGCGGCAAGAAGTTCTCAGTCGTGATGGCCGGTAACCCATATACGGAATCTGGCGATATGTTCAGAATCCCAGATATGTTGGCAAACCGTGCAGACATCTACAACCTAGGTGACATGTTGTCGGATCAGAAAGAGGCGTTTGAACTCAGTTTTGTAGAGAACTCGCTGACTTCTCACCCTGTTCTTGCTCCTCTTGCGACCCGTGATCTGAACGACTTGTATCGCTTTGTACGAATGGCGAATGGTGAAGGCATTCCATTGAGTGATATGTCTCACTCCTACTCTGCGACTGAGTCTTCTGAAATCGTATCGACTTTGCAGAAGCTGCTCACTGTGCAGCAAACCGTACTTAAAGTTAACCAACAATACATCGCGTCTGCCGCTACCGCGGATCAATACCGTGTAGAACCGCCATTTAAGTTGCAGGGTTCTTATCGGAACATGAATAAGTTGGCAGAGAAGATCTCATCGGTGATGACCGAAGAAGAACTTCAAACACTTTTGCAAGATCACTATCAGGGCGAAGCCCAAACACTGACAAACGGCACTGAAGAAAACTTGCTGAAATTGGCAGAACTTCGTGGCGGAATGACACAGGAGCAACAAGCTCGCTGGAATGAGATCAGAGAAGGCTATCAGCGGAACCAGTTGATGGGAGATTCTGAAGATAGGGCAGGGCAGGTTGTACAACAACTTGCCGCGCTTAACCAAACAATGAGTCGCGTCACTCAAGGATTAGGAGATAAATAGGTGAATAGGGAACAACTGCATGAACTGCTTAAGTCATCGATTGAAGATCACCGCTTGGATGATTCTGAGAGACGTGAACTTAACGACAAGTTAAGTAATGCTGAACTCAACCAGGAAGATCGCTCATTCCTACGCAATCAAAGTTTTAAATTGGCTCATCAAAATATCAATGACGGTGCCGATGCAAGCAGCATCGTACGCTGGCTTGAAAAGACCATCAAGGTGCTGGATAACGCAAAATCGGATGCGGGTGGTGATTTAGTTGGGTGCTGGTTTTCTCCCGGACGTTCTTGTGCGGAAGGGATCATTAAGCAGCTTAATCAAGCTCGTCACACGATTGATATCTGCGTCTTTACCATTGCAGACGACGAATTGACGAAGCACATCATTAAAGCCCATCAACGTGGTGTAAAAGTTCGAGTTATAACAGACAACGATAAGATCTTTGATAAGGGTAACGATGTGAATTATTTGGTGGAGAAAGGTGTGGAAGTGAAGGTTGATACCACTTCTTATCATATGCATCATAAATTTGCGATTTTCGATGGTGTTCGCTTGCTAAATGGCAGTTTTAACTGGACGCGTAGTGCGTCTAAGTACAATGAAGAAGACATTACGCTGACGGATGACGCGCGCTTTGTTAAGCCGTATCAAAAGCAGTTTGAACAGCTTTGGCAAAAGTTTCCATTCCATCAACCTGAACTTGCATAAGGAGAGTTCTCAATGACCGATATGGTTAAAACCGATGAAGCAACAGAAGACGCCCTCAGTCCTCAGGTTCTGGAATTAGCACAAAATTTCGACCCGTTCGATAGCGTGGCTACTATTACATTTGGTAAAGAAGCACTGGAAAGCATTACCAATTTTTCCGATACCGTACTTGATCAAGTGCGTATTAGAGATACAGGTGAAGCTGGTGAAATCTTACAATCAATGGTCAGCTCGATGAACAGCGCAGAGTTTGACTACTTGAAAGAGAAAAGCTTTCTTTCCAGTTTGCCACTCATCGGTGAGTTGTTTGATTCGTTCAAAAAATTCTCAGACAGCTTTGATACGGTGAAGCAACATTTAGAACAGCTTTCAGGAAAACTGGAAGCACAGGAGCTTAAGCTAGGGCACGACATTAGCCGTCTCGATACACTTTACGATGAAAACTTAGCGTTATTGAATGGTCTGGATGACTACATTGCCGCAGGTAAGTGGAAACTGAGCCAAATGAATTCCGATGTGCTTCCTTCCCTATTAGTGGAAGCTGAGAAGTCGCCTGATGCATTGGATGCACAAAAACATCGCGATGCGGTTCAAGCGGTCGCCCGCTTAGAAAAACGCATACACAATCTTGAGCTGACTCGAATGGCAGCGATTCAAACTGCCCCTCAGATTCGTTTGTCTCAAGAAGGCAATAAGATGCTGATGGAAGACATTCAGGATATCGTGCACAACACATTCCCATTGTGGAAGCGCCAATTCTTGATTGCGATTTCTAATTACGAAAAAGAGAAAGCCCTCAAGGTGACCCGTGCTGTAAAAGATTACACCAATCAACAATACGTAAAGAATGCTGAGAAGCTGAAAGTGCTAGAAGAGCAAATCTCTGAAAACTACCAGCGTGGCATTCTGGATTTAGAGTCGCTAGAAACCGTGAATCAGTTGACGATTGAAACACTGAACAACACGCTTTCGAGAGTGAAAGAAGGGCGAGAACAACGTGCGCATGCACAGTCTGTTATCGAAAAAGCGGAGCAAGAACTGAAAGAAGCGCTGTCTCAGACTCTTGAAAATTAACGGTTGTTGCGAATAAATAAAATGCCCAGAATAGCGTTGTTCTGGGTATTTTTTATGGGGTTGAAATATGGTGTCTCAAAGAGAATTAAGCCAACAATTAGGCGAAGCGCTTCAAAGACATAAAGCCGTTATGACAACGGCTGAGTCGTGCACTGGTGGTGGAGTTGCGACGGCGATGACGGATATTGCAGGCAGCTCAGCTTGGTTTGATAGGGCGTTTGTCACTTACAGCAACGAAGCCAAAATGGAGATGCTGTCAGTCAAGCCGGAAACCCTTGAGTCATACGGTGCGGTAAGTGAACCAGTGGTGATTGAAATGGTCAGCGGTGCACTGCAACATTCTCTGGCTTCCATTGGTGTCTCAATCAGTGGAGTGGCCGGTCCGGGTGGTGGTACTGAAGAAAAGCCTGTAGGGACTGTCTGCTTTGCTTGGATGTCAGAGCAAGGATGGAAAAAAGTTGAAACTTGTCATTTTGAAGGTGATCGCGCTCAAGTCCGTGAATACGCAGTCGAGCATGCCATGCAGACTTTGCTACAGTACCTAACAGGTGAAAAAAGTGAGCACTCCTAGGGTCTGTTGAACTTTCGTGGTTAAATTTTGTTCGAGTTCTATGCCTTTTAATCGCGACGCAAGGTGTGACGCCTAGTCATTCTAAGCAAATACCTTGCAACAAAGAGTAAAAGGCATAGAAGCGAACCCTTTGGGCAGCATTTGTGGCTTATTTCTACTGCGTTATCGCTTATTGATGTAGAGCGCTACACCGAATAAGCTCTGCCTTGTATAAATCACCCACAAATTGCTGCAAAAATCATCTCGAAAGATCAACAGACCCTACAGAGTTAAGTGCTCTATCGAGAAATTTTTTCATACAGGTATAGACACTGTATGAATCAACAGTATAATAGCCAGCATAATCACGAACACGTTGTGTGGAGATACGGATGGACGATAACAAACAAAAGGCGTTAGCCGCAGCACTTGGACAAATTGAAAAGCAATTCGGTAAAGGCTCTATCATGCGCCTTGGTGATAACCGTACGATGGATGTTGAAACCATCTCTACAGGTTCACTTTCACTGGATATCGCTTTGGGTGCTGGTGGATTGCCAATGGGGCGTATCGTAGAAGTCTATGGTCCAGAGAGTTCGGGTAAAACCACGCTAACTCTAGAGCTTATCGCAGCAGCACAACGTGAAGGTAAGACCTGTGCGTTCATAGATGCAGAACATGCGTTGGACCCTATCTACGCGAAGAAACTGGGTGTCGATATCGATGCTTTACTTGTTTCTCAGCCAGATACGGGTGAACAAGCGCTAGAAATCTGTGATGCACTAGCCCGTTCAGGTGCCATCGACGTTATGGTTGTTGACTCCGTAGCAGCACTGACACCAAAAGCAGAAATTGAAGGTGAGATGGGCGACAGCCACATGGGTCTTCAAGCACGTATGCTTTCTCAAGCCATGCGTAAGCTAACGGGTAATCTTAAACAATCAAATTGTATGTGTATCTTCATCAACCAAATCCGTATGAAGATCGGCGTAATGTTTGGTAACCCAGAAACCACTACAGGTGGTAACGCACTGAAATTCTACGCATCTGTTCGTCTTGATATTCGTCGTACGGGTTCCATCAAAGATGGTGACGAAATCGTCGGTAACGAGACTCGCATTAAAGTAGTTAAGAACAAAATTGCTGCACCGTTTAAGCAGGCTGAAACTCAAATTATGTACGGTCAAGGCTTTAACCGCGAAGGTGAACTTATCGACTTGGGTGTGAAGCATAAGTTGGTTGAGAAAGCCGGTGCTTGGTACAGCTATAATGGCGACAAAATTGGTCAAGGTAAGGCGAATGCAGGTAAATACCTTCGTGAGCATACAGATGTAGCGAAAGAGATCGACACCAAGCTTCGTGACATGCTTTTGGTTGTAGCACAACCTGAAGAGCCAGAAGTTGGCGAGAAGCCAAAAGAAGAAGAGTTTTAATTCTCTTCATTGATTTAAAAAAGCCCTGCAATGCAGGGCTTTTGTGTATTAAGTTAAAGCACTTATATCTAGTTAAAGCACTTATATCACCTGTTTTCGTTGAAGTTTTGAGTATGTATCCAAAGAAAAATCCTCCTACCCTTTCAAGTAAAGAAGCTGCCATTCAACTGCTCAGTCGACGTGATCATGGTGAATACGAACTCTACCAAAAGCTGGCTTTTAAAGGGTACGATGAAGAGCAGATTCAAGAAGCGATGAATTTCTGTATCGATCATAATTATCTCGATGATCTTCGCTACGCCAAAAGCCAGATACGTCAACACGTTTACAAAGGTCATGGCGAGCGCCGTATTCGACAAGAGTTAAGTCAAAAACGCATATCGGAATCGGTGATTGAAGAGGCAATGCAAGAGGAGCCACAAGATTGGTTTGAATTGGCAAAAGCGGCAGCAGAAAAAAAGTTTAAAGGCATAAAAGCTAAAGACCAGAAGGAATACGCTAAACAAGTGCGTTTTTTGCAATATCGTGGTTATAGTTTTGACCAAATCAGCTATGCGTTAAGTGATGAAGAATAGGGCGGGACCCTAGGCACTCCAACACACATTCTGTTCTAATCCCTATTTCTTCTTCGTAATACCAATTGCTGTACCTTATCTTCCTTTTTCTATCAATAATCGTCTAATTCGATCTTCCTAAGATTCTGTTTTCATTTTTCTTTTAGAAACGGTGATTCGTTGCGCGAATAAATTCTTGTTGAATCTCGCATCTTTAGGTCGGTTGGGTATACAATGTGGCAAAATTCTAACTCGACTATTTTCAGGAAGAGCTGCATGTACATGAGCACTGACGAGGTTCGCAACGCGTTCCTCAAGTTCTTTGAAAGCAAAGGACACCAAATCGTAGACAGTTCATCGTTAGTACCACATAACGATCCAACCCTGCTGTTCACTAACGCAGGAATGAACCAATTTAAAGATTGTTTCCTAGGCTTAGAAAAACGAGCCTACACCCGAGCGACTACGTCTCAACGCTGTGTACGTGCTGGCGGTAAGCACAACGATTTAGAAAACGTGGGCTTTACTGCTCGCCACCACACTTTCTTCGAGATGTTGGGTAATTTCAGTTTTGGTGATTACTTCAAAGAAGATGCTATCGCGTTTGCTTGGGAATTTCTGACGGTCGTATTAAAACTGCCTCAAGATCGCTTGTTGGTGACGATTTACGAAACCGATGATGAAGCGTTCGAAATCTGGAACAAGAAAGTGGGTGTTCCAGCTGACCGTATCGTTCGTATTGGCGATAAAGAAGGCGGTAAGCCATACGAGTCAGATAACTTCTGGCAAATGGGCGATACAGGTCCGTGTGGTCCTTGTACTGAGATCTTCTACGATCACGGTGATCACATTTGGGGTGGACGTCCAGGTACACCAGAAGAAGATGGTGATCGATTCATCGAAATCTGGAACAACGTTTTCATGCAATTTAACCGTCATGCCGATGGCACGATGGAACCGCTACCAAAGCCTTCTGTCGATACCGGAATGGGTATTGAACGAATTTCTGCGATTATGCAGGGTGTACACTCAAACTATGAAATTGATGTATTCCAAACATTAATCAAAGCCGCGGCGGAAGTGACTGGCTATGACGATCTATCGAATCAATCGCTTCGCGTTGTCGCTGACCATATCCGATCTTGTGCATTCCTAATCGTTGATGGTGTTATGCCTTCTAATGAAGGACGCGGTTACGTACTTCGCCGAATCATTCGTCGTGCTGTTCGTCATGGCAACAAGCTAGGTGCGCAGGGTGCGTTTTTCCACAAATTGGTGGGTGCACTTGCTGACGTGATGGGGACTGCTGGCGTTGAGTTGAAAAAACAGCAAGCCATTGTTGAAAAAGTACTTCGAATCGAAGAAGAGAACTTTGGTCGTACTCTTGAACGCGGCATGACCATTCTGAACGACGCATTAGATAGCCTTGAAGGTAACGTTCTGGATGGTGAAACAGTATTTAAGCTTTATGACACATACGGTTTCCCAGCTGACTTAACCAATGATGTTGCTCGTGAGCGAGAACTTGCGATCGATGAAGAAGGTTTCGAGAAAGCGATGGAAGCACAGCGTCAGCGTGCTCGTGAAGCAGGTCAATTTGGCACCGACTACAACTCATCTATTAAGATTGATGCGACAACTGAATTCCAAGGTTATTCAGCAACCGAAGGTCAGAGCTCTGTTACAGGCATTTTTGTGGAAGGGGAAGAAGTTGAATCTCTGTCCGCTGGTGACAAAGCGATCATTGTTCTAGGTGAAACACCTTTCTATGCCGAGTCTGGTGGTCAGTGTGGTGATACCGGCGTGTTAAAAACAGACACTGGGTTGTTCATAGTGGAAGACACACAAAAGCTGGGTAATGCCATTGCTCATCACGGTGTTCTTTCTGAAGGTGTTTTAGCGAAAAGCGACAGCGTATCGACCAATGTGGATGCAGAGCGCCGCGCGGCTATTTCTTTAAACCACTCAGCAACTCACTTACTGCATGAAGCGCTACGTCGAGTACTTGGCGAACATGTTATGCAGAAAGGGTCACTAGTTAAAGCCGATAACTTGCGTTTTGACTTCTCTCACTTGGAAGCCATGACTCCGGCAGAAATCAAAGAAGTAGAACGCCTAGTAAACACGCATGTGCGTCGCAATCACACAATTAAAACGGACATCATGGATATTGAGTCTGCTAAAGCGAAAGGTGCGATGGCGCTATTTGGCGAGAAGTATGACGACGAAGTCCGTGTGCTGTCGATGGGAGAATTCTCAACCGAGCTTTGTGGTGGTATTCATGCGTCCAGCACTGGTGATATCGGCCTATTTAAGATTGTTTCAGAAGGTGGTATCGCAGCAGGTATCCGTCGTATTGAAGCGGTGACCGGTGAAGGTGCACTAGACGCGATCGAAGCAAGCCATGATAAGTTCGAAGCCAAATTGTCTGAAGCCGCGAACAAAGCAAAAGCTTTAGAAAAAGAGATTCAACAGCTGAAAGATAAACTGGCTTCTCAAGCTAGCGCGAGCCTAACGAGCCAAGTAAAAGAAATCGCTGGCGTGAAAGTATTGGTTTCTAAGTTAGACGGTGCTGACAATAAAGCACTGCGTGGCATGGTTGATGAGCTAAAAAATCAACTGGGCAGCGGCATCATTATGTTGGGTAACGTATCTGGAGACAAAGTTGGCTTGATTGCTGGTGTAACTAAAGACCTGACTGGTAAGGTAAAAGCAGGTGAGCTAGTTAACATGGTTGCTCAACAAGTCGGTGGCAAGGGTGGCGGTCGTCCAGACATGGCTCAAGCTGGTGGTACGGATGCAACTGCACTGCCAGAAGCTTTGTCGTCTGTTGATGCGTGGCTAGAAGAGCGTTTGTAACTTTTGTATTTTTGACTGCCACTGGCTGATAAAGTCAGTGGCATTTGTATTTAGTCGCTTTGAATATGATGGCTTCGTGTTCAATCGCTTTTGTGTAATAACAACGGGGATTAAGCCCCAGGATGGTGAAGAAAGGTGACACAGTCATTACGTGAATCTTTAGTAGTTCAGAAGTTCGGCGGAACTTCGGTTGGTTCGATTGAGCGCATTGAGGCAGTTGCTGAGCGCATCATAAAAACCAAGCAAGAAGGGAAGCAGCTTGTGGTTGTCGTTTCTGCAATGTCAGGTGAAACAAACCGCTTGTTGGGGTTGGCTCAACAGATTGATTCTGTACCAACTGCCCGAGAGTTAGATGTATTGTTATCAGCAGGCGAGCAAGTTTCAATGGCACTTTTGGCCATGACCTTGAACAAAAAAGGTGTGAATGCTGTATCGCTAACTGGCAGCCAAGCGGGTATTAAAACGAATGGTTTCCACAACGACGCGTCTATCGAATCGATTGATACCAATACGATTCAGAGCTATTTAGAGAATGACCACGTAGTGATCGTCGCAGGCTTTCAGGGAGTTTCTGAAAGTGGCAATATTACCACCCTTGGGCGCGGAGGATCGGACACGACCGCAGTGGCACTTGCGGGTGCGTTAAACGCTGTAGAATGTCAGATCTTTACTGACGTTGATGGCATTTATACATGCGATCCGCGCATCGTAAAAAGTGCACGTAAACTAACGGAAATTGACTTTCCTAGTATGGAAGAAATGGCCAGGAAAGGGGCGAAAGTATTGCACTTACCTTCTGTCATTCATGCATGGAAACACGGTATTCCTTTACGTGTTCTTTCTTCATTTTCTGAAAATTCGGGAACTTTGGTGACCGGAGAGCAGTCTGATAGTCCGATATGCGGGCTCGCTATCCAGCGTGATTTGATTGTTGTTGAGGTTAAATCAAGCGCATTGCAGTCTATTCGAGATCAAAGCCAAATGTTAGGGATTGATGTTTGGGCGACGGCGGAAGATGTGAAAGTATCGGATATTGTCATTCCACAGAGTTCTCTCGCGAAGTTATCACTTATTGCTTCTGAGAGTATTGAAAAGACTACTCGGGTATCAGCAATCAGCTGTGTTGGTTGTCGAATCCAAGAAGTGCATGCTGCGCTTACTGATGAATTCGCACAGCATCAAATTCCATTGTTAGGTGAAGTGAAGAGCAACCGCTCTTGTACATACTTCATTGAACCAGAGAGAATAGAAGAGATTTCAAATCATCTTCACAATTTTATTGTAGCTGGACATTTAGAGCTTGATGGGCACCAAAAGCTAATGGTTTCATAGCCAAATAACATTATGGAATTGTTAATTGCCTAAGATGGTGACATCATAGAGAAAAATAAATCAGAGATTACTCAAGGAGCACAAGAATGCTAATTTTGACTCGCCGCGTAGGTGAAACTCTTATGATCGGTGATGAAGTAACTGTCACCGTGCTTGGTGTTAAAGGTAACCAGGTTCGAATTGGTGTTAATGCGCCAAAAGAAGTATCCGTACACCGTGAAGAAATCTACATGCGTATACAAGCCGAGAAAGGCAACGGTGGTTCTGCTTCAGGCAACTACTAACATTAAAAAGGTCAGCAAACGCTGGCCTTTTTAATAACGGTTTAAATGGTGTGTAACAGGAAAAGTTTAATTTCCCGCCGCTTTGATTAAATACCCAACGCTTAAGCCATTTTTTGCAAATTATGCCAAGAAAATGTTTGACATATTTTTGGTAAATCGTAATATGTGCCTCCGCAAGACGGTGAGGTGGCCGAGAGGCTGAAGGCGCTCCCCTGCTAAGGGAGTATACGGTTTGTAGCCGTATCGAGGGTTCGAATCCCTCCCTCACCGCCATTCTTGCACATGCTCTTATAAATGTTGATATTTTCAACGTCCAATAAGACAAAGCGCGCTCGTAGCTCAGCTGGATAGAGTACCTGGCTACGAACCAGGCGGTCGAAGGTTCGAATCCTTCCGAGCGCGCCATTATTCCTAAGTTTTGGAATGTAATGCGGTGAGGTGGCCGAGAGGCTGAAGGCGCTCCCCTGCTAAGGGAGTATACGGTTTGTAGCCGTATCGAGGGTTCGAATCCCTCCCTCACCGCCATTTATTGGCCAAAGGTCAATTTTTTTGTTTCTGAAGAAATGAAATGTGATATAGTTCACAACCTGCGCGCTCGTAGCTCAGCTGGATAGAGTACCTGGCTACGAACCAGGCGGTCGAAGGTTCGAATCCTTCCGAGCGCGCCATTATTTAAAACTGTAAGGCATCTGCCATACAGACTTCGCGTCCTTAGCTCAGCTGGATAGAGTACCTGGCTACGAACCAGGCGGTCGGAGGTTCGAATCCTCCAGGACGCGCCACTATTAAGGGTCATTAGATCCTGATATTACTCATGTAATATCGAACACAGCGCGCTCGTAGCTCAGCTGGATAGAGTACCTGGCTACGAACCAGGCGGTCGAAGGTTCGAATCCTTCCGAGCGCGCCATTATTTAAAACTGTTAGGCATCTGCCGTACAGACTTCGCGTCCTTAGCTCAGCTGGATAGAGTACCTGGCTACGAACCAGGCGGTCGGAGGTTCGAATCCTCCAGGACGCGCCACTATTAAGGGTCATTAGATCCTGATATTACTCATGTAATATTGAACACAGCGCGCTCGTAGCTCAGCTGGATAGAGTACCTGGCTACGAACCAGGCGGTCGAAGGTTCGAATCCTTCCGAGCGCGCCATTTCAATAAAAAGCCTCGCATTTGCGAGGCTTTTTTTATGCCTGTTAACATCTCATTATCATTTTATTATCTTTATTTTTACATCCTGTTGTTTTTAAAGAATAAAAATTATTTTTTTAAGTTCCTCTCAGTATTCGATACAGAATTTCATTATGTTTGGTAAAAGCCACAGTAACTATGGTGAAATCGGGTTTGTGTGGCGTATTTGTATGCAATAACTAGTCAAAAAAGTCGCATGTTTGTGCAGAATATTAAATAGCTTATTAAACAAAATTGACAAAATTTTACCAATCGAGATAATCCTAGACCACTTATGCCCACTATATTGAGGGAGTGTGTGCATAAGTTATTGTCAGGATGACATAGAAAGGAAGCAACATGACTAATATTGGAAGCCTGCTAGGAGATGCAGCGGTCCTTATGCTTACTGGCATGGCCGTTGTTTTCGTATTCCTAACCATTCTCGTTTATCTTGTTCGGTTACTGTCTAAGTTGGTGCCAGAAGAAGCACCCCAACCGAGCATTGCACCAGTACAAGCAAAAAAAATTCAATCCAGTACTTCTGGAGTTCAGCCACAGGTGGTTGCGGCAATTTCTGCTGCTATACATAAACACCGTGCGTCTGCTGTGAAGTAATGTCGGATAAAAATTAAAAGGAGTTAATCAGCATGTCTAAACCACTTGCTCTTACCGACGTGGTGTTGCGTGACGCACATCAGTCACTGTTTGCCACGCGTATGCGTATTGAAGATATGTTACCTATCGCGGCGGAGCTAGATAAAGTCGGATACTGGTCTTTAGAAACTTGGGGTGGCGCAACATTTGATGCATGTATTCGATTCTTAGGAGAAGATCCGTGGGAGCGTTTACGTGAGCTTAAAAAAGCGATGCCAAACACACCAATGCAAATGCTATTGCGTGGTCAAAACCTTCTTGGTTACCGTCATTACGCAGATGATGTAGTAGAGAAATTTGTTGAGCGCGCTCATGCAAATGGCATGGATGTGTTTCGAATCTTCGATGCGATGAATGATGTGCGTAATTTCCAAAAAGCAGTGAAAGCTGCTGTTGATGTTGGCGCACATGCTCAAGGTACATTGTCTTATACTACCAGCCCTGTTCATAACACCGATACATGGGTCGATTTGGCTAAACGCCTAGAAGACCTTGGTTGCCATTCTCTCTGTATTAAAGACATGTCAGGTCTTCTTAAGCCTTATGAAGCCGAGGAACTGATTACCCGAATTAAATCTTCATGTGATGTACCTTTGGCGTTGCACTGCCACGCAACTACAGGGCTTTCGACTGCAACGGCAGTAAAGGCTGTAGAAGCAGGAATCGATATTCTTGATACTGCAATCTCATCCATGAGTTGTACTTACGGCCATACGCCAACTGAAACAGTTGTTGCAATGCTCCAAGGTACTGAGCGCGATACCAACCTAAAGCTTGATCAAATAGAGCCTATTGCTGCTTACTTCCGAGAGGTTCGTAAGAAATACGCTAAGTGGGAAGGACAGCTAAAAGGTGTGGATTCTCGCATTCTGATTGCGCAAGTACCAGGCGGTATGCTGACGAATATGGAAGGTCAGCTAAAAGAACAAGGTGCGGCGGATCGTTTGGATGAAGTATTAGAAGAGATCCCAAGAGTACGTAAAGATCTTGGTTACATCCCACTTGTTACCCCTACATCTCAGATCGTAGGTACACAAGCCGTGATCAATGTCTTAACAGGTGAGCGCTACAAGAGCATCACTAAAGAAACGGCAGGATTATTGAAAGGCGAATACGGAGCTGCACCAGCAGAGCTAAATACCGAACTTCAAGCTAAAGTCCTTGAAGGTGCAGAGCCGATCACCTGTCGCCCAGCAGATCTTTTGAATGCAGAGCTGCATACGCTGACAGATGATCTTATCGCGAAAGCTAAAGAGGATGGAATATCATTAGCAGAAGATACAGTCGATGATGTTCTTACGTATGCACTGTTCCCGCAAGTGGGTCTTAAATTCCTTAAAAACCGAAACAACCCAGACGCATTTGAACCTGCTCCAGGTAAAGAGCCTGTCGTAACGGAAACGGCATCAGCCCCAGTTACTGCCACTTCATCTCCAGGTGGTGTGGAAGCTTATAGCGTTAAAGTAGACGGGCAGGTTTACAATGTGGAAGTAGGACCTCAGGGGCAATTAACCTCTGTTACACCAACATCTGCACCTCAACCCGCTGCGGCTCCAGTTGCACAGGCATCAAATGATGCAGAAGCGGTTCCAGCGCCATTAGCAGGAAACATCTTTAAGGTGAACGTTCTACCTGGCTCAGAAGTAGCAGAAGGTGATGTTTTACTTATTCTTGAAGCGATGAAGATGGAAACAGAAGTTCGTGCTGCACGTGGCGGTGTTGTTCAAGATATTCACGTGAAAGAAGGTGATGCCGTGACGGTAGGTGCACCACTATTAAGCCTAGCGTAAGGGAGCATCATGGAAGGATTGTTGACCCTTTGGGCTGAAACAGGGATCGCCAACTTCGAGTTCGGTCAAATTTGTATGATCCTTGTGGGCTGTGGGCTTTTGTACCTTGCAATAGCAAAAGGTTTTGAGCCCCTTCTATTACTACCGATAGGTTTTGGTGCTGTTTTAGCGAATATCCCAAATGCTGGGTTTACCGACGAAGGTGGCTTGCTCTATTTGGTCTACTACATCGGTATTGAATCTGGTGTGTTCCCACTCCTTATCTTTATGGGAGTTGGGGCAATGACCGACTTTGGGGCGCTTATTGCTAACCCTAAAACCCTTTGGTTAGGTGCTGCGGCGCAGTTTGGTATATTTGCCACTTTATTTGGTGCAATTTTACTTAACTATGTGCCAGGTATGGAATTCAACATGGCTGACGCGTCATCCATCGCTATTATTGGCGGTGCAGACGGACCAACGGCTATTTTCTTAGCCAGCCAATTATCGCCAGACTTATTAGGTGCTATAGCGGTTGCTGCATACAGCTACATGGCATTAGTCCCAATTATTCAGCCGCCGATTATGAAGGCGCTGACGAACCCTGAAGAACGTAAAATTCAGATGGCTCAGCTTCGCCACGTAAGTAAAGGTGAGAAAGTACTGTTTCCATTAGCTGTATTACTCATGACGATTCTTTTCTTACCTTCGGCGACGCCTTTAGTGGGGATGTTTTGTCTTGGTAACTTGATGCGTGAAGCTGGCGTGGTAGATCGTCTTTCAAGTACAGCGCAGAACGAGCTTATCAACATCGTGACGATTTTCTTAGGTCTTGGTGTTGGTTCTAAGCTTCAAGCTGAACAGTTCTTAAACTTTGAAACATTGGGTATTTTGGCTCTTGGTGCTGTTGCATTCAGTATTGGTACTGGAGCAGGTGTTCTAATGGCTAAGCTACTGAATAAGTTTTCTAAAGAAGACATCAACCCGCTTATTGGCGCTGCTGGTGTATCCGCTGTTCCTATGGCTGCTAGGGTAGTAAACAAAGTGGGTTTAGAAGCGAATCCGCAAAACTTCCTTCTTATGCATGCGATGGGACCTAACGTAGCGGGAGTATTGGGAAGTGCGGTTGCAGCAGGTATTTTGTTGGCATTAGTGGGATAACGTTCAACGAAATTGAGATCTGATGATTAACCAAACATTGTAAAATGGTTTATAGTCAAAGGGATGCTTCTGCATCCCTTTCATTTTTTTGAGTATCAAGGGAACTTGTGTATGACGGACAACAAAAAAGTGGTGATTACCCAGTTTGGTGAGCCTGACGTGTTAGCCATTCAAAGTGAAACAATACCAGAGCCTGAAGCGGGCGAGGTATTGGTTAAAGTGCATTTTGCTGGGGTAAACCCGATTGACGTTAAAACAAGAAAAGGACTAGGTTGGGCGGCTGAAGCCAACAAAGACAACCTCCCTTGGACACCTGGGTACGATATCTCGGGCGTCGTGGAAAAATGTGGTGAAGGCGCTGAAGAATTTAAGGCAGGCAGCTTTGTTGCTGGTCTTATTGGCTTTCCAGCTCAGGCAGGCGGTTATAGCCAATATGTCTGTGTAAAGGAAGATCAGCTTAGTCTCGTGCCAGATAGCGTGACACTTGAAGCTGCTGCTGTTTTGCCTGTTGCGGGGCAAACCGCGGCTCAAGCACTTAATAAAGCCAAAGTTACCGGAAATGATCGCGTGTTGATTCTCGCGGGTGCTGGCGGTGTTGGACATCTAGCAATTCAATTCGCGGTCGCCGCTCAAGCAGAAGTTTTTACAACATGCAGTGAAGATAACCTAGATTACTTAGCAACACTTGGTGCGCATGCGATCAACTATCAGTTTGCTCCTGTATCTGAGCGTGTTGAAGATGTCGATGTATTGATTGATTTAGTTGGTGGTGATGCTGCATTAGATGCTTTGAAGTGCTTGAAAGACAACGCGCGAGTCGTCACGGTTCCGACGATCACCGCTGAGCTTATATGTGATAAAGCCAAAATGTTGGGCTTTGAAGCAAGTGGTATGTTGGTAGAGCCTGATACTGAGCAGCTAGATACAATGCTGTATATGGTAAGTGTTGGCATTGTAAAAACGGAAGTACAAAAAATATTCTCTTATACCGATGTTGCTAAGGCGCATGAACATGTTGAAGGTGGTCACACCCGAGGCAAAGTGCTGCTCGATATGAAATGTTAGATGGCTTTACTGAATGGTTTAGCCAGTCTGCTTTATGGGTCCTCTTTTCAACCGGCTTTTTAAGTGCAACATTACTGCCTGGCGGATCTGAAGCCAGCTTGTTGGTTGCCCTAAAGCTTAATCAATACCCCGTATATCAACTTGTATTGGTCGCCACCCTTGGTAACACATTGGGAGGTTTGACCAATTATTGGATTGGACTTTTTCTTCCAAATCGAACCCATTCGGAAAAATATGGTCATAAAGCTTTACAGTGGATAAAGCAATATGGCTATATCACTCTTCTATTCAGTTGGCTGCCTATTGTGGGTGATCCGCTTTGTTTAGCGGCAGGCTGGCTCAGAATGAAATTTATACCTTGTCTAATTCTCATCGCCACAGGCAAAGCGATACGTTATAGCGTGATCGCGGCAGCATTCGTCGGTTTTTAAAGGAGTCTTCATGAGAAAAGTTTGGTTTGGTGCAACTGCGTCACTGTTTGTCGCGGGTTGCTCTTCTCTTGCACCCGTCTCTTTTTTCTCTTCAGTACCCGAAGGGATTACCCTTGTTGAAGAGGTTAAGCCACAATCTGGCAAGGTTGTGATTCCATACAAAAAATACCAACTAGATAATGGACTAACGGTCATTCTTGCCCCAGACGACTCAGACCCTCTTGTGCATGTCGATGTGACTTATCATGTGGGTAGTGCACGTGAAGAAATAGGAAAATCTGGCTTTGCACATTTCTTTGAGCACATGATGTTTCAAGGAAGCGAAAATGTTGG
Organism: Vibrio penaeicida; assembly: GCF_019977755.1. Lineage (NCBI taxonomy): Bacteria > Pseudomonadati > Pseudomonadota > Gammaproteobacteria > Vibrionales > Vibrionaceae > Vibrio > Vibrio penaeicida. The sequence goes on along the minus strand of NZ_AP025144.1, from coordinate 3,560,016 downwards.
TGATCAAGAGCATTTTAGAATCATCACAGAAGCGGGTGGGACATTAAACGGAACCACGAACAGAGATCGAACCAATTATTTTGAAACAGTTCCTGCGAATCAATTGGAAAAAATGCTTTGGTTAGAGTCAGACCGTATGGGCTTTTTGCTTGATGCCGTTTCTCAACGAAAATTTGAAATCCAAAGAGATACCGTTAAAAACGAACGTGCACAAAACTACGAAAACCGACCGTATGGATTGATGTGGGAACGCATTGGCGAAGCCATGTACCCTGAAGGTCATCCATATTCTTGGCAGCCGATTGGCTATGTCGAAGATCTCGACCGAGTCGATGTGAATGACTTGAAAGCCTTTTTCCTCCAGTGGTACGGACCAAACAACGCGACTCTGACCATCGGTGGTGACTTTGATACTGAAGAAACATTAAATTGGATAAACCAATATTTCGGCTCCATTCCTGTTGGACCTGAAGTGAAAAAAGCGGAAAAGCAGCCAGCAACATTAACAGAAGATCGCTACATCACTTTGGAAGATAGAATCCAACAACCTATGGTTATGGTTTCGTGGCCAACAACGTTCCAAGGGCACGACTCTAATGCCTCGTTAGAAATGCTCTCGACCGCACTGGGTGATGGCAAAAACAGCATGCTTTATCAGCAGTTTGTTCAATCTGGAAAAGCGGTGGATGTCGGTGCTTTCCAAGATTGTGCAGAACTCGCCTGTACTTTCAGCGTTTATGTTATGGCAAAGGCGGGGGAATCAGGAAACCTTAAGCCTATTTATAATGAGCTAATGGATAGCCTGAAAACGTGGTCGGAAAAAGGCGTGTCTGAATATCAGCTTGAGACGATGATTGGTCGCGCAGAAGCAAACGCTATCTTTGGGCTTGAAAGTGTTCGAGGTAAGGTGACTCAACTGGCGTCGAATGAGACCTTTTTTGGTCAACCGGATCGTATTGAAGAGCAGTTGGAACAGCTTAGAACGGTTACTCCAGACAGTGTTCAATCCGCTTATCAGCAGTACCTAGTAAACAATCACAAAGTGGTCTTGAGTGTTGTACCGAAAAACAAAGCCGACTGGGCAGTTAAGCCTACGACTTTTGTTACGCCGAAGCGCACCTTACCTGAATATCAAAAAGTAAAAGAGTCTGATCTTGCTTATCGCAAAGCGGTCGATACATTTGATCGTTCGGTCGTGCCAAAAGTCTCAGGTGCCGTTAAAGGGACGATGCCCGATTTATACCGAATCTATTTAGACAGTGGTGTTGAAATTCTAGGGACAGTCAGTGATGAAACACCAACCGTTCAGCTTGATATTAAACTGCCTGCCGGAAATCGTTACGTTGCAGAAGGGCAAGAAGGGTTGGCTGGCTTAACAGCAACCATGATGACAGAAGGTACGCTGAAACGCTCTGCCAAAGAAATTCAAACAGAGCTAGACCGTTTAGGGAGTTATGTTTCATTTGATGCAGGCTCTTATTCAACGGTTATTAGCGTGTCTGGGTTAGAGAAGAACCTTGCTGAAACCTTGGCATTGGTAGAAGAAATGATCCGCGAACCGGCGTTTCGTGAGAGTGATTTTGAGCGAGTTAAGCAGCAAGCGATTCAAGGCATTGTCTATGAACATCAAAAGCCAAGTTGGTTAGCTTCTCAGGCGACTCGCCAAGTGTTATTCAACGGTAGTCGTTTTGGTCGTTCGAGCGATGGCACCAGAACGTCAATCAATGGTTTGACACTAGAAGATGTCAAAGCATTCTACAGTGAGCATTATACGCCTCAAGGCGCGCAAGTTGTCATTGTTGGCGATATTAAAAAGCGCGATGCGAAGACATCACTGTCATTCTTGAACGACTGGAAAGGCAATTCAGCACCACTGTATACGCCCCAAGTGATTCAACCACTTGAAGGACAAAAAATCTTCCTAGTAGATAAGCCCGGAGCACCACAAAGTGCAATTCGATTGGTTAAGCAAGGTCTGCCTTTCGATACGACGGGTGAAATGCACCTAGGACAGCTAGCAAACTACAATTTGTCGGGGAACTTCAACAGCCGAATTAACCAAAACCTCCGTGAAGACAAAGGTTACACATACGGTGCATACGGCTATGTGTATGGGATGAAAGAAACGGGATTGATTGTATTCTCAGCCGAAGTACGAGCGGATGTTACGGTAGAGTCATTGGATGAAATCATCAATGAGCTTAATGAAGTTTCAACGAGTGGCTTAACGGAAGAAGAGCTGCAGTTTATGCGATTAGCACGTGGTCAGGCAGATGCACTGAAGTATGAAACCCCGTCGAAGAAATCTCAGCTGCTATCAAGAATTCTTACTTACTCTTTAGAAGAGGATTATCTAGAGCAACGCGATAACCTATTACAATCTGTTGAGCTTGGCACATTGAACAAAGTGGCTGCAAAATGGTTTAACCCATCTGATTTCCAGATCATAGTTGTGGGTGACGCGGAAAAACTTGCACCAAAGTTGAAAAAGTTTGGACTACCTATCGAAAAACTTGAAATCGAGCAATAGAGCACACATAACTGTTGTTTAGGGTTAACAGATCCTAGAGATGCATACAAAACGTAAGTTTGATATGCATCTCCAACATGAATACCAGTAGACGGGAAACTCACTTTCTCATTTATTAGTATTTGCTTCAATTTCATAGTAATCAAAGACCAGAATGATTATTCTAGCCTGATACTAAACAGATAAGTGAACTGAGTTTTGACTGTATTCTCCAAGCGACTTCAGAAAGTCGCAAAAGACCCTTCTATTTTTGAGCAGTATGGACGTGGCGTGGAAAGAGAGTCGTTACGTTACACTTCAGATGGTCATCTAGCACTGACACCTCATCCTAAAGCGCTAGGGTCAGCACTCACTAACCGCTGGGTAACAACTGATTTTTCTGAATCGTTGTTGGAATTTATTACTCCTGTTTCCCACTCGGTAAATGACGTGATAAGTCAGCTGTCGGATGTGCATCACTTTACGCAAAAGAAGTTGGATGGCGAAAAGTTTTGGCCGCTGTCAATGCCTTGCTTCATTAAGAATGAAGACGATATCGCGCTGGCTCAGTATGGTGAATCAAACACAGGTAAAATGAAAACCTTATACCGTGAAGGCTTAAAGCGTCGATACGGTAGCTTGATGCAGGTAATTTCCGGTGTTCACTTTAATTTTTCTTTTCCTGAAAGCTTTTGGGACGTGTTATACGGTGAGCAAGATCAAAAAAGCCGTGAAGATGCGAAGTCGGATGCGTATTTTGGCTTAATTCGAAACTACTATCGATTTGGTTGGATGATCCCATTCTTTTATGGAGCATCTCCAGCATTATGTCCATCCTTTATTCAAGGTAGAGATTCAAAACTGCCCTTTGAAAATATAGGTGAAACGCTCTATTTACCTGAAGCTACCTCCCTTCGTTTAAGCGACCTCGGTTACACCAATAGCGCTCAAAGTGAGTTAAAAATTGGGTTCAACAGCTTGAATCAGTATCTTGAGGGGCTGAATGCGGCTATCCATACACCATCGGCAGAGTTTGCGCAGCTCGGTGTAAAAGTGGATGGAGAATATCGCCAGTTAAATTCGAATGTCCTGCAAATCGAAAATGAGCTGTATGCTCCAATACGTCCAAAGCGTGTTACTCATTCCGGTGAAAAGCCATCTGAAGCGCTTCATCGTGGTGGGGTTGAATACATTGAAGTACGTTCACTTGACGTTAACCCATTCAGTCCTGTAGGGGTTGATGAGCAACAGATCCGATTCCTCGACTTATTCCTTACTTGGTGTGTTCTGTCCGAATCCGAAGAAATGGATAACTGTGAGCTCGAATGCTGGCGAGATAACTGGAGCAAAGTGATCCTAGAAGGGCGAAAAGTTGGTTTAGAGCTCCAAATCGGTTGTAAAGGTGAACGACTTACGCTTCAGGATTGGGGGCATCGAGTATTCAAAGAGCTTCGCTTAATTGCAGAAATTATGGATGAGCAACATGGCTCGACAGATTACCAAAAAGTATGCGATGAACTGGAAACTTGGATAGATCAGCCTGATTTAACGATTTCTGGTCAGCTACTCGCTCAAACTAAAGAGCACGGCGGTATTGTTGGTATTGGCATGCATTTGGGGAAAGCGTATAAACAAGCCCACCTGAATCACGAATACCAGGCCTACAACGAAGAGATGATGGAACAAGAAGTTCTGGATTCTCGAGAAGCACAATCTCGAATAGAAGCTAACGAAACACAGCCTTTTGATGCTTTTCTAGATGACTATTTTGCCTACTTGAAGCAATAGAACAAATGAAGATAAAACCGCTGCTATTGGTTGTATTGACCAGCTCTGTACTCATGGGGTGCGCTACCGCACCTCCCAAGAAACAGCACAATTTGTGCGATATCTTCAAAGAGAAACCAAGCTGGTATGATGACGCTAAAGATATGGAAGACGAATGGGGAACCCCTGTTCATGTTGCCATGGCTTTTATTAAGCAAGAAAGCAGTTTTATCCACGATGCCAGACCACCAAAAGACTATTTATTAGGGTTTATTCCTTGGGGGAGAGTGAGTAGTGCGTACGGTTACGCGCAAGCTCAAGATCCCGCATGGAGTGACTTTCAAAAAGCGACCAATCATGGTGGGTCAAGAACGAATTTCGATGATTCCATTATGTTCGTAGGTTGGTATACTCACGAAACCCAGCGACAATTGGGCGTTTCAAAATGGGATGCCTATAATCAATATTTAGCTTATCACGAAGGTCGCGGCGGTTATAAGCGCAAGACCTATGCCAGTAAACCATCGCTTAAAAAAGTTGCTCGAAAAGTCGAGCAGCAAGCAAAAAACTATGGCTGGCAACTTAAACAATGTAAAGACGAGTTGGAAAGCAGCAGGAGCTGGTTTTTTTGACCGATATAACAAGGAATTTATCCGATGCCATTACTAGATAGTTTCACCGTTGATCACACTAAGATGAACGCTCCTGCGGTTCGCGTGGCGAAAACCATGCAGACGCCAAAAGGGGACACGATCACTGTGTTTGATTTGCGATTCACCGCGCCTAACAAAGACATCCTTTCAGAAAGAGGCATACATACGTTAGAGCACCTTTATGCGGGTTTCATGCGTGCGCATTTGAATGGTTCTAATGTGGAAATTATCGATATTTCTCCAATGGGCTGTCGTACAGGTTTCTACATGAGTCTTATTGGCACGCCAACAGAATCTCAAGTAGCAGAAGCTTGGCTAGCAGCAATGAAAGATGTGCTGAAGGTAGAGAGTCAAAATCAAATTCCAGAATTGAATGAATATCAGTGTGGGACTGCAGACATGCACTCTCTTGATGAAGCAAAAGCGATTGCGACTGCGATTATCGATGCTGGTATTGCTGTAAATAAAAACGATGAACTGGCGTTGCCAGAGTCAATGTTAAAAGAACTTAGCATCAAGTAAGGGCTTAGTTCTCTGAACATTGAAGATAAATAGCGTTAAGTAAACGTTTAAGCCCGCCTCTGTCGCGGGCTTTTTAATGCTATGCATTCTTACTTTTCGAACCCCATCTGACGCTTTCCGAGATGCGTTAAGTCATTCATAGTGGCTCGATTTTGATAACTGATTTCATGATCTTCTGGTGAAAAGTCGGGGCAACTTCTACCAGCAAGAAATGCGTTTTTTTGTTTTGATTGAAACCGTCGGTTTTTCTCACAATCTGGTGCGGCACCGATAAACATGACATTGCTATAGCCATTTCCAGAGTGTTTGTCTTCTACAGCGTGCACTGTATCTGGGTGCCACCACACGGTATCACCAGGTTCCATATTTGGAATACTGACTAAACCTTGAAGCAATAAATCATGCCATTTCTTGTTTACAGTTAGCGCTCGACCTGGCTGCGCCCCACATAAGTCATCTTCTTCAATATCATCTTGCAGCGCTCTTAGCAGCATGTAAGGCATAGAAAGGGTTGTAGGTATGAGCTGCAATGTGCCGTCTCCCGCACCTTGTGGTGTTAAGGCTACCCATCCTTGAAAAGTTCTGAATACGCTACAAACAGCCGATGAATTAAATTCTTCAACAGCGATGCGATGTCTAGCATCAAATGCCTGATACTCTTTCCATTGACCATTGAAAACGTTGCGATAAACCTGACGATAATTGGGTTCTAACCAACGCTCGATGGAGCCGGAATCAACATGAGGGGAGAGGCCTAATGAGGTATCCCCTGGGCTTCTGCGTCTAACTCGGTCAGCATAGCTCACCTCCAAATCTGGATTGAACTCTTTCTGCCCGTCATGTTCAAACTCCCATAAGCGATTGAGATGACTGCGCAGTTTCGCCATATTTTGATGCTGACGAGCCCAAACTTGAGCTTTAGACCAATAGATTCCAAAAATCTGAGGCTTATCTGACTTCAACTGGCTGAAATAATTGTCTTCAACCTTTGGGGTATGGTCGTAGTAACCATTTTCAATAATATAACGCTCCAAAGCGGTATTGTGCTCGTCCACTTCGCTTCCCGGCAAAACACCTCGGATGACAACGCAGCCAGCTCGTTGGATCTTGAAAGTCTGCTGTTCATTGAAGCCACTCTCGATGTCTGAATATTGGTATATGGGCACCGAGTGACCATTCAATTCTTCATCTTTAATTCGAGCGACTTCTGACTTTAATGCATCTGCGACTTCTTCAAATTTTTCCTTATAATCAGGGAGTTCAATTTGAAGCTGCTTTTTAAGGGCTTTAATTTGAGCTGTGATGTTGTCCGTCGATAGTGCCATGTTAAGCTTCTCCTTTGCAATAAAGCGACACGTGTCTAGAAAAGCTAGCTCGAAAGACCATTTTGAATTGAGTGTTCGTTCACGCTATTCGTAATCATGGAAAATTAAAGGGGCGCAATTCTCACTTTTGAATCTGAGGTGAGGGTCGCTAAGGTAAGAAGGAAGGGTTTTGTGCGAGAGAAACGCCCTGACTTATCAGGGCGAATATTGTTTGCTACTGATGAGAAGGGTAAACCTTGACTAGTTTTATTTTGTTCTCAGTAAAATCAATAATTTCCATTGGATGGCTCGCCACTTGGATACTCAACTGGCTTTCAGGAATATCCTCAAGGTGCTCCAAGATCAGCCCGTTTAATGTTCTTGGTCCATCGGTTGGAAGCTCCCAACTCAACCCTTTATTGATATCCCTGATATTGGCACTACCTTCAATTAAGAAACTTCCGTCGTTTTGTGGTGTAATTTCTTCAGAAAGGCTTGGTGCCATTGAGGTGGTAAACTCGCCAACGATCTCTTCTAGAATGTCTTCAAGTGTAATCAAGCCTATGATGTCACCATATTCATTTACGATCAGACCAATACGTTCTTTGTTTCGTTGGAATTTGAGTAATTGAACATTCAATGGTGTCGCTTCAGGAATGAAATACACTTCATCTGCTGCCCTTAATAGGGTTTCTTTAGTGAATTCATTCTTGTCTAGCATCAGACGATAAGATTCTCTTAATCTTAGCATTCCGACGACTTCATCAATCTGGTCACGGTAAAGAACGACTCTGCCATGAGGCGAGTGCGTTAACTGACGAACGATAGATTTCCAATCGTCGTTAATGTCGATACCGGTAATCTCATTTCGAGGCACCATGATGTCATTTACCGTCACGTGCTCCAAATCAAGAATCGAAATCAGCATGTCTTGGTGTCGGCGAGGTATCAGCCCGCCAGCTTCATTCACCACAGTACGAAGCTCTTCAGAGCTCAAATGATCGTCGTCGCCGTGTTTGGCTTTTATGCCAAGGATGCGCAAAAACCCGTTAGTAATGAAGTTAACGAGTAATACTAATGGCGACAGTATTTTCATAAGTAAAGTCAGTACGACAGAACTGGCGTATGAGACTTTTTCAGGGTAAAGAGACGCAAGAGTTTTTGGCGTGACCTCGGCAAAGACAAGGACGACTAGAGTCAGGGCACCAGTGGCTATTGCAACCCCTAAATCACCATATAAGCGCATCCCTAAGATAGTTGCGATTGCAGACGCAAGGATATTAACTAGGTTGTTACCAATCAGAATCAGACCGATCAATCGATCTGGACGATCCAGTAGTTTCTCAACTCGGCGAGCACCTTTATGTCCTTCTTTAGACAGGTGTTTAAGACGGTATCGATTGAGTGACATCATCCCGGTTTCAGAACCAGAAAAGTAACCGGAAATGACGATCAGTACCGCCAGCAGGGCAAACAAGACGCCCGTTGATATATCATCCAAAGTTGTAACTGTCCTTATATTACGGAATTGGTGAAGTAATGAGCAAAAGCGGTCTTCTTCAACTTTTTAGAGCGGTTGAAAAAGAAAAGCAAGTATAAATCAGCTAAGAATGATCTCTCGCACAAAGCGGCTTCCAAAGTACGCAAGAGTGAGCAGTGTCGCACCACTTACTGCAAACCAAGTCACTTTTTTCCCACGCCAGCCTTGCTGATAGTGTCCCCACAAAAGCACGGTATAGATAACCCAAGCGATAAAAGACAAAATAGCCTTATGTGCCTTGCCTTGTATGAACATGTCTTGAACAAATACGTAGCCTGTCAGCAGTGTTGCTGATAAGAGTACAGTTCCAATCAAAATGATCTTGAAAAGTTGCCTTTCCACCATCATTAATGGAGGCAGGTTAGGGTTAATGGCTAGGGCTTTTTTGGCTTTAAGTTTATGATCTAGCCACGCTAGCTGCAGTGCATAAAGCGCAGCGATAGTTAACGTTGAGTACGAAAACAACGCTAAAGAAATATGGATCAATAGTTTAGGGTCGTTTTCTAAATGCGTAATGTAGGCACTTGGTAAAAATGTGGCTGCAGATAAGTTTATTGCCGAAAACCCGTAAACAACTGGGAGCAAAAACCATAAGCGTGTTTTGAACATGGAGGCGCTCATCACCAGTGAAATTATAAAGCTGATGAGAGAAGCGACGTTGAGAATACTCAGGTTTTGCCCTGAACCGTCAAAGATTAGATCACTAAGAAGCCAAGCGTGGAAAACCAAAGCTAAAAGAGCGCTGACAAATACGGTACGCGTTTTAATACCTGTTTGATTAGCAAGGCCTGGAACGATGGTCGCGACGGCCAAGAAATAAAGAATAACAGCTATAACCGCAATCAAATTTTCCATGGTTTCCACAATTTTACTGTCAGAATAAGGGATTATACCCAAGTGACTTGCAAGTTCATAGCATATACTCAAGCTACCTCAAGATGCTAGGTTCAGCGAGAATTGCTTGGTATTCAGACTAGGCACCGATTTGAAGATCTAGTGGTTCTAAATCAAGAATCGGTAACGCAGTATGAAAACCGAGCAAACTCGCCCTTGGGAGCTTATCTTCTGTCCCACTTCATCGTCAAAAAACTTGAAAAGGACTCGTCATTCCACTGCGTTCTTTTCCTTGAATTGAAACAGAAGATAGAGCTCTGAATCCTGCACTTGAGGTAGCTTGAGTATAGATACTGAAGTCACTTCAAGGATTCATAACACAGAAGACAGACACTCGTGTGCGTATATTGTATACTCGCGACAAAGTATCGCATTGATTAGGCGAATAAGTAATGTTTGAGAATTTAACGGATAGACTATCCAGTACGCTGAAAAATATCAGCGGTAAAGGTCGACTGACCGAAGACAATATCAAAGACACACTGCGTGAAGTGCGAATGGCGCTGCTTGAAGCCGATGTTGCCCTTCCCGTTGTTCGAGATTTCGTAAAACGCGTTAAAGAAGGCGCGGTCGGTGTTGAAGTCTCCAAATCTCTGACCCCAGGTCAAGAGTTCATCAAGATAGTTCAAAGCGAACTTGAAGCCGTGATGGGAGAGTCGAACGAGGCTCTAAACCTTGCGGCTCAACCACCTGCTGTCATCTTGATGGCGGGTTTGCAAGGTGCTGGTAAAACCACCAGTGTCGGTAAACTCTCTAAGCTACTGACCGAGCGCGACAAGAAGAAAGTATTGGTTGTTTCTGCGGATGTTTATCGCCCAGCCGCGATAAAGCAGCTTGAAACGTTAGCCAGTGATGTTGGCGTTGATTTCTTCCCATCTTCGGCAGACCAAAAGCCTATCGATATTGCTAATGCTGCTATCGATCATGCGAAGAAAAAATTCTATGACGTTCTTGTCGTCGATACCGCGGGTCGCCTTGCTGTCGATCATGAAATGATGGAAGAAATCCAAGAGCTTCATTCGGCTATCACACCAGTTGAAACCTTGTTTGTTGTTGATGCGATGACAGGTCAAGATGCGGCGAATACAGCAAAAGCCTTTGGCGACGCGCTTCCATTGACGGGTGTTATCTTAACGAAAGTGGATGGTGATGCACGTGGTGGTGCGGCGCTATCTGTTCGCCATATTACAGGCAAGCCGATTAAATTCTTGGGTGTGGGTGAAAAAACCGATGCTCTAGAAGCATTCCACCCTGATCGTGTCGCATCTCGTATTTTGGGAATGGGTGACGTACTGTCACTTATCGAAGATCTGCAGCGCAATGTGGATCAAGACAAAGCGGAAAAGCTGGCAAAGAAATTCAAAGAGAAAAAAGGCTTTGATTTGGAAGATTTCCGTGAGCAGCTTGGTCAGATGCAGAACATGGGCGGCATGATGGGAATGATGGACAAACTGCCAGGTATGTCCCAACTACCAGATAACGTGAAAGATAAAGTAGACGACAAGATGTTCAAGCAAATGGAAGCCATCATTAATTCCATGACCATGAAAGAGCGTCAGCGCCCAGAAATCATTAAAGGTTCACGCAAAAAGCGTATCGCTTCGGGTTCAGGTACCCAAGTGCAAGACGTTAATCGCATGCTGAAGCAGTTCACTCAAATGCAGAAAATGATGAAGAAAATGCAGAAGGGTGGCATGAAAGGCATGATGAGAAATATGCAAGGTATGATGGGTGGAATGGGAGGCGCGGGCGGAGGGTTTAATCCGTTCGGTCGATAACAACAGCCGTTATATGAAAAAGGAAGCGAATGAATTAGCTTCCTTTTTTTACTTTTATGCTAAGCAAAAGCAATGCGAGGTCAGTATTTTTTCAAGTTGTTATCGTGCTCACATAAAAATGTCGCGTATTCATGTGGTGAAAAAATAGCTAAAAGCCTTGCAATGACTAGTAATAAGAGTAAAATTCCGGAGCTTTATTTTGGCACGAGACCCCAAATTCCTCGGTAATAGGAGGAGTTGATGGGGTTATATTTATTTTTGAGAAAGCAAAGAGGACGACATGGTAACCATTCGTTTGGCACGTCACGGCGCAAAGAAGCGTCCATTCTATCAAATCGTAGTAGCGGACAGCCGCAAAGCTGCAACTGGCCGTTTCATCGAGAAAGTGGGTTTCTTTAACCCTACTGCTCAAGGTCAAGAAGAAGGTCTACGTCTAGACCTAGATCGCGTTAACCATTGGGTTGGTCAAGGCGCGACTGTTTCTGACCGCGTAGCTAAGCTAGTTAAAGACGCTCAAAAAGCGGCTTAATTCTTTTAAAGAAGATAATTAGTTTATGTCGATGAAGGATAAAGAAACAATGAGCGAGCAAGTCGAGAAAATTGTTGTAGGTAAGTTTGGTGCTTCTTACGGCATTCGTGGCTGGCTTAAGGTTTTCTCCTACACAGACAATGCTGAAAGTATTTTTGACTATAGCCCTTGGTTTATTAAACAAAAGGGTGATTGGGTGGAATGCAAAGTTGAAAGTTGGAAGCGCCATAACAAAGGGATGGTGTGTAAATTAGAAGGTCTAGAGATCCGCGAGGAAGCTCACCTACTAACCAATTTTGAAATTGCAATAAACCCCGCTTCTCTACCTGAATTGTCAGAAGATGAGTTCTACTGGCGTGAATTGTTCGGTATGCAAGTTATTACCACTAAAGGGTATAACCTTGGTGAGGTCGTTGACCTATTAGAAACTGGCTCGAACGATGTTTTGGTTGTAAAAGCGAATCTAAAAGATGCTTTTGGCCAAAAGGAACGATTAATTCCGTTCCTTGAAGAGCAAGTGATCATTCAAGTTGATCGCGAAGCTCAACGGATCGAAGTTGACTGGGATCCTGGATTCTAGCTTCAGAATTTAGAGCGAGAGAACACATGTGGGTTGGCGTAATTAGCCTTTTTCCTGAAATGTTCCGTTCTATTACGGATTTTGGAGTAACAGGTCAAGCGGTTAAAAAAGGTCTCTTGTCGGTAGAGACATGGAATCCTAGAGATTTCACTCACGACAAACATCGCACTGTTGATGACAGACCTTACGGTGGTGGTCCTGGTATGTTGATGATGGTTCAGCCTTTGCGCGATGCCATTCAAACAGCCAAACAAGCCTCACCGGGAAAGACGAAAGTCATTTACCTTTCTCCTCAAGGTCGAAAACTCGACCAAAAAGGAGTAGAAGAATTGGCAACGAATGAGAATTTACTTCTTATTTGTGGTCGCTACGAAGGGGTAGATGAGCGCATCATACAATCTGAGATTGATGAAGAATGGTCAATCGGGGATTTTGTGATGACGGGTGGTGAAATACCAGCCATGACGTTAATTGATTCCGTCTCTAGGTTTGTACCTGGGGTATTGGGAGATTTTGCATCGGCAGAGGAAGATTCTTTTGCTAATGGCTTGTTAGATTGCCCGCACTATACGCGCCCTGAAGTGTTGGATGGTATTGAAGTACCAAGTGTACTCAAGTCTGGAAATCACAAGGACATTCGTCGCTGGCGGTTAAAGCAATCGCTAGGTCGCACCTGGATTAGAAGACCAGAGCTTCTGGAAAACCTAGCTCTGACTGACGAACAGGAATTATTACTTGCCGAGTTCATTAGAGAATATCGAAGCAAGTAACCTATTGAATTTAGTATCAGTTTATTCTAGGAATTTACAAAATGAGCAACATCATCAAAGCTCTTGAGCAAGAGCAAATGAAATCAGATCTACCTAAGTTTGCACCAGGTGACACTGTTGTAATTCAGGTTAAAGTAAAAGAAGGTGACCGTGAGCGTCTACAGGCATTCGAAGGCGTTGTAATCGCTATTCGTAACCGTGGTCTACACTCTGCATTCACAGTTCGTAAGATCTCGAACGGTGAAGGCGTTGAGCGTACGTTCCAAACTCACTCTCCAATTGTTGACAGCATTGAAGTTAAGCGCCGTGGTGCAGTACGTCGTGCCAAACTGTACTACCTACGTGAGCGTTCTGGTAAGTCAGCTCGTATTAAAGAGAAACTTGCTAAGAAGTAATGCTGATTGCATTCTCATAGTAAAAACGGGTTCCCCATTTGGGAACCCGTTTTTTTTGAGGTGGAGAATAGTGTTAGGGTGTCAATTGGGTATACACTCTCAGTCATCTTTTAGAGCTTTGTTGAGCTCTTTGTCTTGTCATAAAAAAGGAAACTAAATGAAACGTCTTCATATTGCCGCGGCTGTCATATTGAATCCGGGTAAAGACCAAGTCTTCATCACTAAGAGGGCTGACAAAGCCCACAAAGGTGGTTTATGGGAGTTTCCTGGTGGCAAGGTAGAAGAAGGTGAAACGGCTCAGGATGCAACCATTAGAGAGCTTTTTGAAGAGATTGGGATAAAGGTGACCACGTTGAGTCATTTGGAGTCACTGAAACACGATTATCCAGATAAGTCTTTAGAATTTGATTTCTTCGTGGTGACGGATTTTGAAGAAGAGCCTTACGGTAAAGAGGGGCAACAAGGAGGATGGGTGAATATAGTGGACCTTCAACAATATGATTTCCCTGAAGCCAACGTCCCCATCTTGGAAAAGGTTATGAATATTTACGGCGCGATAACCTCGAAATAACTGACCAGTAATAGACGAGATTAGGGGTGTTAAAAGACCTTGTTGAATTGCTCAAAGAGACGTATATGGCGTCTCTTTGTACTTCTGAAATCTAGTAAGTTTCTTCTGACCAGCCATCAGAGTCGGACATGTCCGGAGCACCTGCAATCGATTTTTCTTCCTCTGCCCATTCACCAAAATCAATAAGTTGACATTTCTTGCTGCAAAAAGGGCGAAAAGTGCTTTTTTCTACCCATTGAACATCAGCTTGGCAAGTTGGACATTTTACGATAGTAACGTTATTCATAGTGTGCTTTTGATTAAGTTCCGATGAGCGTTGATTCTAGCATGTTTTCCAAGGTAAGAAGTACAGAGTCTAGCTACAAATAGCCAAGTCAAACTCGACATCGTGTGGGTAGGCTTGCCCTGATTCAAAGCTCATAAATTTTATCGCAAAGCGATTCTTGTGACCTGAAATCATCGGGTAAACACCGTATTCCAACGGGATATTTAAGCGTAGAATGTTGGCTTCTTCTGCATCACTTTGGAAAAATCCTGCACGAGCAATGATTGGCTTTTCATGCCCTGTTTCTCGCGTCAGTTGCAACCAAAGGTGCAATGCGGAAGTCAGAGGTTGTAGCGTTTCAAGCCAGCCTTCAATGTCTCTCTTTCTATTTTCATCAGGCTGATGTAGCCAAAAGTGCAGAGAAGGTAAATCAAAACAACAAGAACCGCCTGGCAGATTGAATCGTTGACGAATGGTGCTTAAGAAGCGATCTTCTTTCAAAGATTGACCAAAACGTTCCGCTGCCATCAGATCTCTATGAACATCATCGATGTTGGAGAGAACGGCTTGCAGCATGTCTTGATTAACGCCATCCACATTGAGCCAAGATTTATAGGACAAACGTTGCTTTTCTAGATCTTTGGCAAGCTCAGATTTCATTTGAATTTGCTCAAATATTTCAAGCAAATCAAAGATAGGGCGAAAGAACAGCGGGTATTGAACGGTGTCCACTTTTGCTGCCGCGTGACTCATTTGTCGCAATAGCGACTCCACTCTAAGGTAAATTCGAGTTTTTTCATTTAATGGATGTTCAAATTTATGAGTGGTCATGAAAAACGCCTTTGTGCTCCTTTCGCCGTGTTATGGGTTAGTGGCTCAATGATAAATATTTTTGGTGTAGCGCTGTAACTTGCGACAATAGGTCACTCTCTGATGAATCATTGTCTATTACATCATTTGCATGGCTCAAGCGTTCTTCACGAGTTACTTGTGCATTTAAAATAGACTCGACTTGCGCTTGAGGGACATTATCCCTATTCATGGTGCGCTGAATCTGTGTATCTCGTGATACATCGACAACCAGCACGGTATCTGCCATTGATTGTAATTGGTTCTCTACAAGCAAAGGCACAACCAATAGACCATAAGGTGATTGTAACTGCATTAAGCTTTGTTTCATTTTCTGGCGAATCATGGGATGAAGCAAGTTATTAAGCCAAAGTTTTTCATTTTCGTTCTCAAAAACTCTTGCCCTAAGTTCTACACGATTTAATGAACCATCTGAATTTAATACATCAGCGCCAAAATACTCTGCAATTTTACCTAAACCTTCCGAGTTAGGCTCCACAACTTGTCTAGCGATAACATCAGCGTCGACAATATCGATCTTGAAGTGTTTTTGAAAAAGATTCGCGACGGTTGTTTTCCCGCTAGCAATCCCTCCAGTTAAACCAACAACAAATGCCATTCTTTGCCTTTTAAATCTGCAATGGTGAAACAGTCTATCTTTGATTCACAACTAAATGCCAAGGAAATGTGAAAAATACCAACTTGTGATGTCTTTTCCAAACAATAGGGTAACCCAACCAGCGATGGCAAGGTAAGGACCAAAAGGGAAGGCTTGTTCGATGCCTTTTTTCTGCAATCTTAGCTGAATCACGCCAAACACAACACCCACTAGTGATGACATCAGGATTATAATGGGCAAACTTTGCCAACCCAACCAAGCTCCGAGTGCCGCAAGTAATTTGAAATCGCCAAACCCCATCCCTTCTTTGCCAGTAAGCAGCTTAAACAGGTAATAAACACTCCATAAACACAAGTAACCCGCCATTGCACCGATCACGGAATCAGTGAGTGATACAGGGCTGATTTCAAAGAGCGAAAGCGCTATCCCTGCCCACATAAGCGGTAAGGTGAGTTGGTCGGGGAGAAGTAAAGTGTCGAAATCAATGAAAGTGGCTGCGATAAGCACAAAAGTAAAAAATAGAAGGGCAATAGAGAAATAACTGAACCCGAAATAGTTTGCAACAGCAAAGCTGAGACCTGCGGTAAGCAGTTCGATAAGAGGGTAACGAGCTGAGATCGCAGTGCCGCAAGCGCGACATTTACCGCGTAGAAGTAACCAGCTGAGCACTGGGACATTATCCCGAATTCTGATTTGTGTATTGCACTTTTGACAAGTAGAACGTGGGACGCTTAAGGTGAGCTTCTCTGTTGGAGGCGCAATATTGTACTCAGGAAAAGAGTCAGCACACTCTTGTCGCCATTCGTTTTCCATCATTCTTGGAAGACGGTAAATCACGACATTCAAAAAACTACCAATGACCAACCCAAATACAGCAGCCATCAACGGAAACAGCCAAGGGTAGTAGTGAAAAGCGTCCATATATGATCTCTAAGGTGGAATGTGTTTAGGGTCTAAAGACCACTAGCCAATGGCAAATATTAGCCTAATACACTCATTAAGTTAAACACTGGCAAGTACATAGAGACGACTAACCCACCAATTACAACACCAAGAAAGATGATAATGAGGGGTTCGAGTAATTTTCCGAGGTTATCAACGGTGTTATCAACTTCAAACTCGTAGACGTTCGCGACTTTATTCAGCATGTCGTCGAGTGAACCTGTTTCTTCTCCAATCATGACCATTTGCAAGACCATTTCTGGAAAAGCTTCCGTGTTTCTCATGGCGATATAAATAGGCATACCTGCTGCTGTATCTTTATAAACCTGTTCTATCGCGACTTGGTAATGCAAATTGCTGGCGGTCTTAGAGCTGGTTTTGAGCCCGTTAAGAATAGGGATACCAGCATTAAAGCTGGTGGCCAGTGTTCGGCTGAACTTGGCGATGGCTGCTTTACTAAAAACGCTTCCGATGATTGGGAATTTCAGTCCCCACCTGGAGCTTCTTAAGCGAAATTTAAACGATCGTTTTCTGATGAGTTTAAAAGCAATGCCCAGTACGGTGATAGCGACCACCATCTTCCACAAGTCGTTTTGCACTATGTGCGAGAGTTTTAGCACTTGTTGAGTAAACCATGGTAATTCAGCGCCAAACCCCGAAAACATCGTCTCAAACTCGGGTATGACGAACTTGAGCATCAGAACAGACACTCCAATTGCAGTCAAAAGAACCATGACAGGGTAGATCATCGCTTTAATGACTTTAGAGCGGAGCTGCTCGCTTTTTTCTTGATAGGTAGCGATACGCTCAAAAACATCGGATAAATTACCAGTCTGCTCACCAGTTTCAATCAAGTCGGTGTAAAAGCTGTCAAACAGGCTATTGGATGTGCTAAGTGCTTTAGAGATAGGAGTGCCAGCCTCTACGGATTTGGTTACCTGAGACAGGATGGATTTCATCTCTGCTTTGTTGTGATTATCCGACACCATTCTTAACGATTGAACGATGGGGACACCAGTTCCCAGCATGGTTGCCATTTGGCGAGTGAACACCATGATGTCTTTCTTTTTAACTTTGTGGCTCAGCTTATCGAGCAACGAGATACCCGATTTCCTGACTTTTTTAATTTGAACTTGTTGGTTTCGCAGCTTATCGCGTACTTCAACCTCGGTGTACGCCAGAAATTGCCCAGAGACTTTTTTCCCAGAGCTGTTAATGCCTTTCCAGCGAAAGTTGTACAGTTTGAGGCGAGGGGTAATTGAACGATCCAAAATATCTCCTTACAAATACAAAACGCGTTGTAGTTCTTGGTAGCTCGTGATGCCTTGTTTTAATATTTCAATACCAGACTGACTCAGAGTTTTCATACCGTTTTTAACCGCTAGCATTTCAATTTCTGCGATATTGGCTTTATGAGAAATAGCTTGCTGCATTTCCGCATCAAAAGGCATGACCTCATAGATACCAATTCGACCACTGTACCCTGAGTTGCAATCGGCGCAGCCCTCTTTAGACGCTTGAAAAATGGGTGTGCTAGTCTCAATTCTGTGTTTGTCTAACAGTGCTGGAGAGAGCTGGTGCGGTATTTTACAGTGTGGGCACAAACGCCTTGCTAAACGTTGAGCGATGATCAAACTCAGTGAAGACGAGAGGTTATAAGGTTCAACCCCCATATTGCCTAGCCGAATAACCGTTTCTGCTGCGGAGTTGGTATGTAAGGTCGATAGAACCAAGTGCCCTGTTTGAGCCGCCTTGATGGCGATTTCCGCTGTTTCAAAATCTCGTATCTCACCTAGCATCACGATGTCAGGATCTTGGCGCAAAAAGGATTTAAGTGCAGCGGCAAAGGTAAAGCCGATTTTAGGGCGAATTTGGACTTGGTTGATGCCCGCTAGGTTGATCTCGACCGGATCTTCAGCGGTTGAAATATTGCGTTCAACCGTATTGAGAATACTAAGTCCTGTGTACAGTGAAACGGTTTTACCGCTCCCTGTAGGACCTGTCATTAAGATCATGCCCTGAGGGCGACGTAGGGCTTCGATATATAAGGCTTTTTGTTCTTCACTATAGCCGAGCATATCGATGTTCAAATTCGCACTGCTGCTGTCCAATAAACGTAGAACAATTTTCTCTCCCCAAAGCGTGGGCAGAGTGGATACCCGAAGATCGATCGCAGTTGTGTCGCTGAGTTTTAGCTTGATGCGCCCATCTTGAGGTAAACGCCGTTCGGCAATATCCAGTTTTGAAAGTATTTTTAATCGTGCGGCTAGCCTTCGCCCTAATTGAGGAGCTGGGCTATTGGCTTGAATAAGAATACCGTCGCATCGCATCCGGATACGGTACGTTTCTTCATAAGGTTCAAAATGAATGTCGGAAGCCCCTTTACGTACTGCATCGAACAATACTTGATGAATAAAGCGACTGACTGGGGCGTCGTCTAAGCTGAGATCTTCTGCTGAATCAAATTCATCATCACCCACTTGAACCAAATCCGCGAGCTCTTCTTGCGTGATTTCTTTAGCACCAGTGCTGCTATCGACTCTATTTTTGCCGTACATTCTACGAATGCAGCTGGTTAATTCTCTTTCATCACAAAGCAGGATTTCGACTTGCTGATTGGTAGCAAAGCGAAACTCTTCTTCTGCTTCAACGATCGTTGGGTCAGATAGCGCAATAAATAGAGTATTGTTGGTGGATTCAACAGGCAGCGCATTGTAGCGAGTGATCAGGTCTCGTAGACCAAGCTGCTCACATAACGGAAGGTAGTCGTATTGATTGGTTTCTATGACCGACAAACCAAAAATCTCAGCAATATGCTGAGTCAATTCAAAAACAGGAATAATACCAAGCGCTGCAATAGCACTGGGGACGGTGCCCCCAGTGCTGCCTATGCGCTCAATAATAGCCAGTTCATGTGCTTCACTAATAATATCGGCTTGGCGAAGAATGCTAGCTAAGTTGGTGTGCATTGGTTACGGCTTACAGCTTTTTGGAATCTCTGTGCTATCAATTTTACCAGAATCGGTGAAAGCACAAGCCCATCCAGTTGAGGACTTACCCAGTTCAACATATGCTGTATCAATAGATGAGTTGGACCCAAACAAAAATTTTATAGTGCCTCCCGCTCCGCTAGCTGCGAGAGAAAGAGTTCCTAATTTATTCATTCCTGAAGTTGCTCCAACTTTAGCGAGATCGGAAGGAAAAGCGCCTATCTCTTGTATATACATATCAACATTGGTTACTAAAGCTCGTGCAGTAGCTAAACCTGTTGCCGCTTCTGATTTTTTAACATGGTTTTTATAGGCTGGAATAGCTACAGCAGATAAAACACCAATTATCGCTACCACAATCATCAGCTCTATCAGCGTAAAGCCCTGTTGTTTCTTATTTTTCATAAATAAC
Source organism: Vibrio penaeicida (assembly GCF_019977755.1). Classification (NCBI taxonomy): domain Bacteria; kingdom Pseudomonadati; phylum Pseudomonadota; class Gammaproteobacteria; order Vibrionales; family Vibrionaceae; genus Vibrio; species Vibrio penaeicida. The sequence goes on along the minus strand of NZ_AP025144.1, from coordinate 3,540,127 downwards.
TCCGTTTATAAGGTCGTATAAAAACAGAGCGAGGATAGGAGCGTGCCAAGAGTAAAGAAACTGTAAATAAAGGATTGCTGGAGGAGGATTTTAGATTTTTCACCTTTGTTTCAGTAGGTTACTGACTGAGTGCGAGTGAGTTCAAATGGGGTGGGTGATGTCAGTCGCAACCTTATGATAAGGCTAAAAAAAGGAAGCCGCGCTTCCTTTTCAATCTTAAGTTTATATTTATAAATTATTTCAGATTTGTGACAGTGCTCAAATCTGGTTTTTATTTCGAGCTTGCGTCACTTAAAGCGCATGGAAAGATCCATTGCTTTCAAATGTTTAGTGAGTGCACCAACCGAAATATAGTCGACGCCCGTGTCAGCGTATTCGCGGATTGTCTCTAAAGTAACGTTTCCAGAGTTTTCCAGCGCCGCTTTGCCTGCGTTAATTTTGACGGCTTCTCGCATCATATCTGTGGAGAAGTTATCAAGCATGACAATATCCGCGCCTGCTTCAATCGCTTCTTTTAGCTCATCTAGGTTTTCAGTTTCAACCTCAACGGGCTTCCCTGGGTTTAGGGTTTTGGCTGTTTCAATGGCTTTACGGATGCCCCCACAAGCAACAATATGATTCTCTTTTATTAAGTAAGCGTCAAAGACGCCAATACGATGATTGAATCCACCGCCACAAGCGACAGCATATTTTAGTGCACTTCGTAAACCAGGAATGGTTTTGCGTGTATCGAGCAGGCGGCAATCTGTGCCTTGCAGCTTTTCAGCGTATTCTGCAACCAACGTAGCGCAGCCCGAAAGCGTTTGAATAAAGTTCATAGCATTACGTTCACCCGTTAAAAGAGCACGAGCGGGACCTGAAAGTGTGCATAGGGTTTGATTTGGCTCTACTTTATCGCCATCTTGAACATGCCATTCTATCTTTACTTCGCCACCAAGTTGCTTGAACACTTCGTCTGCCCATGCTTGACCGCAAAAGATGCCGTGCTCTCGCGTAATAATCGTTGCGGTATTGGTGGCTTCCTCTGGGATTAACGCTGCGGTTATGTCTGCTGCGGGATCAAGAGTGCCCCCTAAATCTTCTTTTAAGGTGTCTTCGACTGCGCGTGTAATTTCCAATGGAAGTTGCTGTTTTAGGTAGTCAAGACGTTCTTGGCTGTTGTGTGTATTCTTCATCGCAATTCAGTAAATACCAGAGGTTGAAATTGTCTGCATCATACTCTGGCTTGGAGGATAATTCAGCTATTTATCGGTATCTAACTTAGTTACGTCTATTATTAATCAAAATTCGTTCGCCTTTTTCTAGCGTTAACTATGCCTGCATATTGATATACCCAAGTGACCTCAAGATACAGGATTCAGAGCCTCATAGTCTGTTCCAGTTCAAGGAGAAGAACGCAGTGGAATGATGAATCCTTTCCAAGTTCTTCGACGACGGAATGGGATAGACTATGGGCTCCCGAGGGCGAGTTTAACTGGCTTTCATACTGCGTTACCGATGTTTGATTTAGAATGACTAGATCTTCATATCGCTGCCTTGCCTGAAAGCCAGTTAATTCTCGCTGAACCAGGTATATTGAGGTTACTTGGGTATATTACTTGGGTATATTACTGGGTATATACTCTGTCCACTAAACGGTTTTGTAAGAATTAAACAACATGAAAATCGATGAATCTCATTGGCTTACTGATATAAATAAAGTGGCGTCCCCTTATTACGATGAGCGACCCGAAGGTGAAGACATTTCTTTGCTGGTTGTACATCATATTAGCTTGCCTCCTCGCCAGTATGGCGGCACATTTGTTGATGATTTTTTTGCAGGAAATCTGGACCATACCCTTCACCCGTTTTTTGAAGTCATTAAAAACCTTAAAGTGTCCGCTCATTGTTTGATTCGGCGCACCGGTGAAGTCGTGCAATTTGTTCCGTTTGATAAACGAGCCTGGCATGCTGGTGTGTCCAGTTTTGCGGGTCGCAAACGCTGCAATGATTATTCTATTGGTATTGAATTGGAAGGGTGTGAGTTCGACAGCTATACACCTGAGCAATATGACTCATTGGTTGAGTTAACGAAATTACTACAATCTCAATACCCAAAGATGAGTGACCACCGAATTACTGGGCATCAATACATCGCGCCTCTGCGCAAATCTGATCCCGGTCTCACATTTGATTGGCGACATTTTCGCAAACTTCTCAAAACTGGATCGAATTAGCACATTTTCAGCGTGTTAGCTGGATAGTCATATTGTTTAACGTGTCAAACCCCAAGATGTGACTAAGCTTTATACCCAAGTAACCTCAAGATGCTTGGTTCAGCGAGAATTAACTGGCTTTCAGACAAGGCACTGATATGAAGATCTAGTCATTCTAAATCAAGAATCAGTAACGCAGTGTGAAAGCCAGTTAAACTCGCCCTTGGGAGCCCATATTCTGTCCCATTTCGTCGTCAAAGAACTTGGAAAGGACTCGTCATTCCACCGCATTCTTCTCCTTGAACTGGAACAGACTATGAGGCTCTGAACCCTGCACTTTGAGGTTACTTGGGTATATCTACTGTCACAAACAATTTTTCATAACTTTAATTTATGTCACACAGAATGAAATATTAATTGGTAAGACCAATTTTATTGCCGTTTTAATACACTCTTGTTACGTCTGGGTTAATTTGTTCTTCGTTCAATGATGTGCGTCAAGTTTTATCTGGACAGAAACGTTTTAATTATGTTATTTTTTCGCCCAATTTGAAATTGGTATTACCAATTGACTGCAAGAGTAGAAGAACAATAAATATGGCTTATCAAAGGATTCGTCAGCCGAAACTCTCTGATGTTATTGAACAAGAGTTGGAGCGGTTGATATTGGAAGGAACACTCTCACCGGGGGAACAATTGCCACCGGAACGAGAGCTAGCGAAGCAGTTTGATGTTTCGCGTCCTTCTGTCCGAGAAGCGATTCAGAGGCTGGAAGCAAAGCGATTGTTAACCCGACGCCAAGGTGGTGGGACTTTCGTTAGTGAATCCCTATGGAAGAGCTTTTCCGATCCTTTGTTGAACTTATTGTCTACCCATTCCGAAACCCAGTTAGATTTGCTGGAAGCGCGACACGCGATGGAAGGGTTATCTGCTTACTTTGCTGCATTGCGCGGTACCGATGAAGACTTTGAGCGAATTCAACGCTGCTTAGAGCAAATTCGCGAAGCTCAAGACAAAAAAGACGTAGAAGTAGAAGCTTCAGCGGTTATGGCGTTTCTTATTGCCTTAACGGAAGCGGCACATAATGTGGTGTTACTGCATATCGTGCGTAGCTTGTCGCCTTTGCTTGAGCAAAATGTCTTACAAAATTTAAAGCTATTGCATCGCCGCGAAGAAGTGGTGGATAGAGTCAGTAAACATCGAGCTAACATTGTGGATGCGATTGTTTCTGGTCAGCCTGAACAGGCGCGTGAAATGTCTCACTCACATTTAGCTTATATCGAAGAAACATTGCTGGATTTAACTCGTGAAGAGTCAAGAAGAGAACGCTCTTTGCGTAGAATTCAGCGAGGTAACGAGTCGTAATCACGGCTTGTCACAAGTTTAAAGTAGATCCAACCAACAGAAGGATAGATCGCCATGTCTGATACGAAGCATGACGTAGACGCACTTGAAACTCAAGAATGGCTTCAGGCACTTGAGTCAGTCGTTCGTGAAGAAGGTGTAGAACGTGCACAATTCTTGTTAGAGCAAGTTCTAGATAAAGCACGCCTTGATGGTGTTGATATGCCAACAGGCATCACAACTAACTACATCAACACGATTCCAGCCGATCAAGAACCAGCTTACCCTGGTGACACAACGTTAGAGCGCCGTATTCGTGCCATTATTCGTTGGAACTCGGTAATGATCGTATTACGTGCTTCTAAGAAAGACCTAGACCTAGGTGGTCACATGGCTTCTTACCAGTCAGCGGCGGCATTCTACGAAGTATGTTTCAACCACTTCTTCCGTGCTCCTAATGAGACGGACGGTGGCGATTTGGTTTACTACCAAGGTCATATCTCTCCAGGTATCTACTCTCGCGCATTTGTTGAAGGTCGTCTAACTGAAGATCAGCTAGATAACTTCCGTCAAGAAGTAGACGGCAAAGGTATCCCATCATACCCGCACCCTAAACTTATGCCTGAGTTCTGGCAGTTCCCAACGGTATCTATGGGCTTAGGTCCAATTTCAGCAATCTATCAAGCGCGCTTCCTTAAGTACCTTGATGGTCGTGGCTTGAAAGATACTTCTGCTCAACGTGTATACGCTTTCCTAGGCGACGGTGAGATGGATGAGCCAGAATCACGTGGTTCTCTATCTTTTGCAGCACGTGAGAAGCTAGACAACCTATGCTTCCTAATCAACTGTAACCTTCAGCGCCTAGATGGACCTGTAATGGGTAACGGTAGCATCATCCAAGAGCTAGAAGGTCTATTTAAGGGCGCTGGCTGGAACGTTGTTAAAGTTATCTGGGGTAGCAACTGGGATGCTCTACTTGCTAAAGATACGACAGGTAAACTACTGCAGCTGATGAACGAGACTGTAGATGGTGACTACCAAACATTTAAGTCGAAAGATGGCGCGTACGTACGTGAGCACTTCTTTGGTAAATACCCAGAAACAGCAGCACTTGTTGCAGATATGACCGATGACGAAATCTTCGCTCTTAAGCGTGGTGGTCATGAGTCATCTAAGCTTTACGCAGCATACAAGAATGCAGCAGAAACTAACGGTCGCCCAACGGTTATCCTAGCTAAGACTGTAAAAGGTTACGGCATGGGTGAAGCGGCTGAAGGTAAGAACATCGCGCACCAAGTTAAGAAAATGGATATGACTCACGTACTTCATTTACGTGATCGTCTAGGTCTTCAAGACATCTTAACCGATGACGCAGTGAAAGAACTTCCGTACCTGAAACTAGAAGAAGGTTCAGCGGAATACGAATACCTTCACGCACGTCGTAAAGATCTAAAAGGTTACACGCCGCAGCGTCTGCCTAACTTCACTCAAGAGCTTAAGGTTCCTGAGCTAGAAGAATTTGCCCCATTATTGAGCGAGCAAAAGCGTGAAATCTCAACAACGATGGCCTACGTTCGTACGCTAAATATTCTTCTTAAGAATAAAGGCATCGGCAAAAACGTTGTACCTATTATCTGTGATGAAGCACGTACATTTGGTATGGAAGGTCTATTCCGCCAGATCGGTATCTACAACCCGCACGGTCAAGAATACACGCCTGAAGATAAAGGCATTGTTTCTTACTACAAAGAAGCGACTTCTGGTCAGGTTCTACAGGAAGGTATCAACGAGCTAGGTTCAATGGCATCTTGGGTTGCGGCTGCAACGTCATACAGCACCAACGACCTACCAATGATCCCATTCTACATCTACTACTCTATGTTCGGTTTCCAACGTGTTGGCGACATGGCGTGGATGGCAGGTGACCAACAAGCGCGTGGCTTCCTACTGGGTGCAACGGCTGGTCGTACAACATTGAATGGTGAAGGTCTACAGCACGAAGATGGTCATTCTCACGTATTGGCGAACACCATCCCTAACTGTATTTCTTACGACCCAACGTTTGCTTATGAAGTTGCTGTAATCATGCAAGACGGTATCCGTCGCATGTACGGTGCTGATCAAGAAAACGTGTTCTACTACCTAACCGTAATGAACGAAAACTACGCAATGCCAGCAATGCCTGAAGGCGCTGAAGAAGGCATTCGTAAGGGTATCTACAAGCTTGAATCTTACGCGGGTGATAAGTCTAAAGTTCAGCTATTGAGCTCTGGCACAATCATGAACGAAGTTCGTAAAGCGGCGACTATCCTAAGTGAAGAGTACGGTGTGGCGTCAGATGTATTCTCTGTAACCTCTTTCAACGAACTAACTCGTGATGGTCAGAATGCAGAGCGTTACAACATGCTTCACCCTGAAGCAGAAGCGAAAGTTCCATACATCACATCAGTACTTGGTGATGAGCCAACTATTGCTGCGACGGATTACATGAAGAACTACTCTGAGCAAGTTCGAGCGTTCATTCCAGCTGAATCTTTCAAGGTTCTTGGTACTGACGGCTTCGGTCGCTCAGACAGCCGTGAAAACCTACGTCGTCACTTCGAAGTGAACGCAGGTTACGTAGTAGTTGCGGCACTAACTGAACTAGCGAAGCGCGGTGACGTTGAGAAATCAGTGGTTGTTGAAGCGATTAAGAAGTTCGACATCGACACTGAAAAAACAAACCCGCTATACGCATAAGACAACGCTTAATTTAGAAGGTAGATAAGCAATGGCAATCGAAATTAATGTACCTGACATTGGTGCAGATGAGGTTGAAGTTACTGAGATTCTTGTAAGCGTTGGCGACAAGGTCGAAGAAGAACAATCCCTTATTACTGTAGAAGGCGACAAAGCCTCTATGGAAGTTCCTGCATCTCAAGCGGGTGTAGTGAAAGAGATAAAAGTGACTGAAGGTGATTCAGTCACCACAGGCACTTTGATCATGATCTTTGAAGCAGAAGGTGCGGCTGAAGCAGCGCCGGCAGCACCTGTTGCGTCTGTAGAGAAAGAAATTAATGTTCCAGATATCGGTGGCGACGAAGTTGAAGTTACTGAAATTATGGTTGCAGTTGGCGATGCAGTAGAAGAAGAGCAATCTCTTATCACTGTTGAAGGCGATAAAGCGTCAATGGAAGTTCCTGCACCGTTCGCTGGTACAGTAAAAGAGATCAAGATTAATGCTGGCGATAAAGTGTCGACTGGCTCTCTAATCATGACGTTTGTTGTAGAAGGCGCGGCGCCAGCACCTGCAGCAGCCCCTGCTCAAGCTGAAGCGGCTGCACCTGCGGCGGCTCCAGCAAAAACGGAAGCACCAAAAGCGACTCCAGCTGCATCTACAGGTGATTTCCAAGAGAACAACGAGTACGCTCACGCTTCTCCAGTTGTTCGTCGTCTCGCTCGTGAGTTTGGCGTAAACCTATCTAAGGTTAAAGGTTCTGGTCGTAAGAGTCGCATCTTAAAAGAAGATGTTCAGTCTTACGTTAAAGATGCGCTTAAGCGTCTAGAGTCTGGCTCTGCTGCTTCAGGCAGTGGCGATGGTTCTGCGTTAGGTCTACTTCCTTGGCCAAAAGTTGACTTCAGCAAGTTTGGTGAAACTGAAGTTCAGAAACTTTCTAAGATTAAGAAGATTTCTGGTGCAAATCTACACCGTAACTGGGTGATGATCCCTCACGTTACGCAGTGGGACAACGCAGATATCACTGAGCTAGAAGCATTCCGTAAAGAGCAGAATGCAATCGAAGCTAAGAAAGATTCGGGCATGAAGATCACGCCACTTGTGTTCATCATGAAAGCAGTAGCGAAAGCACTAGAAGCGTTCCCTGCATTCAACTCTTCTCTTTCTGAAGATGGTGAAAGCATCATTCTTAAGAAATACGTGAACGTCGGTATCGCGGTTGATACGCCAAACGGTCTTGTTGTTCCTGTATTCAAAGATGTAAACAAGAAAGGCATTTACGAGCTATCTGAAGAGCTAATGGCTGTGTCTAAGAAAGCACGTGCAGGCAAACTGACGGCTGGTGATATGCAAGGCGGATGTTTCACAATTTCTAGCCTAGGCGGTATCGGCGGAACAGCGTTTACTCCTATCGTAAATGCGCCAGAAGTTGGAATCCTAGGTGTATCCAAGTCTGAAATGAAGCCGGTGTGGAATGGTAAAGATTTCACACCTCGCCTACAGCTTCCACTATCTCTTTCATACGACCACCGTGTGATTGATGGTGCAGAAGGTGCGCGCTTCATCACTTACTTGAATGGTTGTCTGAGCGATATCCGTCGCTTGGTGCTATAAGTCAAGATACGTAAAATCAGGGCGGCGATAAGCCGCCCTTAAATTACAAGCTGACAGTTTGATTTAACCTTGTTGATAACAAGAGAATCTCAATTGAACTGTTGTCTGGCTCACAGGCTAAATGGATTTACTTTTCACACCTTTAACAACTCTGTAAACTGTTTCGGTCTGAAAATAAAACGTTCTAAAAAAGAATTCATTGAACACCCACTCAGCCTGTTAGGGATAATGACTACAAGAGGTCAAAATGAGCAAAGAAATTAAAGCCCAAGTTGTTGTACTTGGTTCTGGTCCTGCTGGTTATTCTGCTGCGTTCCGTTGTGCGGATCTAGGTCTAGAAACGGTACTTATCGAGCGTTACACCACCCTAGGTGGAGTGTGTCTAAACGTGGGTTGTATCCCATCTAAAGCACTGCTACACGTATCTAAAGTGATCGAAGAAGCGAAAGCAATGGCTGATCACGGTGTGGTATTTGGTGAGCCGCAAACGGACATCAACAAAATCCGAATCTGGAAAGAAAAAGTGGTTAACCAATTGACGGGCGGTCTTGGCGGTATGGCTAAGATGCGTAACGTAACAGTGGTTAACGGTTACGGTAAGTTCACTGGCCCTAATTCTATTCTTGTAGAAGGTGAAGGCGAAGCAACTACAGTTAACTTCGACAACGCTATCATTGCGGCAGGTTCTCGCCCAATTAAACTTCCGTTTATCCCGCATGAAGACCCACGTATTTGGGATTCTACTGATGCACTAGAGCTTAAAGAAGTTCCGGGCAAACTGCTTATTATGGGTGGTGGTATCATCGGTCTTGAAATGGGTACGGTATACCAGTCACTAGGTTCTCAGGTTGACGTTGTTGAAATGTTTGACCAAGTGATCCCTGCAGCTGATAAAGACATCGTTAAGGTTTACACCAAGCGAGTTAAAGACAAGTTCAACTTGATGCTAGAAACCAAAGTGACGGCTGTTGAAGCCAAAGAAGATGGTATCTACGTTTCAATGGAAGGCAAAAAAGCACCAGCAGAAGCTGAGCGCTACGATGCTGTTCTTGTTGCTATCGGTCGTGTACCAAACGGTCTTCTTATCGATGGTGAAAAAGCGGGTATCGAGATTGATGAGCGTGGCTTTATCAATGTGGATAAGCAAATGCGCACAAACATTCCTCATATCTTTGCGATTGGTGATGTTGTCGGTCAGCCAATGCTGGCACACAAAGGTGTGCATGAAGGCCATGTTGCTGCAGAAGTGATTTCTGGTAAGAAACACTACTTCGATCCTAAAGTTATTCCTTCAATCGCTTACACTGAGCCAGAAGTGGCGTGGGTTGGTAAGACAGAGAAAGAAGCAAAAGCGGAAGGTATCAACTACGAAACTGCGACTTTCCCATGGGCTGCGTCTGGGCGTGCAATCGCGTCTGACTGTGCTGATGGTATGACTAAGCTTATTTTCGATAAAGAAACACACCGCGTAATCGGTGGTGCTATCGTTGGTACTAACGGTGGTGAGCTACTAGGTGAAATTGGTTTGGCTATCGAGATGGGCTGTGATGCAGAAGACATCGCTCTAACCATCCACGCTCACCCAACTCTACACGAATCTGTAGGTTTGGCTGCTGAAGTGTTTGAAGGCTCTATTACTGACCTTCCAAACAAGAAAGCTGTGAAGAAGAAGAAGTAATTTTTCTAAAAGCTGAATGATAAAAACCGCTGCCAGTCAGCGGTTTTTTTGTTTCTGTTTCTCGTGGCGTTTTCGGCTTTCGGGCGGACAAAAACAAAAAACGGAGGGGAAAATCCCTCCGCTTATCTATTTTACCGTTTTACAAAAGCGCGTTTTAGTCTTGCTTGTAAATGCAAAGCATACCCAGGAAGCTAGCTACAAGCCCTTCTAAGTACTCTGGATCTGGGTTGCGGTTAGCTTGAACATAAAGAGAGTAGCAAATGCCGTGTAATAGCTTAGCTAAGTCTTCTGCTTTGTGCTCATCGCATACTTCGCCACGTTGCATCGCGGTCAGGAACATGTCTTCAACACGCTTCTGAGATTCTTCGTTACTGGATAGGAACAAAGGCCATACTTCTTCACGAGTAGATGTGCTCCACTCGAACCAAACTTTCATCCAGTGCGTGCCATCGAGTGCAAACTTAATGATGTTCTTGGTTAGGCTCGTTAAGTTTTCTTCGGCAGTTGCTTCTGGAAGAATGCTTTCATTGATGAAAAGAGCGTATTGTTTCTCAACTTGGCTCAGTACTTCATCAACCAAATCTTCACGGGTCTGGAAGTAGTTGAAAACAGTTGCAACTGATACCTGAGCGATCTCAGCAATATCAGCGTGACCACCGCGACCGATACCGCGTTTTGCGAATACTTCTATCGCAATATCATGCAGCTGTTCTTTACGTTTCTGTGGAGATAGCCTTGTTCTTGGACGTTTTTTTACAGTATCCATAATTGATTTTCCTTGCCAACATATGAAGTTTAATGATTATTTTATAATTAGATTTGCCATATGAGTGTAATGGTGCATATAAAAGTGTCAATCAAGAAATGTTAAAAAGTGCTCAATTTCATGACCAAGTTAAAAATTTACCCTGAGTCGTTTGCAGTGGTAAAATGTGTTATTGGGTGCACATTAACGAAAATTCAAATTATTGATAATGTGACTTTACCTGCAAAATCAGCCACTAACTAATTGAGAGCAGTATGAAACATACAGTTGAAGTAATGATTTCTGAGCAAGACGTTCAGGATCGAGTTATCGAATTGGGCAAGAAAATCACCGAGCGCTACAAAGATTCAGACAAAGAGTTGGTGTTGGTGGGACTGCTTCGTGGTTCATTTGTTTTTATGGCTGATCTGACGCGTGCCATTGGTAAGAATCATACTGTCGATTTCATGACCGCATCTAGCTATGGCAACGCGATGGAAAGCTCACGCGATGTGCGTATTTTGAAAGATCTGGATGACGACATCAAAAATAAAGACGTTTTGTTGGTGGAAGACATCATCGATACGGGCAACACGTTGAGTAAAGTATGCGAAATTTTAGAAATTCGCGAGCCTGCTTCTATCGAAATTTGTACTCTTTTAGACAAACCCTCTCGTCGTGAAATTGCAGTCGATGCAAAATTCATTGGTTTTGAGATTCCAGATGAGTTTGTTGTTGGTGTTGGTATCGATTACGCTCAGAAATACCGTAACTTACCTTACATTGGGAAAGTGGTTCCTCAAGAGTAAGCACTCGGTCTGTAATGCAAACAGAATAAACGCCACTATTGCGATAGTGGCGTTTTCGTAATGACGTTTGTGTACGGTCTTTTGGTTTTACAATTCTTGAATAAAGCGCAATCGCCGCTTGTCTAACTCTTCACGTATTTCTTTTCCCTGAAATCCATCCTGAATAACCTTTTGTACATCCACTTGCAAAGCAGCCTGATAAGCTTGATTGAAGAGTTTCGATTGAGGGTAGGGGTTATCTTCTAAACCCAGCCGCCCACGATGATCGGCTTCACAGCAGATTAAGAGTTGAGCCAAGCGTTCAGGTTTACGCCACACATCCAATTTATTCAGTATTTTAAGTTTTGTTTTTGCTCTTAGTTCTTCTGCACGGTGCACATTGGTGTGATGTTCGCATACGGCCAAGGCGGTTTCTCTGAACTCGTTGGGAATTTTAATGCGCTCACATAATTTCTTAATTATGTTGAGCCCTGTGTGGCAATGCATTTTGTGGCTCGGCCATTCTTCCTTCGGTGTTACCCCTTTCCCTAAGTCGTGAACTTGTGCTGCAAATCTAATGACGGGGTCTTGGCTCAAATCAGCGCCTTGCCTTGCAACCATCAACGTATGAATACCAGTATCGATTTCAGGGTGCCACTGCTCCGGTTGTGGGACACCAAATAAAGCGTCCAATTCTGGGAGGACGACTTCCAGAGCGCCACATTGTCTGAGTACCTCTAGAAATACGTCAGGTCTGTCTGTATTGAGAGATTTATGCCATTCCTGCCAAACCCGTTCAGGCGTCAAGTGTTCAAGCTCGCCGGATTGCGCTATCTTGGACATCAATTTCAGGGTTTCATCTGCGACAGTAAAACCTAATGAAGCCAGCTTGGCTGCGAACCGAGCCACGCGAAGAACGCGAAGAGGGTCTTCGACAAATGCATCAGACACATGGCGCAAGATTTTGTTATTGAGGTCATGTTGCCCACCGTAAGGATCGACAATTCTTCCATCCTTGTGTTGAGCCATGGCGTTGATGGTTAAGTCTCTTCGAAGGAGGTCGTCCTCAATGGTCACATCAGGTGCAAAGTGACATTCAAAGCCAGTGTAACCATGCCCTGACTTTCGTTCGGTACGCGCTAATGCATATTCCTCATGACTTTCTGGATGCAAGAATACAGGAAAGTCTTTGCCGACGGCTTGGTACCTATTGGCGAGCATTTTTTCTGGTGAGCTACCCACTACAACCCAATCCTTGTCGTGTACCGGAATACCCAGTAATTGGTCTCGCACAGCGCCACCGACTAAATATACGTCCAAGTTTGACCTCCTAATTATGCCTCGAGGCTTTACAAACCTCGTCACAATGGTAATTTGCCAGAATCTTAGCGAAGAGAGATAAGCATGTATAAGGATTTTTTCGGTTTCACGGAAATGCCATTCTCAATAGTACCGAGTTCTCGGTATTTGTATTTGAGTGCGCGTCACAGAGAAGCAATGAACCATCTTCAATCTGGTTTAGGTGAAGGTGGTGGGTTTGCAATGCTTACTGGTGAAGTTGGAACAGGCAAAACAACCGTTTCGAAAGCCATGCTTTCCGCGCTTGGAGAAGAAACCAAAGCAGCACTTATTTTAAATCCGACCTATTCAAACCAAGATTTGTTGGAAGCGATTTGCGATGAGTTTGGTATTGAATACCCAGAATCAGCAAGCCTTAAGGTACTAACACAATCCATTCAGCGCTTCTTGCTTGATAACTATGCTGGTGGGTTTCAAACGCTTTTGATCATTGATGAGGCACAGCATCTACTGCCAGATGTGCTTGAGCAATTACGGCTTCTCACTAATTTAGAAACCGATAGCCAAAAACTCTTAAAAGTATTATTGATTGGGCAGCCTGAACTACAAGCAAAGTTGCAGACAACTGAATTGAGACAGCTTGCACAGCGCATTACTGGTCGCTATCACTTGCTGCCGCTTAACCGTGCTGAAGTGAGCGAGTACATCGAGTTTCGACTTGGGTTAGCAAACGGCGCTCAAAGCACTTTTGAACCGGCTGCAATTAAAATTATCGCAAAATATACTCAGGGCATCCCTCGTCTTATCAATCTAATCTGCGATAAAAGCCTGCAATACGCTAGCCAAAGTGGTGTCAAAGTTGTGAGTAAAGCGCGAGCCGAACAAGCTTGTCAGGATGTTATGGCGTTTCAAGCTCCCGTACAAGGCGCCGTGTCACCATCTTCTACTCCCTCTTCTGTTTGGCCAAATATATTGCTATTAACGGGAAGTGCAGCCCTCGCAACGTTTGCTTACTTCGCCACTCCTCTTGCCTTACAGAAGTGGATCCCTGCTCAAACTCCGGAAATTCAGGTTACGACTAAGACCATCCAAATCCCCGTTGCTGACACGCTATCGCCATATTTAAAGCGCAGTGAAGGTGAAACCAAAGCGACATTAAAGTTGTTTGAGTTGTGGGGGCTGAAAGCCTCGGTTCGTGACACGGATTGTGAAAGGTCACGTTCATCCTACTATTGCTCCATTGAATCTGGGGGGCTGGATGATGTGATACAACAAAATCGCCCTGTTGTTTTTGCGCTGAATGTTGGCGATGAACGTCATTATGCGCTGCTGTATGCAGTGTCTGATGAAACTGCCCAAATTTTGGTTGGTGATGGTCGAGTAGAAGTGCCTGTTGGGTGGTTAGAGCAACATTGGGCTGGCGAATACCGCACTATTTGGCATGATCCAATAGCGGAAACTCTTAAACTTGGTCAGCAAGGCGAGTCCGTTGCTAAGTTAGAGTCGATGCTTGCTAAAGCGCTTGGTGAAGCGTCACAGAGCAGCAATGTTTTTGATGAAATATTGAAAGAGAAAGTGGAGGCTTTTCAGCGTTGGCAAGGGCTATTTGTTGATGGAATTGTAGGAGCGAAAACCTTGCAGTATCTGGATTTAATAGTGAATGACTCGGCCCCTTCACTGACTAAAACGACAGAGGTACCATCGGATGCTTAATGCCTTTATTGAAATAAAAGAATTAGGGGTGTTCTGTCACTTCGTATTATGTGGTGGCATTCAATGAGCTATTTAAATACACCTTCAACGGGTTCGAGTCTGTTTAAAACGATGGTATTTGTCATTCCCGCCGTTTTGGTTTCTTCATGGCATTATTTAAATTATCAACCAGATAGCGCCCCGATTATCCAAGTTGAAACAGTAAAGACACAGCTTGCTAAAGTAATGGATTACCCCGAAGCTAAGCCTCTTAAGGATATGCCAACGGTGGATGGCTCACCTACTGAGGTGTTGTATGACTCGACAACGGAAAATGCGCGGGTGCTGAGCTCTCAAACACAGGAAACATCTCAAACTGGGCTAAGATCTCAAACGGATCAAAAGCTAACAGAGAAAAAGCCAACAGAGAAAAAGAAAGAAACGCTGGATAACTTAGATCTTTCCTCATTATCTCCAGAGTTAGCGCTAGCCGTTCAATCTGCCATTGACGATACGGCTTATCCAGACTCTAGTCGCTATAATGATGAACCCGTTGAAGCGACGCCCTTAGTGGGTAATGAACGCCGATTCCAGGGTAAGCTTCCTGCACTTAATCTGCAAACTCATATGTACGCGTCAAATAAAGATCGACGCTGGGTTAAAGTGAATGGCAAGGAGTTAAAAGAGGGGGACTGGGTGGATGATAAAGTAATGATCGATAGCATTACCCCTAGAACAGTTGTTGTGGAGTTTGCTGGACAGAAAATTGAATTACCAGCACTGCATGAGTGGCGTTAGCTGCTGTTTTCAAAAAACTATTTTTCAATAAATTCGGCGATTAAAAAAGGGCACATAACGTGCCCTTCTTGTTTTAATCTCTATTTGTATGAAGCATTAAGCCCAACCAGATGGCGCCTTTTTCCTACGAGGAATTAGATGGGGAAGAACCAATCCAAAGATAAGACCAATTCCCGCAACACCACCACCGTACATGAAGTATTTCAATAGTAGGTCTTCTTTCTGTGTATCTAGCTTAGCGCGCAGTTCGCGTACTTCGCTTTGAGAGGCGGTAAGTTGCTTATTCATATCAGCGTAGTTCTTTTCAAGCTCTTTGATTTGTTCGTTACGAGCTTCAAGTGAGTCAACCAGCCCCGATTTCTCGTCGTCAGAGCTTCTACGCGCATTTGCGAGCTTCTCTTTTACTTCACCTAGCTCTTTCTCAAGTGCAGGTAATCGTTCAGCCATACTTGGGCGTGTGGACACGTATTTACTTTCTACCCAGCCTTTTCTGCCTTTGGAGTCGACAACTTGGCTGTATCCAGAATCTCGATTTGTTGCAACCAGTGTGATTTTGTCGCCTGCATTAACACTGCCGATGATTCGAAATTGATTGCTTGGTCCTGCGTGCATATAAGTGAATAAGTTGTCTGAGATGTAACGATCTTTTGCGAAGCTGACAGGCGCGACAAGCATGCTAAAGAGGGCCAGACAAATAAGTTTTTTCACGGTACGTCCCTTAACTGATGGAGTTGAACAACGTTTACGCCATTCATTTATTCTTAATTAGACAGAGATAGTATGAATTTTCAGGCAGTGGTGCAACAAAAGAGGGAGGCAAAGCCTCCCTTTCTGTGCGTTTGAGTCAATAATGACATGTGTCTAACAAAAGGCTTACAAAAATAAGCCTTGAATTGCATAGAAGAAGATGACTGCCAGCAATGCGCCAGCTGGTAAAGTCACAACCCAAGATGCAACAATGTTACGTACAACGCCGAGGTTTAGTGCTGCGATACCACGTGCAAAACCGACACCTAATACCGCGCCCACTAACGTTTGTGTTGTGGAAATGGGTAAGCCAGTACCAGAAGCCAAAACAACCGTTGAAGCGGTCGCAAGCTGCGCAGCAAAACCACGGCTTGGTGTAAGTTCTGTAATACCCGTTCCCACGGTTGCCATCACTTTGTGACCCATAGTCGCCAAACCAACCACAATACCAATACCACCTAGTGGCAAGATCCACCATGCAATGGATGTTTTCGTCACGATTTCGCCGAGGTTTTCAACGGTCGATACGACTGCCGATAGAGGACCAATCGCGTTCGCAACATCGTTGGAGCCGTGAGCAAATGCCATCGCACACGCAGTAATCACCATTAGCACACTGAAGATGCTCTCAACGCCAGCAAAACTGTGGTCGTCTTCGCGGTGAGCAAATTTCTTCTGAATATAGAGGTAACCGCCAATCATGATTAAACCCGATACGCCGGCAGACCATAACCATGCTTCAGTGTTGCTTAAATGCAAGCCTACGTGTTTCAAACCTTTCTTAATGGTTACTAATGCGATCACCATGGTCGTGATGAACATGTAGACTGGCACAAAACGTTTGGCGTTGATGAGTGGGTTTTCTGTATCGAAGATAAGTCGCTGAGCACTCACAAATATCAGATATGCAAAGATACCTGAAATGAGTGGTGTCACAATCCAGCTCCCGACTATTCCTTGCACTGACTGCCAGTCAACGGCTTCAGTACCTACAGATACGCAAGCGAATCCGATAATAGCACCGATAATGGAGTGAGTAGTGGAGACCGGCCAGCCCATATAAGACGCAAGCAATAGCCACGTACCTGCAGCAAGAAGCGCAGACATCATGCCGTATACAAGCACGTCGGGTTGATCAGCGAAGAAGGAGGTCTCGATAACACCTTTACGGATAGTATCGGTTACTTCACCGCCTGCTAAGTAAGCACCAGCAAATTCGAAAATCATTGCGATGATGATCGCTTGTTTTACCGTCAGCGCTTTAGAGCCAACTGACGTACCCATGGCGTTTGCTACATCATTGGCACCGATACCGATTGCCATTAAGAAGCCAAATAGTGCAGCCACTATAATAATGATAGTGCCGTAGTTCGCGAGGATATCCATCGTAATACCTAGTTGTTGGATAACGTATGAGAGGATTTTTGAACAAGCGCGCAACAAAGGCACACAAGCCTTCCGTGTGCCTTGATACAATCCAATCTCATGTTATGTGTTTCAGTTTTCGTTTATGAACGAGATAGCATCAGTTCAAGACGAGCGCCAACGCGCTGAGCTTGATCGGCGATGCCACCTACCCATTCTAAAATCTTGTATAAGAACATGATGTCGATCGGATTGTACTTCGATTCGATCGCCATTAGTTGCTGGCGCAATACAATTTGCATGGCATCGGTATCGTCTTCGATGGCATCCAATTGATTGATCATCTCTGCCACCAAAGTGACTTCTCGACCTTTAAAGCCAGTTTCCAATAATTCGTCTAATTCGCTGATGACTTTCTGAGCCTGATCGGCGGCATCAAGACAACGCTTAACGTATAAAATGAAGTTTTCCTGAAGTGGTTCTGGGATTTGCAATTGACGACCAATCACCCTACCTGCAATGTCTTTTGCAAGGTTGGCTAGCTTGTCTTGCTGCGTCAGCAAATCAAGCATATCGGTACGATCTACAGGCATGAATAAGCCACGTGGCAGTTTCAGACGAATCTCACGTTTTAAGACGTCCGCTTCTCTCTCCAAGTGAGAGATTTGTGCACGAATTTCGCCTGCTTTTTCCCAGTCACCCTTAGCACTAACTTCAAAGAAGTTAACTAAGTGAGAGCAGCACTCGTTCACACACACAACGTGGCGTTGCAAAGGTTTAATTGGGGACTTTGCAAATAACCCCATAATTGTATTCACTGGCATGGCTATTCAACCTAAAAAATATAACCTATAAGAAACTTCAGCCATAAAGGCGAAATCTTGAACGATGGCTATAAAGTCGCGCATGTTAACCTAATCAATCCATCATTAAAACTGTTTTAGATCATCATTTGGGCGTTAATTGCCACTTGTCGACGATGGGATTAAGCAATATGCTTTCAGGGTCATCCGTTAAAGGTATAAATATGGAAACTGAGATAGAACTGAAGTTTTTCGTTTCACCTGAATTTTCAACGACTTTGGTAGCTAAAATAGCTGAAGAGAAAGTTCTTCAGCACAGTTGTCGAGAGCTGGGTAATACCTATTTCGATACGCCAGAAAATTGGTTAAGACAACATGACATAGGTCTGCGAATTCGTCGTTATGATGATGTCTTTGTGCAAACAGTTAAAACTGCGGGGCGTGTTGTCGCTGGTTTACATCAACGACCTGAATATAACGCCGAACATACCAACAATATTCCCGACCTACACCTTCATCCTAGCGACATTTGGCCTAATGGCAAAGCAATAGACGCGTTGCAACAAGAACTTACCCCTATTTTTTCTACCGATTTCAAGCGTGAGCAATGGCTGATCAGCATGACGGATGGCAGCCAAGTTGAAGTGGCGTTTGATCAAGGTTGGGTGACGGCGGGTGACAACAAAGACGAAATTTGCGAAGTCGAGCTGGAGTTAAAGTCCGGACAAACCGATGCGCTGTTCAACCTTGCTCGGATATTGTGTGAAGATGGCGGTATGCGTTTGGGTAATTTGAGTAAAGCGGCACGCGGATACCGATTGGCTTACGGTCATCAAGGTGATGAAGTTATGCCTCTATCGTTAGTGGCGACGGAAAGTTCTCACAACGCTGAGTATTGCCTTATTCAGTCTTTAGAGCATGCATTGGGTCACTGGCATTACCACGAGCAAATCTATGTAGAGCGTGATGAGTTCGATGCTTTACACGAAATTGCACACTCAATTGGATTCATTCGCCAAACACTGTCGGTATTTGGGGGCATAGTTCCAAGGCGAGCAAGCGCTATTTTGCGACAAGAATTGATGTGGTTAGAAGATGAGCTGACTTGGCTCAAAGAGGCGGATTACCTTGATGAGCTGATGGACGATAAAGGGCATGCGTTACGAAAGCTGGATGCGCGAAAGTGGCTTGTCGAACAGCTTGGCACTCAATTCCAAGCGTTACCAAGTAGAGAGCATTCGTTAAAACTTCTCAAATCCTCACGCTATACACGATTGTTGCTTGATTTGAGTCGATGGATACTTACTCGTGGTTGGCAGCCGTTCCTTGATGACAAAGCGCGTGAGAAAATGGCACAAGACATACGAAGCTTTTCGGTCAAGCAACTTGATAGAACGTGGGCTGAATTGGTTGAAGCATTTCCAGCAGAGCGTCAATTGAACCGTCAAGAATACATTGACCAGCAATACCGCCTATCTAGAAATCTGTACACTGGGATCTGTTTTGCCTCTCTCTATGATACAGAAGATAGAAATGCATTCCGCTTACCTTGGGAAGATCTTAAGCAAGGTATTGACGATTTATTGATGTTAGAGCCGCTGCATAAATTGCTTCCAAGTTTAGAAGGTGAAAACCAAATGCAGCTGGAGCGTTGGTTGAACCGACAAGGAAACTCAATTTTGCATGCTATGGAGCAAACCCGCCAAATGAGTATCGATACGACCCCTTATTGGCAGTAAATTTCTCCTTTAAAGTGCACTTTATTGAATAAGTGCACTTTAGTTTTCGGCTCATTATGGGCTCATTTCTTTACCAAACTCAAAAAGTTACTACAGATTCCTGTGTCACCGCCGATACACAATTGACGGGATTTCCAACAATATGAGTGAACAACAAGCATTGGATCACAATTAGGGAAATCCATCAGCGAAAAGTGACAGGTAACTCAATGGCAACGAAGTGTCTTTGTTATCATCGTTTTTTCATACGAGGCGTAAAATAAATCTACAACTACAAAAAAATCCACGTCTCACAAAGAGTGCGGCAGTATTTGTTCGCAGGTAAATGAACACTATATGGAGTACGTACTATGGCGAGCATGAAGTTCAAGCCGTGGGAAAGAGTCATTACAGATATTCGGTTGGTACCAAAATTAGTGATGCTGATGGTATTCAGCACCGTCTTAATCATTGTTAAGCAACTTTGGGATGCGAATACTTTTTACGACTCTGTGGTTCTTGTCCAAAAAGACCAAGCGCAAGAAGTTTCCCATGCACAAGCCTCTTTTATTGACAGTGTTTTAAGAAGTAATGGGGAAGACGCGACATCGCTGGCGGAAAAAACCATTACTGCGTTGGTTAAAAGCCGCGACAACAACCATTACATCTATTTGGTTGAGCGCGATACTGGCAAAGTCCTAGGCCATCCTTCTGCAAGAACCATTTCTGATCTTACTCAGTCAACGGAAAGCGGACAGCTTTTATCTGGTCTTATTAATAGTGCATCAGCTGGCTTTGGTTTTGAATTGGAAGGCGGTAACCGATTTGAGTATGCATCCAAATTAAGCAGTGCAGATTGGTTTGTTATTGCCTCTCAAAGCGGAGATGTTGCTCAGGCTCGCTATGACGACTATCTATCGCAAATCTTTTGGCAAACTTTGGTGATGATCATTGTGTTTGTTGCTCTGTTACTTGGCGCTGCGCGAATTATGCTGCGTCAAACTCAGTACATTGCTTCAAGCATACAAAGAATGGCAGACAAAGACCTATCGACACCCATCAACCTAGAATGCAAAGACGAGTACGGCGATCTTGCTCGTGAGCTTGAGCGAACACGCTCTCAGCTGCAAGAGGTGATCAAACTTCAAGTCGATTCTTCTCAAGAGCTATCTGCCCTTACGGAAGTGATGACGATTAGCATGTCGGAAACCAAAGATTCTGCTCAAGAAGAGTTTAACGAGATCGACCAACTCGCCACGGCAATGAGCGAAATGACTACAACCGTTCAGACAGTCGCAGAACATGCCCAAAGTGCTTCATCTGTGACTGAAAATGCATCGAGTCAGGCTCAGCAAGGTCAGCGATTTGTGCAAGATACTGTAGGTAAGATGAGTGAGCTCTCAGGTGACATCTCTGAGTCTGCTCAGGCTGTGAACCAAGTAGAAGAACGTGTAGAAGCCATTGGTAGCGTTGTTGGGACGATTCAAGGCATCTCTGAACAGACCAATCTTTTAGCGCTGAATGCGGCAATTGAAGCAGCACGCGCAGGTGAAGCAGGCCGTGGTTTTGCGGTGGTTGCCGATGAAGTTAGAAACCTCGCTCAAAGAACGCAAGGTGCGACGATTGAGATTCAAGAAATGATTACTCAACTTCAAACCAGCGCAAATTCAGCGGTTGAGTTAATGGAAAAAAGTGTGGTTGAAGCCGCAGAAGGCGTGGAGCTGGTTACTAATGCTGGTACTGAGCTGGATGGCATTGTTGCTCAAGTGAGCCAAATCAATGACATGAATTTCCAAATTGCAACAGCGGCTGGGCAACAAAGTACGGTCGCGGAAGAGATGAACCAAAACCTAGACAATGTTCGCGAGTTGGTAGAGGCCTCTGTTGTTGTGGTTGGTGAGCTGTTAGAAACCTCAGAGATCATGCAAGCTAACGCTGAAGAATTGGACGGGAAAATACAGTCATTTAATGTTTAATCTATTTTTAAACTCATAGAATGCAAATAGCGCTCACATTTCATATGTGGGCGTTTTTTTATGTGATATGGTAAATCGAACAAACCACCTAACTCGTTGACAGGGATGAACAATGACCTTACCGACGCCCATTGCTGAACAAGCCCAATTCTCACGCCAGAAAATAGAAGAACAGTATCCTTCCGTTTTTGACACTTGGCCTCAAGCCAAATTGTCGGATCTTGAGCGCGTATTAGGATTGAGTGATTTTATCGCCGACAGCATGCAGCGAGACGAAAAGCTTTGTCAGCGTTTGCCGGAAATGCTTTCAACACAAAATCGAGCAGACGATTACCGTGATAGGTTGAAAAAACAGTTAGCTAAATGTGTTGATGAAAACGCCATGATGAAAAAGCTGCGCGAGTTTAGGCGTCGAGAAATGGTGTATATAGCTTGGCGAGATTTTACGGGATCATGGTCATTGGAAAACAGCCTCCTTCATTTATCGTCACTAGCCGAAGCACTGATCTTTGAGACTTATAGGCACCTTTATCAAACCAGCTGTAAAGAGTGGGGAACACCATGCAATGAAAATGGTGAAGCACAGCCGATGCTGATCATTGGTATGGGCAAGTTAGGCGGTGGTGAGCTCAACTTTTCTTCAGATATCGATCTTATTTTTACCTATCCCGAAAATGGAGAAACTCAGGGGGCGCGCCGCAGTATTGCCAATGCGCAATTCTTCACTCGCTTAGGGCAGCGAATGATCAAAGCACTCGATCAACAAACGTTCGATGGCTTTTGTTATCGTGTAGATATGCGATTGAGGCCCTTTGGCGAAAGTGGGCCGTTGGTGATGAGTTATGCCGCGCTAGAAGACTATTATCAGGAGCAAGGGCGAGATTGGGAACGATACGCCATGATTAAAGCTCGGGTTATGGGGCGCGAAATGTACCCAGAGTATCAGGAATTGCGGGGTATGCTTCGCCCATTCGTCTTTAGACGCTATATCGACTTCAGTGCCATTCAATCTCTCCGTCGTATGAAGTCCATGATCAGCACCGAAGTGCGCCGACGCGGATTGTCGGACAATATAAAGCTTGGTGCTGGTGGCATACGTGAAGTGGAGTTTATCGCTCAAGTCTTTCAATTAATCCGTGGAGGGCGTGAACCTAGCCTAAGAGGCAGAGGTTTACTGGAAACACTCGACGCAATTGAAGCCAAAACATTGTTATCTGAAATTGAAGTTCAGCATTTGAGAGAAGGGTATCTATTCCTTCGAAAACTCGAAAATTTAATTCAAGCTATTGGCGATCAGCAAACTCAAACCTTGCCAGACAAAGAGTTGGATCAACAGCGTTTGGTTGTCGCGATGAAATCATCAAATTGGGATACGCTGCGCGACTCGATTGACGGACATATGTCCAACATCCACGCTGTTTTTGAACAACTTATTGGTGATGAAGAGGAAGAAGCTCAAACAGTGTCTAAGCACTTCAAGGAAATGTGGGATCTTGCCAATACGGAAGATGTATTGATGCATATTTTCGAAGATGACCTCAAAGTCGAATCCCCAGAACCGATGGTGAAGACCATTATGGGCTTTAAAAAGGACTTGGCGAAAAAAACGTTGGGTCCACGTGGTCGCGAAGTATTGAATCGATTGATGCCTAAGGTTTTCCACGCACTCTTTAATCACAAAGATGCTGAGTTTGGTTTGTCTCGGGTGTTACACCTGCTTCACAATATTTGTACTCGCACAACCTATCTCGAGCTTCTTGATGAGCATCCCGCAGCCCTTACGCAGTTAGTGAGATTGTGTACGGCAAGCCCCATGATATCGGAGCAGCTTTCTCGTTACCCTATATTGCTTGATGAGCTTTTGGATCCGCAGCACCTCTATAACCCAACGCCACCAACCGAGTACAAGTCCGAGTTGCGAGATTACTTAGCGCGTATTCCAGAAGACGATATGGAGCAGCAAATGGAGGCGCTACGCCAGTTTAAGCAAATTTGCATACTGCGTATCGCCGCGGCGGATATTGCAGGTGTGTTACCTGTAATGAAAGTAAGTGACCACTTAACCTATTTGGCTGAAGCCATAGTAGAAGCTGTAGTAGGACAAGCTTGGCTACAAGTGACAGAAAAATATGGCGAGCCAACCCACCTGAAAGAGCGAGAGGGTAAAGGTTTTGCTGTTATTGGTTACGGTAAAGTCGGAGGTTGGGAGCTCGGGTATAATTCTGACCTCGATATTGTGTTCATGCACGACTGTCCTGTACACGTGAATACGGATGGGAAAAAAGAAATCGATGGCAGGCAGTTCTACCTGCGCCTGGCCCAACGAATCATCCACATATTTTCAGTTCGTACAGCTTCTGGCATTTTGTATGAAGCCGATACAAGGCTCCGACCTTCAGGAGCATCTGGCATGTTGGTCAGCCCAACCGATGCATTCGAAGAATATCAATTGCAAGAAGCATGGACGTGGGAACACCAAGCCTTAGTCAGAGCTCGTGCTATATACAGTGATGCGCCGTTAAAGTCGGCTTTTGAAGCAACGAGAGCGAAAGTATTATCTGCAAAACGTGATCAAAGCAAACTCAAAAAAGACGTGGCAGATATGCGTGAGAAAATGCGCAGTCATCTTGGGGGGAAAAAGGTCGGGCGATTTATGCTGAAGCAAGATCCCGGTGGCATTACCGATATTGAATTTTTGGTTCAATATTTGGTCTTAAATTTCAGTTCAGAATCCCCATCGCTATTGACGTATTCTGATAACGTTCGGATTCTTGAGGCGGCTGCGAATTTATCGCTGTTACCGGCGCAACAAGCAGCTAAGCTGACTTCTGCCTACACCGCATTAAGAGACGAAATTCATCACCGAAACTTACTCAATCAAGACGCTGATGTAGCGGAATCAAGGTTCCAAGATGAGAGGGAATGCGTCGTGTATTCATGGAATGAATGGCTGATCGACTAAATCCCATTGAAGTAGTTAGAGATAGACTCTGACCTTACGGTTTTTTTGCGTCTGGCGGCTATGTTACTATTCCGCCGGATTTGTATTTTTGGAGACAAACATGAAACCAATTTTGCCGGACTACACTCAATCTGGAGTGCTGATTGTTGGCGATGTAATGCTTGATCGTTACTGGTACGGACCAACAGGTCGCATCTCACCAGAAGCACCAGTACCTGTTGTTAAAGTTGAAGACAACGAAGAGCGTCCGGGCGGTGCGGCAAACGTGGCAATGAATATTGCTAGCCTTGGTGGTCATGCCCATCTAGTTGGTTTAACGGGACAAGATGAGCCCGCTCAGGTGCTGAGTGAACAATTAACGTCTCTAAAAGTGAAGTGTGACTTCGTCTCACTTCCAGATTTCCCAACCATTACCAAACTCCGTGTGATGAGCCGTGGTCAGCAGCTTATACGATTAGATTTTGAAGACAGTTTTGAAAATACTGACGCGCAGTATGTACTGGATCGAATGGAAAAAGCGTTACCAAGCGTGAAATCGGTCATTCTATCTGATTATGCAAAAGGGGCGTTAGAACACGTCCAGCAGTTCATCCAGAAAGCACGTTCAGCCAATGTCCCTGTGTTTATCGACCCAAAAGGGGCTGACTTTGAACGCTATCGTGGGGCTACATTGCTTACGCCTAACATGGCTGAATTTGAGTTAGTTGCTGGCAAAGTCAAAAATGAAGAAGAGCTTGTAGAAAAAGGGCTAGCTCTGATTGAAGAATTTGATTTCGAGGCGCTACTGGTGACTCGAAGCGAGCATGGTATGACTTTGCTCCGTAAAGGTCAGGAACCTTTCCATCTTCCAACTCAAGCGAAAGAAGTGTTTGATGTCACAGGTGCAGGCGACACGGTTATTTCTGTGCTTGCTGCCTCTGTAGCTGCTGGTAAGGCAATAGATGAAGCCTGTGCACTAGCGAACGCTGCCGCTGGGGTTGTAGTTGGAAAGCTTGGTACTTCTACATTATCAACCATCGAATTGGCAGAAGCGGTACATGGTAGCCAAGATACCGACTACGGTGTAATTGGTGAGCATGAGCTGATTGCAGCGGTTAAACAAGCGCGCGCGAAAGGTGAAAAAGTGGTAATGACCAACGGCTGTTTTGATATTTTGCATGCCGGTCACGTGTCCTATCTTAACCATGCCGCTGAGCTCGGCGACAGGCTCATTGTTGCCGTCAATACGGATGCCTCGGTGAAAGCGTTGAAAGGACCAGGTAGACCCGTTAACTCAACAGATCGCCGAATGGCTGTATTGGCCGGTTTGGGCGCTGTTGATTGGGTTGTGCCATTCAGCGAAGAAACGCCACAGCGTCTGATTTCTGAAGTTTTACCGAGTTTGTTGGTAAAGGGTGGAGACTACAAACCAGAAGAGATTGCTGGTGGTAAAGAAGTCATTGATGCTGGTGGTGAAGTGCGAGTGTTAAACTTCGAAGACGGATGCTCGACTACTGAGATTATTGAAGCAATCAAAGGTGGGCGCGGTTAAGCACTACCTACATTTGGTTATGAACAATAAAAAAACGACGCTTAAGCGTCGTTTTTTTATTAGTCTTGCAATATTTGGTAGCGATTAACTTACAGGTTTAAGCCCAGTGTTAATATCCAAAACATCTTGTTCATTCAGTGTGCCCACGGCTTGACGTAACTGCAGTACACTCAAAATATAGTTATAACGAGCGTCAGACAGGTTACGGTTGGCATCGTACAAACGGCGAGTAGAATCCAACACATCGACTATGGTACGAGTACCCACATCAAACCCAGCTTCGGTTGCTTCAAGTGCCGATTGCGCAGAAACGACTGATTGGTTGTACGCACGAATCGCGCCGATATTAGCATTGATGTTGTTGTAGTGGGCGCGCACATCTTTTACGACCGTGCGATATGTCTGTTCTAACCTCTGGCTTGCTTCAACATAGTTTGCTTCTGCTTTCTTTACTAGAGAGGTAATATTCCCACCAGTATAGAGCGGGACAGAGAGGTTTACTCCAATATTAAAATCATTGAAACTGCCATCACCCGTACCATTCAAGGTATTGGAGTTGTCTGTATATTTGTAACCACTATTAAGTGTTAGAGTTGGAAGGTGCCCTGATTCTGCAAGGGAAATATCATTTTTGGCAATATCACGTTTGATGCGTGTTGCTAACAATGACAAGTTTTCTTGCTGTGCTTTCTCAATCAAAGATTCTGTTGTGGATTCAGGTCGACTAGCAGCAAAGCGCCGAGTATCGAGGGTGGCTAGCTTTTGGTGTTCTTCACCTGTAATTTCACGCAGAGCTTCATAGCTATTTGCTAATGCATTTTCTTGCAATACTTCAGAAGCCAGCACACTATCGTATTGCGCTTGCGCATCGTGTACGTCTGTGATTGCAGATAAACCGACTTCAAATCGCTGTTTAGTTTGCTCCAACTGGCGAGCAACCGCTGCTTTTTCGGCGCGCACAAAGTCGAGGCTGTCTTGAGCTCGCAGTACCTCGAAATACGCAGTTGCAACACGCAATATCAGACCTTGTTGCTCAGCAGCGTATGCCGAGTCAACTTGTCGAGCAGACTTTTCCGCTTTATCTAGGTTTATCCAACTGTTACGGTTATACAGATCTTGCTTTAAGCCTACACCAGCTGTCAGTGCATTGCCTTCACGATCACTTTTACTACTTTGTTGAATGTTGTAACCTGCCGTTAGATCAATTTGAGGAAGCAAAGTACTGCGAGAGCTATTCACGGCTTCAAATGCTGCTTCGCGTTGTGCGGCGGCGCTCAGTAATTGAGGATCGTTTTGTTTTGCTAAATCGTAAATTTCAGCTAGGTTATCTGCCCAGGCTGCATTACTGCCCAGTGCAGCGGTAATCAATAGTGGAAGCAGCTTTTTCATTTTGCCTTTCCTGCCTTGTAATATAAAAATTGAAGCCATGCGAGTGTAACGCAACTCGCTTGATTTTTATGCCTATCTTTGCATTTTTAGCAATTTATCGCTGAGATGCACAGCAAATAAATTATTCATTTAAATATTTTTGCAATCATTATCAAAAAAGTTGAGCGCAATCATTGGAGATATCAGGATACAATGATTAGAATTCTCATCTCCGGAGACACGCAATGCAGCAATCAGACAACAAACATCAACAGTTTACTCCACAAGATGTAAAAATCATCTCAAGAAAATCGCTTTATCGAGGCTTTTTCTCGATGGTGAAATACACATTCCAGCACAAATTGTTTGCTGGTGGTTGGAGTAACCCCGTTGAACGAGAAATGTTTGAAAGAGGCCATGCCGCTGCGATGTTGCCCTATGACCCTATCGAAGACAAAGTTGTTTTGATTGAGCAAATTCGAGTTGGGGCGCTTGAACATAATAGCCCATGGCAACTCGAAATTGTGGCTGGTGTAATCGACACTGATGAATCTTCTGAGGAAGTTGTCCGCCGCGAAGCCGTTGAAGAGGCCGGAGTTGAAATTGGGAAAATCGAAACCATAACGAGTTATTACCCCTCTTCAGGAGGTTGTTCTGAAAAGTTGGATGTTTTCATTGGTCAGGTAGCGGCATCAAGCGCTAAAGGCATTCATGGCTTAGACTATGAAGATGAGGACATAAAAGTGCACGTGATGAGCCGCCAAGAAGCTTACCAGCTTGTTAGGGACGGAATTATTGAGAATGGTGCCTCAATAATTGCACTGCAATGGTTGGAATTGCATCATGAAGAACTAAAATCTCGATGGAAGTAAAGAATGTTGAATAAGCCATATCATGTTGATCTTGCAGCTCTCATGAGAGTCTACGAGACCAATTACGCCAAATTGAATGCATTGCTGCCAGGGCAGCCCAATGTCGGTGACGTGCGTTCTTATCAGGTGGCGTCAATGGCTTATCAGTTGGAAGTGAGTGAAGTGACCAAATACACCACGCTCATTGATGTATGTCAGTGTGATGAACAGCCCGTTTTTCCACTTCCGAAGATGACTGTAAGACTTTATCACGATGCTCGTGTTGCAGAAGTGTGTGCAAGCGAGCAGATTTCTCGTGTCTTTGCTCGTTATGATTACCCCAATACAAAAATGGTGCAAAAGGATGAAAAGTTTCAACTTAACCAATTTTTAGGTGAGTGGCTTACATTCTGTCTTAAGAACGGTATTAGCCGAAGCCCCATTTACTAAGCACCAACGTTACCAAAAGCCAACGTTATCAAAAATAGTGTAGAGAGATTTAGCCAGGTTTTATTTTGAAATTGTCCTTAGATTCAAATCGCGATATCAGACTATTGCAGATTACTGACACTCATTTGTTTGAACCTGAAGACGGGTGCTTGTTGAGTGTTAACACCCAAGATAGTTTTCATGCTGTTGTAAATACGGTAATTTCTCGGAAACTGGAATTCGAAGCCATTCTGGCTACAGGCGATATTTCGCAAGATCATACAGCCGCTTCTTATCAGAAATTTGAAGAAGGCATTGCTCCGTTAAAGAAGCCATGTTTTTGGTTGCCCGGCAATCACGATTTCAAGCCGGGTATGCACAGTATTTTCCCGTCTACGCAAATTAAGACAACTTCGCATGTGGTGCTTAATAATAAGTGGCAGATCATTTTACTGGATAGCCAAGTTGAAGGGGTTCCTCATGGGCGACTGAGCCAAGAACAGTTAGATTTACTTGAATCTAAACTGACTGAGTTTCCTGAGCACCGCACTATTGTTCTTCTGCATCACCATCCAGTATTGGTAGGCAGCCACTGGCTTGATCAGCATACTTTAAAAGATGCCGATGACTTTTGGTCAGTGTTGAGCCACCACCAAAATGTAGAAGCTGTACTTTGTGGACATGTTCATCAAGACTTTGATGTTATGTATCAGGGAGTAAGAGTAGTGGCGACACCTTCAACCTGTGTGCAATTTAAACCAAACTCCGATGATTTTGCGTTAGATAATGAATCACCAGGTTGGCGTATGCTTACTCTTACTCGAGAGGGTGAACTAAAGCTGGAAGTCGGGCGACTGTCCGATGGTGAGTTTCTCCCCGATTTTTCTGCCGGAGGCTACTAATTTGAGTGAAAATAAGCCCTCATTGTTGCTGTATATAC
Organism: Vibrio penaeicida; assembly: GCF_019977755.1. Taxonomy (NCBI): domain Bacteria; kingdom Pseudomonadati; phylum Pseudomonadota; class Gammaproteobacteria; order Vibrionales; family Vibrionaceae; genus Vibrio; species Vibrio penaeicida. The sequence continues at coordinate 3,510,568 of NZ_AP025144.1, read as the reverse complement.
ATGGGTTTAACAGTTCCCCTCAGTCGCACAAAGCGAATGTAATACTAGAGTGGTGCAGTGAAAACCGACCAGACATTAAAGTTATCGCACCACAGCTTCCTTGCTACCCTCAACTCGCCGCCAAGTTTCTACTAGAAACGGTAAAAAAATATCAGACAGACTATCAAATAGGATTGATTGGCAGTTCTCTAGGCGGATATTTATCGACTTGGCTAAATGCACATTTTGGTTTTAGAGCTGCTCTAGTGAACCCAGCAGTGAAACCTTATGAATTGCTTGTAGATTATTTAGGGAAGCAAGTTAACCCCTATACTCAAGAAGAATATGTGCTTGAAGAAAAGCATATGGCTGAGCTTAAGGCTCTCGATGTAGACACAATTAAACATCCACAAGATTTCTGGCTACTTCAACAAGAAGATGACGAAGTATTGGATTATCGGCAAGCGGTTACACGATATAAAGACGCAAAACAAACGGTCGAGAAAGGTGGAGACCACAGTTTTGTTGGCTTTGAAAGATATTCTCAACAAATTATTGAGTTCTTAGGAATTTAACCCGGTAGTCCAAAAATTCAAACACGGAGGGGCAGATAACCCAAGTTGGGATGGGGTCATAATTTTGAGGTTTACTTACCTTGGTCTCTTGACATCCCCTTGTCTGTTCCAGAGTATGTTCCATCATAGTTTTATCATTGTGCTTTTGATGTCTTTTTCTACAACTAGGCGCAACTTTCCACAATGTCACCAAAAAACTTAACAATCACGCATCAAAGTGCTGATTGCATTCTAATCATTTGAGTATTATTCCGTATTATGACTGAACAATATAATGCGAAAGACCTGTCTGTTCTTGAAGGTCTCGACCCAGTACGACACCGTCCAGGTATGTATACCGAAACTGAGCGTCCAAACCATCTTGCACAAGAGGTTATCGATAACTCAGTCGACGAAGCACTTGCTGGGCATGCAAAGAAGATAAAAGTCATTCTGCATAGCGACCAATCACTAGAAGTGATCGATGATGGTCGAGGTATGCCCGTCGACATTCACCCAGAGAAAGGTATTTCGGGTGTGGAACTTATTATGACCAAGCTCCATGCTGGCGGTAAGTTTTCCAACGACAACTATAAATTTTCTGGTGGATTACACGGTGTAGGTATTTCCGTTGTTAATGCCCTATCCAAACGTGTTGAAGTAACAGTAAAGCGCGATGGTCAGGTGCATGAAATTGCATTCGAGGGCGGCACGACAGTCAGTGATTTAACTGTGACGGGTACTTGTGGACATCGTAATACAGGAACCTCCGTTCACTTCTGGCCAGACGCTAAGTATTTTGATAGCGCCAAATTCTCTGTTATTCGGTTGATCAATAACCTACGTGCGAAAGCGGTATTATGCCCTGGGCTAGAAATCACATTTAGCGATAAGGTAAATAACGAAGAACACAAATGGTTCTATGAAGATGGTCTAAAAGACTACCTTGCCGAAGGTGTGAAAGGCTATACCGTTCTTCCAGAAGAGCCTTATATCGGCGACTTTTCTGCTGAAACGGAAATGGCGACATGGGCCGTGATTTGGCAGCCTGAGGGCGGCGAAATGATCACAGAAAGCTACGTAAACTTGGTTCCCACCAAGCAGGGTGGTACTCACGTTAATGGTCTTCGCCAAGGTCTTTTGGATGCCATGCGTGAATTCTGTGAGTTTCGAAACTTATTGCCACGCGGTATCAAACTGACGGGGGATGATGTATTTGACCGCTGTTCTTATGTTCTGTCGATTAAAATGCAAGACCCTCAATTTGCGGGTCAAACCAAAGAGCGCCTATCTTCTCGTCAAACTGCGGCATTTGTTTCAGGTGTTGTGAAAGATGCCTTTAGCCTGTGGTTAAATGAAAAGCCGCAATTAGCCGAGCAACTAGCGGAAGTGTGTATTGCTAATGCGCACCGCCGTATGCGAGCGAGCAAAAAAGTCGTACGTAAGAAAATCGCATCCGGTCCAGCGCTACCAGGTAAGTTAACCGATTGTTCCGTTCAAGACTTAAGCCGCACTGAGATCTTTTTCGTGGAAGGGGATTCTGCGGGTGGTAGTGCAAAACAAGCACGAGATCGCGAGTTCCAAGCGGTGATGCCACTTCGCGGTAAAATACTGAATACATGGGAAGTGTCTGCAGATCAGGTATTGGCTTCTCAGGAAGTACACGACATTTCGGTTGCTTTAGGTATTGATCCGGATAACGACAACCTAGACGGTCTGCGTTACGGTAAAATTTGTATTCTTGCGGATGCGGACTCTGATGGTCTTCATATCGCTACGCTTTTATGTGCCCTGTTTACTCGCCACTTCCGTGCGTTAGTAGAAGCTGGTCATATTTACGTTGCAATGCCTCCTTTGTATCGAATCGACTGTGGTAAAGAAGTTTTCTACGCCTTAGACGATGACGAAAAAGAAGGGGTATTGGAGCGCCTTTCTAAGAAGAAAGCCAAAATCAACGTTCAGCGATTCAAAGGATTGGGTGAAATGAACCCACTCCAGCTGCGTGAAACAACTATGGATCCCAATACGCGTCGCTTGGTTCAATTAACCATAGATGACAGCGATGCAACCATGGAAATGATGGATATGTTGCTTGGCAAGAAACGTGCGGATGACCGCCGTACTTGGTTACAAAGCAACGGTGATTTGGCTGAGGTTTAATAGATGTCGACAGAAATAACATACGATGGCGTTGAACAGCTGCCAATGCGCAGGTTTACTGAAGACGCGTATCTGAATTACTCAATGTACGTCATCATGGATCGTGCCCTGCCTTACATCGGCGATGGCTTAAAACCGGTTCAACGACGTATTATTTATGCTATGTCGGAGCTCGGTTTATCCGCAGCGTCTAAATACAAAAAATCGGCTCGTACAGTGGGTGACGTGTTGGGTAAGTATCACCCTCACGGCGATTCCGCATGTTATGAAGCCATGGTATTGATGGCACAGCCTTTCTCCTATCGTTACCCATTGGTGGATGGTCAGGGGAACTGGGGTGCACCTGACGATCCGAAATCCTTCGCTGCAATGCGATATACCGAAGCCAAGCTGTCTAAATTTGCCGAAGTATTGCTTGGAGAATTAGGACAGGGAACCGTTGAATGGCAACCCAATTTTGATGGCACGATGAAAGAGCCACAAATGTTGCCTGCAAGGCTGCCACATATCCTTCTAAACGGCGTAACCGGTATTGCGGTAGGTATGGCGACAGACATCCCACCACATAACGTACGTGAAGTGGCTGACGCTACGATTAAGCTGATTGATAATCCTAAACTGGAACTTGATGACATAATGCAACATGTCCAAGGTCCGGATTATCCAACAGAAGCGGAGATCATTTCTCCGAAAGCTGAAATCGAGAAGATTTACCGCAATGGTCGCGGTAGCATTAAAATGCGCGCGGTTTGGAATAAAGAGAATGGTGAGATCGTAATTACCTCTTTGCCTCATCAAGTCTCGGGCGCTAAATTGCTGGAACAGATCGCTAATCAGATGCGAGCGAAGAAGCTACCAATGGTTGACGATCTTCGCGATGAGTCTGATCATGAAAATCCAACACGTATTGTTATTGTGCCAAGATCTAACCGAGTGGACAGTGATCAGTTGATGAATCATTTGTTTGCTTCCACAGATCTGGAAAAAAGCTATCGCGTTAACTTAAACATGATTGGCTTGGATAATCGCCCGCAAGTGAAAGGGCTGGTGATGATCCTGAAAGAGTGGATTGAATTCCGCCGTGAAACGGTTCGTCGTAGGCTGCAATATCGTTTAGACAAAGTGTTGGCGCGTCTACACATCTTGGAAGGTTTGTTGATCGCTTACCTAAACCTTGATGAAGTGATCGAAATCATCCGAACAGAAGATGATCCTAAAGCTGTGCTGATGTCTCGCTTTAGTATCTCTGAAATTCAAGCCGATGCGATCCTCGATACGAAACTTCGTAATCTTGCCAAGCTGGAAGAAATGAAGATTCGTGGAGAGCAGGAAGAGTTAGAAAAAGAGCGTGAGAAACTGGAGCAGTTGCTTGGCTCTGAGCGTCGCTTGAATACTTTGATTAAAAAAGAGATCAAAGCTGATGCGGAAAAATATGGCGATGATCGTCGCTCGCCAATTGTTGAGCGAGCAGAAGCGAAAGCGTTGACTGAGCGAGATCTAATGCCAAGTGAACCAATCACAGTGGTTCTGTCAGAAAAAGGCTGGATACGTCATGCGAAAGGTCATGATGTCGACTCTGAGAGCTTGAACTATAAGTCGGGTGATAAATATCTCGCTCATGCTCGTGGTAAGAGTAATCAACAAGCGGTTTTTCTGGGTACAGATGGTCGTAGCTATTCGCTTGAATCCCACTCGTTGCCTTCGGCACGGAGCCAAGGTGAGCCCATTACAGGTCGCTTGAACATTACTGCGGGTACAACGATCAGCCAAGTGATTATGGGTGAAGAAGAGCAGCTTTGGCTTGTTGGTTCAGATGCGGGTTATGGGTTTGTCTGTAAAGGCACAGATTTACTTTCCAAAAACCGCAGCGGTAAGGCGTTGGTCAATCTTCCTCAAAATTCTGAGGTGATGACGCCAAGCGCTATTTCTGATTTGGATAATGACGAGATACTCGCGATTACCAATCAAGGTCGAATGCTAATATTTGCAATTAAAGATCTCCCTCAGCTGAGTAAAGGTAAAGGGAATAAGATCATTAATATCCCATCAGCGAAAGCCAAAGAGCGTGAAGAAACGGTTTCTCACTTAATGGCTCTTCCTAGTGGTGTTTCTATTACTTTGTACGCTGGCAAACGCAAACTTGGTTTGAAACCTGCTGACCTGGATAACTTCCGAGGAGAGCGAGGTCGAAGAGGTAGTCTGTTACCACGAGGTTTGCAGCGCGTGACTCGAATAGAAATTGAGAGTAGCACGCAGTTATCTGCTCCTGAATCGGACAGTGAATAGTAAAAACCCCCTAGTTTAGCTAGGGGGTTTTTGTTTGGTGTGAATTGATCAATACATTTGAATGGAGCAAGATAGCAAAGAGACGGTGTTTTAACCCTGAGGGTCATCACCTACAAGTACATTGAGTTTTACTTTCTCGCCTTTACGAAGAACGGTCATCTCTACTTCTGCGCCAGGGCGTAGACCCGTTACAATTTCAAGAACACCTTCTTTTCCATTAACCTTTGCACCGCCAATTTCAAGTATGATGTCTTTTACTCGAATGCCCGCGTCTTCTGCTGGACCTCCTACATCCACACTCATCACGATGATGCCACCTACGTATTCTGCTCCGAGTATTCTTGATGAGATGGAAGTGATGTCTTGACCACTAATGCCGATGTAACCGCGAATAACACGCCCATCAGCAATGATTTTTTCCATTACCCTATCCGCTAAAAAGTACGGTATAGCAAATGAAATTCCATAGGTATTTGTATTTGTCGCTTGCTGGAAGGAGGCCGTATTGATTCCAACTAACTCGCCTTTCGTGTTAACCAAAGCACCGCCTGAGTTGCCTTTATTGATTGCCGCGTCGGTTTGTATAAATGGCTGACGGCCATCTGCGCTAATGGCAAAGCGTTCAATCGCAGAAATGATGCCAAAAGTAGTTGTTTGACCTAAGTTATACGGGTTACCTATCGCGAGTACGACATCGCCGACTTTTTCTTGGTAGTTCGGGTTCAAAGGGATAACAGGTAGATTTGCCCCTTCAATTCGCAAAACAGCAATGTCTGTCCTACGGTCTTTGCCGACCAGTTGAGCTGAGAAATATCGACCATCTTGTAATGCTACCGTTATTTCAGCAGCCTGAGCGATGACGTGGTAGTTTGTTATGATGTAGCCTTTTTTACTTACAATGACACCAGAACCCAGATCTTGTTTAATTCCAGCTCTATCACCACCATTTGGCTTACTCGTATAAATGTTGACGACAGCAGGGCTTGCTCTACGTACAGCATGACTGAACGATACCTGAAGATCTTCTATATTTGTCGGCGTGTCATCTATTGTTGCTTCTACCGCAGCTGTTCGCAGTGATGGCAATACGGCAAGAAGTAAACCTGCGGTAAGGAGCCCTATGAATGAAGAGCGTAAAAGGGTCTTCCACATACTATCCTCAGAGTGGGTATAAAGGGGAAAACCCCATAAGAATTTGATTTATATTGAGAGAGAAAGCATAGCACTGATTAGCCAACGTATGCCAGTACTGGCTATGTCAGCTGTGTGTTAGCCAAGATAGAGCTTTTAAAACGGCAGGTATAAAAAAGGAAGCAGTTATTTGCTTCCTTTTTAGAAGTGTTGTTCGTGAAATGACAAAAAGTGCTAACTTAATATCAATAACTTTATTAAAAACAAATACTTAGATGGAATTAATGTTTATCTAACAACAAGGTAAATTGTTCTTTCGCCTCGTTGGATGTTCAGCGCGAGTACATTTGGTTTGTCTTCCAAAATGGCTCTAAACTGCCCAAGGTTTTTAACACGAGTACGGTTAACACCAATGATGATATCTCCTTCCTTAAGCTGATAAGCATCGGCTGGAGAGCCTTTCTCAACACTGGTGACCTTCACGCCTGACAGTGGATCACTGTTGTCTGTGTTTGAGAGTTCCGCCCCGGCAAGCCCTTCATGCAGTTTGTCTGCCCGTGTCTTATTGTCACCAGCTTCTTGCAGGGTTGCGTCGAATGTTTTGTTTTTACCGTCGCGAATAACCCCAATGGTGATTTCTTTACCGGCACCTAGCGTGGCTATTTTCGCCCGAAGTTCTCCGAACGTGCTAATGGACTTACCGTTTAGTGAAACAATAACGTCGCCCGCTTCCAGACCTGCTTCATCTGCCGCACTTTCAGGCACAACCTGGCTTACGAATGCGCCTTTATTTGATGCGTAACCAAGGGCTTCAGCGAGCTCGGATGTGATTTCACTTCCTTGAACGCCAAGTAAGCCTCGTTTGACTTGACCAAACTCCAGTATTTGCTGTGTCAGGTTTTTCATCATATTGGCAGGGATCGCGAATCCAATCCCAACATTACCGCCATTTGGCCCAAGAATCGCAGTGTTTATGCCGATCAGTTCACCGTTTAGGTTCACCAATGCTCCACCAGAGTTACCGCTATTAATCGCGGCATCGGTTTGAATGAAGTTTTCAAAATTCTGTACGTTTAAGCCAGAACGCCCAAGCGCAGACACTATTCCTGAAGTAACAGTTTGACCCAAACCAAACGGGTTACCTATTGCAACAGTAAAATCACCAACGCGTAATTTATCGGAATCCGCCAATACGATTTGGGTTAGGTTTTCTGACTTTTCTAACTTGAGCAATGCCACATCCGACATTTCATCACCACCGATGAGCTCTGCATCGTATTCGCGACCATCGTGTAGTTGAACGCGGATTTCGTCAGCGCCTTTAATTACGTGGTAATTGGTGACAATGTGTCCTTTTTCGGCATCAATGACCACACCAGAGCCGAGCCCGCGAAACGGACGCTCTTGTACTTGCTCAGCAGGAAAGTCTGGGCCAAAAAAGAATCGGAATGCTTCTGGAACACGTTGAGTGGCAACGTGTTTGCCTTCGACGGCTATGCTTACAACCGCAGGGGTTACTTTTTCAAGCATAGGTGCAAGGCTAGGTAACTGTTCACCGCTAACCGCTACTGGTAATGCCGCAGTAGCGGGCAGTGGCGCGATGATTGAACTTAAGCTTAATGTTAATGCACTTAAAACAAGCAAAGGTTTTTTCATCATAAGGCTCCTCTTTGATAGGTGAAGATTATGACTCAGTAACCTAAATAAAGTTCAATCATCCATTTTTCAAGTCATGATACTTTTTGTACCAAGACCGTTTTTTGTATCAAGACAGTTTTGGAGCAGGCTCATCGGTAGGTGTATTGATGACTTCTTTCTCTTGGTCTTTCAGCAAACCCGTTGCACCATGCGCATAATCTTTAGGTGCTTCTTGACCGTTATCTTTAGAAATTATTTCTTCTTCAGTATGTTGGGCTATCTTTTTTACAAATGGATTGTCTTGTTCGGGAACGTTAGGCAGTAGCTCCGTCGACGTTTTCGCCATATGCTGATAGAGCTTTGTGTAGTCTTTCCCAAGCACATCTAACATTTCTGCCGTTTGAGCGAAGTGATCCGCAAGTTCTTGTCTTTGTTGCTCTAACTCGAATTTTGATTTTTCTAAATCTTTTTGAATGGATTTCTGCTTATTCGCATCCGGTGTCATCAGTTTTGCCAGAAAATAACCGGCAACTAATCCGATCACAATCCCAATGACAATATACATCCCAGGCATAAATGCTCCTTTATCATCGTTACAGTAAGCTGTGTTTGGCTGAATTTTGGGGAATTCAATTGCAGAGACCAAAGTCACCTTTAAGGCTTGATTTGTTATTGGTGTGTTACACAGCCGAAGGGGCATGGTACTATGAGTTCAGAGTACGATAAAGAGAAAGCGTCTTATACTGAGAACAAAAAAACGACATGTCTCAACTCTTTGAAGTCGCTATAATCGTAATAATATCAACACGATTAATGAACAATAATAAACGTAGTTTCCAATGACGCCTAAGCTTAAATATCAAGAAGATATAGAAAACAATGGATTTTCGGTTGACCCTGCTCAGCAACTTGCTGTTGAAAAATTAGACAGCTTATATCACCGATTTCAAGACTATTTAAATACTCCTATCGAACCACTTTCTACCTGGCAAAAATTGATGGGGAAGAAGCCTCAAAAACCTGAACCACCAAATGGTTTATATTTCTGGGGTGGTGTAGGGCGTGGGAAAACTTATCTAATGGATACGTTTTTTGATGCGTTGCCCACCGATAAGAAACTTAGGGTTCATTTTCACCGCTTTATGTATCGGGTTCATGATGAACTAAAAGCATTGGGTGAAGTTGCAGATCCTCTAGAGAAAGTGGCTGATGTATTAAAGTCTGAAGCCGACATCATTTGCTTTGACGAGTTTTTTGTATCGGATATTACCGATGCGATGATTTTGGGTACCTTGATGCAGGCGTTGTTTGCCAGAAATGTAGTTCTCGTAGCTACCTCTAATATTCCGCCACAAGACTTGTATCGAAATGGATTGCAAAGGGCTCGCTTTTTACCGGCTATCGCGCTAATCGAAAAGCATTGTGATGTACTGAATGTCGACAGTGGTATCGATTACCGCCTTAGAACCCTTGAACAAGCTGAAATTTTCCATTTTCCGTTGGACGAAGATGCCACCATCAATTTGAATCGATATTACCGTCAACTGGTTGGTGAAGGTCATCAATGCGTTACTCAAATAGAAGTGAATCACCGAATAATTGATGTCATTAATGTTCATGATGACGTACTTATGGCAACGTTCGGGCAGTTGTGTGAATCGATGAGAAGTCAAAATGATTACATTGAGATGTCTCGTGAATATCACACGGTATTGTTGGGTGATGTGAAGCAAATGGGAAAAAGTAATGACGATGCCGCAAGGCGATTTATAGCGTTAGTTGACGAGTTTTATGAAAGGAATGTAAAACTCATTATTTCTTCAGAAGTGGCTTTGGAAGAACTCTACACAGAAGGGCACTTAAACTTCGAATTTAAACGTTGTCAGTCGCGTCTAATTGAAATGCAAAGTCATGATTATTTGGCTAAAGAACACTTACCTTAATATCAGAAAAACGTAAAATTTGCCGATTCACTTTCCAAAGAGGAAAAAAATGATCTTTTTAGAGAAAAAAAGGTGATTTTTTCCTCACTCTTCTCTATAATCCTGCGACCTACCGTTACTGCGAGCCTCTGGCTACACATGATAAGTAGCTATGCCGAGAGTTTCCAACACTCGAAGGGGTGATGAATGGGGCTTTCAGACAGTGGGGACAAGTAATTGTTCCTTAAGTGTAAATTTTTTAATAGGTAATTATTAGCATGAAAACTTTCGTTGCTAAACCAGAAACTGTAAAACGCGACTGGTACGTTGTAGATGCAGAAGGTAAAACTCTGGGTCGTATTGCAAGTGAAATTGCATCTCGCCTACGCGGCAAGCATAAAGCAGAATACACTCCTCACGTAGACACTGGTGATTACATCATCGTTGTTAACGCTGAGAAAGTTGCTGTTACTGGTAACAAAGCTAAAGGTAAAGTGTACTACCGTCACTCTGAGTTCCCAGGTGGTCTAAAATCTATCACTTTTGAAAAGTTGATCGATCGTAAACCTGAAATGGCTATCGAACTTGCGGTTAAAGGCATGCTACCACGTGGTCCTCTTGGCCGTGCTATGTACCGTAAGCTGAAAGTTTACGCTGGCGCTGAGCACAACCATGCTGCTCAACAACCACAAGTACTAGACATCTAATCGGGGATTATGAAAATGGCAGAGAATCAATACTACGGCACTGGTCGTCGCAAAAGCTCAGCAGCCCGTGTTTTCATCAAACCAGGCAGCGGTGAAATTGTAATCAACAAGCGTAGCCTTGATGTTTACTTCGGTCGTGAAACTTCTCGTATGGTTGTTCGTCAGCCTCTTGAGCTAGTTGAATTGACTGAGAAGCTAGACCTATACATCACTGTTTCTGGTGGTGGTATTTCTGGTCAAGCTGGCGCGATCCGCCACGGCATCACTCGTGCTCTAATGGAGTACGATGAGTCTCTACGTCCTGCGCTACGTGCAGCTGGTTACGTTACTCGTGACGCTCGTTGCGTTGAACGTAAGAAAGTTGGTCTACGTAAAGCACGTCGTCGTCCACAGTTCTCTAAGCGTTAATCTTTCTCTATTCAGAAAGTTACCGCTCCAGTTTTGCTGGATTGTGGCACCAAAAGCTCGGTATTTATACCGGGCTTTTTGTTTTTTCCTTCCTAAAAATTCGTTGTAACTCTTTCTTCTTAAATTACATTTTTTAAATATCCCTATCTTTTGTGATGTGATCGCCACTTTCACTCACATTTGTTACAAAAAAGTAGTATTACCTTGTCAAAAAGTAGGGTTTTATTTATCATTTCTTAAGCAAATAAGTATAAAAAACGCGTAATTTTTAGCCATGCTCTTTGGAAGTCGAAAAAATAATAAGACACTGGGAGCAAATGGGAGAATGTTGGATGAGCAATGCGCCTATAAATAACGGACGTCGGCGCTTCCTAACAGCCACAACTGCAGTTGTGGGTGCTGTGGGAGGTATCGCCGTCGCCGTTCCTTTTATCAAATCTTGGAACCCTAGCGCCAAAGCTAAGGCCGCCGGAGCCCCTGTTGAAGTTGAAATAGGGAAACTGGAAGAAGGTCAAATGGTTCGTGTTGAATGGCGAGGTAAACCTGTTTGGGTGGTCCGTCGTTCGAATTCCATTGTTGAAGAACTCAAAGAGCTGGACGGGCAGCTTCGTGACCCTGCGTCGTCAGAGGAGCAGCAGCCTTCTTACGCGCAAAATACTTACCGGTCTATCAAACCTGAGTATTTTGTTGCAGTTGGAATATGTACTCACTTGGGGTGTTCCCCAACTTACCTCCCAGATAGCTTTAACGAACAAGTGCAAGGCGTTAAATCAGGGTTCTTCTGCCCATGTCATGGTTCTAAATTTGATATGGCAGGACGAGTATTCCAAGGGGTTCCGGCTCCTTTAAACTTGGTTGTTCCCAAGCATACATACTTGACCGACTCTAAGATTCTTATCGGGGTTGATGAAGGAGGGGAAGCCTAATGCAAGCGATACTTGATTGGGTAGAAAAACGCCTACCCGCGATGAATGCTTATAAAAAGCATCTTTCAGAATACCCAATGCCAAAGAATTTCAATTTCTGGTATCTTTTCGGTTCTTTAGCAATGTTGGTTTTGGTTAATCAGATCTTAACGGGCATCTGGTTGACAATGAACTACGTACCGTCTGGTGACGGTGCATTTGCTTCCATTGAATACATCATGCGAGATGTTGAGTATGGTTGGCTACTTCGCTATATGCATTCAACTGGCGCGTCTGCATTTTTTGTTGTGGTTTACCTCCACATGTTCCGTGGTCTAATTTACGGCTCTTACCAAAAGCCTCGTGAGTTACTGTGGATCTTTGGTATGTTGATTTTCCTCGTGCTCATGGCTGAAGCCTTCATGGGTTACCTACTTCCTTGGGGACAGATGTCGTATTGGGGAGCACAGGTAATTATTTCGCTATTTGGTGCGATTCCTGTAATCGGAGATGACTTAACGCTTTGGATTCGTGGTGACTATGTTATTTCTGGTGCGACGCTTAACCGCTTCTTTGCACTTCACGTTATAGCGCTACCCATCGTATTGCTACTGCTTGTTGTTTTGCATATTTTAGCTCTGCATGAAGTCGGCTCTAATAACCCAGATGGTATCGAAACCAAGCTACCGAAAGGCAGTATGGGTGACGACTACAAAACGCAATTCAAATTCCACGATTATTACAGCAAAAAATACGACATTATTGATTCGGTACCTTTTCATCCGTACGGAACTGTTAAAGATCTGGTCGGCGTTGCTGGGTTCTTATTCCTTTTCTGCTACGTATTGTTCTTTAATCCAGAAATGGGAGGTTACTTCCTTGAGCCACCTAACTTTGAAGCAGCAAACCCGCTGAAAACACCAGAGCATATTGCGCCAGTTTGGTACTTCACACCTTTCTACGCCATATTACGTGCTGTACCTGATAAGTTGTTAGGAGTGGTTGCAATGGGGGCTTCGATTGTTGTGCTGTTCCTACTTCCATGGCTTGATCGTTGTAAAGTACGTTCTTATCGTTATCGAAGTAAGTTCCACTTATTCAATATCATTCAGTTCACCATCTGTTTTGTCGCGTTGGGTGTTTTAGGTGCTTTACCTGCAACACCAACTTACACGCTTATGGCACAGATATTTAGTTTGGGTTATTTCATGTTCTTTGTGTTGCTGTACTTCTACAGTAAAAATGAAGCCACGAAACCATTACCAGAGAGGGTGACATTCAAATGAAGAAGTGGATTGTAATGCTTTTTGCTTTGATGCCATCTTTAGTGATGGCAGCTGGTGCGAATGTGCCACTAGACAAAGCGAACAACGATTTAAGCGATAAGGCTTCTCTGCAAAATGGTGCGAAGCTATTTATGAACTATTGCTTTGGCTGTCACTCAGCGCAGTATCAGCGATATGAACGTGTAGCGACTGATCTTAATATTCCTCTCGATCTTATGAAGGAACATTTGATATTTGATCCGGAAGTTAAAATCGGTTCTTTGATGGAAAACTCGATTCCAGATAAGCAAGCTGGTAACTGGTTTGGCGCGCCACCACCTGATTTGACTTTGGTTGCGCGAGTTCGTGGGGCCGATTGGTTGTATACCTACCTCCGTTCTTTCTATGCTGATCCATCACGTCCTTTTGGGGTGAACAACGTTGTATTCCCGAGCGTTGGTATGCCACATGTACTTGAAGAGTTACAGGGTGTTCCAACTGCAGTGTATGAAACACACACTGTAAACGGTGAAGAGAAACAGGTGATTGCCCGAATCGAAACGGATGGCCGCGGAGAACTCAGCCCGACGGAATACGACGATGCGGTTAGGGATTTAGTTAATTTCTTGGAGTACTCCGGCGACCCGGTCAAACTTGAGCGTCATGTTATGGGCTGGTGGGCTATGGCATTCCTTGTTCTCTTGACTATAGTGGTAGTATTCCTCAAGAAAGAGTATTGGCGTGATGTTCACTAATCGTGCTATAATACATCGCTAATTTTTCTACAATGGAGACAGTTGGTCTCCATTGTTTTTTTTATTTTCAAGTGTGCTGGAGGGCTCAATGGCTGTAGCTGCCAATAAACGTTCCGTGATGACTCTATTTTCTAGTGCTTCTGATATGTACAGCCACCAGGTTCGTATTGTTCTGGCTGAGAAAGGGGTGAGTTTCGAAGTTGAACTGATTGATGAAGCAAACTTACCAAGTGAGCTTATCGAACTAAACCCTTATAAGACGGTGCCAACCTTGGTTGACCGTGAACTAGCACTATATAACTCCAAGATTATCATGGAGTATCTGGATGAGCGTTTTCCGCACCCACCATTGATGCCAGTCTACCCTGTTGCCCGTGGTAACAGCCGTTTGATGATGTTCCGAATTGAGAACAACTGGTATTCGTTGGCAGAGAAGGTACAGAAAGGAAACGCTGAAGAAGCAGATTCTGCTCGCACTAAATTGCGTAACGATCTACTTACTCTTGCTCCAATTTTTGCAGAATACGAACACTTCATGAGTGAAGAATTCAGCTTGATCGATTGCTACTTGGCTCCGCTTCTATGGCGTTTGCCTGCGTTAGGTATCGATTTAATTGGACCAGGTTCGAAAGAACTTAAGATTTACATGAATCGCGTATTTGAACGTGATTCGTTCTTAGCTTCTTTAACAGAAGCTGAGCGTGAAATGCGTTTGGTTCGTTAATGGATATAGAGAAAATGACACCGCGCCGTCCTTATTTAGTACGCGCGTTTTATGAGTGGTTGGTTGATAACGACTTAACCCCGCATTTGGTTGTTGATGCAACATTGTCTGGTGTACGAGTTCCTAAAGAGTTTATTCAGGATGGTCAAATCATTTTGAATATTGCCCCGCGCGCGGTAGGTAACTTGGAAATGAGTAACGATGCGATTACTTTCAACGCCCGATTTGGCGGTAAACCTCATTCTGTCATCGCACCCCTTTACGCTGTGCATGCGATATATGCTCGTGAAAATGGTGCCGGAACTATGTTTGAACCTGAAGACGGTTACGCAGACGCAGAGGAAGGCATTGTTGAGGAAGACTCTGAAGATATCGGATTTGATGTTGTTGACAGCATTGCGGAATCCAAACAAGTCGAGTCTCCATCAGATAATACTCCACCTGAGAGACCGAAAGGTCGCCCTAGTTTAAGGGTTGTCAAATAGTTACTAGGTTCATATTCTCTAATCGGATAACATAAAAAAGCAGCGAATTTTCGCTGCTTTTTTATTTAGCTAAGAATAAATAACCAATTCAGACGCCTATCACCTTAGGCTAAGTTTGCTCGGCTATTTCAAAGGCTCGAATAACTTGTTTCACACCGGAAATATTGCGCGTAATGTCAGTCGCGATATCTGCTTGCTCAGGAGTAACATACCCAAGTAAAAAAACTTCACCATCTTCAGTGATGACTTTGATTTTTACTGTGGTCAGATTTTCGTTCGCAATCAAACTGGCTTTGACTTTAGTGGTAATCCAGCTGTCGTGCGTAATAGTTTGCAAATCAAGCAGCGGGCGAACACGTAATTGATTCGATACGCTACTTACCCCTTTAGTTTCTGATACTCTCACGCCGAATTGCTCTTTGTAGTCATGAGTGACAGCTTGACCGATTAGAATAACCTTACCGCGAAAGGCCGTTGCAGTTGCCTTTACGTGTCCAGTATAAGGGGCTTTGTTTCCAATTCCGGCTACCTCAAATTCCAATTGGCTATCTTGCCATTGCTCTTGAGTTGTGCGCGTATCTGAAACGATATTGGCAGTGGTTGCTGCGCCAGCCACCAACAATCCAGCACAACCTGTAAGGCTTAAACTGCAAGCTGCGACTAAAAACCATTTTTTCATCTCTGTACCTCTCGTCAAAATACCAAGCTGCTTACTCAACAGAACATCATGTTTTCTAACTACTCGTCATGCGAAGGGAAGAGGACTTGGTCGATAAGGTCGCACAGACAATGTAGGGTTACCATGTGAACTTCATGGATACGGGCAGTACGATGAGATGGGATGCGAATTTCGACGTCCGACTCACCTAATAACCCGGCCATCTCGCCGCCATCTTTACCTGTGAATGCGATGATGGTCATATCACGGGTTACAGCGGCTTCCATTGCTTTGATGATGTTTTTGCTATTTCCGCTCGTTGATATAGCGAGAAGAATATCGCCTGTTTGCCCAAATGCCCGTACCTGTTTGGAAAAAATTTCTTGGTAGTGATAATCGTTGGCGACAGCAGTTAGAGTTGTATTATCCGCCGTAAGTGCCATTGCTGGAAGGCTCGGTCTTTCAGTCTCAAAACGATTGAGAAGGCAAGAAACAAATTGTTGAGCGTTCGAGGCTGACCCGCCATTACCACAACAAAGAATTTTATTGCCATTAAGTAAACTGGTCACCATTGCCTGCGCGGCATGCATAATGTGATCAGGCAGCGCTTCGGCCGCAGCAATTTGAATTTGAATACTTTCTGTAAAGCTTTCTTTAATGCTGTCTAGCATCGATTATCCTTGAGTTATTGCGTTCTTTATCCACTCAACTTGACGACCTTCATCATGAATGGCGACGACGTCAAACCGGAAGTCGGTATCGTAAGGAGATAAGTTGTTCTTGCTTAGCCATATCATAGCGGCTTTAATCAGCTTTCGCTGTTTTGCTGGTGTTACCATTTCCGCTGCGTGCCCATAGTGGCTTTGTTTACGATACTTTACCTCGACAAACACAACCGTGCTTTGGTCTTTCATTATCAAATCTAATTCACCAACTTTGGTATTAAAATTAGACTCAATCGGTTTTAACCCTTTACCAGCAAGAAACTTACTGGCAAAGGATTCGTATCGTTCGCCTAACGCTCTACGGTTAAATAGCCTCATGCTCAGCCCAGCTAACTTCGCGCTGAACCACACACTCGTTATTAATGGTTAGAGTGCCAGTTTGCCCTTTAACTGAGTATTCTGGCATAACTTTCATTTGTGGCAACTCTAAGATGAGCTTGTATGCATCCATTCCAAGCGCATGTAGGCGTTTTTCTACATTACCACTTTTCGGCCAGTTTTCTTCAAGTTGCGCCTTTAAAGTGGAGTTTTGCTCAATCAGCATCGGAATGTCACTGTAAACCACACCACTTAAGTCTTCATACTGACGCTTTTTCCCACTATTACTCCGCGAGTTTGAAAACAGCTTAGGAGGCGTTGTGTCTGGATTGATGGCCACTTCAATGAAAGGTTTAATGAGGGTCAGCTCGGAACTTTTAGCCACAACATAGACCGCATCAATATCGCGACGGCTGCGAGGTTGAGACTCTGTTTGAATGTTGATTAGGCGGTTAAGTTGGGCTATGCGCGCTTGACTGTCTGCTAGACCAAAGACTGAGTTGATGTTCTTTTGAAGCTGGGACTTGTTACCGAAATAGCTGAACGCTGCTGGGTTCTTACTGTATTTTTCCCATTCTGACTTGAATGCTTGAGTGACTCGCTCACCAAAGCCTCCTACAGGAGCAAGAATCAGTGGATATTGGAACCCGTTTGCAAATAGATATTTCGCGGCTTGAGCAACCTCTTGTTCAGGAGAGAGCGTGAAATAACACACACGAGTTTCAGGTAGCTTTGCATCTGGGATGTTGAGTGCAAGCATGGGAAGTTGTGTAGATTGTTGAAGCACTTCCACTTTGTCTTTTACCAATGGACCCACAACAAAATCCACATGACGTTTTTCAAGCTCTTGCTGAATTTCATCGGTTGAAAGCGCAGCGGAATCAAGAACCGTCAACGTCGCCATGTCTTCTCGATTAAAATCATCCATCATGGCATGAATGAAACCATCACGAACCAACTGACCTTGCTTTCCATATTTTCCACTGAGAGGTAATACCAGCCCAGTATTTGTAGGCTTAATGATTTCTAGGGCAAGAATGGCTTGGACATCAGCAGGAGTATAAATGTTCGCTGGGTGCTCTGGATTGGCTTCAAACCAAGTTTCTAATGTACTTTTGAGCTGAGCAGGGTTACCTGAAATGGTTTTCATGTAGACGGCGAGTTGAAGCCAGCCTTGTAATTCGGATTCCCCATCCTCCGCTTGCAAAGATGTAATATCGTACTCAGAGTACGTACTCAGATTGAGCCAAATATTCTGATGATTTCGCACTTGCGCATCTTCAAACGAATACTGATTAGCAGCAATATATTCTCGGCTGGCGTTTAGGTGATCCGATAGCAACTCAAACAACTGCGCACGAAATTCATGATATTCACTCCACTGAGCATTATTTAGCTCCCACCAAGACTGATAATTCAGCTGTTTCAGAGCGGATTGAATTTCACCTGTACGGAAGAGCAATTGCGCGCGCGAAATTTGCCATTCAGCCATTTGCACAGGTGATAAAGCTTGCTTAGATAGACGTTTTACTAAATGATCGGCTCTGACCAAATCGTTTTCTTGCAAAGCCGCTTTTAACGCCATGATCAGAAGATCATTTTGGGTGCCACCTTTCGCACTGTCGGCTTGCATGACATAGGCCTGTGCACTTTGCGTTGGATCTTGTGTAACGTCAATATTCACAGGTGTTTGTGAAGTAGTCGAACACGCCGCTAAAGTTACTGCCAAGGCGATAGGGGTCAGAAGGCGTGGTACACTAAATTTATTCTGGTGCTTCATAGCCATGAGTTCTTGTTAAACAAATACAAAATTGTCTCTATATTAATCGTTGAAGTGATGGTAAACAAATGACAGACAACAATTCTTCCCCGTCTGAGGTCTCAACTCTCTATATTGTTCCCACCCCAATCGGAAATTTGGGAGATATTACGCAGCGAGCCATAGAAGTTTTATCCAACGTGGATCTTATTGCCGCTGAAGATACCCGACACACAGGCAAGTTACTTTCCCACTTCAATATATCGACGAAAACATTCGCTCTGCATGATCACAATGAACAACAAAAAGCGCAAGTACTGGTTGAGAGGTTACAACAAGGGCTTTCTATTGCTCTGGTTTCCGATGCTGGAACGCCATTAATCAGTGATCCAGGGTATCACCTAGTGAATCAATGTCGTCAGGCCGGTGTCAAAGTTGTGCCATTACCTGGTGCCTGTGCTGTGGTGACAGCATTGAGCGCTGCAGGGCTGCCTTCCGATCGATTCAGTTTTGAAGGTTTTCTTCCTCCTAAGAGTAAAGGTCGAAAAGATAAGTTCCTTGAAATTGCCAAAGCTGAGCGTACCTGTATTTTTTATGAGTCGCCGCACCGTATCATGGACTCTCTCAACGACATGCTTGAGATCCTTGGTGCTGATAGAGAAGTGGTTCTAGCCCGCGAGCTGACCAAAACATATGAAACCATTCAGGGGATGCCGTTAGGCGAACTTATTCCTTGGATTGAAGAAAATGACAACCGTAAAAAAGGTGAAATGGTGTTGCTCATACACGGTCACCGAGAGCAAGCCACAGAAGAAATACCTGATGAGGTGACTCGTACTTTGAGTATTTTAACCAAAGAGTTACCACTCAAAAAAGCGGCAGCAATGACGGCAGAAATATACAACCTCAAAAAAAATGCTTTGTATAAATGGGGATTGGAGCATTTAGATTAAGACTCGTCGATAAGTTGCTTGAGTTTTATACGATTGGCATTAAAAATATCGTCAACCCTAATGAGCCCCTAGACAGTAGGCATCTATCTCTATACAATCCGCGGTCGGAGTTGACTGGGTAGTCGCTGCTTCGTTGGTGTCCTTCGGGAGACTGACGGAGGGGAGGAAAGTCCGGGCTCCAAAGAGCAGGGTGCCAGGTAACGCCTGGGGGGCGCAAGCCCACGACAAGTGCAGCAGAGAGAAAACCGCCGATGACCTATTTCCTTCGGGAAGGGCACAGGTAAGGGTGAAAGGGTGCGGTAAGAGCGCACCGTGCGACTGGTAACAGTTCGTAGCAAGGTAAACTCCACCCGGAGCAAGACCAAATAGGCTTCCACATTGCGTTGCTCGCGTAAGGAAGCGGGTAGGTTGCTTGAGCCAGTGAGCGATTGCTGGCCTAGACGAATGGCTACTGCCGCGCAAGCGGAACAGAACCCGGCTTATGTGTCGACTCCACCTATTCAGAACCCATCATTACTTTACCGAGTAATGATGGGTTTTTTGCTATTTGCTGACGCATTTAAGCCTATTGTGGCTAAACTAAGCGAGACTTAGATACAAAAGCTAACAAAATAAGATTAAGTACTGGCAGCAAAGAGCGAAATCAGTACACTAAACCCTTGCTTTATTTTCGCCATTCGGCACAAGAGAAAACCATGACAGAAACTTTTCAGCACATTTCCGTTTTACTAAATGAATCCATTGATGGGTTGGCAATTAAACCCGACGGCATTTATATAGACGGCACTTTTGGTCGTGGTGGTCATAGCCGAACCATTCTTTCTAAGTTGGGAGAAAACGGTCGCTTATTCAGTATCGATCGCGATCCGACGGCGATTGCTGAAGCCCAAAAAATTGATGATCCTCGTTTTACTATTGTTCATGGTCCATTTTCGGGTATTGCAGAATACGCCGAGCGCTATGATCTTGTGGGCAAAGTTGATGGCGTGCTTCTTGACCTTGGTGTTTCATCCCCACAATTAGATGACGCTGAACGTGGATTCAGTTTCATGAAAGATGGTCCATTGGACATGAGAATGGATCCGACGTCAGGTATGCCGGTTTCTGAGTGGCTAAAAGAAGCCGAATTAGATGACATTACGTGGGTCATTCGTGAATTTGGTGAAGATAAGCACGCAAGACGAATTGCTAAAGCCATTGTCGCCTATCGTGAAAATGAAGAAAACGAGCCAATGACACGTACAGGTCAGCTCGCTAAGTTGATTTCAGATGCAGCCCCAAAAAATTTCAAAGAGAAAAAGCATCCAGCGACTCGTAGTTTTCAAGCATTTCGAATTTACATCAATAGTGAATTGGAAGAGATCGATACCGCTTTGAAAGGGGCAGCTGAGATTTTAGCGGCAGAAGGACGTCTTTCTGTCATCAGTTTTCATTCTCTCGAAGATCGCATGGTTAAGCGTTTCATGCGAAAAGAGAGTAAAGGACCTGAAGTGCCTCATGGTATCCCAATGACGGAAGATCAAATTAAGGCATTGGGCAGCGCGCGAATGAAAACGCTCAGTAAAGCCATCAAACCTTCGAAACAAGAAGTGGATGAAAATACGCGTTCACGCAGTTCAGTGTTAAGGATTGCGGAAAAACTCTAATGCCGAGTGCCAAGGACGCTTCCCCGAATCTCGCCAAGCTCATCTTTATCGACATTGTTACCGTCGGAAGAGTGCCTGCGACCCTATTATTATTAGCGTTTGCCTCAGCGATGTGGGTTGTGCATACCACGCACGATACGAGAGCTGCCATTCACCAACGTGATAGCGAACTGGTTGAGAGGGATCGTTTAGATAACGAATGGCGCAACTTAATACTGGAAGAGAATGCGTTGGCAGAGCACAGTCGTGTGCAAGAAATGGCGCAGAAAGAGTTAGACATGAAGCGTCCTGATGCCGACAAAGAGGTCATAGTTTCTTTCCAATGAGTAAGTCTAAAACCACTTCTAACACAAGAAAACAACCCGAAAAAGAAACGCCAATTCTTATCCGTTGGCGTTTTGCTGTTGTACTTGGGTTCGTTGTGTGTGTTATGGGGGCATTATTAGCGCGGTTGGCTTACATTCAGGTCGTTGAGCCAGATAATCTAATTAGACAGGGTGATTTACGCTCTGTTCGTGTCAAGGCGCTACCTTCTGCTCGGGGGATTATTTCTGATCGGAACGGGGAGCAACTTGCTGTCTCCGTACCCGTTGAAGCCGTTTGGGCAGATCCAGTCACCATATTTAAAGAGTCCGGACTAGAGCCGATAGAGCGCTGGTATGCATTGGCCGACGTACTTGGAATGGACCGCCAAAAACTTATTACGCGCATCAATAAGAATAAATCGCGCCGTTTTATCTATCTTCAACGCCAAGTCAGCCCTGCCATGGCAAATTATATTCGAGAATTAAAGCTAGCGGGTGTAGGGCTAAAGCAAGAATCTCGACGTTATTACCCCTCTGGTGAAGTTAGTGCTCACTTGATTGGTGTGACTGGAATCGATGGACATGGGCTTGAAGGCATAGAGCGTTCGTACGACAAATGGCTCATGGGTGAGGCAGGCAAACGCACCATTCGAAAAGATCGCTTTGGGCGGGTTGTCGAAAATATCTCGCTCGAAGAAAGAGAAGAAGGGCAACCACTTCAACTTACTGTGGACCAAAGATTGCAATCCATCGCGTACCGAGCGATGAAACAGGCGGTGGCCGATCACAACGCGACTTCGGCTTCAGCGGTGCTTCTCGATGTTAAAACTGGCGAAGTGTTGGCGATGGTTAATGCGCCATCTTACAACCCAAACAATCGTTCTCAACGACAAAGTTTTCGCATGAGAAACCGCACCATTACAGATGCATTCGAGCCGGGTTCGACAGTGAAACCTTTCGTCGTATTGGCCGCTCTAGAAAATGGTGTGGCTGATGAAAATACAGAAATTGATACGGGTAATGGCATTTTACAAATTGGCGGAAGCCGAGTAAGAGATGTCTCTAAGGTCGGGAAAGCCGATCTCACCACCATATTAAAAAAATCGAGTAATATCGGCGTCACTAAGTTAGCGCTCGCTATGCCGCTGGAAGCATTGCTGGGAATGTACAGCTCTGTAGGGTTTGGCGAAGTCAGTGGTTTGAACCTTGTCGGCGAAACAACCGGTATATTTCCATCGCGACGTCGTTGGTCTAAGTTTGAAATCGCAACGCTATCATTTGGTTATGGACTATCGGTTTCACCAATTCAACTAGCGCATGCTTACGCGACATTAGGTAATTATGGGATGTATCGACCTTTGCATATTGTGAAAAACAATAAGCACGATATTTCAAAACAAGTGATCGATGAGCATAACGTAAAGTTAGTTCTGAATATGATGGAGAAGGTAACCCAAAAAGGGGGCAGTGCCACGCGTGCTGCCGTTCCGGGTTATCGGATTGCCGCCAAAACGGGGACATCCCGTAAAGCAACGGCTGGTGGTTATAGTGACGAATATTTTGCTTATACGGCAGGCATTGCACCAGTAAGCGATCCAAGGTTGGCATTAGTTGTGGTCGTGAATGAACCGCAAGGTGACCAGTATTACGGAGGCACCGTTGCTGCACCTGTTTTTTCTGAAATTATGAAAGGTGCGCTGCAAATTCTCAATGTCGCACCGGATGAAAATCAGTTTTCGGAATAATAGAATTTCTAAAGAATAGATAAGAGGACATTGCGTGCATAATTTAGCTTCTCTGATTCGTCCATGGACAGATGCAAATATTCCTGAAGAATTTAACGTTCGTATTACTCAGTTAGTATTGGATAGTCGAAAAGTACAGCCAGGTGACACATTTGTGGCGCTTTCAGGCCATGCGGTTAATGGTCATGATTTCATTCCTGCGGCTGTTAACAGCGGAGCTGTGGCAGTAATTGCTCAGGCAACCGAAGAGCACCCACATGGTAGCTATGAAGAGCAAAGCGGTACGCTGATCGTTTATCTAAGCGATTTGAATATGATCTTATCGGCAATTGCTTTGCGAGCATATGGTGACATAGATACCAAGCTTATTGGTGTCACTGGGACCAATGGAAAAACTACTATTACGCAAATCATCGCTCAATGGATAGAACTGGTTGGTCAAAAAGCCGCAGTAATGGGCACGGCCGGTAATGGCTTTCTCCACGATATTAAACCTGCGTTAAACACAACTGGCAGTGCAATTGAAGTGGTTGAAACCTTATCTAACCTAAGACAGCAAGGTGCAGAGCATGCGGCTATTGAAGTCTCTTCTCATGGTTTGATTCAAGGAAGAGTGAAGGCCCTGACTTTTTCTGTAGGCGTATTTACTAACCTGAGTCGTGATCATCTTGACTACCATGAAACCATGAAGTCCTACGCTGATGCGAAATTTACTTTGTTCCGAGACCATGACTGCCGCAAAGCCGTGATAAATGTCGATGATTCGGTCGGGGCGCAATGGGTCCAACAGCTATCGTCGCCTTTGGCGGTGTCTTTAGAGTCAAATCCAAATACAGAAAAGTCTCTATATGCCACAGAGGTGAAATACAGCACTAAAGGTATTGAGCTCTCATTTGACGGTAATTGGGGGGCTGGCAAGCTTTCCGTTCCTCTGATTGGTGCTTTTAATGCAAGTAACATATTACTTGCGTTTGGTTCTTTGTTGGAATTGGGCTTTGAAAAAGAAGTGTTAATAGAAGCCGCACCTAGGCTTTCCCCTGTTATTGGCCGTATGGAGCTCTTCCAGCGTAGCGGCAAAGCCAAAGTTGTCGTGGACTATGCACATACACCCGATGCATTAGAAAAAGCGTTATCAGCGTTACGTGTCCATTGTGAAGGGAAGCTATGGGCAATCTTTGGGTGTGGTGGTGATAGAGATATTGGTAAACGCCCGATGATGGCGGACATAGCTGAAAGGCTGGCCGATCACGCGATTTTAACGGATGACAACCCAAGAAGTGAGTCCCCTGAAATAATCGTTAAGCATATGCTCGGTGGCATGAAGCAGCCAGATAGGGTGGTGATTAAGCATGATAGGTTTGATGCTTGCTCGTATGCTCTGCGCAATGCATCTGAAAATGACATTATTTTATTAGCAGGCAAAGGGCACGAAGATTACCAAGTATTGGCTGACAAAACGGTGCACTATTCGGATAGGGAAACCGCAGAACAATTATTAGGAATCATGGGATGATCAGTTTTTACCTTTCTCAAGCAAGTCAAATTCTTGAAGGGACGTTGAAGGGAGAGGATGTTCAGATACATTCTGTCTCAACGGACACTCGCACCATTGAGGAATCAGCCTTGTTTATCGCAATCGTGGGTGAGCGATTTGATGCCCATGATTTTTGCCAGCAAGCGATAGACAAAGGGGCAAAAGCGCTTTTAGTTGAGCGCGAACTTCCCATCGACATACCGCAAATAATTGTTGAAGACACAACAAAAGCACTTGGCGCGCTTGGTTCTTGGGTGCACGAACAAAGCGAAAGCTTAACCTTAGCTCTAACAGGAAGCTGCGGAAAGACGACAGTGAAAGAAATGTTGAGTGCAGTCTTGCGTCAAAAAGGTCACGTATTGGCAACGCTTGGCAACTTTAACAATGAGTTTGGTGTGCCACTAACATTGCTTCGCTCAGAAAAGAAAAACGACTATGCCGTTATTGAGCTGGGGGCTAATCATATTGGAGAGATTTCCTACACGACTCGCATAGTGAAGCCCAAAATAGCGCTAGTAAACAATGTGGCGGCTGCGCACCTTGAAGGTTTTGGCTCGATGGACGGAGTAAAACAAGCGAAAGGTGAAATATTTCAAGGGTTGTCCAGTAACGATATTGCTGTTGTAAATAAAGACAGTAATGGCTTGGAATTTTGGGGGGAAACGTTAAACGATAAGCAAGTCGTTACGTTTTCTGCTTCAGATTACAGTGCTGATTTTTTCGCAAAAGATATTGAAATCTCAGAAGAAGGGCTTCCCTCTTTTACACTTTGTACCCCGCTTGGCAATGCACCAGTGAGTTTAACCTTAGTTGGTGAGCACAATGTTGCTAACGCTGTTGCGGCAGCTGCGCTTGGACAAAACGCTGGCGCTACGCTGACAGAAATACAATTTGGTCTGGCTAACATGACAAATGTTTCGGGTCGGGTAGAAGTGATCAAGCTCAATGAACATGTTCGCCTTATCGATGATAGTTACAATGCCAGTGTTCCTGCGATGAAAGCCGCTGCTGATCTACTGAATCATTACGACGGCGTGCGCTGGTTAATTTTGGGCTTCATGGCGGAATTAGGTGACGAAAGCCTTGAACTTCATCGTGAAGTCGGACAACATTCGGCACCATTTAATTTTGAATATGTGTTGACCTACGGGGACGACACAAAAGTGATCAGCGAAGAATGTGGTGGGCAACATTTTGATTCTCACGACGCGATGATCCAATTTATTAAGCAGCAGCTAGAAACACAACAAAATCAAATGCACACACTTTTGGTCAAAGGGGCGAATAGCGCCGGAATGAGCAAAGTAGTCGCTGCTTTGAAGGAGATTCAATAATGATTATTTGGCTCGCCGAGTTACTTCAACCATATTTTTCTTTCTTTCGATTGTTCGAATACCTGTCTTTTCGTGCCATCCTCAGCGTATTGACCGCTCTGGGTCTTTCATTATGGATGGGACCTCGATTGATTGAGCGTTTGCAAATGCTGCAAATTGGTCAAGTTGTTCGCAATGACGGTCCTGAATCTCACTTTAGTAAGCGCGGCACTCCAACAATGGGAGGGTTGATGATTCTATCCTCCATTGCAATAACGGTTTTACTCTGGGCAGATTTATCCAACCCTTATGTCTGGGCTGTAATGGCGGTCTTATTAGGATATGGCGCTGTTGGGTTTGTCGATGATTATCGTAAAGTTGTACGTAAAAATACCGATGGTCTTATCGCTCGTTGGAAATACTTCTGGCAATCGAGTATTGCACTTGTCGTCGCGTTTGCACTCTATGCGCATGGTAAAGATACAGCGGCAACTCAATTAGTAGTGCCATTCTTTAAAGATGTCATGCCTCAACTGGGCTTACTGTATATTGTATTTACGTATTTCGTGATCGTTGGTACCAGTAACGCGGTGAACTTAACCGATGGGTTAGATGGTCTCGCGATTATGCCAACGGTCATGGTTGCGGCGGGTTTTGCTGTTATCGCGTGGGCGACGGGTAACGTGAATTTTGCCGCATACCTGCATATCCCTCATATCCCTTACACTAGTGAGTTGGTTGTGGTGTGTACCGCTATCGTTGGTGCTGGTATGGGCTTTTTGTGGTTCAACACATACCCTGCACAGGTCTTCATGGGTGATGTCGGCTCTCTTGCATTAGGTGGAGCGCTTGGCACTATTGCGGTATTAGTGCGCCAAGAACTTCTGCTTGTGATCATGGGGGGCGTGTTCGTGATGGAAACAGTATCCGTTATCCTTCAAGTTGGATCATACAAACTTCGTGGTCAACGTATTTTCCGTATGGCACCTATTCACCATCACTACGAATTGAAAGGCTGGCCAGAACCTCGCGTTATTGTACGCTTCTGGATCATCTCTATTATTTTGGTTCTTATTGGTCTGGCGACCTTGAAGGTACGTTAATCGATGAATGTAAATCCAAACAATCAGCGTTGGGAGAACCTGAAAGACGTCGTGGTAGTGGGGCTTGGTATTACAGGCCTGTCCGTCGTCAATCATTTGCTGCGCCAGAAGCAACCTCTAAATGTGAAAGTCATCGATACTCGAGAAAATCCTCCGGGTTTGGATAAACTGAATGAGGATGTGGCTGTCCACACTGGAAGTTGGAATGAGAGCTGGCTTAAGAATGCTGACCTCATTGTGGCGACCCCCGGTATTGCATTAGCTACACCAGAATTGCAGCGTGCTATTGAACATGGCGTACCTGTTGTCGGTGATATTGAATTGTTTGGTTGGGCAGTAACCAAACCCGTTATCGCTATTACTGGGTCAAATGGTAAAAGCACCGTTACCGATTTGACTGGTGTAATGGCTAATGCTGCGGGTTGTAAAACAAGAGTTGGCGGAAATATCGGGATTCCTGCTTTGGATCTCCTTGCAGAGGATGCCGATCTTTACGTGCTTGAATTATCGAGCTTCCAATTGGAAACGACATCGAACTTACCTCTAGTTGCTGCCGCTTATTTGAACCTGACCGAAGATCATATGGATCGATATGATGATTTTGCCGGTTATGGTGCTGCCAAGCAGCGAATTTTCTTAAATGCCCAAAAAGCCATCGTTAATCAACAGGATTCAGCGACGTTCCCAACGCCTAATTATTCCGGTGATATCATCACTTTTGCGCCTTCCAATGCAGACTATTGTTTGAAAACAGTGAATGATGACGTTTTTCTCGCGAAAGACGATGATCCCTTTGTTCCGACATCTTCTTTAAGTCTTGTCGGTCAACACAATAGTATGAATGCTTTGGTCGCAATGGCTTTACTTGATGCGGCAGGTATCGACTATCATTCATCTGTTTCCGCTCTCCAAAATTACACTGGACTAACCCATCGTTGTCAGGTTGTTGCTCAATCCCGTGGCGTAAAGTGGGTGAATGATTCCAAAGCCACCAATGTCGCCAGTACTTTAGCCGCTTTGTCGGGGTTGCAGTGTGAAGGACAACTTCATTTGTTGGTGGGTGGTGATGGAAAAGGTGCCGATTTTTCTGAACTTGAACCCGTGTTGGCGTCTTTACCAGTGACATTGCATTGTTACGGCGACGATGGCAGCGAGTTTTTGTCTTTACACCCGTCAGCTATCCGCTGGAATACTATGGATGAGGCATTATCGAGCATTTCATCCAAGTTAAATGCTGGTGATATCGTTATGCTGTCCCCTGCTTGTGCCAGTTTTGACCAATATCCAAACTTTATGGCGCGTGGCGATGCGTTTACTCAACTCGCTCAACGTTACTCGTCCTCGTAAGGCTAAAGGGAATTCTGTTGGGACGCTTAATCGAAACATTTTCAAACTGCAAACACTGGCTGTTTGAACCAGCACCCAAAGCACTGTTTGATAGACAGCTACTTTGGCTGTCGTTCGGTCTAATGCTTATCGGCTTAGTCATGGTGACATCAGCTTCTTTTCCCGTTAGTAGTCGCCTTACAGATACACCATTTTACTTCATGTATAAGCAGCTTGTGTTTTGTGTTGTGGGGCTTGCTGCGGCTTCAGTTGTTGTTCAAATCCCCATGGATCGTTGGTTTAAATACAGCCATATATTATTGGGGATTTGTTTCGTTCTATTGATTGTTGTGCTGGTGGCAGGCAAGTCCGTGAATGGTGCTTCGCGCTGGATCCCGTTAGGGGTTTTCAACTTGCAGCCAGCAGAATTGACCAAGTTATCCTTGTTCATGTTTATGGCAGGTTATTTGGTTCGAAAACAAGACGAAGTGAGGAAAACGTTTTTCGGTGGCTTTATGAAGCCCATTATCGTTTTCGGTCTTGTTGCTCTTTTATTGTTGGGGCAGCCAGATTTGGGCACTGTGATTGTCATGCTGGTGACCATGTTCGGACTGTTATTCATTGCAGGCGCAAAACTGTGGCAGTTTTTGGCGCTGATGATGGTTGGAATAGCTGGCGTTGTTGTGTTGATATTGGTGGAGCCTTATCGAGTACGACGAGTTACATCTTTTTTAGACCCATGGGACGACCCATTTGGTAGCGGCTATCAGTTGACTCAATCCTTGATGGCATTTGGTCGTGGTGGTTGGTTTGGTCAGGGGTTAGGTAATTCCATTCAAAAGTTAGAATACCTTCCTGAAGCACATACAGACTTTGTTTTTGCGGTGATCGCCGAAGAGCTTGGGTTTGTTGGCGTTAGCATTGTCCTCGTGTTGATATTTGTGTTAGTACTGAAAGCAATATTTATTGGAAAGAAAGCGTTTGAAGCAAAGCAAATGTTTGGTGGATACTTGGCATTTGGTATTGGAATATGGTTTGCTTTTCAAACACTGGTCAACGTTGGTGCTGCTGCGGGTATGGTTCCGACTAAAGGGCTCACTCTGCCGCTGATTAGTTATGGTGGTTCCAGTTTAATCGTGATGTGTGTCGCGGTGGCAATATTAATGCGGATTGATCATGAGCGGCGACTGTCGCAACAAATAAAGATTCCTGAAAATAAGAACTCAAATGAAACAAAATAAACGTTTATTAGTGATGGCTGGTGGTTCGGGGGGGCATGTTTTCCCGGGGCTTGCCGTTGCCAAATGCTTGCAAGATGAAGGGTGGGAAATTCGTTGGTTAGGCACGGCTGACCGTATGGAAGCCGACCTTGTCCCAAAACACGGCATTGATATCGACTTTATTCAAGTGAAAGGTCTTCGTGGGCAGGGCGTTTTAAAATTGATTCAAGCACCTTTTCAAATTCTCAATGCTATCTTTCAAGCCAAAAAGCACATCAAAGCATGGCAGCCTGACGTGGTGTTAGGAATGGGCGGATATGTCAGTGGACCTGGTGGTGTTGCGGCTTGGTTATCGGGTATTCCTTTGGTTCTTCATGAGCAAAATGCGGTAGCGGGCTTAACGAATCAATGGCTATCAAAAATTGCAACCAAAGTCTTTCAGGCCTTTCCCGGTGCTTTTAAAGGTGTTCCGGTAGTGGGTAACCCCGTGAGAAAAGATGTGACGACTCTTGGTTCTGCAAAATCTCGGATAGCGTCCCGTGAAGGCGACATACGTATTTTGGTGATGGGTGGAAGCCAAGGGGCAAGAATCCTCAATACAACATTGCCTGAAACAGCAGCTTTGCTTGGAAACGGCTATGTTATTCGCCATCAAGCAGGCAAAGGAAACCAAGAGTCTGTCCAATCTGCCTACGAAAGTGCTGGTATTCAAGCCGAAGCAACCGAGTTTATTGATGACGTATCAGCTGCTTATGAATGGGCAGACCTAGTTGTATGTCGATCCGGTGCACTCACCGTCTCTGAGATATCATCTGCTGGAGTCGGCGCAATCTTTGTACCTTTTATGCATAAAGATCGCCAACAAGCATTGAACGCCGATCATCTTGTTGATGCTAATGCCGCGATTATGATTGAGCAACCAGACCTGACTTCAGAAAAATTATCAGAAGCCATAAAACAGCTAGACAGAGCGAGCTTGGTGGAGATGGCAAGTAAAGCCCAAAAGTCGGCAAAACCCAATGCTGATCAATACGTAGCGAATGCGATTAAAGAATTAACTCAACAGTCTGTTGACCGATAGAATGAGAAACACAAAATGACAATAGAACACAACCAAGACATCTCTCAAATCCGTGCAATGGTGCCTGAGATGAGAAGAGTGAAGTCCATTCATTTTGTCGGAATTGGTGGTGCCGGAATGAGTGGCATCGCTGAAGTGCTCTTAAATGAAGGTTACCACATCTCAGGATCAGACCTAGCCGAAAACCCAGTAACAGAAAGGTTGAGTGGCAAAGGAGCAACGATCTATTTTGGTCATGATGCAGGTAATGTTGAAAAAGCCAGTGTCGTCGTTGTCTCGACTGCCATTCAACAAGATAATCCAGAGTTAGTTGCTGCGAAAGAAAGGCGTATTCCAGTTGTTCGTCGTGCTGAAATGTTGGCTGAATTAATGAGATTCCGACATGGCATTGCTGTGGCAGGAACACATGGTAAAACAACGACAACTGCGCTTGTCACGCAGATTTATTCTGAAGCTGGACTCGATCCAACGTTTGTAAATGGCGGATTGGTTAAAAGTGTTGGTACAAATGCTCGTTTAGGGTCTAGCCGTATTCTTATTGCAGAAGCCGATGAAAGTGATGCTTCATTCTTACATTTACAGCCAATGGTCAGCATCGTTACCAATATCGAAGCTGATCACATGGATACTTATGGCGGCGACTTCGAAACTTTAAAACAAACGTTCATTGATTTTCTCCATAACCTGCCATTCTATGGACAGGCAATCATGTGTATAGACGATCCGGTTGTACGTGAGCTGATTCCAAGAGTCAGCCGCCAAGTTATTACGTACGGATTCTCTGAAGATGCAGACGTAAGAATTGAAAATTATCGCCAAGAAGGGCAACAGGGTAAATTCACGGTTGTGCGTAAAGGAAAAGCCAACCTAGACATTACGTTGAACATCCCGGGTAAACACAATGCACTAAACGCATCCGCTGCTATTGCTGTAGCAACAGAAGATGACGTGGCTGATGAAGCGATACTAAGCGCAATGGCAGGTACTCAAGGTACTGGACGACGTTTTGATCACTTGGGAGAGTTCGAAACAGGTTGTGGTAAGGCAATGCTGGTCGATGACTATGGTCACCACCCTAGCGAAGTGGATGTCACCATTGATGCAGCAAGGGCTGGATGGGAAGACAAGCGATTGGTCATGGTATTTCAGCCGCACCGATATAGCCGAACGAGAGATTTGTATGATGATTTCGCTAATGTGCTCGAAAAGGTTGATGTACTTATTATGCTCGATGTCTATTCAGCTGGCGAAGCGCCTATTGCTGGAGCTGATGGTCGTGCTTTATGCCGGACGATTCGTAGCCGAGGTAAGTTGGACCCAATTTTTGTTCCAGAAACTCAAAACCTACCGAGTGTCCTAGCGAATGTTCTCCAAGATGGTGACCTAGTATTAACACAAGGAGCTGGTGATGTTGGTAAGGTTGCCAAAGTGCTGGCTGGTTTAGAGTTGAACGTAGAACGTATGCGTCAGGAATAATAGCCAAGCCTTTATTTTGTCTGTTTTTTGTCCGGTGTGTCACACTAGACCATATTTATTCTTGTGGTTGATGGACTATGGGATGATGGTCAGTATAATCGCTAGTTTGAGTAAATCAGTCGAATGGTCTTTAGTTTTAGGATGTTCTGCTCTAAACCGAACAAGAATATCGTTAAATAATTGATAGCATTGGTATGTACTCAGTGAGCCACGAAAGCGAAATAGAAACGTACGAAGAGTTACCCAAGCCCCACAATACACTCTTGGGGATAGGCTTTTTAGTCGTTGTTGTCTTGTTTATTGGTTGGTTGATATTTTCTACATTGAATTGGATGTGGGACGAGCAACGATTACCATTATCTAAATTGGTACTGCAAGGGGATTTAACTCACGTGCAGCCAAAAGAGGTGCAAAGTGCCTTTGCTTCATTCGAGCATATTGGCACCTTTATGTCTCAAGACGTTGATGAGCTTCAAAATGCCTTATTAGCCCTACCTTGGGTAGCGCGAGTGTCAATACGTAAACAATGGCCAGACACGATCAAAGTATATTTAGTTGAGCATGAAGCCCAAGCTATATGGAATGGTATTTCCATGCTCAACATGGAAGGAAATGTATTTGATGCCGATATTGCAGAGCTGACGAGTGAAAAGATTAAACTTTATGGCCCTGAAGGGAGTCATCAGCAAGTCTTGCAAGCCTGGCAAAAAATTCAAGAGCTACTGGCTCCGGTGGACCTTACCGTTTCTTCCGTACTCCTAAACGACAGACGTGCATGGCAAGTTATTTTGACTAGCGGAATACGTTTGGAGCTTGGAAAAGAAGCGCTTCTTGAACGAATAACACGTTTTGTTGCGCTTTATCAAAAGCTTGGCTCAAAATCGCAACAGATTAGTCATATCGACTTACGGTATGATACAGGAGCGGCAATAGGTTGGTTTCCAAATCAGGATTTAGTACAAGAGAGCACAGATGACTAAAACCACAGATGACAACATCATTGTTGGTCTTGATATTGGTACTGCGACCGTTTCCGCTTTGGTAGGTGAATGCCTACCAGATGGGCAGATTAATATTATTGGCGCTGGCACAAGTCCGTCGAGAGGTATGGACAAAGGTGGCGTGAATGATCTTGAATCTGTGGTCAAGTCAGTACAAAGGGCTGTTGATCAAGCTGAATTAATGGCTGAATGCCAAATCAGCAAAGTATTTATTTCGCTTTCTGGGCGTCATATTGCTAGCAGGATTGAAAAAGGAATGGGAACCATTTCAGATGAAGAGGTTTCTCAGGACGATATGGATCGTGCGATCCACACAGCAAAGTCCATAAAAATTGGTGATGAACAGCGAATTTTACATGTAATTCCTCAAGAATTTACTATTGATTATCAAGAAGGGATTAAGAATCCGCTTGGCTTATCAGGGGTAAGGATGGAGGTCAGCGTTCATCTGATTTCTTGCCATAACGACATGGCGAGAAATATTATTAAAGCGGTAGAGCGTTGCGGACTGAAAGTAGAACAGCTGGTTTTTTCTGGCTTAGCTTCGAGTAATGCAGTCATTACCGAAGATGAACGAGAGCTAGGTGTTTGCGTCGTCGATATTGGCGCTGGGACAATGGATGTATCCATTTGGACTGGTGGTGCGCTTAGACATACGGAAGTATTTTCCTACGCCGGCAATGCAGTGACAAGTGACATCGCATTTGCTTTTGGCACGCCTGTTAGCGATGCTGAAGAGATAAAAGTAAAGTACGGCTGTGCGCTCAGTGAGCTTGTCAGTAAAGATGATACTGTGAATGTTCCAAGTGTTGGTGGTCGTCCGTCTCGAAGTTTGCAACGACAAACACTATCGGAAGTGATTGAGCCCAGATATACTGAACTTATGGGCTTGGTCAATCAGACTATCGATAACGTTCAAGACAAACTGCGAGCAGAAGGGATTAAACACCATCTCGCAGCAGGCGTAGTCTTAACGGGTGGAGCTGCACAGATTGAAGGGGTTGTGGAATGCGCCGAAAGGGTTTTTCGTAACCAAGTCAGAGTAGGTAAACCGTTGGAAATCAGTGGCCTAACTGATTACGTTAAAGAGCCGTATGATTCTACGGCAGTTGGATTACTTCATTACGCAAAAGACAGCCAATTCTCTGAAGATGGTGACTACAACGAACCCAAGCGACAGTCTAATGTTTCTGGGTTGTTTCAAAAAATGCGTAATTGGATACAGAAAGAGTTTTAACCTGAAATACAGGAAAAACGGAGATAACAAATGTTTGAACCGATGATGGAAATGTCTGACGATGCGGTAATTAAAGTCGTTGGAGTTGGTGGTGGCGGTGGTAATGCCGTAGAGCACATGGTGCGTGAATCTATTGAAGGCGTGGAATTCATCAGTGTCAACACAGATGCTCAAGCACTTCGTAAAACGAGCGTAAACACTGTTATTCAAATTGGTGGCGATATCACCAAAGGTCTTGGAGCTGGCGCAAACCCGCAGGTAGGTCGCGAAGCGGCTCTTGAAGACAGAGACAGACTTAAAGAAATTCTAACCGGTGCCGATATGGTATTTATAGCGGCCGGTATGGGTGGTGGTACAGGTACAGGTGCAGCTCCAGTAATCGCAGAAGTAGCGAAAGAACTAGGAGTTCTAACGGTAGCTGTAGTGACTAAGCCATTTGGATTCGAAGGAAAGAAACGTCTTGCTTTTGCAGAACAAGGCATCGAAGAATTATCAAAGCATGTAGATTCTTTGATTACCATCCCGAATGAAAAGCTGCTTAAGGTATTGGGACGTGGTGTTACTCTGCTTGAAGCATTTGCAAGCGCCAATGACGTTCTTAAGAACGCAGTACAAGGTATTGCTGAATTGATTACTCGCCCTGGCATGATTAACGTCGACTTTGCGGACGTACGCACTGTAATGTCGGAAATGGGGCATGCGATGATGGGAAGCGGTGTCTCTAAGGGAGAGGACCGAGCAGAAGAAGCGGCAGAGACGGCAATTTCTAGCCCACTTCTGGAAGATATTGATTTGGCTGGCGCAAGAGGTGTTCTTGTGAACATTACGGCAGGTTTGGATATGCGTCTGGACGAATTCGAAACTGTCGGTAATACTGTAAAAGCGTTTGCATCAGATAATGCGACGGTAGTTATTGGTACATCTCTGGATCCGGACATGACCGATGAAATTCGCGTAACTGTTGTTGCAACCGGAATTGGCAACGAGAAAAAACCTGAAATTACTTTAGTAACAGGTGCTTCCAAGCCACAAAACACCACGCCAGCTCAACAGCCAGCTGCTCCAGCAGCCAAAGTTGAAGAAAAAACGGCACAGCCTTTGCAAGCGAATAACTTGCCAAAAGGTGAAGAGGTGAAGAGTCAGCCAGCTGCTCCAGCTAGCCCTTCGACTCCTGCTCAAGGTGGTGCAAACACTGCACCGAAGCAGGAAAAAGAGAATGGTTATTTGGACATTCCAGCGTTCTTGAGACGCCAAGCTGACTGATTATTGTACGAAATAATTGATATTCGTCAGAAACGTGGTAGCATGTGCGGTCGATTTTCCGGTCGCACGGCTGGTATACGTAGTAGGGGTAGGTAAATGATCAGACAAAGAACTCTGAAAGAGATGGTGAAGACAACTGGAGTGGGTTTGCACTCGGGTAGAAAAGTCACACTTACTCTTCGTCCAGCTGCGGCGAACACAGGGGTTATTTATCGCAGAACGGATATGAATCCGCCTGTCGATTTCCCAGCCGATCCTGCGTCAGTTCGTGACACCATGCTTTGTACTGCGCTAGTCAACGATGAAGGTATCAGAATCTCAACCGTTGAGCACCTCAACGCGGCACTAGCTGGTATGGGGATCGACAACGTAATTGTCGAAGTGGACGCACCTGAAATCCCTATTATGGATGGCAGCGCGAGTCCGTTTGTTTACCTGTTGCAGTCGGCTGGTATTGAAACGCTCAACGCCCCTAAACGTTTCGTACGTATTAAGAAAAAGGTTCGCGTTGAAGATGGTGATAAGTGGGCTGAGTTAGTCCCTCACGATGGTTTTCGTATGGATTTCGCTATCGAATTTGATCATCCTGCAATTGAATCTGACGAACAGCACCTACTTTTTGATTTTTCTTCTCAAGCGTTTGTCAAAGATATCTCACGAGCACGAACTTTTGGGTTCATGAAGGACATTGAATACCTTCAATCTCAGAACTTATGTCTTGGTGGTAGCTTTGATTGTGCGATTGTGTTGGACGAGTACCGAATTCTTAATGAAGAAGGGCTACGTTTCGAAAACGAATTCGTGACTCATAAAGTACTCGATGCCATTGGCGACTTGTACATGTGCGGTCATAGTATTGTTGGTGAACTTCGCGCCTATAAATCCGGTCATGCGATGAACAACAAAGTACTAAGAGCGGTACTTGCCGATCAAGAAGCGTGGGAGTGGGCATCTTTCGAAGAAGAAGTTGGGTCTCCAGTCGCGTTCGGTGAACCTAATATGGTTCTCGCGTAGAAGCGAACATAAAGAATTAAAAAAACCAGACACTAGTGAACTGACCCCCAATAGTTGGACACCAATTATTGGGGGTCTTTTTATGTCCAAATACAACCGAGCATTGAAATGCTCAATAGCGAAACAATACCTACAAGGCGAAAGCTCATCTCAGGAGCTTTCTCGCCTTCATTCCATACCATCGCGTCAAATACGTTACTGGGCACAAGTATTCGATATTCATGGCTCTCAGGCATTTATGCCTCATAGTTTTGCAAAAAATGCGCAAACTAAACTGCAAGCTTTAACTCATATGTGGACGAATGGTTGGTCTATCAGTCACACTAGTGCGGTTTTAAACTTTTCTTCCCCTGGCACAATCGCTGTTTGGCTCAAACAGTACGAAAGAGATGGCTTTCAGGGGCTTGAACGTAGCAGAGGACGACCCGTAATGAGTAGGCACCCTTTTATTCAAAACAAGAGCGATGACGAGAAAACACTGGAAGAGCTCAAAGAGGAGTTAGCGTACTTGCGAGCAGAGAATGCTGTCCTAAAAAAGTTAGAGGAGCTGGAACAGGAGAAACATCGTCGAACAAAGAAAAAACGAAAGTAGTTCTAGCTCTTAAAAATCGATATCTACAGCAACATCTCTTGCATGCTCTTAAGTTAGCAAGAAGTAGCTTCTATTATCATGCGCAGTCGAACAACGCCATCGAAAGCTATCAAGATGAAAAACGGTTAATTGAGAAAATATATCATGACCATAAAGGGAGATATGGCTATCGTCGTATTCATTTAGAGTTAAGGAGACAGGGCGTCATGCTTAACCATAAGACAGTTCAACGTCTAATGGGGTTACTAGGCTTGAAATCAACGGTCAGACCTAAGCGGTACAGCTCTTACAAAGGAGATGCTGGGACAACCGCTCCAAATGTACTTGAACGGGACTTCAATGCAACGAAGCCTGATGAAAAATGGGTAACTGATGTCACTGAGTTTAAAGTTCAACAACAAAAGGTGTATCTATCACCAATTGTTGATCTGTTTACTCAAGAAGTTGTCGCTTACAGGGTTGCTAAAAATGCGTGTTTACCTCTGGTTACTGACATGCTGACTGAGGCGGTTGCGACCTTAGCTAAAGACGCTAAGCCCATAGTGCATAGCGATCAAGGTTGGCAATATAGGCATAGGAAGTATCAGCAAACTCTCGCTGAACGGGGATTAACTCAAAGTATGTCACGAAAAGGAAACTGCTTAGATAACGCAGTAGCAGAGAACTTCTTTGCCTTACTGAAAACAGAAATGTACCATAATCAGCACTTTGAAGATGCCGATGACTTAATCGCACATATTGACGAATACATCGAGTATTACAATACGAAACGCATCAAGGTGAAACTAAAAGGCCGGACTCCGACGGAATATCGAAATCAGGCCTTAAAAGCCGCTTAACAGAAATGTCCAACTTTATGGGGTCACTTCACTAGTCTGGTTTTTTTGTTTTTGAAAACCAGAATTTATTTGCTGCCAATTGTCTTATTTCTCAAATTTTCTTATTTCTAGTGTTAGGCTATTTTTTCTTTTTCGCCAAATTGGCAATGTTTTCTAGCCTTTGTTTCACTTTGGGTGTGGCGTTAGGCATATTTGCTGTTGCAATTAAGAACTCAGCTGCGACCTCTGAAACGGGAACTTCCTGCCATTCGGGATCCGGATCGGACATATCTTGCCCTCGATAAAGTGACGGATTTATTCGAATTTGAACCCCCATCAGTTTTGCGTACCCTTGCTGGCGAAGCTGAGTCAATAAGTGTAAACGATCATAATTCAGTTTCATTTGTACGGAAGCGCTGGCAACTTCGATGACCAAGTGGTTATCCTTTATGTTAGCCGCTCGACAATGCTCCAGTAAGCTTGCGGGTAATAGAGATTTTAATAGCTTATTTAGTTCATTGATCTGTTTCGCATGTTCTTGAATTTTACTTAGCTGTTGAGATTCAAGAAGATCATTTGTCAGTGTCGGTCTGTGATCGCGCATCGCCATCTCCTCACTACTGTATTCCGAGACTTCCTTAATTCGAGAGTGTAGAGCAGTGACCTTTGAATACCAAGCCTTTGGGTAACTTTCTGCTTCAGCGTCGAAAATTTCTGGGGGATTATTGTCCGAACATCGAAAATTTCTAAACCTGTCTCAAACAATTGCTAATACCCATGGTTGTCAATTTGATAATCACTTAATATACGAGGCAAATTTGAAAATTAAGATTGGCGCTTGAAAATCAAAGGTGCCGCCTCAATATTCTTACAAACATGATGTATCTCAGTATTCTTAGTTTGGAACTGGTAGAGACTGAAAGTTACAAGGATAGATCGAGCACGATCTAAACAGAGAGATTCACTGAAAATGATAACTAAGCTACTGACAAAAGTAATTGGCAGCCGCAACGATCGAACTCTGCGTCGTCTGCGAAAAATAGTCAAAGAAATTAATAATTACGAACCAGAATTTGAAACATTATCTGATGAAGAACTGAAAGCGAAAACAGTAGAGTTTCGCGAGCGCCTAGAAAAAGGCGATTCTCTAGACAGTTTACTTCCGGAAGCATTTGCTACAGTACGAGAAGCATCTAAGCGTGTTTTTGGTATGCGTCACTTCGATGTGCAGCTCATTGGCGGTATGGTCCTTAACAATGGTCAGATTGCTGAAATGCGTACGGGTGAAGGTAAAACCTTAACCGCAACTCTTCCAGCTTACCTTAACGCGCTTCCTAGTAAGGGCGTGCACATTGTAACGGTGAATGATTACTTAGCATCTCGTGATGCAGAAACAAACCGCCCACTTTTCGAATTCCTTGGTATGACGGTAGGCGTTAACGTACCGAATATGCCTCCGTTAGCAAAAAAAGAAGCCTATCAAGCGGATATTCTTTACGGAACGAATAACGAGTTTGGTTTCGATTACTTACGCGACAACATGGCTTTCAGAGATGAAGACCGTGTGCAGCGAGAGCGTTTCTTTGCAGTTGTCGATGAGGTGGATTCCATTCTTATT
This sequence comes from Vibrio penaeicida, assembly GCF_019977755.1. Lineage (NCBI taxonomy): Bacteria > Pseudomonadati > Pseudomonadota > Gammaproteobacteria > Vibrionales > Vibrionaceae > Vibrio > Vibrio penaeicida. Next base: position 3,470,944 of record NZ_AP025144.1, on the reverse strand, counting down.
GATGAAGCGCGTACCCCACTTATCATCTCTGGTCCTGCTGAAGATAGCTCAGATCTTTACACTCGTATTAACACTCTGATTCCTAACCTTGTTCGCCAAGAGAAGGAAGACACAGAAGAGTACCGTGGTGATGGGCACTACACTCTGGATGAAAAATCCAAGCAGGTTCACCTGACTGAAAATGGTCAGGAGTTTGTTGAAGAGTTGATGATTAAGAACGGTTTGATGGATGAGGGCGATACGCTTTATTCTCCAACCAATATAAGCCTACTTCACCATGTAAATGCAGCACTGCGCGCTCACGTTTTGTTTGAGCGTAATGTGGACTACATCGTCAATGAAGATGATGAAGTTGTGATAGTCGATGAGCATACAGGTCGTACAATGCCTGGTCGTCGTTGGTCTGAAGGTTTGCATCAAGCGGTAGAAGCAAAAGAAGGTGTTAAAATTCAAAATGAAAACCAGACGCTCGCGTCTATCACATTCCAGAATTTCTTCCGCCTATACGAAAAACTGTCGGGCATGACAGGTACTGCGGATACCGAAGCGTTTGAATTCCAGTCAATTTATGGTTTGGAAACCGTTGTTATTCCAACCAACAAACCAATGATCCGTGATGATATGCCAGATGTGGTGTACCGTACTGAAACTGAGAAGTTCAATGCGATCATTGAAGACATCAAAGAGCGTGCTGCAAAAGGTCAGCCATCTTTGGTTGGTACGGTGTCTATTGAAAAGTCAGAGCTGCTTTCAAACGCGCTGAAGAATGCCAAGGTTAAGCACAATGTACTGAACGCTAAGTTCCACGAAAAAGAAGCGGAAATTGTTGCTCAAGCTGGTACTCCTGGTGCGGTGACCATTGCGACCAACATGGCGGGTCGTGGTACCGATATCGTACTAGGTGGTAGCTGGCAAGCGAAGCTGGAGCAACTGGACAACCCTTCTCAAGAGCAGATAGATCAAATTAAAGCGGATTGGAAAGAAGTACACGACAAAGTACTTGAAGCTGGTGGTTTACATATTATCGGTACTGAGCGTCATGAATCTCGCCGTATTGATAACCAGCTGCGTGGTCGATCTGGTCGTCAAGGTGATGCAGGTTCATCACGCTTCTACCTATCGATGGAAGATTCACTGCTACGTATCTTTACTTCTGATCGCATGGCGAGCCTTATCCAAAGTGGTATGGAAGAAGGTGAAGCGATTGAAAGTAAAATGTTGTCTCGTTCTATCGAGAAAGCACAGCGTAAAGTTGAAGGTCGTAACTTCGATATTCGTAAGCAGCTTCTTGAATTCGATGATGTTGCGAACGATCAACGTAAAGTTGTCTACGAGTTGCGTGACGAGCTCATGAGTGCTGAAGACATCAGCGACATGATTGAACAAAACCGCACAGATGTATTCGACATCGTAATTAGTGAATACATTCCACCTCAGTCTTTAGAAGATATGTGGGATGTGAAAGGTCTTGAAGATCGCCTAAAAGCAGATTTTGATTTAACCATACCGCTCCAAGCTTGGCTTGATGAAGACGACAAGTTATACGAAGAGGCGCTTCGCGAGAAGATTCTTGATACGGCAGTTGAGACGTACAAAGAGAAAGAAAAAGTGGTGGGAGAGAATATCCTACGTAACTTTGAAAAGTCCGTGATGCTTCAGACTCTTGATACATTATGGAAAGAACACCTTGCTGCGATGGATCACCTCCGCCAAGGTATTCATTTACGCGGCTATGCACAGAAGAACCCGAAACAAGAATACAAACGTGAGTCGTTTGAATTGTTCGAAGGTTTGCTGGACTCACTCAAAATTGATGTGATTACTGTGCTCAGCAAAGTTCGCGTTCAACAGGAAGAAGAAGTGGAGCGTATGGAAGCTCAACGCCGTGCACAGGCAGAAGAAGCCGCACGACGTCAGCAGTTCCAGCATCAACAAGCTGAAAACCCGCTTTCTGATGGTGAGCAAGAAGAAGCCAGTCAGCAACCTACTCAACGCGAAGAGCGTAAAGTCGGGCGCAACGAACCTTGCCCATGTGGCAGTGGTAAGAAGTTTAAGCAGTGTCACGGTAAGATTTAATTCTTCCCTCTCTCCCAAAAGAGCCGCAGTCGCGGCTCTTTTTGTATCTATCTACTTTACTGTCTTGTACAAAGAATAAACCTTGTTTAACTGTGGTAACTTTCGAGCCTTTACGTTACATTGATCACATCGTAACAAATGGAGAACTTACGCAATGGTAAAAATTGCGATTGCAGGAGCAGCTGGCCGTATGGGCCGCAACTTGGTGAAAGCCACCCACCTGAATTCTGATGCGCAACTTGGCGCAGCCTCTGAAAGACCAGAATCTTCTCTTATCGGCGTCGATGCAGGCGAATTGTGCGGCGAAGGTCGTTTCGAAGTCGCTTTAGTCGATGACTTTGTCAAAGCGGTTGAAGAATTTGATGTCATCATTGATTTTACCGCCCCAGTGAGCACTTTAGCTAACATCGAACTTTGTAAACAACATGGGAAGCAAATCGTAATCGGTACAACGGGTTTCTCTGATGAAGAACGTGCACAGATCGATGAAGCGGCAAAAAACATCTCTATCGTTATGGCACCAAACTACAGCGTTGGCGTAAACCTAGTCTTTAAACTGTTAGAAAAAGCAGCAAAAGTTATGGGTGATTACTGTGATGTTGAAATTGTTGAAGCGCATCATCGCCATAAAGTCGATGCACCTTCAGGTACTGCTATAGGTATGGGAGAGGCAATTGCTGGAGCGATGGGAAATCAGCTAAGTGACGTTGCAGTTTATGCTCGCGAGGGTATTACTGGTGAGCGCACTAAAGATGAAATCGGTTTTGCTACTATCCGTGCTGGCGATATTGTTGGTGAACATACTGCAATGTTTGCAGATATTGGTGAGCGCGTTGAAATTACTCACAAAGCGACCGACCGCATGACATTTGCCAATGGTGCAGTAAAAGCAGCGGTTTGGTTGGCTTCAAAACCTGCTGGCTTCTACACTATGACCGATGTTCTTGGTCTGAATGAGCTTTAATTAAATATTTATGCGCTGGAGCCTTCTGGCGCATACCTTCATTTCACTTATATCCTGCAAAATAAACTTAAATTTCACGCCAGTTTTACCAGTGTTAATCTTCTAATTTAAGCATCTTAAGCTTGATTTTTGCCTTAATGACTTAAAAAGAACATTAACTTGCAATGTATTATCGTTTGCTTTTTCTCTATGACCAATTTTCTTATATTTATTACTAAATAAAGGTAATTTTCATGAACAATGCTCATTTGGCGTATTGTTACAGGGAGATAAGTTAGATTTATATGGCTTTTGCACCAATTAATGTGTTTTAGCAAACAAATGATAAATTTCTTTTACTGAGAATGTTGACACAAATCACAGTGATCACTAGAATACCGCCAATTTGTCTAAATTCCCCCAAAGCGCGTTTTTATAACGAATTTAGGGCTGAGTTTGCAATTAAATACACTGTTAATGCATTTTTATTCTGGAGGTTGCCTTGAGTAAGTCAGCACTGTTAGTCCTAGAAGATGGGACTGTGTTCCATGGACAATCCATTGGAGCAGATGGCTCAGCTGTTGGTGAAGTCGTCTTTAACACCTCGATGACGGGGTACCAAGAAATCCTCACTGATCCTTCCTATTCTCAACAAATCGTTACTCTTACTTATCCTCACATTGGCAATACCGGAACCAATTCCGAAGACGAAGAATCTTCTTCCATTCATGCACAAGGCCTTGTGATTCGCGATCTCCCTCTTATCGCTTCAAATTTCCGTAACGAGCAATCTCTTTCTGACTACCTTAAATCACAAAATATTGTTGGCATTGCCGATATTGATACGCGCAAGCTAACTCGTATTCTCCGTGAAAAAGGTGCTCAAAATGGCTGTGTTGTAGCCGGCAACAGCCTTGACGAAGCTTTGGCTCTTGCTAAAGCAAAAGAGTTCCCTGGTTTGAAAGGTATGGATCTTGCGAAAGAAGTTACAACAAAAGAAGCGTACCAATGGAAACAAGGTTCGTGGACGCTCACGGGAGGTCTTCCGGAAGCGAAAGATGATGCTGAGCTGCCATTCCACGTCGTTGCCTACGACTTCGGTGCAAAGCGTAACATCTTGCGTATGCTTGTCGACCGCGGTTGCCGCTTAACGGTTGTGCCTGCTGAAACATCAGCAGAGGAAGTGCTTGCTCTTAACCCTGATGGCGTATTCCTTTCTAATGGTCCTGGTGACCCAGAGCCATGTACTTACGCAATTGAAGCAACTAAAGTTTTCCTTGATAAAGGTCTTCCAATTTTTGGTATCTGTCTTGGACACCAAATCTTGGCACTGGCGTCTGGTGCACAAACTGTAAAAATGAAGTTTGGTCACCACGGTGCAAACCATCCAGTGAAGGATTTGGATCGCAATGTGGTTATGATCACTTCTCAAAACCACGGTTTTGCAGCGGATGAAGAGACATTGCCAGAAAACCTTCGCGCGACGCACAAATCACTGTTCGATGGTTCTCTACAAGGTATTCATCGCACAGATAAGCCAGCATTTAGTTTCCAAGGGCACCCAGAAGCAAGCCCTGGTCCGCATGATGCAGCGCCACTATTTGATCACTTTATCGAACTAATTAAACAGCACTCAGCGTAATTTGGAGTAGAGAGAAAATGCCAAAACGTACTGACATACAAAGTATTCTTATTCTGGGCGCTGGTCCGATCGTTATCGGTCAGGCATGTGAGTTTGACTACTCTGGTGCTCAAGCATGTAAAGCACTTCGTGAAGAAGGCTACCGAGTTATTTTGGTTAACTCGAACCCTGCAACCATCATGACAGACCCTGAAATGGCAGATGCGACTTACATCGAGCCAATTCAGTGGGAAGTTGTTCGTAACATCATCGCTAAAGAGAAGCCTGATGCGGTTCTACCAACTATGGGTGGTCAAACTGCATTGAACTGTGCTCTAGATCTAGAGAAGCACGGTGTTCTTGAAGAGTTTGGCGTTGAGATGATTGGTGCAACGGCAGATGCAATTGATAAAGCAGAAGACCGTTCACGCTTCGATAAAGCGATGAAATCGATTGGTCTTGAGTGCCCAACAGCTGATACTGCTAAAAGCATGGAAGAAGCTTACAAAGTTTTAGATATGGTTGGCTTCCCTTGTATCATTCGCCCATCCTTCACCATGGGTGGTACTGGCGGTGGTATCGCATACAACAAAGAAGAATTTGAAGATATTTGTCGCCGTGGTTTGGACTTGTCTCCAACCAACGAGCTTCTTATCGATGAATCTCTGATCGGTTGGAAAGAGTACGAAATGGAAGTTGTTCGCGATAAAGCTGACAACTGTATCATCGTATGTGCAATCGAAAACTTCGACCCAATGGGTATTCACACGGGTGACTCAATCACCGTAGCTCCAGCTCAAACGCTGACAGACAAAGAATACCAACTTATGCGTAACGCTTCATTAGCGGTACTGCGTGAAATTGGTGTTGAAACGGGTGGCTCAAACGTACAGTTTGGTATCAACCCGAAAGATGGCCGTATGGTTATCATCGAGATGAACCCACGTGTATCTCGTTCTTCTGCTCTTGCGTCTAAAGCGACGGGTTTCCCAATCGCGAAAATCGCAGCGAAGCTTGCTGTTGGTTTCACGCTTGATGAGCTAATGAACGATATCACGGGTGGTGCAACTCCAGCGTCATTCGAACCAACCATCGACTACGTGGTAACTAAGATTCCACGTTTCAACTTCGAAAAATTTGCAGGAGCAAATGACCGTCTGACGACTCAAATGAAGTCAGTAGGTGAAGTGATGGCAATTGGTCGTAACCAGCAAGAATCTCTACAAAAGGCACTACGTGGCTTGGAAGTAGGTGCAAATGGTTTCGATGAAATGGTTGATCTGGACGCGCCTGATGCACTGTCGAAAATTCGCCACGAGCTTAAAGAAGCAGGTGCAGAACGAATTTGGTACATTGCCGATGCATTCCGTGCTGGTTTATCTGTTGATGGTGTGTTCAACCTGACTCAAATCGATCGTTGGTTCTTAGTTCAAATTGAAGAACTAGTGAAACTAGAGAACGAAGTGAAAGTAGGTGGTTTTGCTGGTCTTACTCAAGAAGTACTAAGCAAAATGAAGCGTAAAGGCTTCTCCGATGCGCGTCTATCAAGCTTACTAGGTGTGTCTGAAAGCGAAATTCGTCGCCTACGTGACCAATATGATATCCACCCAGTGTACAAGCGTGTTGATACGTGTGCTGCTGAATTCTCATCGGATACGGCTTACATGTACTCATCTTACGATGAAGAGTGTGAAGCACAGCCTACAGACAATGACAAAATCATGGTTCTAGGTGGCGGTCCTAACCGTATTGGTCAAGGTATTGAGTTTGATTACTGTTGTGTACATGCGTCGCTAGCATTGCGTGAAGACGGTTACGAAACCATCATGGTGAACTGTAACCCTGAAACTGTTTCTACCGATTACGACACGTCAGATCGTCTGTACTTTGAGCCAGTTACTTTGGAAGATGTTCTAGCAATCGCTCGTGTTGAAAAACCAAAAGGTGTGATTGTTCAGTATGGTGGTCAAACGCCACTGAAATTGGCTCGTGCTCTTGAAGCTGCTGGTGTACCAATTATCGGTACAAGCCCAGATGCTATTGACCGTGCTGAAGACCGTGAGCGTTTCCAAGTTGCTGTAGACCGTCTTGGTCTTCTACAACCACAGAATGCGACCGTGACTACTATGGATCAAGCGGTTGAGAAATCTCGCGAAATCGGCTTCCCATTGGTTGTGCGCCCTTCTTATGTGCTGGGTGGTCGTGCGATGGAAATCGTATACGACGAGCAAGACTTGCGCCGCTACTTCAACGAAGCAGTCAGCGTTTCAAACGAATCACCAGTACTACTGGATAGCTTCCTAGATGATGCTGTTGAAGTAGACGTAGATGCGATTTGTGACGGTGAGCGCGTTGTTATCGGCGGTATCATGGAGCACATCGAACAAGCGGGGGTTCACTCAGGGGATTCAGCATGTTCGCTTCCTGCGTACACGCTAAGCCAAGAAATCCAAGACGTCATGCGTGAGCAAGTAGAAAAGCTCGCGTTCGAATTGGGTGTTCGCGGTCTAATGAACACGCAGTTTGCTGTTAAGAACAACCAAGTATACCTAATCGAGGTTAACCCTCGTGCAGCACGTACAGTACCGTTCGTATCGAAAGCAACTGGCGCGCCAATCGCTAAGATTGCAGCACGTGTAATGGCTGGTCAATCTCTAGAGTCTCAAGGTTTCACGAAAGAAATCATCCCACCATACTACTCAGTGAAAGAAGTGGTACTTCCATTCAACAAATTCCCTGGTGTAGACCCACTATTAGGCCCTGAAATGCGCTCTACTGGTGAAGTAATGGGTGTGGGTGCAACGTTCGCAGAAGCATACTCGAAAGCTGAATTGGGTTGTGGCAACATCTACCCTGAAGGTGGTCGTGCACTTCTTTCTGTTCGTGAAGGCGACAAAGAACGTGTTGTTGACCTAGCATCTAAGCTTTCGAAGCTTGGTTACCAGCTAGACGCAACTCACGGCACAGCAGTTATCCTTGGTGAAGCGGGTATTAACCCTCGCTTGGTAAACAAGGTACACGAAGGTCGTCCTCACATTCTTGACCGTATCAAGAACAATGAGTACACCTACATCGTGAACACCGCTGCTGGTCGTCAAGCGATTGAAGATTCGAAAGTTCTTCGTCGTGGTGCTCTTGCTGAGAAAGTGAACTATACAACAACGCTAAACGCAGCATTTGCAACCTGTATGGCACATACAGCTGATGCGAAAACAAGCGTAACGTCAGTTCAGGAATTGCACGCTAAAGTGAAAGAAAGCTTAGCTTAATCGCCATTTCTAACGATAAAAGGAAGCCCGTTCAATGAGCGGGCTTTTTGTTGTCTGATGTGATGACTATCTGTGCTTGGTGAGCTCTTTTAACCTTCTTCCTTCTTGTCGACGATTGCTCTGTAATACGTAGTAGAACTCGACAAAGTTTTTGTAGGCCTTTCCGCACAATAAGATAAAACATAACAGTGGGATGGCGACATTTGATAAAGTGATCCGCCCCAGCAGTTTTGGACACCAAGTTAAGTGAGTACAATCACTAACGAGGTGAACAATGACAACTAACAAAAAAACTAGAATTAAACATTCCCCTGAATTTAAGGCAGAAGCTTTGAAGCTATCAGAGAAAGTGGGAGTTGCTGCGGCAGCGAGGCAGCTCGGGTTGCATGAATCCCAGATCTACGGTTGGCGTAAGGCAATTAAAAAAGACACCAGTACCAGTCAGCGTGAAAGAGATCTCGCTGCCGAAGTCGCCAAGCTCAAAAGGCAATTGGCTGAGCAAGCTGAAGAGCTAGATATCGTAAAAAAGGCCGCCACCTACTTCGCGAAAAATCTAAAGTAGATTGCTATGAATTTATGCTAGAACACCTTCTGTGTTTCAATGTGGTCCGCATGGCTAAGGTGTTCGAAGTTTCACGAAGTGGGTTCTATTACTGGATTAAGCATCGCCACAAGGCCATCCAGCGTGAGGCAATACGCCAAAAGCTTGATGAAAAAGTCAAAAAAGCTTTTGACAATAGAAGGGGCGTGATGGCTCAAGGCGCATCCAGAAAGAGCTAGCTGAGAATGGGGATAGCCGTAATGTTAAAACCATTGCCGCCAGTATGAAGCGTCAGGATTTAACGCCGAAAGCGGCACGCAAGTTTAAATGTACGACGGATAGCAAGCATAAGATGCCCGTAGCGCCGAACTTGCTAGCTCAAGACTTTAACGCAACGGCTCCGAATCAAAAATGGGCGGGAGATATCACGTATCTTGCCACGAGCGAAGGCTGGTTGTATCTGGCTGTCATCATCGACCTTTACTCACGACAAGTGATCGGTTGGTCAATGGATACGAGGATGACGGCAACTCTGGTCTGCGATGCATTATCAATGGCTCTGTTCCGTCGAGGGTTCCCTGAGCATGTTACTGTCCATAGTGATCGAGGTAGCCAGTATTGCTCAAAAGACTATAGGGACATAATAAGTGCTTATAACCTAAAACAAAGTATGAGTAGAAAAGGAAACTGTTGGGATAATGCGTGTGTTGAGAGCTTCTTCCATTCTATGAAAGTCGAGGCGATCCAATACGAACCGATCATGACAAGAAATGAGATGCGCCAAACGGTCTTCGAGTACATTGAGGTTGATTATAATCGGATGAGAAGGCACAGTGCTCTTGGGTATCTAAGCCCAGTTAACTTTGAACAGCAAAATGTCGCTTAATGAAGTGTCCAGTCTTGCTGGAGCAGATCATTATTGCTGTACCCATCATTACGACCCAATAGTAAAAATAACCAAATCTCTCACCAACACTAAAAGTTGCTTCAATAAGCGACATCGTTAGTGATCCTCCAATGATAAGAAGGAGGATAACTGAAAGTGCGGATGCGATACTTTTAATCGCCAGATAGATATGATTTTCATCACTCAAACTTTAGTTCCTCATGGATACCAATAGCGAGTGCTTTAACTGTTCCTGAGCTAGCGATGCCTGCAAAGCTAATTGAAGCACCAATAGAACTTTGGTGATTTCCATATATGAGTGTCTGTAGTTGAAAATAATTGAGCGAAAATCCCCATTTGGAAGTATATGGGGATATTTGTTGGTTAACGATATTTATAACTAAGCTATTGATTTATTCAAGAGTTGATAGATATCCTGCGTACAGATGCCACTTACCTTCGACTTTTTTAAATTTTAAATCACTGACTCTAGCAAAGTTATCATTACAAGGAGGATAGCCCCCTAATTCTGGTTCGGAATCTAGCAAGACGTGGTATGTGTTAGTGTCAATATAGTCGCCACTCTTCTTATCTAAGTAGGAAAATTGCCCGTCATTGAAAATATCGTTTAGGACAACTTCAAACTCAGCTACGTTTACCTTTTTGGGTTCCATCCAATCTGCAATCCCTTCTACCGTAAATGGAAAAAGAGTTTGTTCTGATATGGATTTGTAGTCACGCTTTTCGATATACGGTCTCAATTTGTACCAAAAATCAATAAACTCCTCACATTGTCCGTGCTTATCAATGATCTCTTTGTCATCAGTTATCATGGGTCCATTTATTACCATCACTGAAACTGACAACATGAATGTCGAGAAAATTATATTCAACATTAGTTTTCTCCGAATTGAGAGATTTAGTTTGGTAGGCGATAACCTTTCACTTTCCAACTTCGTTTTGGGTATTTACTTTCTTTTACTTGATCACGTTGATTCCCTCCCAATATGCTGAAGTAGTGTTCAGTTTCACTCAGTAGAAAGCCAACGTGATTACCAGAACGAGTTAGGCTTGAGTTTGCTGCACCGGAATTGTGGATGATAATTATTGCTCCTGGCGTTGCAGATACTTTCTTTCCCCATTTTAGCCAACTATTTGCAGCTGCTGAGTTCGTGCCCTTATGTCCAGACTTGATGATGGCCCAATTGACAAAAGAGGAGCACCATGGGACTTCATCAGATTGTGCTTTCAAGGTTGTTGTTGAATGATACTCGATTATTCGAGGGTTATTTTTAGAACCAACTTCTTCATGGGTTTTTCCAGAATCTTTTTCTTGAATAGCATACTTCATCCATGGTGTATCACCTCTTGGAACAAGCATTTTACGAAGATCGTGCATTGAATTTTGAATAAAGTTCAAAGTCATTATTGCTATTTTATTCGTCAATAGCTGTTCTATCGTTAGCCAAGTATCCCTTCCAACTATTCCATCTATACCAAGCGATAGACGAGCTTGAAACTCACGAACATAGCGATCAGTATCTGCCCCAAACCGCCCGTCAAGTGACATTTTGGGGCTGAGATTTAGGAGTTTGTTTAGCGCATTTTGTAAGTGAGCTATATCAACACATTTGTTGCTGAACTTGAGTGGCTTTCTGTATGCTTTTTTTGTGTTTTGGAGTTTTATGGATTCCCAAGTTTTTGAACCTACTTCTCCGTCTGTGAAAAGACCAAACTGCGCTTGGTATTTTTTGACTAATTTCTTCGTACCTGAACCAAACTTTCCATCAAGTAACGTTGGAGTTGTGGGCATCAAAATTTTATTGAGATAAAACTGAAGTGAAACAACTTCGCGCCCACTTGCTCCAGTTTTTAGTAACTTGTTATACACTCTTTCCTCCGGAGAAATTGAAAATCCCCTCGGAGGATATCTGTACAGATAGACAATTCAAACGAATTGAAGTTATTTGCGGGGTGTTCTAAAGATAAATGAATATTGATTTTAGAATCAGTTACATAAGTGTTACTTGGTTGGTAATTTCACAGCTACCTCTGCCGCCAACTTCGCATTGTTAAACACTAGCTGAATGTTAGAAGCGAGGCTGTTTCCAGCGGTTTTTTCTGCGACTTTGGCAAGAAGGAATGGTGTGGAGTCTTTTCCTTTAATCCCTTTTGCATCCATCTCTTCGATAGCGCTCGCTATGACCTGATCAATCTCCGCTTTATTCATCGCGTATTGCTCTGGAATTGGGTTTGCGATAACAGCGCCACCATCCAGTCCTAAATCCCACTTTGCTTTTAAAGCAGTAGCAATTTGAGTTGGAGAATCTAGGCGATAGTCGACTTGGAACTCGCTTTCTCGTGTATAAAATGCAGGGAGGGTTTCTGTTTGGTATCCAATGACGGGCACACCATGCGTTTCTAAGTATTCCAGTGTTAAACCGATATCCAAAATGGATTTTGCCCCAGCGCATACAACGGCTACGTTGGTATTGGCAAGCTCTTGTAGGTCGGCTGATACGTCGTAAGAGGTTTCCGCACCACGGTGCACACCACCAATTCCCCCAGTCGCGAATACTTTGATTCCAGCCATGGCAGCAAGGATCATAGTAGAAGCAACGGTAGTCGCGCCGTCTTCTTCTTTGGCGACAATAAACGGAATATCTCGGCGGCTGGTTTTGATAACGTTTTGCCCTGCTTTGCCTAGATATTCAATTTCATCTTGAGACATCCCAACTTTCAATCGCCCTTTTAGGATTGCAATAGTGGCGGGAACAGCGCCATTATCACGAACCGTTTGTTCCACTTTAAGGGCGGTCTCGACGTTTTGGGGGTAGGGCATACCATGAGAAATGATGGTCGATTCCAACGCAACAACGGGTTGACCTGCTTTGAGCGCTTGAGCGACTTCAGGCGCTACATCCAAATACTGAGTTAACATATTGTGTCCTTTAACATTCGGTCTCATTTAATACACGCTGAATCGCGCTGTCTGAAAAGTTTGGGTTGATGGTTGCGACATCAGAAAGCGCAACGCTGGCGGCAGCCATGGCGTACTCACCGCTTTTTTCTACCGACCATTTATTGATGAAGCTGTGAGCTAACCCAGCCAAGAAAGCATCTCCAGCACCATTAGCATTTTCAATATGATTACTCACAGTTGGGAAAAGCTGGGTACGTTGATCATCTTTATAGAACACCCCTTCCGCCCCAAGGCTTAAAAAGATTTGCTGAGTCCCTTGATTGAGGAACCAGTCGGCAATCGCGCTGAGATCTTCTTGATTGTGATAAGGCAGATCAGACAAAGATTGCGCTTCTTTGATGTTAGGTTTGAGTGTGTGGATCTGGTTTAAATAGGGTTTGATTTTTACCGCTTTGGTACTGGACACCGTATCGACAAATATCGGCTTATCGGAAAACTGGCTGAAGATGTATTCGAGCAGTGACTCACTCAAATTGGTGTCAATGACGATTACTTCCGCTCGCTTAATGGTTTCAAGGTGAGGCTCTAGCGATTCAATGGTTAAACGCTCTAGGATGGACATGTCTGAAACGGCAACCTGCATGTCGCCATCTTCATTGAGCAAAGAAAGATAAGTGGATGTTGTACCATCGGAAAGCTTCAATACCGACGAGACATCAACGCCCGCTTGGCGTGTTTTGTCTAATATTAATTGCCCATAAGTGTCGTTACCCACAACAGAGATTAAACGCACTTCTGTGCCGAGCCTTGCGATGTTTTCGGCAATGTTTCGACCAACTCCACCCGGCGAGCATGAAACGACGCCAGGATTGGAATCACCTTGATGCATGGTGTGTTTGGGTTGACCTAAGATATCCATGTTTGCACCGCCGATCACTACGGCGTATTGAGATTCTGACAAAATATACCCCTTCCCTAGGATGATGCCTTTGTTTGTCATATTCATGATATGTCCAGCCACGGCACTTCGGCTGATCCCAAGTTTCTCCGCAATACTTTGCTGGGGGATCATTGGGTCTTGCTTAATCAACTGAAAGATTTGTTGTTCACGTTCCGTCATAAGAAACCCTAACAAAAGTTTGATTAACTAACTTTTGTTAGGTTGAGGTGTGAGTAAAAAAACGTCAATACATTTGTCTTGGTCGTTGTATGTTATGTGAGCGACAACACTTATTGAGTGATTTGGACAACATAGCTTTCACCGTCTTCGCTAGGGACAAAATCAACGAAATTTTGAATGCTATCAATGGCATCTTCTTCATAGTGAGAAACAAACAGAAGTTGGCTAAGTCTATGTTTCGCAATTAATTCAAGTGAGTTCACTACCAGTCTTCTACCTAGAAAATCCAGCCCTTGATAGGGCTCATCCAATATAAGAAGCGCAGGTTGTTTGATTAAGGCTCGGGCAATAAGCAGCAATCGTTGTTGCCCATATTCGAGCTCTTTAAAAGGCTGATTGGCAATATCGCTCATTTGGAAAATAGCGAGCCACTCCCTTGCAGTTTCAATTTGATTTTTACTTGGAGATTCATAAAGCCCGATAGAGTCGTAAAAGCCAGATAAAACAACTTCAATGGCTTTACAACTTACACGGTATTGCAAGTGCAGCGCTGAAGACACCATTCCTATGTGTTTCTTAATATCCCAAACCGTTTCACCGTTACCCCGCTTCATATCGAACAAGCGAATATCGTTACTGTAGCATTGAGGGTGATCGCCAAAAATTAGCCCCAGCAACGTACTTTTCCCACAACCGTTTGGTCCTCTAACTTGCCAATGCTGGTGGTGCTTAATTTGCCAATTTACACCGCTGAATATTTTCTGGTCGGTGTATTCCACTTTGCCATTCACCAGTTCAACGAGCGGTTCAGAAAAAGTCACTTTGTGTTGATGCTTATTGTACAGATCGAGCACTTGCTCACTCTGGGCTTCGGATTGCGCATTGATCTGAGCGATGATGGGATGGCTTTCCCACTCCTTTCTTGAGAGTGTTTGGGTCAGTTTTCCATGTTCGAACAACGCAATATGCTCAATCCATTTTGGTAACTCATTTTCCCGTGAAACCAGAATCAATAGTTGTACCTTTCGGCTGAGGTCTTGGAGGAAATGAGCGAGTGCTTTTCGGTGTGCTTGATCCAACCCAGTATAAGGTTCATCTAAAATTAGAAGTTTAGGCTTCTCAAGCAGTGCCCGTGCCAGCATTAACCGACGTGTTTCTCCCGTTGAAAGCAAACGAAAACCACGATCAAGCAGGTGCTTTAAATCTAACCGTTCGACAAGTAGGCCAATGTCGCTCGCTGGCTGATCTGAAGCCATTAGTAATTCGCTTACCGTTGATCCGTTATCAAACTTATCCATAAAGTCTGTATCGTCATCAGCGATCTCTTGTTCAAGGAGTGCCTGTTGCTGAGAGAGAGAAACATAAGCAATTTGGTTTGTTGTACTTTCACAGCTACCCGACTCAAGCTCGCAACTACCTGATTCAAGTTCACAACTGCCAGTGAGAACTTGGTAAAGTTGCTCACCAATATCGCCTCTGGCACAGAATATCCCCCAGTTCTGTTGGTTTTCAATTTTCCAATGTTTGATTGATAGCGCGTGAGGAGAGTTGTTTGTGTGTACTTGGGATAATGTGATGGGCATATGACATCCTTGCCTTTATGAATGTCACAAGCTTAAAAAAGCCGCGCTCCAATGTAAATTAGATTTGGGTAGCGATTGTGCGATTTGTGTTCTTTTTTTAATCTTCGAATTCGTGGTTTATGCGTTCCAGCAGTGTGTAAGAGAGGTTTTGAGTAGCAAATAAGCGCACAAAAAAAGGCACACCACAGGGCGTGCCAATACAAGTAGATTTGAGCCGTTAACGTTTTCGCCAAATGCTCATTTCAGACAACGTATGTTGGAATTTACGTTTGGTTTCACGGATAACAAACGGCACTTCTTTCACGGCAATCCGTTCAAATTCGCCATTTAGCGCGTCGGTTAACCCATCCAGTGTGGTGTGGTTTTCACCGTTTACTTTTGTGCCACCCAGCCACTTTTCCTTATCTGTATACTCTTCTAACCAAGTATAGGGCGAGGCAATCACTAAATAGCCGCCTTGGTTTAGCCGCTGGCTAATACTGGTAAGAAAAGCGTTAGGGTCCGACAATCGGTCTATCAGATTTGATGCGTAAACCAGATCGTAATTGGCGTACTGAGGTTTGAGGTTACAGGCGTCCCCCTGCATGAAATTCACTTTATTAGCGAGGTTTCCATACCCAAGTTGCTCAAGTGTCACGCTTTTGAATTCAACCAAATCTCCCTCTGTTTTGATGGTATAGCGTTTCTCACCTTGTTCAGTCAGTGCATAAGCTTGTTGAATAAAGCGTGCTGAGAAATCAATGCCGTCCACGTAGTCGAAGTGCTTCGCGAGTTCAAACGTTGCGCGTCCAACAGAGCAACCAATATCCAAAGCGCGGGCACTTTGCTTCAGCTGAATGGTTTGCATCACTTGCTCGATGCCATTCACGCAAAAATTGGGTACATCGAAGTACTCTTTTCCATAGTGGAATTCAAGATACTGGGAAATGAGCTCATCGGTTTCATAAATGTTCATGGAGACCATATCTTGCGGATTTTGATCCGATTCGACATAACGAAACCCTGCGTGTTGATAGAAATGGCGACGAAACGCGTAGCGTGATGAGCGAATGGCTTCATTTCCGGTAGATATCCATGATCCCCCTTTGATCATGTTGTGCTTACCATCAAAGGTGGGTGTAGAGAAATCATCGTAAAGTGGATGAACTTCAAAGCCGCTGAATCCGTCGATTGGCGTTTCAGTGTGCTGCCAAACATTACCCACAACGTCAAACAAACCGTTATGCCCAAAGCGATTAACTGGGCAAGATGAAGCATAAAATGAAAGTTGTAAGTTTCCGGGTACTTCATGCCAAATGGGGGAATCTTGATCGATATTTTCTCTCAGCAATTGCCATTCAGGTTCAGTGAGAAGCCGGATGTTTGCCTGAGCTTGCTCCGCTTTCCAGTTACAGAAGGCTTTGGCTTCTAGCTGGTTGACTTCTACTGGCCAGTCTAACGGTAGGGGGATTTCTTCTGTGAGATTACGCTGCCAAAAAGTCCCTTCCTGATTGCGCCAGAATCGAGGCATGGTCGCTTGCGTGTAGTTAAGCCAGCTCTGCCCTTCCTCATTCCAAAAGCGCAGTTGTTGATAGCCTTCATCTTTAACAAACTCCATAAACTCTTGGTTTGATACCAAGTATTTCGATGCTTTGAAATCGTCTACTTGGCAACTTTGTGTGCCAAACTCGTTGTCCCAACCATAAGTCGCGTCTTCTGGGGATTTACCCAATGTTACACTATTACCTGCAATGCTGATTAAGCTGTTTTTAGGGGCGATCCCAGTATCTACGCAGCTTTCCCACAAAGGATGAGGGCTGACATCATCAAGGGGAAGCTGGCGAATGATGACGGATGAGGTTTCTAGGTGAATACGTTCATGTTCAATACCCATTAATATTGCCCAAGCGGGTTGGTCTTGGGTGATCGGTAGGCTTAAAGGCATAGAGTTGATCGTTTTTTCGATCAATAGCTTGGCTTGATCTCGGTAATGTCTGACGTCTTCAACGGATGGCCAATCATAATGTTTTTCATCAAGATCATCCCAAGACATCTCATCCACACCAATAGCAAACATGGATTCAAAGTTTGTATTGATGCGTTGATCGATGATCTTGCCCAGTTTCAGTTTGTTGATAAAAAACGTGGCGGTGTGACCAAAATAAAAAATCAGCGGATGGCGTAAGGGTTCGGCTTTCTTGTAATAAGCCTGATCGTTGTTGATCACATCAAACAAAGACTCATACAAGCGCCATGTTTGATCGAAATAGTGAAGGAGTTCTTTCCTTTTATCCTGTTCATTTTCTCCAGTAAGAAGAATGGTTTGATGATCCCTGATCAGGTTGTTTTCCATGATGACATCTCCAAAGTTCAGCGTATCCAACACAGTTTTATTAAAACTAGTTCATAAAGAGGAAGCTGCAGTGCAAAAACATTACAGACCGAGGAAATAGCAAAAAGGAAACAAGCTCTGAGGTAATTGTGTGATTTAAATCACTTTTGGAGTGTGGAATAAGCCGCTATTTCAGCGGCTTAAATAGGGTTCAAGGTAATTGACCTGATGTAATGACTAAGCTACCTAAGTCCACACCTTGAACATAAGGTCCGATTGCCGCAGGGGCGTTGTTGGTTTCAATTTTGTTCATGTGAATTCCTCGTTAGCCCGTGAATGCGGGTAGCAAATTAAACATGGAGAGAAAATGGAAAACAGCGGTAGTGACACCAAAGAAGATAACCAGTACTACCATGAGTAACCCACCAGGGGCTTTAAAACCTTCTTGTCCATCTTCTCGGCTGCGTGACTTCATCACCAACAAGCCGGGAATAATACACGCCCACAATGTTGCTGCTGCACCGGCATAACCAATTGCAATAAGAAAGCCGAACGGAAAAAGCAATGACAGAACCAGTGGGGGAAGGAAGGTTACTGCCCAAGTCTTTGTGCGACCTTTTTTGTCATCTTCAAAATTGAACAGATCGGCAAGGTAGTCGAAAACGCCAAGCCCGACTCCGATAAATGACGATAGGATCGCTGCCATTGAAAATGAGTTAATCGCATTGGAGACACGCTCAGATTCGATAACCGAACCAAGGGCACTCAAAAGAGAATCGACGTTGCCACCTTGCTCCAAAATCGGACCAAATCCGCTTCTAGGAAGGTTGCCATAAATGCTCATTATCCAAAGGAAGTAGAGAGACATGGCGATAATGGTTCCCCCTAAAATGGCGTATTTCGCTCGTCTTTCTTCGCCGTAATAACTCCTCATGCTCGACACGGAATGATGGTAACCAAATGAAGTAAGTGCCACGGGTAGCATTGCCATCGCATACGGCGCGTAACGAGTTTCATCGCTGGCTTTATCGAATAGGATGGACATGTCGACTTTGGCGACCAAACCAGACACGCCAAATACAAAACTCAACACCATGAACGCAATCAGAATCACAGAGATTCGATCAACTGCTCTGGTGGAGTGCCAAACAAATCCAGAAAAGATGAATACAAATAGGATAGAAGCCAATTGGCTGCTCACTCCGAGGACTTCTTGTAAAATAAGTCCCGAAGAAGTGATGTAAGCGTAAAGTAATATGCCACCGACAAAATACACCGCCAAATTGTTTAACCTATTGACGTTGTTGCCAAGCATATCTTTGGTCACTGTATTAAAGGAGACTTTGAGATCGTAATGCTTAAACGCCTCAAGTAGCATCCATCCAGACAGTGTCATGATGATCATAGTAATGGTGATAGCAATGAGCGACCAAGACGTCCAGCCGCCAGCACCTGCGCTGGGAAGCCCCAGCATTCCAGCGCCGACGCAGACGCTGGCAATAATGCATGCGCCACCCAAAATTGATGGAGATTTTTTCATAATCGTATCCCTGATTACAGTTTTTTAGGCACAGCAATACTCCCCCGATACCGAGATATCAGGTGTATGCTGCAAAATTAAGGGCGCTTAAAAAGCGCCCGAATAAGTTAGACTTCGACCATTGGCACTTCCTGTGCGACCTTCCTTGTTTCTTCTACCTCTTTTAGCTTTGCTGTAAAGTGTCTGAGTACTTCAGGCTCATAGGTAAACTCCAACCCTTTGATGTTTTGAGCATTTTGTTGAACTTTCTCAAATGCCTCGATGATGAAATCCATGTGCGTTTGCGTGTAAGTGGCTCTAGGGATTGTGAGCCTGAGCAGCTCGGCAGGTGAGGGCATTTGTTCGCCTGTAGCAGGATCGCGCCCTAGCAGCAGAGAGCCAATTTCTACGGCGCGAATACCAGCAACTTTGTAGAGTTCACAAGCCAGTGCGTGTGCGGGGAATTGATGTGAAGGGATATGAGGAAGAAGCTTTCCTGCGTCAACAAACGCGGCGTGACCGCCTGCTTGCTGGCAGACAATACCCAGTTTTTCTAACCCATCCACGAGGTATTGAACTTGTCCAATGCGGTATTCTAGCCATTCTTGTCGCATAGCTTCATAAAGCCCAACGGCCAAGCGCTCCATTGCTCCGCCTTCTAGTCCACCGTAAGTAGGAAAACCTTCTTGAACAACACATAGCGTTCGGCATTGGTTGTAAACATCGTCGAATCGGCTGTCTTTAAAGCACAATAGCCCACCCATTTGAACCATGGCGTCTTTTTTGGCAGACATAGCGAGACCGTCTGCGTATTGGTACGATTCGCGTGTAATATCCTCGATACTCCAATCCTCATACCCTGGTTCACGTTGCTGGATAAAATAGGCATTTTCAGCAAATCGAGCCGAGTCCATGATGACTGGGATGTCGTATTTTCCAGCAATTTCGTACACGGCTTTCAAGTTCGCGATAGAAACAGGTTGCCCGCCAGAGGAATTACACGTGATGGTGCTGACTATGTACGGGACGTTCTGAGCGCCGACTTCTAATATGGCACTTTCCAATTTGTCTAAATCAAAGTTACCTTTGAAATCAGCATTTACTGAAGTATCGAAGGCATCTTCTGTGTACACGTTTCTTGCGACACAGCAGTTTATTTGAGTGTGCCCTTGTGTGGTGTCAAAGAAGTAATTAGACAGTGCAACCATCTTGCTACGGTCCAATCCTTTTTCTTGCTCTCTTTTTTTGATGAGTACAGGGATGTAGATCTGTTCTGCCCCACGTCCTTGGTGGGTCGGAATGGTATATTCATAGCCAAAAATATCGCTTACCGCTTTTGATAACGCATAGTAGCTTCGGCTTCCACTGTAAGCTTCGTCTCCCATTAACATCGCAGCTTGCATGCTTTGAGTGATAGAACCTGTTCCACTGTCTGTCAGTAAATCGATAAAAACATCTTCGCTGTCTAACAAAAATGGGTTCATACCTGAGTTCATTATGGCTAGTTCACGGTACTCTCGGGTGGTGCGTTTTACTGGCTCTACAACTCGAATGCGAAATGGTTCTGGGAGATGTTTAAAGTTTTCCATATTAAGACCTTTCAAGATTATATTTATTTTAGATGAGATGAATCCCATCAAATTATTAATAAATTCAATGTTTAGAATTAATTGTTAATAAATAGAGCAGTGATGATTTAGCTATGAATAAAGCAGGTGTTAAGCGGTGGAAAATAAAGAATGTAATGATTCTTTACAGCAATTTCCGCTGATGTTTTTTGCTTGCTTTAGATGTGCTTTTTCGTCACTGAGGTTGACTTGAAAAGTTCTTATTCAGAAGATAGATGAAATGAAATCTGATGATCGATGGTATACCAGTCTAACAGGGTTAGCTGGAATTTGGATTGCCAATTAAGGTACATGTTCATTGTATGTTCCTCTGCCCATAAGCAAGAATATTGCTCTACTTACATAAATATATATTAGCTTAATGAAGTTTGGTATTCACAAAAAACAAATGTGATTCGCGTATTATAGTTTTATCATCATAATTATAAATTAGCCTAAAGCATCACATATTTAATGGGTGTCATATGAATCAAAACTCTGACGAGGAAATATGATTGAATTGTTAAGATAAAATGATATTTATTCCAGTATGTTATCGGTATTAATTTTGTTATATACCTAAGTGGCTCTAAATTCTGAACCACTTGGATATATCAAGTTCTAGTTGGTGAGCTTTGCGATCCGTTCGCCTAAATAGATGGCGGTCTTGGCGTCGTTTGAATGCACTAACTCTTCAATATCTTTATTACAAGCCGTCAGCCCTATATTGGATCCCAGTCGGTTTAACCCGCTGTCGCTGACATGTTCGGATTCGTCCAAGCCAGCCCAAATCATGCCGTGCTGGCAAGCCAATACGAAGAATGAAAACAGTGTTTGTTCTTGTTCGCCATTCAGGCTTCCACCGCAAGTAAAGCCCGCGGCTAGTTTGTTATGCCATTCCCGTTCAACGTAGGCATCACTGCTTGTATCCATAAAGGCTTTGAATTGGGCGGCGGGACCGCCCATGTAGGTGGGTGCCCCAAAAATGATGGCATCACTGTTTTTGAGTTCTTCAAACAGCGCATCATTTTTGTAACGTCCTTCGTGAATGTCCTTAGGCTCAATTTCTAACAGTGTAGGTGATGCGTTAGGTACAGAACGGACACCACTGGCGATATATTCAGCCAAGGCTTTAGTCGCGCCACACTTTGAAAAATAGACAATAGATATTTTAGTCACTGACGTCATCCTTATTATTGGGGTATCGGTTATTAATGGTCGTAGTCATTTCGTTTTTTCGAATCGTGAGTTAGGTATTGAATGAATTCCCATTCCAGTCCATCGCTGTCGTAAAAATAGAGACGTTTACGATATGGATGCTTTGTTTCCATTGGGTTTTGTTCATAGCCATTACTCAGTAAACTGCGTTCTACTTCCTCAATATCGTCGACCACGAACCCAATGTGGTTGATACCTACATCAACATAGGGAGAGCGATCTACGGATTCTTTTTCAACGACTTCCTGTAAGGCAATATAGGTTTCTTCTGTACCGATATGGCACCAGCGATAATGGCTATGTCCGAAATGACGAATCTTGAAATCAGGTAAAGCGGTTTGAAGAAACTCTATGGCGCGATCCACATTTTTAACGGTGACATTAGCGTGTTCGACATAAGTACTCATAACGACTCCTTAGCAAGACGCATTTCAGCAGCTTGAATAGATAATGGGGTAGGGTTGGATTGATCGATGCGAAAACAACTAAAAACCAGCTTTATGGTGTGGTCGTCATTGCTTTGGCTCGCACGTTGCAATCGTTGTTGCCAATTTTTACTGGGATGAGTGATGGTACAGTCCGTGGCTTTGGCGTATGGGCTACTCGCACAATAAGCTGCCACGTAAGCTTGCCAAAAGCGTTGTAGTCCAACAGTTTGATCTTGTAGATAAGGCAGGATATTGATGAACGCTTGTAGACCCGTCACGCCGTGTAAATACGTGAAATCATTAGTTCGGATAAATTGCTTCAGAATGACATCGCGCACCTTTTCCAGTGGGAGTGTATCCGGTATCGCTGATATGGATACGTAGCGTTCTGACTCGATCACTTCTTGCACCCGATCCACAATGATTCCCGGTTCAAACGAGTGTTGGTGGAACAAGTTGTATCCTTCTACTATTTGCTCGTCCAGCGAGTATGAATTTGTGGTCTGAAGATCGCCCAAATACTGATACTCGCTAGCGAGGTATGCCAGCGCATGGGATATCTCGTCTGGAGAACCTAGGTCAATGGCATAGGATAACCGAATCAGACCGTGAAACGCTGCCGCTGCAATCCCTTCAACGAGCACTGGAAGTTGATTTTTCAAGCACGTCTCTATGCCGTGGCTATGGATTTCATTGAGGAAGAATGCTTGCCAGTCATTGAAATGATCTCGGTTCGACATTTGTGGCTGTTTCGCGGTACGCGAGGCTTTCTTGGGATCCAGAATTTTGACGTAATGATCATAAAAGCGCTGAATTCGGGCTTCTGACGCGCCACTAAGATCCAGTGCCACCAAAGCCATGGGCAAGTGATTCGTTAAGTTGCCTTGGTAGTTGGGATCAAATTGATGTGTCGCAGTCACTAAATGTTGAGTGGAAGATCGTATGTTGTTCATATTGCCTCTTGACGTTCTTATAGTTGTTTTAATAAAGTAATTTGTTTACTAATATAGATCGCAGAATGATTAAGTAAACAAATTACTTTATTTAATCGTTTTTAAGTCAGCTAAATGAGAAGTCACTCAAAAAAGCGTGCAACAAAAAGCCCACATCAAAAGATGTGGGCCAATAAAATACGATGGTGTTACAGCCTGAATAACGTCAGATGAATGAACTTATCTATTAATGGAGTTAAACCCATTGTTTTAGACTATTTGTTAATTGCAAATACTGGTAGAGAAAGGTGCCATTTGATGGCCGCCAGCCTAATGGTCAATGTAGTGAAAATACCAATGAACAACGCAGGAGAGTGCTCAACACCTAAAGCGATAGCACCAGTGTGAACAATACCGCCCACTAAACAGGCGGTGGCGTACACTTCGCTTCTTAATACCATTGGGATTTCTCTTGCTAGAACATCGCGGATAATACCGCCCCCACACCCTGTGAGTACCCCCATAATGACGGCAACAATGGCGCTGTCTTGATAGCTTAATGCTTTTTCTACACCGATTCCGACAAATACAGCCAGCCCGATGGCATCACAGACGGGTAATACGAACCATGGCAAGCGTTTAGGACGTCTAACAATCAACATGGTGAGCACACAGGTAATGAAAATAACCCAGAGATATGCGGTATCGGATATCCAGAATACGGGAGTTGCCCCTAAAAGCATATCGCGTATCGATCCGCCGCCAATGGCTGTGACACTGCCCAGCACGACTACACCGAATGGGTCCATTTTTAATCGGCCTGCCAGCAACACCCCAGAAATCGCAAATACTGCGGTTCCAAACAGATCAATTATGTATAGAAGTAATGCGTCCATGTTCCTCGTATTCTCAGTTAGCTTTTTACGTGAGCTTAGCTAGCTTTTGCGTATTGCCTTGCTTGTTCAAAAAAGTCGCATACCTGCTCTATGGCTTTAACGGTGCGCGGTGTCGGTCGATTTATCCAATCGGAATTCAGTGACCAAATGTGTTTGTGTTGTACAGCAGGGACTTGCGATGCCCACCCTTGCCATAGGGACTCATCTTGTACCGCATGTCGAGAAGTAAAGATGACATCTGGCTGCCGAACAATGACCTGCTCTTCACCAACTTGAGGGTAGGGAGACGCACTGTCGACAAAGATATTGGTACCCCCACAAAAACTAAACACCTCACTTGGCCAGCTATTTTGTGCCACCGTGATAATGGGTTTTGTACTTAATTGATAGAAATACTTTACGGGCTTGTCGGTGGTGTAGCGTTGTTTAAGTTGCGCTAGGTTTTCTCGAAAATCCGCGGCGGCTTTCATGCCAACACTTGGGTCTTCTGCGTATTGGCTTAGCTGCTCTAAATTGTGGACAATATCTTCGAATGTACCCGTTTTGGAGTTGTAAATTTCAAACCCAAGCTTTCTTAGTTTGTCTAACTCTTTGGCGGGGTTGCCACTTGGCCACGCGATGATTAAGTCGGGTTGAAGCGCCACAATGCGTTCGAGTTTGATGCCTTGATAGTTGGCGACCCGCTCGAGTGCTTTCGCTTCTTCTGGGTAATCGCTGTGGTCGGTAGCGGCAATAAGCTTGTCGCCTAGTCCTGCTGCAAAGGCGATTTCTGTTGCGTGAGGCGCAAGGGAAATAATGCGTTGAGGTGCGGAATTAGCCAAAACAGATTGGCTAACAAGGAGACCTGCTAACAAAACAAAGAGCGTTTTCAATTTAAATACCTTGATAGATGACTGCCATGATTGCGCTTTGCAGCAACACCCAAACACAGATGCGCCACGCCAGAAGATGTTGAATTTGAGATAAATGATAAGCGGAAGGCGCGACTCGACCTCCAAGTTTGGGGCGCATGGTTTTTTTATCGCCATAAATAGCAGGGCCACCAAGTGATAGCTCGAGTTTGTTACCCACCACCGCCATGAGCCAACCAGGACCCGGTGTTGGCCATGTTTTTCCTTGCGAAAGCATGCCAGATATCGCCGCAGACATATTATTTCCCACGGCTATAAATAAGCTAAATAGTCTTAGAGGAATTAATTCTAACAGTGCGAGCATTCGAATAGCGGGTAAGCCGAAAGGTAGAAATTCACTTCGACTAGGTGACCAAGCCCGTGCCAGTTCCATGATTAAGCGGTACATCATGGCACCAATACCGCCACCGATGGCATACCAGAACATCACGCAGATAACGTTTCTGCCGTACCCTAAAATCAGAGTTTCTGCGCCAGCTTTGCCAAGCCCTAATGGAGAGAGCGTGTCGGTTGCTCGATTAACATGAGGCGCTAATTCACGGCGGGCGCGCTTTTTGTCTTCTTTCCCTAATGCTTGAATGAGGTGCTTCGCGAGAGACTCATTGCTGCGCCAATCGATCGCCAATAGAAGTAATGCTAAATCGAACAGTTGTGGCT